>JAFOEU010000055.1 GCA_017387685.1 Clostridia bacterium
GAGGGCAGAGGGCAGAGGTAAGGTTAATTTTCTCGCTGCGCTCGAAAATTTTCAATTTTATTAAGGATAACAGCAGCGAGAAAGTTTTCGTCCACCTTTTTCAAAAGGTGGCGCCGTCAAGGGCGCGGAGCCCTTGTCGACCGCCGCAGCGGTCGAAACACCCCCTTGCGCTTCGGAATGACGGCGCCCCGCCGGCATTCCGGAATGAGTAAACCCTCCCGCTAAAGCGGGAGGGTTTCGCTCATTCACCCCTGATGAATTATATTATCCAACCCAACAAAACCAATATGCACAAACAAAATTATCACCGTAGGGACCGACGTCCTCGGCGGTCCGTAACAGCACTAAATTATTTATGTGTTTAAAATCAAGAACACATAATGCTATTTTCTTGATTAAATGCAAAGCAATAATTTCATTGGGCTCGGACCGCCGAGGACGTCGGTCCCTACGGTTATAATTTTATAACTACCATTGAATATTATTAATTATATATTTTAGTGCTGTCGCGGGACTGTCTGGATACGCAAGCGTGCCGTCCCCTACGGCTCGCAATAATAATCATATATATAATTCCGATAAACCACCCGTACCTACACTTTATACTAATATTTAAACCATATTCCTTGACATCACGCGCAATTTATGCTAAACTATAACTGAATACACCCGAAAGGAGCCGCGGAATGAATAAAAAGGATATCATAACAATAATAATTACCACACTCGTCATCGCCGCGCTGATCGCGGGGTGCATCTTTCTTACAAATCGGAACAGGATGCCTCGGGAAACTCAAAACAAAGCCGATTGCTACTGCTATCCTAATTTTAGCAACAGTATTTTTTTCTCCGAAAATGGTAAAATATACAAATACGATACCGAAAACCGACAGCTCAAGATACTTGTGGAATCAGAAATAATCGAAAGTTATGTGAATTATTACTATAACTATTCGGTAGATCAAGTATATAAAGGAAAATTATTTTACCATTATTACAGCGATTACGCCAGAGTTATGAACTTTGCATACTATAATCTCCTCAACGGTGAAAATCGATTGATCAACAGTGTAAAATGCAACTTGAGAGGCGAGGTCGTCATTTACGATGGTTACGTCTACTGTGTCTACTGCGCCGATAACGAGGAAGGATATGAGGTTCTCAGAATCAGCCGTTTCAATATTGAAAGCGGGGACGAACAGATCCTTTACGAAAGCAGATCAAGGGATGAATTTTTGGTGGCTGTCATCGACGGAAAGATCATAACACGTCAAGAGTATGATAATCTATTTTCATATAATATCGTAAATATGAAAAAAAGCCTGCTCTGGAATGCCAAAAATAATGGATATGATGGATTTTTCTTTTTTTCGAACATTGGTAATAAGCTGTATTTTCTTGCTCCAACCGACGAATATACCGTCACAACCGATCCCGAAAACTTTTTTGCGTTTTCTGCGTTGATCCCCGACCATTACCTTTTATACCTTGACATAAACACGGGGGAATTCCGGCGCGTTCTTGATATTCCGATCAGTACGTATTGCCTGACCGAAAACGCAATATATTATTCCCCTATGGCTGTCAGATCGGTTAATGGAAAAAAACCATATAATACCCCAAGCGATGAAATATCTTACACTCACGAAACGCTGTTTTCCTGTGACCTTGACGGTCAGAATATATGCGAAGTGTATACGAACAAGGATACTTATTATTCTAATAATTATAAAATCCTGAACGGTAAGGTTTTCTGTCAACTCGGATTATTCAACCATTCAAACCAAAGTTTTGATTATTTCGATTATGTAGAAATAGACCTTTCTACAAAAGAGATAGATTTCATTGATATACCAGAATAAAATGAAGAAAAAAGACGTAATTTCAATAATAATCACCACCCTCGCCGTCGCCGCGCTGATCGTGGGGTGCGTTTATCTTTCAACTATGCCGCGCAGGGCGGGCGGCGGAGAGGTGATACGGTTTTATCCTGCGCATCAAAATGAGGTGTATATCTATAATAATGCTGTCATTGACACTCAAAACGTCACTATTTCAACCGTTGGTTTCGATCTTTCCGAGTTCGGTATTGAGCCTTCGGCAAAGATCGGCATCGGAAATATTGATGCCTTAACGCTTTATTTTGCGGCTTATCATCCTTATCAGGAAAATACGCGGTTTTTCGGTATGAATCTGATTACGGGAAAGATATCCGAAATAATCTTTGAGAGCGGATTTGATTACTGTGATTACAAGGACAAAAGCTTTTACGTTCATCAGGGATACCTCTACTATTTTGCTTGGACTGTTACAGGTTTAGAAATTTCAAAGGATACAAACGACAGCTTTTGCCGTGTTCCGCTGACGGGCGGGCGCGGGGAGGTCATTGCGGAATATGAGAATTTTACGGCAAGCAATTCTCTCTGCTTCGTTGCGGACGGTATTGCCGTGTTCTGTGAGTATAACCGCATTTATGCCTGCAATATTGATACGGGAGTAACCGAGAACTTATGGATTCCGAGCTCCGAGGGATACGATATCGTAAATACAAACGTCACGTATTACAACGGACTGATCTATTTTACGGCTTCTGCCGAGGCTCGAGAAGAACTTGTTCCCGAGGATCCCGATTATTACGCTAATATGACCACGACCAGCTCATATCTCATTTCACTCAATCCGAAAACCAAAAAAGCGACTCTTATCACCAAAGAGCCGATAAACAGCTATTATATCGAGGACGACCGCATCTACTACATCCCGAAAGCACTCGGAACGATTCAGATCGGGGACAGAATTATGCCGCGTTTCAGCGCAAATGAAGTTTATTCCTTTGATCTAAATGGCAGAAATAAAGAAAAAGCCTGCTCTTTTGACGGCATTTTCGAATACGATATACTTTATATGAACGACAGCATTATCTGCGTTCAGGACTACTATGGCGAAACCTTTTCGACTTCCTACTGTGTTATCGACAGACATACGGGAGAAGTGACGAGAGTGACGCGTGTTGTTCGCGCGATGCGCGAGTGATGTTTTCTGCTTCGCAGAAAGTTAAGGTTTATTTTATTAAAGACAACAGCGACAGAAAGTTTTGATCAAACTTTTTCAAAAGTTTGCGGTTTCTTAAGGCGGAGCCTTAAGTCGACCGCCGCAGCGGTCGAAACTCTCTCCGTGCTTCAAAGAGGCGCCGCCCCGGCGCCGTTTTGGAAGGAGTAAAACCACCCCTTGAGGGTGGTTTTCGCTCCTTCACCCCTGATGTACTAAATTATTTAACCCCACAAAACCAATATGCACAAACAAAATTATCAACGTAGGGACCGACGTCCTCGGCGGTCCCTACGGTGATAATTTTATAACTACCATTGAATATTATTAATTATATAATTCCGATAAACCACCCGTACCTACACTTTATACTAATATTTAAACCATATTCCTTGACATCCCGCGAAATTTATGCTAAACTATAACTGAATACACCCGAAAGGAGCCGCGGAATGAATAAAAAGGATATCATAACAATAATAATCACCACCCTCGCCATCGCGGCGCTAATCGCGGGGTGCCTTTATCTCACATCCCGACGCCACTCGGATGGACATGAGAAAAAGACATTGGGAATTATAAATTCTCAGTATCAGATATACGGTAAAAATATCTATTTTAGTCACGACCAAATCTTGATGCGATTCGATACTGCGACTGACATGCTGACAAAGCTCTGCACAGATACCGAATGCGACGGCGAATGTGTGCTTGAAAACGTGTTGTACACCTCGCGGATATACAAAAACCGCTTTTATTTCTCGTTTTACGGCAACACAAGAGGCTTTGCATATTACGATATAAAAACCGGAAAAACAGAAATTATCAATACATACGATATACCTGTTTTCAGCGAGTTTTTCGTTTATGACGGCTGTATCTACCATATGCGCGATAATCTCCCGCTTGAAGAACTTACCGTCTACCGTCTTTCCGTCGACAGCGGGAAAGAAGAATTAATAATTAATCTCGCCCCCGACGAAAGACTTATAATGGTCGCGGACGGTATGATATTCACAAGTAAAACGGTTGTGGCGGGAAGTAACGAATCTCCCATCCGTTATTGTACCGTTTACGCCTATGATACCGTAACTCTCGAAAAACGAGAAATATGGAGCACCGATAAAGATAGATACAACAACATTTCATCCCGCGTTCAGTTTTATGACGGGAAAATGTATTTTCCTATTCTGACTTATGAGGTTAATAAATTCGGCTCGCTTATAAGCTACCTTTGCTGTCTCGACACACAAAACGGTGAGGCTTCATATATCTCCGACATACCGATAACCGACTTCTATTTAACTTATGAAGGAATTTATCTTGAAACAGAAGAAGTAGTGACAACACTTCCGAAAGCGAATCAGTTCGGAGATACCGAGAGTATTGCCCACACCGAGCGAAATATCATTTTCTTGGAATATAACAAAAATAATACAAAAACAGTGTATAAAAACAGTAACGTCATATCATATTTCGGATATATCGCAAACCGAAAATACATAGGCGAGATAACATATTCAGAGAACGATAAAAGAATTAAGCGTTTTGTTATCATCGACCTTGAATCGGGGGAACTTAAGGATCTCCCAATACCGTAATCTGTACCGCATAACCGACAAGCATATATTTTAAATCAAAAAATTCCGAGCCGTGGCTCGGAATTTTTCTTACAGATTATTATTTCTTATATACTCTTCAGCCTCGCGGAGGATCGCTTTTGTATTCTCAAAGGTCAGCGCCTCGCAGGCTTCCTTGAGGGGGAGGAGGTGGTGACAGCGCACCTCAAATCCGGGGTTGTGGGCAGGGGTCTGATCCGAAAATCTCGCGAGAAAATAAACTACCGTCTTTTTTCTGTTATGACCGAAGGTGTAGCTGACCTCGCGGCGGAAATCTCCCACGATCTCGGCGCGGATCGAGGTTTCCTCCCACGTTTCGCGCAGAGCGGTCTCCTCTTCACTCTCGCCCGCCTCAACGTGTCCTTTAGGAAAACCGCAATAGCTTCCGTCGCGCGCACGCTCCAAAACGTAATATATTACATTATCTTTGACGGTATAAAGCACCGTTCCGCAGGATTTTTCTTTCATAACGTACTCCAAAGTCTTTTTTTAATTATATACCCAAAATTCGCCTTTGTCAATGATTTTCAAAACATTTTTGATAAAAATGGGAAATTTCCGCACTTTCGCGGACAAAATATAATTTATTACGAGGAATTAATTATATTTTACCAAAAAAATATTGCGAGCTGTCCACTGCGGTGATAATTTTGTTTGTGTATATTGGTTTTGATTGGGTTATATAATATAGTTCATCAGGGGTGAATGAGCGAAACCCTCCCGCTTTGGCGGGAGGGTTTACTCATTCTAATCGGTCGGCAGGGGCGCCGCCCGATTGAAGCGCGAGGGAGTGTTTCGCCGTCTGCGGACGGCGACTTAAGGAACTTTTTGAAAAAAGTTCCTTAAGAAACTTCAAAAACTTTTAGCTGGATGTTTTATTCTTCTTCGGTGGGGGATTCTTCGTCTTCAGCTTTGGGAACTGTTGTGAATCCTGCGCAGGTCTGTCCGTCGCTGACTCGCATTACGATTACGCCCGCGGCGCTTCTGCCGTAGACGGGGATGCTATCAACTGCGGTTCGGATGATCGTTCCGCTATCGGTGATTATCATAATATCATCGTCCGCGCCGACTGCGGCAATTCCCGCGACACGTCCGGTTCTGTCGGTGACGTTATGGCACATTACGCCCATACCGCCGCGGCTCTTCATCAGTCGGAAATCGTCAAACTCGGTTCTCTTACCGTATCCAAGCTCGGTAATGGTAAGGAAGTGCTTGCCTTCCTCTGCCGCAACTACGCCGACAACTCGGTCATCTCCGCGAAGCTTGATACCGATAACGCCTCTTGCGGTACGTCCCATCGTTCTCGCGCCTTCCTCGGTGAACTTAACTGCGTTACCCGAAGCCGATGCGATGATGATATCCTTATGACCGTCGGTGAGAAGCACGCCGATAAGCTCGTCGCCCTCGTCAAGACCGATCGCGATCTTACCGCCCTTACGCTGATACTCAAACTCGGAGAGCTTGGTTCTCTTAAGGATACCGTTCTTCGTTACCATGGTGAGATATCTCTCATCTGCATTGTCGAATGTGGATACCTCGATGACCGTGGTGATCTTTTCACCCGGCTCGAGCTCGAGGATGTTGACGATATTCGTACCCTTTGCGGTTCTGCCCGCCTCGGGGATCATATACGCCTTGCGCATATAGACCTTACCGTTCGATGTGAACATCATAAGGTTCGAGTGGCTATGCATAACCATAACCTTCTCAATGAAGTCCTCTTCCTTGGTGGTCATACCGATGATACCCTTACCGCCGCGGCGCTGTGCGGAATAAGTATCGGCATTCTGACGCTTGATATATCCCGAATGGGAAATGGTGATAACGCAATCGTGCTTTTCAATGAGGTCCTCAAGCAGGATATCGTCCGACGCCTCAACGATCTCGGTGCGGCGGGGATCCGAATATCTGCGCTTGATTTCAAGAAGCTCGTCCTTGATGACCTGACGCATCTTCAGGGTGTCGCCGAGGATCGCACGGAGCTCTTCGATAAGCTTGCGGAGCTTTTCAAGCTCGTCGATGATCTTATCACGCTCGAGACCGGTAAGTCTGCCGAGAGTCATCTCGACGATAGCCTGAGCCTGAACGTCGGTAAGACCGAATCTCTCCGAGAGTCTTGCCTTCGAATCGGGGATCGACTTGGAGGTCTTCATAATCTCAACGATCTCATCGATATTGTCGATAGCTACCGTGTAGCCCTCGAGTATATGAGCGCGCGCAAGAGCGCGGTCGAGCTCGTACTGAGTTCTTCTTGTAACAACGCTCTCCTGATGCGCGATATAGTGGTCGATAATGCTTACAAGAGGAAGGATCTTCGGCACACCGTCAACGAGCGCGAGCATATTGACCGCGCAGGTATCCTCGAGCTGGCTGTACTTATAAAGCTGCTTTAAGATAATTTCGCCGTTTGCATCGCGGCGGTATTCGACAACGATGCGCATTCCCGCACGACCCGATTCATCGCGGACGTCGGTAATGCCCTCGATACGCTTATCCTTAACGAGATTTGCGATCGACTCGCAAAGCAGGCTCTTATTTACGCCGTAGGGGATCTCGGTGATAATGATGCGGCGCTTATCCTCTTCGACCTCTGCACGCGCGCGGACCATGATCTTACCCTTACCGGTAAGATATGCTTCCTTAATTCCGTTTACACCGTAAATGATCGCGGATGTGGGGAAGTCGGGACCCTTGATGAACTCCATCAGCGAGAAAGTGTCGCAATCGGGGTTGTCCATACGGTAAATGACTGCGTCAACTACCTCACCGAGGTTGTGGGGAGGAATATTGGTCGCCATACCGACGGCAATACCCATCGAGCCGTTTACAAGCAGGTTCGGGAAACGCGAGGGAAGAACGCTCGGCTCATCGCGGCGGTTATCGAAGTTTTTCGCCATAACGACGACGTTCTTCTCGATATCGCGCATCATTTCGTCCGAGATCTTTGCAAGTCTTGCCTCGGTGTAACGGTAAGCCGCAGGGGGGTCTCCGTCGACCGAACCGAAGTTACCCGAGCCCTCAACGAGGGGGTAGCGCAGAGAGAAATCCTGCGCCATTCTTACCATAGTGCCGTATACTGCGGCATCACCGTGAGGATGGTAACGACCAAGAACGTTACCGACGGTAGTTGCCGACTTATAGAAAGCACGGTCGGAGGTCAGGTGATCCTCGTACATAGCCCAGAGAATACGTCTCTGACCGGGCTTCATACCGTCGCGAACGTCGGGAAGCGCACGCGAGGTGATTACCGACATTGAATATTCGATGAAGGACTTCTTTACCTCGCCCGACATCTCAACGTCGATTATTTTTTGGTTTCTGAATGACAAATCTTCTTTATGTTCCACGGTTCTATACCTTCCAATAATGTTTCTTCTATCGGTATCTCTTTATATTCTTCGTTTTTCGGATGAAGTATGCGGTCGATCGCCTCGTCGATATCGGTCGCCTCGGGAAGCTCGGTGCCCTCAAGCACGACCTTCATCGCGCCCGCCGCAGTTGCGCAGATGAGTGCGTATTCCTCGGTAAATCCTTTATCAAATCTCGCGGCAATATATCCCGAAAGGAACGTGTCTCCCGCGCCCGAAAATCCGATCAATCGGACCTTCATCGACTCGCGGAAAATCACGTCACCCTGTGGATTAACGTGTACCGATCCGTCCGCACCGCGTGTGCAAATGACGGTGGTTTTATATCTTTTTGCCACCTTTACACAGGCTTCTGTTACCTCGCGCAGACGCTCGTCGGGGTCTGTGGAAAACTTTTCAAAAAGTCCTGTGGATAAGCCAAGGTTCTCGAGCTCATACTCATTTGGCTTGATAATATCAGGGTTTGCGGTAAGTCCGAGTGCCAAAGCTTCTCCGTCGCAGTCGAGAACCACCGTCTTTCCTGTGGATTTTCCAAACTCGGTAAAGACTTTATACACATCTTTTTCCACACCCTGTGGAATACTTCCGCACAAGCATATAACGTCGGCATCAGTCGCCATAAAAAGGTCGGTAAGCTCGACGATCTCGCCTGAGAGAAATACTCCTCCGCGCTCGTTGAGCTCGGTGCAGACGCACTCGGAATCGATCACCTTGGTGTTCATTCTGACACCGCAGACCGTATCGACCGAATGTACCCTGATACCCTCGCGGGTGAGGAACGAATTTGCCAGATCTCCGAACTCGCCGCCGCCAAAGGTGTAATATTCGACGTCACAGCCAAGGCGGTGGAGCATTATCGCCACGTTTGCGCCCTTTGAGCCCTGCGTGGTCACGCTTCTCGCCGCGCGGTTCATTGTTCCCGCCGCCATCGGAGCGGGGAGATAAAGTGCGCGGTCGATTCCCGGATTGAGAGACAGAACGGCAAATTTCTGCTTTTTGCGAATCTTTGCATCAAAACACTCGTCGGGAAGCTCGGGAATATCCGAAAAATCCTTGATTTTGAGATCTCTTTCTCTTCTCATACGTTAAATATCAAGGTTCGTCGCGTATTTCGCGTTCTGCTCGATAAATTCGCGGCGAGGCTCGACCTTGTCACCCATAAGGAGGGAGAAGGTCTGATCGCAGATCATAGCATCCTCCATCGTTACGCGGAGAAGAACTCGTCTTTCGGGGTCCATTGTGGTCTCCCAAAGCTGTTCTGCGGGCATTTCACCAAGACCTTTATATCTGCTTGTCTCAATACCCGAAAGATCGCCGATTTCGGCAAGGATCGCGTCGCGCTCCTCGTCGGAATATGCGTATCTTACAAAGCTGTTCTTCTTCGTGGGCTTGAATATCTTATAAAGAGGCGGCTGTGCGAGGTAGACGTGACCGTCCTCGATCAGCTTCGGCATGTGTCTGAAAAGGAATGTAAGAAGCAGGATTCGGATATGCGAACCGTCGACGTCGGCATCGGCCATGAGAATGATCTTGCCGTAACGGAGCTTTGTGATATCAAAGTCCTCGCCGATACCGCAACCGAGCGCCTGAACGATCGGAATTACGGAAATCGAGGAATAAACCTTGTCAAGACGGCTCTTTTCGACGTTGAGGATCTTACCGCGGAGGGGCAGTATCGCCTGAAATTTCGAGTCGCGTCCGCCCTTTGCGGAACCGCCCGCGGAGTCTCCCTCTACGAGATAGATCTCTGCAAGGGATGCGTCCTTCGTCTGACAGTCTGCAAGCTTGCCGGGGAGTGAGGAGCCTTCAAGAAGACCCTTACGACGGGTCAGCTCACGCGCCTTTCTTGCCGCCTCGCGCGCACGGGATGCCGCGAGAGCCTTATCGAGGATCGCACGGGCAACCGAGGGATTTTCCTCAAGGAACTCGGTCAGACGCGCGGTGACAGTCGAGTCAACGAGCGCGCGGATCTCGGAGTTACCGAGCTTTGCCTTGGTCTGGCTCTCGAACTGCGCGTTCTGGAGCTTGACCGAAATAATCGCGCAAATACCCTCGCGGACGTCCTCGCCCGAAAGAGCCTTATCGGAATCCTTAAGTATGCCGTTTTTACGCGCGTAATCGTTGAGAACACGCGTCAGCGCCGCCTTGAAGCCGGTTTCGTGAGTACCGCCCTCGATGGTGTTCATATTGTTAGCAAACGTGAGAATCGTTTCGGTGTAGGAGGTGTTGTACTGAAGCGCAACCTCTGCCTGGCTCGTTCCCTTTTCGCCGCGCATATAGATGACCTCCTCGTGAACGAGGTCGGAATGCTTCTGCTCGTTGAGGAAGGAAACAAAGTTACGGATACCGCCCTCGAAAACGAGGTCGCTCTCCTTTTTCTCTTCGCCGCGCGCGTCGATCAGCATAATTCTGATGCCCGCGTTAAGGAACGCCTGCTCGCGCATACGGGTCAGGAGCATTTCGTAGTCGAAAATGGTAGTCTCAAAGATAGTTCCGTCGGGCTTGAAGGTAACGGTTACGCCGTGCTGTTTTTCGCCCTCGCCAACGGGACCGTGGCACTTGAAGGGACGGTCGACCGCGCCGTGAACAAATCTTTCGGAATATTTGATACCGTCAACAACGTCCTCAACCTCGAGCCATTCGGAAAGCGCGTTAACAACGGATGCACCAACACCGTGCAGACCGCCCGCGATCTTATATCCGTCGCCGCCGAATTTACCGCCCGCGTGAAGGATGGTGTAAACGACCTCGAGAGTAGGAATGCCCTGAGTGGGATGAATACCCGCGGGAATGCCTCGGCCGTTATCCTCAACGGTGATACTGTTGTCGGGATTGATTGTGACTACGATGAGGTCGCAGTGACCTGCAAGAGCCTCGTCGATGGAGTTGTCAACGATCTCGTTGACAAGATGGTGCAGACCGCGCGAGGAGGTGGTACCGATATACATACCGGGACGCTTGCGGACAGCCTCAAGTCCCTCGAGGACCTGGATCTGATCTTCCGTATAAGCCGCATCAACGACTGTGGAAAGCTCGCTTCCCTCGGGGTCGAGCTCAATAAGCTCCGCCTCGGGGATGACCTCTTCTTCGGCTTCCGGAATCACGATTTCCTCAGCCTTTTCTTCTGCTTTTGTGATTTTTTCGTCGATCATTTTTATCTTCCTTTCGGATTTATCCGATATTAAAATCAAATTAAGTTGCTAGTCGCTAGTTGCTAGTTACTAGTTGAAGGTAACTTTTCGGCAAGCCGAAAAGTAATTTTATATAAATTATATTGATTTCGTTTAATTCAGACTCATTAGTCAGCCCGCTTTGCGAGATCCTTCGACTCCGCTACGCTGCGCTCAGGATGACAGCGTAATATAATTTTTATTTATAATAAAATTTGCGGCTCGTAAATTTGTTTTAAACAGTAAATGCGAAATGCTTCATTACGAGATACTAAATATAATTTTACTGCCATACTACACTACGCTGTCATCCTGAGCGCAGCAGAGCGGAGTCGAAGGATCTCGGCGAAGCCGGGTCAACCTTCAAATCTGTTGTAAATTATATCAAATAATACTTTTTAATCGAAAATTTATTCAAGCCTACCTAAAAGCGATGCCGCCGAAAGTGTTGAGAAACACACCTTGGTTTCAAAACCTCTGCCATAGAGTATGAAGGATTTCGGTATATCATCGCCCGCGGACTCAACCTCGCCGCGCTTTTGCGCCGCCTTAAGGTATTTTTTCGTTATTTCGGACGAAAGCGTGGCATTATCCATATCGAAAATGCCGATTATGTCCTTTGTGCGGATGTTTTTATTATTGCCAACGTGTAAGAACATTTTGGTGCCTTTTATTTTTAAAGTTACTAGTTGCTAGTTACTAGTTGCTAGTTGAAGGTAACTTTTCGGCAAGCCGAAAAGTATTTTTAATAAATTATACTATTTTTTATTTACTATAACTGACAGAATTCTGTCAATACAAATATAAATCGAAAATTTCCGAGCGCAGCGAAGGAAATTCACCTAACCTCTGCCCTCTGCCCTCTTACCTCTGCCCTGACGGCAGTCAAGAGCAGTAACTTCCGTTCTCCACCCGAATAACATTAACGTGCTCATTCTGCAAGTCCACATCCGAACAAGCCGTCATTATCACTTGTCCGCGTTTCATTCGCTCGCAAAGATACGAACGCCGCTCGGCGTCGAGCTCGGAAAAGACGTCGTCAAGGAGAAGCACGGGGCTTTCACCCGTATTTGAAGCCGAAATTGCCGCTTCGGAGAGCTTGAGTCCGAGTGCCAATGACCGCTGTTGCCCCTGTGAGGCGAAATTTCGGGCGTTTTTGCCGTCAAGACGGATTATCAGGTCATCCTTGTGGATTCCCCAAAGCGTCGCTCCCGCGTAAATCTCGCGGTCGTGGGACGACATAAGCTGCCCCAAAAAGACTTCTTGCGCCTTTTTCGGATCAATTGCGTCCTCGGGCTTGATCTTGAACGAAAAATCGTATTCAAGACTCGGAGTCTCACGCCCGCCCGTCATTTCATCAAAGCAGACCTTTAGCTCGCGCTCTGCCGCCTCGATATATCGAAGACGTTGCTTGGTGATATTCGCCGCCTCTGCCGCAAGCTGTGCCGACCAGAATTCGATGGTCGCATCAAAGCTCTTGCGGTCCTTTTCCGCATTCTTTATCAGCTTATTTCGCTGCTGCAGAATGTGATTGTACCTTTGAAGCGACCGCAAATAAAGCGGACGGAGCTGGCTTATAGCGACATCGAGATAAAAACGCCGCATCGAGGGTCCTTCTTTTATGATATTCAGATGCTCGGGGCAGAAGATAACGGCGCGGAAAAGACCGATTATCTCGCTCATTCGCGAGATCTTCATACCGTTTTGCTCGATATGACGCGCGTGATCCTTTGAAAAATCTATCGTCAGGTTGCGCTCGCGCACTTTATCTTCAAAATCGAGGGACAGCTTTGCCGTTTTTTTATCAAACGCGATAAATTCCGCGTCCTTCGCGCCGCGGAAAGACTTGCCGAGCGAAAAATAGCAGATCGCTTCGAGCAGATTCGTCTTTCCTTGCGCGTTTGCGCCGAAAAGGAGATTGATACCGTCCGAGAACGAAACCTCGGCGCGATCAATGTTCCGAAAATCCTCGGCACAAATTTTTGTGACTTTCATTTATTATGAGATTTTACTGCTTGGTCTTGATGGGAAGGAGGAAGAATACCTCGTCACTGCCCTCCTCAAGGTCGAGGGGAATGATATTGATACTTGAGAATACGCTTGTCATCTCAATGCGCAGACGCTCGCATTCGCAGGAGCGGATCGCGTCGATGAGGTATTTATTATTGAGCGAAACAAGAAGATCGTCGCCCTCGTGATTGATCTCGATCTCCTCGTAGGACGAGCCTGCGGAGGAATTTGCCATGATCTTGAGCACGTCACCCTCAGCGGAGAAGCGAAGGGGAGTACGGTTGCTGCCCGCGATCTTTTCCTCGGTAACGACAGCCGCACGCTCAAGCGCACCGAGCAGGCGGTCGCGGTCAACCTCAAGGAATATCTTGTGATTCTTGAGAATGATACGGTCGTAATCGATATATTCACCCTCGATCAGGCGGGTATAAAATGTCTTGTTTTCGAAATAGCAAATGAGGTATTTACGGCTCATATGCATCATTACTCTGTCGTCCTCGCCGTCGGGGAGCATACGGTAGAGCTCCTGAACGGTCTTTGCGGGAACGATATAGGAATATCTGACCTGGGTATCGTCCGCGGAACGGTTTACGATATCAGCCTTGGTGATACATTTAGCCATCTTGAAGCCGTCGCAGGCAACGACCATGAGACTGTCCTTTTCAACTCTGAAATAAGCACCGTTAAGAATATATCTCTGATCGTTGACGCCCATTGCGAAGCTGACCTTTGCGATCATCTTCTTAAGAAGCGCGCAGGAGATGTCGTAGCGGAGGGACTGGTTATTGATCGCGGGGATCGCGGGGAAGCCCTCGGGCTTGAGCGCGGACATTTTCTGAGTAGATCTGCCCGACTGAAGAGTAGTCTCAAGCTTTGCGTTAACGGTGAGGGTGACTTCGTCGCCTTCCATAACCTTGAGCATCATAAAGAGCTTATTGGCATTGATGGCGTAGGTACCGGTCTCGAGGACGGTAGCCTCGCAGCTAACGCGCATAGCCTTTTCGAGGTCGAAGGTAGTAAGGACGACCTCGGCGGGATTTTCTGCATTCATATGGATGCATTCAACCTCGGGGAAGGGACCCTTATTGGGAACTGCGCAAAGCAGGGGAGCGATACTGTTTATAAGCTTCTGGCGGTCAAAAATAATTTTCATTTGAATTGACTCCTTTAAAAAATCTGAATTTTGTGGAAAACGCAAGCGACATTTCCACAGCGCGACTTGTCGCTATTACGCTCGCGCGCTTTAAAAAACAAAATAAAACAAATCAAATATATCTAATATATATATAATATAATATAGTAATAATAGTATTAGAACCTGTTGAAACTGTGGAAAACTCTGAAAACCGCCGAAAATCGACGTATAGCGCGGTTTTTGAGCGTTTTTGGTAATTTTTCGGTACTTTTTCGGTGTGGAAAATTTTCGGGAATGTCGTACACTTTTCCACACGGCATTTTTACGCCCGAAAAAGTCTCATAACGACATTTTTCGTATTTCCAAACTCTTTCAACAACATTTCCACTATAACTTGTTGAAAGTTTTCGTCCACCTTTTTCAAAAGGTGGCAGATTCTTAAGGCGGAGCCTTAAGTCGCCCGCCGCAGCGGGCGAAACTCCCTCATGCGCTTAGAAATGACGGCGCCCCGCCGGCATTTCTGAAGGAGTAAATTATCCCGCTTGCGGGATGATTTCGCTCCTTTGCGCTTCTTTTGCAAAATTTTGTGCTGCATAGGGGGGACTTAATCAATACTTCCCTACATTCGGGAAGTATTGATTAAGTCCAAAATCCCGAAGCGGAGCTTCGTGATTTTGAAGCGCGGGAGGCGAGACCTGAAGGTCTCGCATTGAAATGAGGCTCCGCCTCAAACTCCGCGAACTTTTGAAAAAGTTCGATCAAAACTTTCCGCTATTAATAAAATCGAAAATTTTCGAGCAACGCGAGAAAATTCTCCTTCAACTAATAACTAATAACTAGTAACTAGCAACTTATTCCACGCTCTCCCCCGTAATCTCCTTAATCATCTCATTAACATCAAGCGTCAGCATCGCGTCCTTCTTAAGCTTATCCTCGATAATATCGTAAGATGACATCACCGTCGTATGATCTCGGTTAAACGTCTTTCCAATATTCGGAAGCGACATCTCCGTGATCTTTCTGATCAGATAGATCGCTACGTGTCTCGCCTGCGCGATCTCTCTTGAACGGCTCTTTCCGATAAGATCCTCCTTCTTGATGCCGTATTTCTTGTATACCGTCGCAAAGATCTTGTCGACCGTCACGCTGACGGGCTCCTCGGCACCGAGAAGGTCCGCCATGCACGCGCGAGCAACCTCGATGGTGATCTCCTGCCCCGATAAGAAATACATCGCTCCGAGCTTTTTCATCGCTCCCTCGATCTGTCTTATGTTCGAGCGGATGTTCTCGGCAAGATATGTCAGAACCTTTTCGGGAATCGTGATTCCAACCTGCTCCGCCTTCTTCTTGATGATCGCTACACGGAGCTCAAGATCCGGCGGCTGAATATCCGCAAGAAGTCCCCACTCAAATCTCGTCTTGAGTCTGTCCTCAAGCGTCTTCATATCCTTCGGAGGACGGTCGGAGGTCAGTATGATCTGTTTATGTTCCTCATAGAGAGCATTGAAGGTGTGGAAGAATTCCTCCTGCGTGGAGGTCTTTCCCGCAATGAACTGAATATCGTCGATCAGCAGAACGTCGCAGGAGCGGTATTTGTTTCTGAATTCATTGGTCATCTGCGCGGCAAGCGCCTCGATGAACTGATTGGTAAAATCAACGCCCTTGATGTATATGATCTTCGCCGCGGGCTTCTTGCGCTTGATCTCGTTCGTGATCGCGTAAAGCAGGTGCGTCTTTCCGAGTCCGCTGGGACCGTAAATGAAAAGGGGATTGTAATTCATCGCCGGATTCGCCGCAACCGCCGTACAAGCCGCGTGAGCGAATTTATTTGAGCTTCCGACTATGAAGTTGTCGAAGGTGTATTCAAAGTTACAGGGAGGAAGTGTGGAGCCTATAAGAGTATTGTCCCGCTCCTCGTCGCTGATCTCCTTGTTGATTCGGTCAACAAGAGCTCTCTTGATCCTCTCCTCGCGCTCTGCGGGAGTTTCGTTTGAGATTGCCTTACTCGTTTTGCGGAAAAGCTCAGCCTCGTAATCGTCTGCATCCGCTGAGGGAATGATCGGGTCGGGGATTATGATCTCCTCGGGCTCATCCTCGTCCTCGTAGTGAAATCCCGTGCCTGCGGGAGAGGTGTCAACTGCCTTATCGGATTTTTCCTCACAGGTTATTTCAACCTTTATTCTGAAGCCGAGGCGCTCCTCAAAGCCGTCCTCTATATTTCCGATGAATTTTTTCTTTATGAGATCGTATTTGAATGCCGAGTCAACTGAGAACGTGAGAACGTCGTCCTCGAATGAAAGCAATTTCATATTGCCAAACCAAAACTCTGCGGCAGAGCTCTGCATGCTTCCGAGAAAGCTGTTCCTTACGTCTTCCCAAACGGCATTGAGACCGTCAAGATATGCCATATTTTTTGGGATCCTTTCGTATATAAAATGTCTTATTTAAATTTAATATATATAATATTATACCATATATAATTACAATATTCAATTATATTATATTATATTAACGAAAATATTACAGTTTGGTAAAAGTTGAAAAGCGTAAAAATTAAAAACGTTCCGCAAAAGCGAAACGTTTTAATCGAAAAAGTCAAAGCCGTAAAGACAAACTCTGACGATATATACCGCGCAGATTATGCCGAGGAGAACGCCTGCAGCGATCTTACGGTGTTTATCGAACCTCGGAGCAAACAGCTTTTCGTGCACCATAAAAAAGATGCAGGGAACGCCAAGAAAAAACGCGGGATTGTAATACATCGCTGTGGAAAAGTCAAGCTTCATAGCGGCAAGATGCGCTCGCGTCATTCCGCAAAACGGACAGCAGATCCCGAGAAAACGGTAAGTCGGACAAATGCTTCCGAAAAATTTTGAAAGAAGATAAAATATCACAACGACAGCCACGCCGCATCCCGCGTGCTTCGCCATTATTATCAGAAATTCACGTTTGGTGTATTTTTTCATAATTTATGAAACGATCAGGGACTTCAAAACCGCGTCAAACTCGGGAAATTGCCGTTTGAGTGCTATCGGTCTGCCCTCGGGGGTGAGGAAGCAATGCGAGGTCTTACCCGTCGCGATTACTTCTCCGTTTGACGAAAAAGTATATCCGATAACGAGTCTGATTCCCTTGAATTCGAGGATTTCGGGCAGGACTTCAAATTCGTCGCCGAAGCGCAGGGGCTTTTTATATTCGCATTCGACGGTCAGAACGGGCGAGATGATGCCGTCCTCCTCGAGCTTTGCGTAGCCGTAGCCGATCTGATCGAGAAAGTCCACGCGCGCTTCCTCCATCCATTTTATATAATTCGAATGGTGCGCGACGGACATTTTATCGGTTTCGTGGTACTGTACCTTGCGGATGTAGGGTTTCATTGGATTTTCTCCTTATTTTGACGGAATTTCGACCGAAACGACCTCAATTTTGATCTTCGCGCCGCCCTCGGGCATAATAAAAGCAAAGGTGGTGTAATAATAATTTTCGTCGTTTTTGATCAGACTCAGCTCCTCTTCTCCGAGGAACACGCGGTAATATTGCTCTGTTACCGCCATAAGCGTGAATTTAACACGCTCGCCCGCTCTGTATTTCGCATTTATATCGAAATCTGTCAGCGCGCTTGTGTCGTTGAAAAGGATTGAATATTGCTCGTCGCTGATCTTTCTTGCGGGAACGCTCAGCCTGAAAATATTTTCATACTGCGTCAGCCAATATGTTTTTCCGTCGGGATTTGTGTTTCGGCTGTCGGTATTTTCAAAAAATACGATCACGTATTCGCCCACGGGGAGGTGGTGGAGGCTGTCAAAGTTCGAATGATCCTCAAAATGCTCAAAATTAGTGTCAAACACGCGCACGCTGCCTATTTTTGAATGTTCGGGCGAGGTTACAGTGATTTTTCCGTCGGCAACGAGTACGGGAAGCTCCGTAAGCTTTGTTTCGGGATCGGAAAAAATGCCGTAGTAACCCATTCCGTCGGCGCAGATCAAGCTCTCGCCATCTATCGTGTATTCATTCGTATATGAGAGAGTTTCGATTGGCTGAATACCGCTGCCCCCCGAGCTGACTATGGGCGAGCCGTAGGAATATTTTTCGTTTTTATTCTGCGCCGTGACGAGCAGGAGGGATTTTATATAATCAAGATCAAGCTCGCCTTTTTTGACGGAATAAAATTCTCCGCCGTAATCAATATGCCCGTCAAAGGTTATATTTAAAGTTTTCACCTTCATTCCCGCGCTATTATAGATAACGAGTTGGTATTTAAGCTCGGTCATTCCGCCGCGGCGAATTTTTTTGAGAGTCAGAGAATTGAGGTTTTGGCAGAGATACTTTACCTGCTCTGAGTCCCTGACGGTAACTCTGTTTATTTCGCCCTGCCCCGAAGTTTCGTATTCAGTTATTTCGACCGCGCCCGCAACGGGAAGCTCGAGTCGCTTGCAGCCGACAAGCATAACGGCGCACAACGCGAGTAGGATCGGTATCAAAAATTTTTTCATAATTCCAACTCCTTTCATATATATATAGACGGGATTTTGGATGAAAAGTTTCGGGGTACGGGATAATTATATCATAAAAATGTAAATATTTTATGTATGCCTGAAAATTGGTTTTTGATTTTAGGTACTCAAAATTTGCTTAATTAAATTATCACTGTATGGAACGGTACCCCGACGTCCCGGACAGCACGAAATTATATAATTAATAATATTCAATCGTAATTATAAAATTATATCTGTAGGGGAGGGCGCCCTCGACCTCCCGAGCCCAATGAAATTTTTGCTTTGAACTTAATCAAGGAAATATCATTAAATATTCTTGATTTTAGAAACATATATAATTTTGTGCTGTCGCGGGAGGTCGAGGACGCCCTCCCCTACAGATTTTTAATGAAATTATTATTCCTTAACCTAATCAAATTTTGACTTTCGTGCTGCCCGGGACTGTCGAGCTACGCAAGCGTGCCGTCCCCTACGGTGATAATTTTGTTTGTGCATATTTGGTTTGTTGGGATATATAATATAGTACATCAGGGGTGAAGGAGCGAAATCCTCCCGCTTGCGGGAGGATTTACTCCTTCCAAAACGGCGCCGAGGGCGGCGCCGCTTTGAAGCACGGAGAGTGTTTCGACCGCTGCGGCGGTCGACTTAAGGCTCCGCCTTAAGAAACCGCAAACTTTTAAAAAAGTTTGATCAAAACTTTCCGCTACTGTTTTTTTAATAAAATCGAAAAAATCCCGCCGGATCCGGCGGGATTTTAACCTTCAACTATCAACTAGCAACTAGCAACTAGTAACTAGCAACTAATAATTATTACTCCGCGTACTCATTAAGTGCCGCGATAAGCTCCGCAAAGCTTGCCTTCGCCGCGAGCATATCGTAAAATCTCTTAATAAGTGCTACGTCTGCCTCGTCGGTGATCTGCGAATACTTTGCAAGTGCTGCTGCTACGCCCTCGGTCTTTGCGCATGCGCTGACCTCTGCGCCTGCTTCGTCGCCTTCGCAGTCCCAAAGAAGTCCTGCAGCGATGCCGACAGCGAGGTATGCGGGGGTCTTTCCGCTTTCCTTAACGCAATTGAACGCGCCGACAAGTCTGTCGGAGGGGCTGAGCTTACGCTTGGTATCCTTACCTACGCGAAGGAGGGTATCCTCAAGCAGAGGATTGTCAAGGCGGGGAATAAGGTTATCAATAAAGGAAAGAAGTCCGTCAAGATCTGCGCCGTGACGCTTTGCAAGACCGCGTGCGGACTCGTCAAGCGCGCGGAGGAGGATATACTTGATCTCGGGGTCTCTGCCGACCTCGTAGATGTAGCTCAGACCCTTCTGATAGCCGAGGTACGCCATAGTCGCGTGGCCCATATTATGAAGCATCAGCTTGCGCTCGATGTAGAAATCAAAGGGAGTAAAGGGAACAAGACCGTTCATATCGGGCGTGGGTGCGCCGACGGGACGGAATGCGGCGAGGTCTGCGGGAAGCTCGTTATAATAGTCGGTGCAGACCGCGAGGGGATTTTCGTCGGTGAATTTCTTGGGTGTGGGAGGAACGGTGATTCCTACACAGCAGGAAACGAAGCCGATCTGCTCCTCGAAATACTCAACGAGATCCTCGGCAATATAGGGGCGGACGTAGCCGCGAAGGATCTTTTCGGAGCCGATAAGGTTTTCGCAAATGAGAATATTGAGGGGCTTCGCGCCTGCGGCATAACGCGCGGCGATACCCTTTGCAAGATTTTCGGCAACGTAGGGAAGGACGTTGACACCGAGAGAGGTTGCGAGAATGTCGCACTCTGCGATGAGCTTAACGACGCCGTCAACGTCGCGTCCGTTGAAGCCGGTGCAATTGCCGACCCATTCCTTGACGTATTCGTTGCCGCGGGTAACGTAGACGGGATAACCGCCGTCCTTTTTGAGCTGTTCAACTACAGCCTCGTTGATGTCAACGAATGTCACGTCCCAGCCCGAAAGGGAAAAACGCTTACCGATAAAACCTCTGCCGATATTGCCGGCACCGTACATTATTGCTTTCATTTTATATCTCCTTGAAGATTGAATACATAGATAATTATATTTTAGCACTTTTTCGGTTGATTTGCAATACCTTTTTCAATATTAATCAAAAATTACGATGAAGGTAAAAAGTGCTGACCCTTGAAAGTCAGCACTTTTAATTATTCTATTGGTAGTGTTTCTGCGGTTTTGGCAAGGGCTTCAAGCGCGGATTTGGAGAAATATTCGATCGGGTCAACGTCCGCACCGCCTACCTTCATTTCAAAGTGTAGGTGTGGTTCTTCTGCAAGCTCGAGGATGCCGCCCTCGCCGACTGCACCGATGAGGCACCCTTCGTCAACCTTCGCGCCGACCTCGATTCCCTCGGCAAGGTCATCCGAGAGTCCGCGATAGATGCTGACGGCGTCGCCCGAATGCTCGATCCACACGCATTTGCCCCAAAGGGGATCATCCGAAATCTGACTGATCTCGCCTCCCGCCGCCGCATAAACTGGTGCAGAGACGTTGGTCATAATGTCGATTCCGAGGTGGACTCGCCATTCACCGAGAGTGTTTGAAAAAACCTGAACGCTCGGATCGTGCTCCTTGCCGAGCTCACCCTCTGCGGGGAGCGAAAAAACGGGAATTTTTGCCGCGACGGATACGTCGGTATCGTTGCCCGAGGGACGGGCGGTTTCTGCGGGAGGTGCGGTCTCAACGGGCTTAGGAGAGGCAGTTTCGGGCGCAGGCGATTGTGTGGTTGGCGTTTTTTGGATGGTTTCTGCATCAGTAACGTCACCCGGCTGTCCCTTTTTTGCTCTGTTTGCCGCAGAGGTCATTGCAACCGCGACAGCGAGAACGATCAAAAGTACGGCAACGGTAAGATAGACCGTTCTGTTGACGCGCTCCGCGCTTTCATTTTTTTCGGTGGGGATCTTCTCACCCGCCACCTTGATCCTTGAAGTTTTTGGAACTTTGATCTTTTTCGATCTTAAGGGATTGAATTTCATTTTTTGCTCCTTTTTGTTAGTTACATTACTATTTTTGCCTCGATAGATAAATTTATTCAAAAATTTAATTTTTCTCTTGAAATAATCGAATTTGTGTGTTATTATTATAATGGAAATAATTTTGCAAGGGAGTGATATAAATGGCACTGTTTGCCGTATCGGATATTCACGGTTATTATGACGAAACAATAAAAGCACTTAGCGAGGCGGGATTTTTTGATTCCGATGAAAATAATCTGATAGTTGTCGGCGACGCGCTCGACAGAGGCAGTCAGCCGAACGAAATGATCGATTTTCTGCTCGGACTTCACCACGATGGCAGGCTCATTTATATCTACGGCAACCACGAGGAGCTTTTTTATGACTGCCTGCAGGAGATCGCCGCGGGCGGTATCGGAATGATTGCGAGCGGAATGTCGCATCATTATCACAACAGAACCTTTCACACCCTCGTTGCCATCAGCGGTATGAGCTTGAACGAGGCGCTTCTCTACCCCGAGGAGCTTGTTTCAAGAGTTAAGGAAAGCGATTATTACAAAATACTGCTCCCCGCTACGGTCGATTATTATGAAACCGAAAAATATATCTTCTGTCACGGCTGGCTCCCGCTTGATATAGAGATCGAGGATAGAATAGCAAACTTCATCTACCGCCCCGATTGGCGCGAAGCGGACGAAACCGAATGGCACAAGGCTCGCTGGCGCAACGGAATGGAAATGTGCTGTATGCACGGCGTTCGTGAAGCGGGAAAGACCGTAGTTTGCGGACATTGGAACTGCTCCTGGGGACACGCGCACGTCGACGGAATTTGCTCCGAGCGCGGCAAGGATGCGATCACTACACCCTTTTATGCCGACGGCATCATCGCGATCGACGCCTGCACGGCTCGGTGGGAAAAAGTAAACTGCATTAAAATTGAAATATAAACTATAAATTAAGGTGAAGCTATGAAAAACACGGTTTATATAGTTATCAGCCAAACGGGAACAGCACTTTCAAGAGTTTTAAAATTCATAACCGGCGCAAAATATAATCACGCATCGATCAGCCTTGTGCCCGATCTTTCAAAGATGTATTCGTTTGGCAGAACGAATCCCTACAATCCCGTTCACGGCGGATTTGTTGTCGAATCGCCTCATTACGGAACCTTCAAGCGTTTTTCGGGAACGAAGGTCGAGGTGCTTTCGGTCAGCGTTTCGGAGGGGCAGTATATCAATCTCAAGCAGATGCTTGAGGCGATGGAGAAAAATAAAAAGAGGTATCATTATAATTATCTCGGACTCTTCCTTGCGGGCGCAAAGATCCATTACAGACGCGCAAACACCTATTATTGCTCGGAATTCGTCAAGGAAATGCTCGTGAAAAACGGCATCCGAAGTGCACGCGCGCTTAACGATATCATCGAGCCTATGCAATTCCTCACTCTGCCCGACGCAAACCACGTTTACAGCGGCAAATTGAAGGATTATTCAAACAGCTTTGCAGATAATGGGGGCAAATCATGATAAAATGCACACCCGAGGCGGCGGGAATAAGCAGCCGTCACGTTAAAAAATTCTACGATTTTCTCGATGCCTGCAATCTCTCAACCCACAGCGTCATAATGTCGCGCGGCGGCAAAATATTCTCGGAATGCTACTATGAGCCCTTCGGCGCGGATTTTCTGCACAGAATGTACTCGGTCTCAAAGACCTTCGTTTCTATCGCCGTCGGATTTTGTATTCAGGACGGACTTTTATCGCTTGACGACACGATGGATAAATTTTTCCCCGAGCATCTTAATAAGGACGGCGCGATAGTCCATAAGACCAAAATCCGCGAGCTTCTTTCGATGCAGACAGATCAAACGGGCACCAATTGGTTCAAAAAGCACCCCGAGGACAGAAGCGAGGTCTATTTTCACGCTCCCGCAACGAAAAAATCGGGAACGCTGTTTGATTACGACAGCTCGGGCTCGTATATGCTCGGCGTCATTGTGGAAAAGCTGACGGGCAAGCCGTTTCTAAAATATCTGCAAGAAAAGGTGCTCGACGATATCGGTTTTTCAAAGGACTCGTACTGCATAAAGGCACCGGGAGGGTACTCCTTCGGTGATTCGGGAGTTATGTGCACCGCGCGCGACTTGCATCTTTTCGCGCGGTTCGTGCTGAACGGCGGCGTGTGGAACGGAAAACGGTATTTGAATGAAGAATACATCCGTGCCGCGACCGATATGAAGGTATGCACAAGCGATTACGGCTTTCTCGACCACGGCTCATTCGGCTACGGATATCTGATCTGGGGCGCGCCCGAGGGATGCTTTGCGATGCTCGGAATGGGCAATCAGATAGCACTTTGCGATCCGAAGCACGATTTTATTTTCGTTATAAATTCGGATAACCAGGGCAACAGCCGCGGTTACGAGCAGATCTTCACCGCGCTCTACCTCTGCATAATCGATAATCTGGATGATCCTCTGCCCGAAAACGCGGAAGAATACGCGATTTTAGAGGAATCTATTAATAATAAGAAGTTATTTTACCTCAAGGGTGCAAAATCCTCGCCTTTTGCCGAAAAGATCAACGGCGCGACCTTCATTTGCGATAATAATCCGATGAATATCAAGCATTTTCGCCTTGAATTTGACGGTAATGAGGGCATTTTTCACTATGAAAACGCAACGGGAGCAAAATCCCTTCGTTTCGGCTTCGGTCACAACGTCTTTATGTCCTTTCCCGAGGAGGGATATTCGGATCTGACCGCAAACGAATACGCGCCCGGCAATTTCTACGCCTCCGCGATCTCCGCAGATTGGTGCGAAGAGCAAACTCTGCGCATCCGCGTGCAGATAATCGATAAATATTTCGGCAACCTCGCCATAATTTTCGGCTTCAAGAACGAAAACGAGGCATCGGTCCGAATGACCAAAACCGCCGAGGACTTTCTCTCCGAATATAGCGGCGTGATGAATGCGGAAAGAAAAGTATAAAATGGGGCTGGCTCATTAAGAAAAATTTTACCAAAAGAAAGTGTATAGCTCTTCATTGATATTCACTTGGTGAAATTTGCACTAAACTGAAGTTGCGCGGGCTCCTTCCACCGCTTCCGCGGTCCCCCTCCCTCCCGGAGGGAGGCTTGGTTTGTGCAAATTCCGTCATTTCTGCGTCGCTCTTTAAACACATTTATAACTTTGCATAACAAAAAGGAATATTTTATTTGAATCAATTTGCACTCGTAATAGAGTTTCAGCAAACTTTTTCAATAAAATATTCCTATTTGCTTTTTATGGATTAAGTTAGAATGGTATTCGTCTGAATTTCCGAAGGAATTTGCAGTAACCCCTAAGCCTCCCTCCGGGAGGGAGGGGGACCACGGCAGTGGTGGAAGGAGCCCGCGCAACTTCGGGTTAGCTCATATTTTATTTATGTTAAATGAGCCAGCCTCATTTTATATTTTTCGGTGGTCATATTACTACAATACACGATAATTATTTAAACTCGTTGTATCGTTGGGTGCGAACATTGAGCTCATTTCAATAAAGATTTTTTAAATGAAAAATTTATTGATTATAATATTATTTTAGTCAGTACGAAAATTAAATAAAAAATTATTTCATCAAGGATGCTCTCGGATATCAACAACTACCCACTCGCCGTTTTCGTTTTTTTCTACTTGCCAGAGCGACGGAATGCGCCAGCTGCCGCAAATGCTTTTGCCGTTGTGATCAAAGGTTTCGGACGAATAGTAGACCCATATCCAACCCTCGTTTTCGTCAAGGTGAGCACTCCAAAGATCGAGTGAATGCTCATTGAACGCCGCATCCTCGTAGCTGTCGGTCGGTGTTGCGTAGCGGGCAAGCAAGCCGTATGCTTCCTCATTTTCGGCTCTCGTGTGGCGAACGTCATTAAAGGCTTGGTTAGCCAAAAGGAGAACGGATATTACTTCCTCGCGATCGGATGCCGAGCCGATATAAAAAGCCATTTTCATCTGATCCTCGGTGTAATAATCGTTAAGACTGATCGCGGCGATTCGGTAAACAGGGAAAAAATGAAGCAAAAGGCTAACCGTAATCAAAACGGAGGCGATAACAGCCGCGATCACGGAACCGACGCGAAGAACCTTTTTTCGAAGTTTTCTTCGTATATTTTTTATTGATTTCAACACCTCGGCTTCAAAATCTGACGCCTCGGGGCTGATTTTTTCGACCTTTTTTCCCGTTTTTAATCCTTCAAGCTCTGCGGCACATTCGGGGCATCCCTCAAGGTGCTCATTTATCGCCTCGGCGGTTTCTTCGCTGACCATATTTTCAAGGTAAAGCGGCAAAATATCGCGGACGACGTTGCATTCGTTTTTCATTTTCTTTCCTCCAATCGTTTTTGAATCATTTTTACTGCCCGGTGGTAGGTAACGCAAGCCCAGTTATCGGTTTTTCCGTACATATCACCGATCTCCTTGAACGACAGCTCACCGAAAACGCGCCACATAAAGACCTCTTTATACGGATCTTGCAGGCTGTGCATAATTTTTCGTATTTTCCGCGCGTCATCTTGGTCGCCGAAATCGATGCTGCCGTCGGGATCCGAAATATTCTGCAGGTCAGGAGAGTCGATGCTGACTACATTTTTGTGCTTTTTCAAATATGAATAATAGGTATTTTTCGCGATCTGACAAAGCCAAACGCGAATATCGCAGTCGCCGCGAAAATCCTTGACCGAATTGATCGCCTTGAAAAATGTCTCGCTCGTGATCTCCTCGGCAATATGCTCGTTCCCCGAAAGCTGCATTATATAAAGGTAGACAGATTTGAAATACGTTTTGTAAATATCATCAAACTCCATTGCGCTCCCACCTCCTTTCACACATAAGACTCCAAAAGGGAGAAAATCTTACAAGCTTTTTTGAGATTTTTGTTTTATTATAGCATAAAAATAAGGAATAGTCCACCATAATTGAATTATTTGCGTTATTTAACTGATGTGCAATTGTGCGGCGCGATATATTTTGCTTCTCAAAAAGTGATAGAATCGGCTTGATTATGATCAAACTACGTCATTCTTGCCAAATACAATCATTTGTAACACTTTATTATTGAAATATCTCGGGAAAATATGGTATAATAAAAAATGGCGCGAAAAAATCGGGTTTTTCGTGTTTCAAAAAAACTTTTGAAAAAAATCAAAAAAATTTCCGAAACCGTGCAACCAAACGAAAATTTTGTTGTGTATATAGGTGTAGGGCAATGGAGGCAAATATGCAAGACAATAAGATCGTAGATCTGTATTTCGCCCGCGACGAGCAAGCGATCGCTCAGACGTCGGCTAAATACAATACCTACTGTATGAATATTGCAATGAATATTTTGCACAACCGCGAGGACAGCGAGGAATGTGTAAACGACACATTGCTTGCGGCTTGGAATTCGATACCGCCGCACCGTCCCGAAAATCTCTCGGCTTTCCTTGGTAAGCTCACGAGAAACTTTTCGATCAACCGCCACAAGGCAAATCATGCCGAGCGGCGAGGCGGAGGCGAGTTCGCTCTCTCTCTCGAGGAGCTTGACGAGTGTATCGAGGATCCGCGAACGCTTGGGGATGACCCCGAGGAGCTCGGACGGATCATAAGCGAATTCCTTTATACTCAACCAAAGGAAATGAGGCAGGTTTTCGTCCGCCGATATTTCCACAGCGAGTCGATCTCGGATATCGCAGAATACTTCGACATGACGGAGTCAAAGGTCAAGTCGATACTTCACCGAATGCGCCACTCACTTAAACCCTATCTCACCGAACACGGAATACACATCTGACACAGAAAAGGCACTACCAATGAAAAACGAAATTCTGGCGCAAGCTATGACGCACATCGACGATGCGCTGATAGCCGAAGCAGATGAAAGACGCTCGCGCGGATCAAAGATCACCGCTCGCAGTCTGATGAAAAATGCCTACCGTTGGGGCTCGATCGCCGCTTGTATGATACTCGCGGTCGTAGTTCTCATCACGGCTACTCTCAGCGGACAGGACGTCCTTCTCTACGGCGAAAGCATTGCCGATTCACCAAGAACCGTCAGCGAATATATGCCCCTCGCTCTGGCACATATCGTTGAGACCCTCGAGGCTCCGGACGTTCAGATCCCACTCGAGCTCGAATTTAAAAAGGAAACAAAGATAACACTCACGTCGGGCAGCATGATCGTTCTTGATGAGAACGGCGACACGCTCTGCGACGGCACCGAATATCTCGCATCGGGCAGCGTTTCCCTCATCGTCACCCTCCCCGGAGATGCCGAGAAATGCATTATCGAAACCGACAGAGGTTACAATATCGTACTTACGCAGGACGGCGAGTCCCATATCTGGTACGTTAATATAGAAAAATAAAAAAGAGAAAATAATTTTCACACAAAAAGGAGAAAAAACAAAATGAAAAAACTTATTGCACTCACTCTCGCACTTCTTATGCTCACCATGAGCTTTGTTGCTTGCACCGGTAACTCTGACGAGACCACCGAGGCTCCCGAGACTACCGTAGCTCCCGATACCACCGAAGAAGTAACTGAAGCTCCCGTAGTTCTTCCCTACGCAAACGCAGCAGAGCTTCTTCAGATCATCTTCGAGAAGTACAACGCAGCACAGGCAACCGACGACACCAAGCTTTGGGTTTGCGGCGGTAACATCAACAACTTCGAAACCTGCAATCCCGAGGGTCCCGCAGCATTCGTTGCTCTTGACAACGAGGACTACAACCAGAACCTCGGTATTCCCGCTGCAGAGGCTGACAAGATCGCTTCCGCTGCTTCCATGTTCAACATGATGAACGCTAACACCTTCAACTGCTTCACCGTTCAGCTTAACGACGGCGTTGACGCTGACGCTTTCATCTCCACCCTCAAGGACAACATCCTTGCTCGTCAGTGGATCTGCGGCGCACCCGAGAAGCTCGTTATCGCTAAGGCTCCCGGCAACTGCATCATCGCTGTTTGGGGCGTAGTTGAGTTCGGCGGTATCGTTGATCCCGTTGCTCAGAGCTTTGCAACCTCCGTTGAGGGCGTAGAGATCGTTGTTGAGCACAACTTCGCAAGATAATTAATACTTACTTTTATAAGGGGATATCTGCCCATTTGGGCAATATCTCCTTTAAAAAGACAAAAATTCGCCCAAAGGAGCAAAATTAATGCTTTTTTCAAGTATTTCATTCTTATTTTACTTCCTTCCCGCGATAATCCTGCTTTACTATATCGTACCCTTTAAGTTTAAAAATACCGTCCTGCTTGCGTTCTCTCTTTTCTTCTACGCCTGGGGCGGAGTAAAGTACGCGGGACTGATGATCATTGCGATCATCCTCGGATATATCTTCGGACTTCTTATCGAGAAGTTCCGTGAGCGTAAAATTGCCAAACTGTTCGTCGGACTTGCCGTAGCCTGCATAATTTCCTTTATGCTCTACTTCAAGTATATGGACTTCTTTATAGATAACTTCAACAAGGTCCTCGGAACCTCGATCCCGCTTCTTAAGATCGTTCTTCCGATCGGTATCTCCTTCTACACCTTCCAGATCATCTCCTACGTCGTTGACGTATACAGAGGCGAGCGTGCACAGAAGAACCCCATCAACCTTGCCGCTTACGTTGCAATGTTCCCCCAGCTCATCGCGGGCCCCATCGTCCGTTACCACGACGTTGCCCTTGAGCTTGAAAACAGAACTCACAGCTTCACAATGTTCAGCGAGGGCGCGCGCCGCTTCGTTATCGGTCTTGCAAAAAAGGTACTCATCGCAAACTCGATGTACGACCTCAGCGAGATCATGTACGCAGCTGAGGAAAAGACTGTTCTTATGTACTGGATCTACGCTATCTCAGTAGCCCTCTATATCTACTTCGACTTCTCCGGTTATTCCGATATGGCTATCGGTCTCGGTAAGGTATTCGGCTTCCACTTCCTCGAAAACTTCAACTATCCCTTCATTTCCAAGAGCGCGACCGAGTTCTGGAGACGCTGGCATATGTCCCTCGGCTCCTGGTTCCGCGACTATCTCTATATCCCCCTCGGCGGAAACCGCGTATCCAAGGGCAGACACATCATCAACATCTTTGCCGTTTGGCTCTTCACCGGCTTCTGGCACGGCGCATCCTGGAACTTCATCCTTTGGGGCGTATTCTTCGGAGTTCTCCTTCTTATCGAGAAGTTCTGGCTGCTTAAGGCACTTAACAAGAGCGTAGTGCTCTCGAGATTCTATATCCTTCTCGCGGCACTTCTCAGCTTTGTGGTCTTCCAGATCCCCACTCTCCCCGAGGCATTCTCCTACATCGGCGGTATGTTCGGCGCGGGCGGAATTTCATTTGCGAACGCTGAAACACTCTACTACCTTAAGAGCTTCGCGGTACTCCTCATTATGGCGATGGTGGGTGCAACTCCCGTAGTAAAGACCCTCGCGATCAAGTTCTCCGAGTCGAAGAAGCTCTCTAAGATCGCAAACGTGCTCGAGCCCGTTATGATCGTGGTCCTCTTCTTCGTTGTGACCGCCTTCCTCGTTGACTCGTCCTCGAACCCCTTCCTCTACTTCAGATTCTAAGGAGGTAAAGATAAATGAATACTAAGATCAAAAATATAGTCAACGTCATTGTTTTCTGTGTTGCCGTCTTCGGATTTGCTCTGCTTTGCCTCATTCTTCCGAAGCCCGAATTTCTCGACAGCGAGCGCCGTCCCGCCGCAGCCTTCCCCACTCTCAATATGGAGAGCATTATGAAGGACGGTCTTGAATACGGCGACAGCTTCATGAAGCAGTTTGACGATAAATACACCCCCGATAACTTCCCCTTCCGCGATTTCTTCCGTAATCTCAAGTCCTTTGTAAACACCTACGTTTTCAATAAGTCCGACAAGGACGGCGTTTACGTTGTAGACGGTATTGCGGGCGAGATGCAGGAGCAGATCGATGAGGATTCGATCAAGCACGCGGCTGAAAAGCTGACCTTCATCTACGAGAAATACCTCAAAGATAAGGGAATCAAGCCCTATATGTCGATCATTCCCGACAAGGGCTACTTCCTATCCGAGGCGAACGGCTACCTTTCGATGGACTATCAGGAATTCATCAAGCAGATGCTCTCGAACGTTGAATTTATGCAGTATATCGATATCACCGGCAAGCTTTCCGTTGAGGATTTCTACGCAAGTGACACACACTGGCGTCAGGAGCAGATCATCGACGTTGCAGAGACCCTTATCAACGGTATGGGCGGTAATTTCAACAGCACCTTCGAAAAGAAGGAGCTTGACGTTGACTTCTACGGCGTATACGCAAGCCGCGCACCGAAGCCCCTTGATCCCGAAACCATCTACTACCTCACAAACGGCAACCTTGAAAACGTCAAGGTGACCGACTGGGAGAACGGTGGCAAGGAGATCAGCCTCTACGATATGGAAAAGGCGCACGGCAAGGACGCATACGATATGTTCCTCTCGGGCGAGCTTTCGAAGGTAACTATCGAGAACCCGAACGCAAAGACAGACCGTGAACTCGTCATCTTCCGTGATTCCTACGGCAGAAGCATCCTTCCCCTTATGGTTGAGGATTATGCGAAGATCACCGTCATCGATATCCGTTATCAGATCCCGCAGATCCTTCTGATGGGCGTTAACTTTGAGAATGCGGACGTGCTCTTCCTTTACAGCACTCTTATTCTTAATAATAGCTCTGAGCTGAAGTAAGTTATGATCTCGCTTCGCGAGAGTTATAATCCGCCTTTCAGGCGGAGTGATAATGTATTTGCCTTCGGCAAATGTCGACTCTGACTTCTCGGCTTATGCCTCCATTTTCCTTCGGAAAACCGTCAGAGCCGCTCGCTTCGGCAAAATAAAGGTGAATTTCCGCCCCTCGGGGCGGAAATTTTCATTTTTATAAAAATATTTTGAAAAAAGGCTTGACAAACCGATCGATTTGTGCTATAATATTTAAGCGTTATACGAGATATAACGAAATGCGCCGTTAGCTCAGCCGGATAGAGTGTTTGGCTACGAACCAAAAGGCCGGGGGTTCGAGTCCCTCACGGCGCGCCACGAAAAAAGCACCGAAGCAAAGCTTCGGTGCTTTTTTCGTGCCACACCGTTCGATAACTCGAACCCCGATGTGTTTTCGCTTGCGAAAACACATCACTGCTCGCGCTACCGCAGCACAAAATTATCAAACCCAATAACGCGCGAGCTGGGGGTTCAGAGTCCCGGAGAAAATACCTTGCACCCAAACTTAGTTCGGGCGCTGCACCGAAGCAAAGCTTCGGTGCTTTTTTCGTGTCCCACCGTTCGATGCTCGAACCATAGACCTTCAGAGTCGGAGTCTGATGCGCTATCCGGCTGTTCCACGGGCAGAAATATTACTTCATTATTATACTATATAGATTGGTAAAAGTTAAGCATTTTGGTCGTGTGATATGGACAAAAACTTTGAAATATGTTATAATAAAATAAAAAGGAGTAAAAAATGCCACACGGAATCGCCATTGTCGGGCTCAACGGCAGCGGAAAAACCACTCTCGGGCGTGCGCTTACGGATGCGCTCGGTTATTTCCGCATTGACGTTGAGGATTATTACTTTCCCGCGGAGGGAGCATTTAATGAAGCGCGAAGCCGCGACGAGGTCGAGCAGTTGATGCTTGAAGATATTGAAAAGAACGGAAATTTCGTGCTTTCCTCTGTTTGCGCGGATTTCGCATCAATTGAAAAATATTATTGCCTCATAGTTTATCTTGAAGCACCAAAAGAGATGCGACTTGACCGTATAAGAAAAAGAAGCATTGATCGCTTTGGCGAACGTGTCCTTCCGGGCGGCGATCTTTACGAAAGCGAGGAGAATTTCTTCGCCTTTGCCGCAAAAAGAACGCCCGAAAAGATTGAAAATTGGTTGCCGAAATGCACCTGTCCCGTCCTCCGTATTGATTCGACCAAGCCCGTTTCGGAGCTCGTCGGCGCGATCTCAAGGGTTTATAAAAAGTAAGTCGCTCGACATATAAAAATATTAGAAATTCATCAAACAAATTTGCATAAAACACTTGACAAACGGCAAACTACATAGTACAATATATAGTAGATAATTCGACGAAAAAACACCAAATATTCGGTTTTTCGCCTTTACTATAAATTTAGTACACACGGGAGAAAAAAATGTCATATAACAGACGTACACTCTCTCCCGACTCTCCATTTGCCATCGCGGCGGCGCTCCTTTTCTTTGCCGCAGCGGCTGTCAGGACGGTCGGTTTCGTTCTCTCATACAGCGGAGAATTCTTGCTTTTTGACCTTTTCATCGAGCTTTTAGTGCCTGCGCTTTGTTGCGTCGTCTTCGGCGCAATGCTCATTACAAGAAAAAAGAGCCTTATCCCGACGGTTTTCCCCATCGTCGGCGGCTCACTTTATATAATTTTCCGCGCCGTCGGTCTTGAACTCTGGCAGGCGGTGACGGTAACCATCCTTTACGCTATCTTCGCCATCGTTTATATCCTCACGGTAACCGGAATTCTCAACACCCGCCGCGTGCTGATGTTTTTCTGCATCGGCGTTGCACTTCTTTGTCTTATCGCAAACAGAGTGGGCGAAAGCGGATCCTTAACGGGCGTGCTTTCGGTAGTATTCGTCCTTGTCGCCGTTTTCTTCGAGGCAATCGGTATGCGCCGCGGAAGGCTTTATTGAGATAATAGTTAATAATGAATAAGAAGAAAAAATCCGCCGATTTCGGCGGATTTTTTCATTTAAAGATTGATTATCAAAAGTCCCAAGAACGTAATCGCGATGCTGATCCCCGACTTGAGTGTCAGCTTTTCCTTGAATAGAAACGCCGACATCAGTGTTCCGATCGCCATCGTTCCGCCCTGACTGAGGGTGTAGAGCTTGGCGGCGGAGAGGTAGTTTGCGGCTTCTGTCTTGAAATAGGAGTTTGCATAGAGACAAACCGCCATTATCAGCACGAAATACCATGTCTTTTTCAGAATCACCGTCGCGCCGTTCTTTTCCTCGGTCTTTTTGCCCGCGGTCATTGCGGTGTAGAGGACGATGAGCGTTACCGCGGCGAATACGTAGGAGCAAAGCTGGAACTGCGCCGTAGTGGTGTCGAGTCCCGAATAAATGAAGGCTTTCTGCGAAAAGTCGGTCATTCCGTTCGCAAGTCCGCAGAGGATGACCACGGCGAGCGTCTTCAGCGTCGGCTTGATCTTCGTTCCCGCGTGCATCAGGTACGCGGCGAAAACAAGTACGCAAAATCCGATGACGTCGCGGACGGTTATTTCTTCCTTATAAATGACGAAGCTCATAAGGATAGTCACGCCGACTCCGAGCATCTGAAAGACCTCGAGCATCATATAACCGCTTGAATTTGCGGCGAAAAGCCACGCGGCAACGAGAATTGCGGTCGAAATGCCCGAAAAAGCGGCGTAACCGATCAGCTTCGGGGTGATCTCAAGACCGAAAAATCCGCCCGTGACGGCAAGAATGATTGCCGAGGTGCCGATGCACATAAGCATTCGGAAGAAGCAGATGAGGAGCGTGTCATTCAGCTTTGCCGAATAACGGCTCATCTGCTTTCCGCAATAGCCCTTGATATTGTTCGTAAGCAGCGCGATTGATAGGAATATATAACCCATTTTTATGCGTTATTAAGACATCAGCTTGACCATAACAGCCTTCTGCGCGTGCAGACGGTTCTCTGCTTCCTCAAAGATCTCGGCGGCGTGAGCCTCGAAGACCTCGCTTGTGATCTCCTCCTCGCGGTGTGCGGGGAGACAGTGGAGCACGAGCGCGTCGGGTTTAGCATAGGTCATAACGGTGGAGTTGATCTGGTATCCCTTGAATGCCTCGCGGCGGATAGCGGCTTCGCCCTCCTGACCCATCGACGCCCAGACGTCGGTGTAGAGTGCATCTGCGTCCTTTGCGGCTTCCTCGATCGACTCGGTGCAGAGGAAACGTCCGGTAGCTTCTGCCCACTTCATAATTTCAGCATCGGGCTTATAAGCCGCGGGACAAGCGATCGCAACGCTCATTCCGGCGAGGATACAGCCGACGATGAGGGAGTTTGCCATATTGTTGCCGTCACCGATGAAGCAAAGCTTCTTGCCGTGCAGATCGCCGCGGAGCTCGCGGATGGTCTGCAGGTCTGCGAGCACCTGACAGGGGTGAGCGTAGTCGGTAAGACCGTTTATGATCGGGATCGAGCCGAATTCTGCCATATCCTCGACCTCCTTCTGGTCGAAGGTACGGATCATAATGCCGTCGAGGTAGCGGGAGAGCACGCGGATGGTATCTGCGGTCTCCTCGCCTCTGCCGATCTGAAGGTCGTTGGAGGAGAGGAAGAGACCCTTACCGCCGAGCTCGTGGATGCCGACCTCGAAGGAAACGCGGGTACGGGTGGAGGACTTGCGGAAGATCATACCGAGGGTCTTGCCCGCAAGATAAGGCTTTTTGATGCCCGCCTTGCGCTCGGCTTTGAGCTCGTCAGCAAGGTCGAGGATGGAGTAAAGTTCTTCCGTTGTAAGATCGGAGAGTTTGAGCAAGTGTTTCATTATATTTTTCCCTTTCGGTTTGTTACGGTGATGTTTTTCCGTCCGAGCAGATTATGCTTTTGACGGTATTGTATTCCAGCCAATCCCTACCCTTGACGATCGTTCCCCATTCGGAGGTGGTGCCGCCGTATACGATCTCGGATAGCTGATTGCAATGGCTGAACATATATCTGCCGATCTCCGCGAGCGTCGCGGGGAAGTAGGCTTTTTTAAGATTGGGACAATGGAAAAATGTGTATTCCGCGACACGCGAGACGTTTTTGCCGAGTGTTATTTCAACGAGCGAGGTGCAATTATCAAAAGCTCTTGCACCGATCGTCTTGACTTTGTCCGTAATAATGACCTCGGTGAGGTTGCCGTCCATTTTGAACGCTTCCGCTCCGATATCAGTGGCTCCGACGGTAACCTTAACGAGCTCGGTGCATCTTCCGAATGCTCCGCTCCCGAGAGTTTCGACCGTATCGGGAATGATGACCTCAGTAAGAGATTGACAACTCATAAACGCCGAACCGCCGATCTCGGAAATTGAGTTTCCGAAGCTCAGTGAGCGCATCTGAGAGCAGTTATAGAATGCCTGACTGCCGATCTTTTTGAGGCTGTTTGGAAAGAGCGCCTCGGTGATCGCTGCATTGTAAAATGCCGCTTCTCCGATTACCTCAAGCGAGGGCGAAAATATGACCGTTTCCAAATGCATACAATGCTCAAAAGCACGGTCGGCGATACTTTTGACGTTTTTGCCGAGAGTCAGAGATGATATTTGAGTGCTTTTGAAAGCGGTGATTCCGATTTCGGATACGCCGTTGCCGATATATACAGAGGTGAGAGGAGTTGAGCTAAAGGCACTTTCACCGATCACGGTTAATTTTTCCGGTTCATCGGCATCACCGATTACGGCATTTTCAAGAGAGTTGCAGAGATAAAAGGCGCAAAGACCGATATTCTTTACCGACGCGGGAATGACAACGCTCTTTATAGTATCGCAGCCTTTGAAAGCCTCAGTGCCGATCGCGGAGACGGGAATTCCGAGGTGTACTGCGGGAATAACGATATCGGTATCGGTACAAGAGCCGATGCCAACAACGGTGTAGGCACCGTTCGCAAGCTCAAACGCAAGATCGTGGTCTGCCCCCTCGCGCGAGCCGCACAGAGTGCATATTCCGTCCACAAAGCTGTGGGTATTTGCGATCTCAATCACCTGAGCCTCTTTTTCGACGTAGCCGCAATTTGAGCAGACCGCCCCCGCGCTCATTCCCTCCGAAATGCAGGTAGAAGAAAGCTCTTCCGTGACCGTGAGCGCGTGTCCGATCGGTGGCAGAGCCTCTTGCTCGAGCGTATGAATTCCACAGACCGTGCAGAAGGCGCCCTCGGTTGCGCCCGCCTCCGTGCAGGTTGCGGGACGCGCGGGTATTACTTCCTCGCGGTGTGCGGCGGGGGAACGCTCGGTTTCAATATTGCCGCAGAGTGTGCATACACGGCAACGGAAGTAGTTTTCCGAGCAAACGGGAGCGTCCGAAACCTCCCATTCTCCGAACTCATGGCGGCACTGCGTGTCATCCGAGCAAGAGCAAGCAATAAATATACATAAAACGGTGCTCAAAATGGCCCAAAAGGTCTTTTTCATAATATTATCCGTCCTTTACAAACATTAGTTTATAATATTATATCATAAAGTACGAATTTTTTCAATAAGCGAACTGTTTAAGGTTTTATTCGGATAAAATGTCCGCGAGAACGGCGAGTGCTTCGTCGATCTCTTCGTAAGTGATATTGAGGGGAGGCAGGAGGCGAACCTTGTCTTTAGCGGAGAGGAAGAGAACGCCGCGCTCGATGCCCGCCGCGATGATCTCGGGGGTGGGCTTATCGGCTTTGATACCGATCATGAGTCCGAGACCGCTGACCGACTGCACGCCCTTCATTTCTGAAAGTTTTTTGAATATATATTCGCTCTTAGCGCGAATCTCGGTGAGGAAATTTTCGTCAAGACGGCTGATGACGTTGAGCGCGCCCGCCGCGCAAGCGGGATTTCCGCCGAAGGTCGAGCCGTGCGTGCCCGCGGAGAGCGTGTCCTTGACCTTTTCGCCGAGGATGACGGCACCGATCGGGAGTCCGCCGCCGAGTCCCTTTGCGGTCGATATGATGTCGGGCTTGACGCCGAACTGCTCGAAAGCGTAGAGTGTACCTGTTCTGCCGTTTCCGGTCTGAACCTCGTCGGCGATGAGGAGGATATCCTTTTCCTCGCAAGCCTTCGCGATCGCGGTGACGTAGTCCTTATCAAGCGGATTGACGCCGCCCTCGCCCTGAACGAATTCGAGCATAACGGCGCAGACGTCATCGGTCAAAGCCGCGAGCATCGCATCGAGATCGTTCGCGGGGACGTGGCAGAATCCCTCGGTAAAGGGCATAAAGGTGGTGTGGAAAACGTCCTGACCCGTAGCCGCGAGGGTGGTTATGGTTCTTCCGTGGAAGGAGTTGACGAGGGTAACGATCTTGTGTCTGCCTTCGCCGTATTTGTCGAACGAGTACTTGCGCGCCGCCTTGATCGCGCCCTCGTTCGCCTCTGCGCCCGAGTTGCCGAAGAAAACGCGGCACATACCCGTGCGGTTGCAAAGCATTTCGGCGAGCTTTGCGCAGGGGGAGGTGTAGTAGAGGTTGGAGGTGTGGGAATAAGCGTTCAGCTGTGCGGTGACAGCCGCAACCCACTCGTCATCGGCATAACCGAAGGTGTTGGTCGCGATGCCCGAGCCCATGTCAATGTATTTTTTGCCGTTTACGTCGTAAGCGACCGCACCCTTACCCGAAACGATCTCGACGGGGAAACGGCGGTAAGTATTGGCGACGTATTTATTATCAAGTTCGAAAGTATTCATTTTTGCACCTGATGAAAAAGTTGCTAGTTGCTAGTTACTAGTTACTAGTTGAAGGTAGATTTTCTCGCCCGAAGGCGAGAAAATCAATTAATTGAAGCTTCAATTCTAGTAATTAAAGATGTAAGCATACGAGCAATCTCTTGTGATAGCTGTTTGATGGGTTTAATATTGCTTGATGAAATATAGCCGATGCGCTCGCAAATCAATAGTTGGGTGAACAATTCAGCATTTGAGCCTTTAGCTATACATAAAAATTTGAGAAATTCTTTTTGACTGTTCCTGGAATGTCCTTCGGCAATATTGGAAGGGATAGAAACTGCAGCTCGACGCATTTGATTTGTGATGCCGTATAATTCTTCTCTGGGAAAGTGTTTGGTGAGGCTATATATCTCCACAGTAAGATCCATGGCTTTTTGCCAAACGTTAAGCTGTTCATATCCTTTTGCTTCCATTATATAACCATTATTTATTAAAAATACTTTTCGAGCAACGCGAGAAAAGTTACCTTCAACTAGTAACTAGTAACTAGCAACTAGCAACTTATTCCAGCACCATTGTGCCAAGACCTTCATCTGTCAAGATCTCAATCAAAATAGAGTGCGGAACTCGTCCGTCGATGATGAAGACGCGCTTTACGCCGCCTCGGACAAGATCCGCGCATCCGTTTACCTTCGGGATCATTCCGCCCGAGATCGTTCCGTCCGTGATCATCTTATCTATATCGTCAAGGTGTATCTGCGAGATGAGAGTGGAAGGGTCGTCCTTATTCGCAAGTATGCCGGGGGTGTCGGTCAGCGAGATGAATGCCTCCGCGCCGAGTGCCGCCGCAATCTCGCCCGCCATTGTGTCGGCGTTGATATTGTAGATCTCGCCCGTCTTATCGCACGCAACGCTCGAAATTACGGGAATATAGCCCTTATTCAGCACGTCGGTAATAAGTCCAGTATTGACCTTGGTGATCTCGCCGACGTATCCGAGTGCGGGATCAAGCTCCTTGACGTGGATCATATTCGCGTCAATTCCCGAAAGTCCCACAGCAAGTCCGCCGACCGAGCCAATCAGTCCGACCAGACCCTTATTGACCTTTCCCGCGAGGACCATCGTTGCGACCTTTGCGGTCTCTGCATCGGTCACGCGGAGTCCGTTTTCGAATTTGCTCTCGATATTCATTCTCTTGAGCGTTTCGGTCAGCGCGGGGCCGCCGCCGTGGACGAGAACTACCTTGACTCCGATGCGGTTAAGCAGTGCAACGTCGCGCATAACGTCCTCTTTGAGGCTTTCGTCGATCATCGACGAGCCGCCGTATTTGATGACGATTATTTTGTCGGTGTATTTTTTAATATATGGAAGTGCCTCGACCAGCACTTTTGCGCGGTCTGCGTTTGAAATATTTATCATGTTCTGTAATCTCCGTTGATCTTGACGTAATCGTATGTCAGGTCACAGCCCCACGCGGATGCGGATTCCTCTCCCATGCCGAGGGTGATATTGACCTGAATTTCGTCACAAAGAAGGATCTCCTTTGCCACCTCTTCCGAGAAATCAACGCCTGCGCCGCCGCGGCAGACCTCGATCTCGCCCGCCTTCGATGCGAAACAAACGCCGATAGTGTTAACGTCCACCTTCGCTCCCGAGTAGCCGATGGCGCAGAGGACTCTGCCCCAGTTTGCGTCCGCGCCGAACATTGCCGCCTTGAAAAGGCTTGAGCAGATGACGGACTTTGCAACTACGCGCGCGGTGTCCTTGGTGTCCGCGCCGCTTACGTTGCACTCGAGTAGCTTGGTCGCGCCCTCGCCGTCAGCCGCGATAGCACGGCAGAGCTTGGAGGTAACTGCGAAGAGTGCTTCCTTGAAGAGGGCGAAATCTGCGGAATTTTCGTCGATCATATCGTTGCCCGCCATACCGTTAGCCATTACGGAGAGCATATCATTGGTCGAGGTGTCGCCGTCGACCGAGATCATATTGAAGGAGTTCTTGACGTCCTCCTTGAGTGCGGCGTCGAGTGCCGCGGGGGTGATAGCAACGTCGGAGGTGACGAAAACGAGCATCGTTGCCATATTGGGGTGGATCATACCCGAGCCCTTTGCGATACCGCCGATATGGCAGGTCTTGCCGCCGAGCTCAAACTCTACCGCAACGCTCTTGAGCTTGGTGTCGGTGGTCATAATGCCCCAAGCCGCATCGTCCGAGCCCTCGTAGGAAAGCTCCGAAACGAGCTGATCCATTCCGTTTGAGATGGGGGTAATATCAAGCTTCTGACCGATAACGCCGGTCGATGCAACGATAACGTCCTTTGCGGGGATGCCGGTCGCCTTATAAACGAGATCGCACATTGCCTCGGCGATCTGAATACCGTCGGCGTTGCAGGTATTTGCGTTGCCGCTGTTGCAGATCATAGCTCTTGCGCATCCGTCCGCAAGATTTGCGCGGGTGACCTTGATGGGCGCACCGCATACGAGGTTGGTGGTGTAAACCGCCGCCGCGGATGCCTTAGTATCGCTGACGATCAGGGAGAGATCCTTTTTGGTCTTATTCTTGCGGATGCCGCAATGAACGCCGGCAGCCTTAAATCCTTTAGCGGCGCAAACGCCGCCTTCGATATACTTTATCATAATACAAGTCCTTTCACGGGGCAGGCCCCGATTGCTATGTTCATATTCTCGATCGCGGCGCCCGATGCACCCTTGCCGAGGTTGCAGAATAATGCATAAATATTCATCGTATATTCATTACCCGAAACGATGATCTGCATCGAATCCTTGCCCGAGAGCGAATTCGAGAAGATCAGCCCGTCGGGCGTGCCCTTTTCACATAGGGGAGCGACCGAGATGATGGGGCTGTTTTTGTAATGCTCGGTGTAAAGCGCGTGCATTTCGGCGACCGAGAGCTGCTTTTTCGCGAGGCGCATCTGAACGGGTACGCATACGCACATTCCCGAATAAAAATCCGAAACGATCGGATTGAATGCGGGGGCAAAATCAAGCGAGCAGACCGACTTGATCTCGGGAAGATGCTTATGTGCGGCGGTCAGCGCGTACTGACAGGGAGAATCGAATTTGGTGTCGCGTCCGTCCGCCTCATAATCGGCGATCATCTTCTTTCCTCCGCCCGAATATCCGGTCAGGCTGTGGATGGCGAAAGGATAGTCGGCATCAAGGATTCCGTGCGCTACGAGGGGGTAAAGGATCGCTATCGCTCCGCTTGCGTGGCAGCCGGGATTTGCGATGCGCTTCGAGGCTTTGATCTTCGCCTCGTGATCGGGCGAAAGCTCGGGAAAACCGTATGCCCAATTGGGATTTGTGCGGTGTGCGGTCGAACAGTCTATAATAACGGTGGAGTCACTTTTGCATAATGTCACAGCCTCGCGAGCCGCATCGTCGGGCAGACAGAGGAAGGTGACGTCCGACTCGGAAATAGCTCGTCCCCGCGCCTCTGCATCCTTGCGAAGCTCCTCGGGAAGAGTGATGAGCTCAATGTCCTCGCGGGAGGCGAGACGCTCGTGGATGCGCAGTCCCGTGGTGCCCGCGCTACCGTCGATAAATACTTTTTTCATCAAAAATTTTCTCCAAAAAGAAATAATATCTCATTAAAAAATATGTATTATATTATACTACAAAAAAGGCAAAAGGTCAATAGGTTTGGTGAATATTCTTTCAAAAATGATGAATAAATAATCATTATTTGCATAAAAATTCGTCCCGAAAATTTCCCATTGACAAGAAAGGATAAATATGTTATTATAAAGGTAGAAAAAATCAGAATTTTTTTCAAAAAGACAGTAGCTGCATCCAAATTAATGAAGCAGTCCCTTCCCTTTTATGACAAAAAACAAACACCCGACCGCGTAATCGGTCGGGTGTTTGTTAATTTATCCGCTCCGAACCCGAAGAAACGCCGGTAACTGCGTCTTACCTTTGTTTTTTTCGGATTCGGTGCGGTGGAGACTGTTGCGCACATTTTCCTTGACGCTATCAATCACCGACATGTCAGACCTCCCGGGCGAGTTTGACGCTACTCACCCGGTGTCGCAGCAGTGTTGAAAGAAAACACGCGTTCCGTCATTACCACGAATTTGTTGGGGTTCAATTTTCCCCTCTACTTATATAGACAACTTTTTTTCAAAAAGGTTGCATATTTTTAGAAAAAATTTGATTTTTTTCAGAAAGAATTTCTCGCCGAGATTAGACAATCCGACATCATAGAATTCTTTTATGATATTATACCACTTCTTTGCCCTACTGTCAAGAACTAATTAAGCGATTAGTCATTTTGACGATAAGTTTGTTTACAATAACTAAAATAAGTGGACTGATAAGTATAAAATACGACAAGTTGCACATACTTCCGCATTTCGTTGCCATTTAATGCTTTTTTTATAAATCAAGGGTGAATTTCTTTAATTTCCGCCCTCTGCAGGAGTATTTACGCTGCCGGTGTTACCGATAACGGGCAGAACGGTATCTGTACCGCTTACAACGGTATCGGGAAGCTTACCGTCCCAGCCGAGTGCCTCGTAGTACTTGATGAGCGCCTCGGTCAGCGATTCTGCGAGAGCCTTATTAGCCTCTGCCTCCTTCTCGCCCGCATACTTTTCGGCGTCTGCGGCGAGCTTCTTTGCCTCTGCCTCGGCGGCAGCCTTGATCTTTGCTACCTCTGCGTCAGCTGCAGCCTGAATTTCCTTGACCTCTGCTTCTGCAGCTGCCTGGATCTTTTCACGCTCTGCAGCCTTTTCCTGCTCCATCGTCTTCTGAGCCTGCTCGGTCTGTGCCTTCAGGAGAGCCTGCTCTGCAACGACCTTATCCTCAACGCTCATGGTGAAGGCGTCGGAGAAGTCGATATCCTCGACCGCGGTCGAAACTACGACGATGTTATACGCGCCAAGCTGCTCGATGAGCGCGTCTGTGATCTGTGTCGAAAGTGCCTCACGGCTCTCGATCAGAGCCTCTGCGGTGTACTTCGCGATAACGCTCTTGACAACCTCCTGAATACGGGGCGCCATAACGGTGTTGTAATAGTCAACGCCGATCTCCTTATAGATCTTCTGCGCGTTTGCCTTTTCGATCTGATAGTTCATCGAATAGGAAACGAGGACCTCCTGAATGTCGCTCGAGAACGCGGAGAGCTCGAGGTGCGCGACCTGAGTTCTGTTATCCATACAAACGATCTCCTGGAAGGGAGATTTCATATGCATACCCGCCTCGAGGGTCTTATCCTCAACGCGACCGAAGGTGGTCAGAATACCCGTGTGACCGGTCGGAACGGTTGCAACCATACCGCCGAGCGCGACGAGTGCGCCGAAGACGCAAAGAATCTGCTTGGGGCAAAGCTTCCACCCCGATTTTGAAGAGCCTAAAAGAACAAAAAGAACGATAACGGCAATTGCCGCTGCAACAACCCAAAACATAATAAATACCTTCCTTTCATTGAGATGTCCGGGTTTTATTGGACTATTAATATTATATCACACGGTCAAGTGATTGTCAATATGTTTTGAAAAGATTTTTTGCAATTTTTGTTGAATTATGTGGGAATTGATGGTATAATATATATTGGAACAGTTTAATTTATAAGGAGGACTCGGCATGATTGCAATCATTTACGATTACAAGACCGAAAGCACCTACACGTCACCGGTTTTTGCGATAAAAGACGGCGCGGAAGTTATTGCATTCAATGCCGAGCGTACCGCCGTCCGTCGGATAAAATTATGGCACGTCTGCATCGTTTCGCAGACCGACGGAGAATTTGACAGCAAAAAGGGCAAATGGCGCGGCTATTCTTGGGTTATCGGTGATGAAAATCTGCTCAAATCTCTCAAATACGGCAAAAGTGCGTCTGTCGAAGCCTTCCCCGAATTCAAGAAGTACACGGACGAGATCCTTCTTCCCGAATGGTTCGAGGTAAAAACCGCCGATGACATCGCCGTTCTCGAAAACATCACCAATCTTACCGATGGCGAGCTGCAATATTCCCCGCGCGACGGCTCGGATATTTCGGTAAAAGCAGATACCGATCTTGGGTACTATGTAAATATCAGGCTTCTCGGTGTGTATGAGGAATCCCCCGCCGAATCAATGGATCATCTATCCGGCATCGGCATCGAGCGTTATGACGGCGGTTTCGGCTTCATTCACAGCGACAAGCATATCAAGTGCCGCGGTATTTTGTGGAACGTCGAAGTTATTACCGTTCACTATCTTCGCGAACACCGTAATTATCCCGACATTTCGGCTCTTTACGAAGATATACGCCTCCAAACCGACCGCGCCGAGCTGATTGACGGAAAACTGATCATAAACGGCGAGGACAAGATCGAAGCCGAGCTGAAAAACGGCGAATACGTCATTACTGTGGGCGGAAAACGTGAAAAAGAAAGCGTTGAAGATCAGGATATTTACTATCACCTGCTTGATTACGTTTACGGCGAAAAACTTCCGCCGCCCGTATGGAAGTTTTCACACAGCCGATTTGTTTCGCTAATGAGCGGCATCAGAACTTCCGCAATTCCCGCCATTTTTGCCCTGCTTGCCCTTGCCGTCGCCGTGACGTCGGAAAGCCGTATGGGACTCGTCATCGGCGCTTTCTCTTTAGCAATATTTTCATTTATAATTTGTATCATAATATCTATATCTCTGTCAGTAAGAATTGCTTACGAGATAAACGATTCTGTCTTTATAATACACAAACTCGGCAGCTCCGAGATACTGCCGATTGCCGCAATAAACGAAGTTACGCTCAAACGCTCGCGCATCTTCAAAAAGCGCGGCACGGTTAAAATTAAAACCGACGGAAAAAATTATTATTTCCGATTCGTCATCGGTGCGGATGAGGCGTATGAGATAATTCTCGCAAAAATTCAAACAGCATAGATGAGCAGTACTTGCAATCCTTGTTAAACGACGTTCAGAAAGCTGAACATTGAAGCTTGCGCTTTCTACTCCCCTTCCGGTTTACGGAAGGGGGCGGGGGTTGGTTCCTATTTGCCGAAACAAGATTATTAGGATATCGTGAATATCAATGTGTAGGCGCAAAATTACTTGTACGCACCCGCAGTATTTATATAATCTCTATTTCCCTTCCGCGCCTGCGGGCGCGGGGGTGACAGAGCGCACTACTTCCCTACATTCGGGAAGTAGTGACTCTGTCCAAAATCCCGAAGCAGAGCTTCGTGATTTTGAAGCGCGGAAGCGCGAGCTGAAGCTCGCGCATTAGTCCGAGGCTCTGCCTCGTGCTCCGCGAACTTTTGAAAAAGTTCGATCAAAACTTTCCCGCTTTCTTCCTTTTTATAATAATAGAAAATTTTCGAGCGCAGCGAGAAAATTCACCTTCATTTTGCCGAAGGCAAATTATCACTCTCGCGTAAGCGAGATTATCACTTCGCCGCAGGCGAATTATCACTCGCGCGAAGCGCGACAAACCAAGGAGTCCCCATGAAAAAGAAACAAAAAAAGATCGGCAAACCCCTCGCCCTCCTCTACCACCCCGCCTTCCTCCTCGTCTCCCTCTACTACCGCCTCCGCTACCGCGTACATATCGACAATTCCGACCTCGATCCCGAGGCGGGTGCGGCTATCGTTCTTGCCACGCACACCTCAAACAAGGATCACTTCCTCACCGCGATGGCTCTCTATCCCCGACGCGTGACCTTCGTTATGAGTCAGCATTTCTTCGAGAAGAAGGCTCTCCGTCCCATCCTCCGTCTGATGTGCGCGATCCCGAAGAAAATGTTTTGTCCCGATGCTTCGTCGGTGCTCTCAATGATCCGCGCCATCCGAGAGGGCAACACTCTCGTTCTATTCCCCGAGGGCAGACTGACCTGCAACGGCAAGTCCTGTCCCATCACCCCCGGCACCGCCGACCTCGTTCGCAGACTCGGAGTTCCTGTCTACACCATAACTGCCGAGGGCGCGGGCAAGACCTTCCCGAAATGGGCAAAAAAGCCGCGTATCGGCAGAATCGACGTCCGTCTTCGCAAGCTTTTCGCGGGTCCCGAGCTGAAAAATATGGAGCTCCCCGACGTTGAGCAAGCAATAGCAGATGCAATCGCTCACAACGCGTGGGAGTCGCTTCCGAATGTAAAATTCAGATCGCGCAAGCCCGCCGAGGGACTCGACACCATCCTCTGGCGCTGCCCCCGTTGCGGCGCGGAGCACACTCTCGTCTGCAAAAAGGACACCGTCACCTGCACCCATTGTCAGCTTGAGGCGCGCGTTGACGCGCACGGACAGATCTCGGGTGTCAAAGGCATCAAGACGGTTTACGACTGGTATGAGCACAACGCCCGAACTCTCGATCTTAATTTTCCGCTTGAGTGCGCGTGCAGTGTCAGAATTGCGCCCATCGATCCCAAAAAGAAGCAAGAATTGAGGGAAAGGCGCAAAAACGGCGCGAAGATCACCAACACGGGCGAGGGCAAGTTCTCGCTTTCGCGCGAAGGCATCGTTTTTGACGGCATCGTAAACGGCATCGGCGACCATTTTTCGCTCCTCGGCAAGGACGTCCCCGGCGCGCTCCCGATAACCCCCGGCGACCACTTCGACGTCTACTCAGGCAATGTCCTCTACTTCATCACCCCCGAGCCCGACTCCCGCGACGCAGTAAAATTCGTCGCATATATGGATAAAATGCACGGAAATTAATTGGGACGGGGCTTAGTCGCTTATTTTAGCGGTTTTGCTCAAATAAAAAGGAAAATTTTCGCCCGGGCGAAAATTCACCTTAACTTATCACTTATCACTTCGCGCCATAGGCGCGACCAATGGGAGTCGACATGAAAAAGACCGTTATCTGCATAATTCTTGCGCTTTTGATAGTGATTTGTACCGTTGCAGCAAGCTTTTTGGCGCGCCCAGACAGAGAACCAAAAACAAAAAACAAGCTCTTCTCCTATCTTGAAGAAAACATTACCGTTTATCTCGACAACGGACTTTTGCTTGCTCTCTCGGAGGACGGGAAATCCTATAATGTGTCGGGAATCGGCACCTGCACCGACGAGCACGTCGTAATTCCCGAAAAATACAACGGCAAACCTATAACGCGTATCAATAAGAACGTATTTTCTGAATTCAACACACTCAAAACGCTAAGCATTCCCGACTCGATAACGGGCGTGGGATCGGGGTTCCCGCGTGGCTTGAAATACAATGTCTACGGCGACATACGGTATCTCGGCAACGAGAAAAATCCATATCTCGTTGCGGTAGATGCCGAAGCGCAGAGAATATTTGAGCTTTCGTTCCACCCCGACACGCGAGTTATTGCAGACGAGGCATTTTCTACGCGTCAGCTTCTGGAATCCGTTGCCCTGCCCTCAAAGCTTGAATATATCGGCGCGTCGGCTTTCTCGGGATGCAGCACCATCTCGGGGATAAAGTTTCCGCGTTCGCTCAAGATGATCGGTGAGGGTGCTTTCATGGGATGCAGGTCAATCACCTCGATCGATCTGCCCGAAGGACTCATGGAAGTAAAACCGAGCGCATTCCGTACTTGCAGTAACCTGACGTCGGTCACGATCCCTGACAGTATCAGCGTGATCGAACCCGGAGTTTTCGAAACATGTATTGAGCTGACAACTATAAAATTCGGTAAAAATGTCGAAAAAATCGAAAAAGATGCTTTTCGCGGCTGTACCTCCCTTTTGAGTCTGACCTTTCCCGATTCGGTGACCTCGATAGACAGGTATGCATTTGCCGAGTGTCAAAATCTGATGTATGTCACTCTGCCCGAGGGGATTGTATATTTGCACGTGTATGCATTCTATAGATGTAAATCGTTGAATTACAACCGCCACGGCACTGCCTCATACCTCGGAACCGCGAATTATCCGTATTACTATCTTATGAACTTTGCCAAGAACTCTCCAAACGCCGAGCTTGAGCTTCATCCCGATACAGAAGCGATAGCTTATGGACTTTTTGCCGACTCACACACTTACTCGATCAAGACCGATTCACAATCAAAGTATTATTACGAGGTTAATAATTGTCTTATCGACAAAAGAGATAATACTCTCGTTTACGGTACCGATCTCTCCGCAATTCCCGACGGAGTGAAAAAGTTCGGCGACTATGCTTTTTTTCAGTGCAACTCGGAAGAGCTTGTTATTCCGGATTCGGTCGTCAGTATCGGAGATTACAGCTTTACAATGTGCTATAATCTTGTTTCAGCCGACCTTGGCAACGTGACTGAGATCGGAGAGTATGCTTTCGGCAGTTGCGAGAAGCTTCAAACCGTACTTCACGGAAACAGGCTTGAGACGATCGGAGACTTCGCGTTTACGGACTGCGATTCGCTCGCATCGTTTGATTTTCCCGAGTCGCTGAAGTCGATCGGTGAAAATTCCTTCACTTTTAGCGGGCTGGAGGAGATACACATCCCCGCATCCGTCGAAGAGATACCGAGTCACGCCTTTCGCGAGTGTTTTGCCCTTCGAAAGGTTACACTTGACGGGGTGAAATATATCGGATATATGGCTTTTTTGCGTTGCGAAAACCTTACCGAGATCGAACTTCCTGACACACTTTTGGTTATCGGAGAAAACGCATTTGGAAATTGCGCGATGTCGGAGGTTACTCTGCCGCAGAATCTGCTTTGCATCGGGACATACGCTTTTGCAAATACGGTGAATCTTCCCGCAATTTCTCTTCCGAGGTCTCTCGTTTACATCGGTGAACAAGCTTTCTGTAAAAGCGGTCTGCGCTCGATTACCCTGCCCGACCGTATTGATACTCTTACTGCGAAAATGCTATATTACTGCGAATCGCTCGAAGAAGTAACTCTTCCCGCTTCGATCAAAAAGATGGATGAGGGTGCGCTCGCAGCCTGCCCGTCGCTGAAGCTCATCAATTTCGCGGGCAGCGGAGCAGATTGGGAAAATATCAAAAAGCACTCCCTTTGGCGAGCTTCCACCCCCGTCCTCACCGTAATCTGCTCCGACGGAAGTATTTCTCTTCCCGAAAACACGGATAAGATATCAGATAAAAATTATATTCCAATATTTCCTTTAGGATGAAGGAGCGAAAATCTCCCCCGGGGGAGATTTTACCCCTTCCGAAACGTCGGCGGGACGCCGCCGTTTCGAAGCACGGGGAGTGTTTCGACCTCTGCGGAGGTCGACTTAAGGAACTTTTTGAGAAAAGTTCCTTAAGAATCCTCAAAAACTTTCCCGCTATTGTTTTATAATAAAATCGAAAATTTCCGAGCGCAGCGACGGAAATTCACCTTCAATTTGCCGCAGGCAAATACATTATCACTCTCGCGAAGCGAGATTATCACTCTGCCGAAGGCAGATTATCACTCACGCGAAGCGTGACAGAATCATATATTTCGAGGCAAACAATGAAACGAACTCCACTCGCAGAACTCATCCGACCGACCTCCTTCGATGACATCGTCGGTCAAGCCCATCTCTTCGGCAAAAACGGCGTAGTCCGCCGCCTTTGCGATTCGGGTCGCATTCCGAATATGATATTCTACGGTCCTCCCGGCACGGGCAAGACCACGGCGGCGTCGCTCGTTGCGAAATACGCCGATATGACCTTCGCGCGCCTGAACGCGACTACTGCGTCGCTTCAGGATGTCAAGGACGTCCTCGCCTCGACCGAAAGCGTCTTCGGTTCGGAGGGAATTCTTCTCTATCTCGACGAGATTCAATATTTCAACCGCAAGCAGCAGCAATCCCTGCTCGAATACATCGAGGACGGGCGCGTTACGCTGATCGCGTCGACCACCGAAAATCCGCACTTCTACCTCTACGGCGCGCTCATTTCGCGCTCGACTCTCTTTGAGTTCAAGCCCGTGCCGCCCGCAGAGGTCGTCCGCGCGCTCGGCAGAGGTATGGACTACCTCAACCGCGAAACCAACCGCTCGCGCACGTTTGATGCGGGAGTTGCCGAGAAGATCGCGTTTGCCTCGGGCGGTGACGTGCGCCGTGCGCTGACTCTTTTTGAAAACGCCTACCTCTCCTCCGAGGGTGACGCTCTTCTCCTCTCCGACGTCACACCCTTTGAGTCGAATATCACCGAATACTCGGACGATATCCACTTCGACCTCCTCTCCGCTCTGCAAAAGTCGATCCGAGGCTCCGATCCCGACGCGGCTGTCTTTTATCTCAACAAGCTCCTCGCGGCGGGCGAGCTTCTTGCCGTTTGCCGCCGTATGCAGGTTATCGCGAGCGAGGATATCGGTCTTGCCTACCCGATGGCACCCGTCATCGTCCGCGCTTGCTGTGAATCTGCGCGCGAGCTCGGTATGCCCGAGGCGAGAATTCCGCTCTCAAACGCCGCCGTAATGCTTGCGACCGCGCCGAAATCGAACTCCGCCTACCTTGCCGCCGCCGCGGCGAACGAGGATATCGAGGCGGGACGCGGCAAGATACCGCCGAAGCATATCCAATCCCCCCTCTTCGAGGGCTACGTCTACCCGCACGATTTCCCCAACCACTACACGCGTCAGCAGTACCTCCCCGACGATCTGAAAAACCGCGTTTACTACAAATACGCCCCCAACAAAACCGAATCTGCCGCCGCGGCGTATGCAGACTCGATAGGTTCTCGTAAAAAAGGATCGTAAAATAATTAGCGAGTGCGAACCCTCATCATTTGGGTAAAGTGATGAGTTTCTCCTACGGAGAAACGTGATGATTTGGCTTCGCCAAAGTGATGATTGCGCTTCGCGCAAGTGATGTTTCGTCCTTCGGACGAAGTTAAGGTAATTTTTCGCCGAGGCGAAAAATAATTTATTAAATGACAAGTGCGAACATAGCACACTTGGTGTCCCCTCATCACCCGCTGCGGCGGGAGCTTCTCCCAGGAGAAGCCTAGGGGGCAAGGCGGATGCCTTGCGTGAAATATTTCGCCTGCGGCGAAATGTGAAATTTTTGCTTCGCAAAAGTGAAATTCACGCTTCGCGTGAGTGAAATATTCCGCTAAAGCGGAATGTTAAGGAAGAAATTTGCCAAGGCAAATTTCAAATTTTATAAAATCAATGTAGGCTGAACATAGAATTCGCAGTTCTAAACCTTAGGCTTCTCCTGGGAGAAGCTCCCGCCGCAGCGGGTGATGAGGGGACACCAAGAAAGCTATGTTCGCACAAGCAATTTTTATTAAGATTGAAATTTACCTCGGCAAATTTCCACCTTAACTTCGCCCGAAGGGCGAAACATCACTTGCGCGAAGCGCAATCATCACTTTGGCGAAGCCAAATCATCACTTTTCTCCGCAGGAGAAAAACATCACTGATGATCTGTGTTCGCACTCGTTTACTTACTACCTTGAACCGAAAAGCATAAAAATCAACCTCCCCGAATAATATTTCTTATCAGATATTATTCGGGGTTTTTTATGCAAACACTTGAAAAGACAACTAAAATTGCACCGCGCGAGGGGCTTGACAGCGCATCGGTGCTTGAATCGAGGCAAAAATACGGTGAAAACGTCCTTCCGAAGGCGCGCGGGCGTTCTTTTTTGCGCGCATTTTTCGCAAATCTCGGCGATCCCGTTATAAAAATATTGCTTGGCGCGCTTGCGATCAATCTGATCTTTCTGTTTAAGTCCTCCGACGTCTGGGAGACCGTCGGCATCGCGGTTTCGGTATTTACGGGCACGCTGATCTCGACTCTCTCCGAGCGCGGGAGCGAGCGAGCTTATGAACGGCTTGAAAATGACGTCGGCGAGGGGCGTTGCCGAGTCCGTAGGCGCGAGGGAGTTTTTGAGCTCCCCTTCTCCGAGGTCTGCGTCGGTGATATTGTCCTGCTCTCCGCGGGCGATGCGATACCTGCCGACGGCTTGCTGATCTCGGGCGGCCTCTCGCTCGATATGAGCAGTATGACGGGTGAGGGACGCGAGGTGCAGAAAACCGTCAGCCGTGACACCTCTCTTCTCCCTTCTGCGCCCTCTTCTCTGCTTCGAGGATCGCGCGTGACCTCGGGCGAGGGCGAAATGGAGGTCGTGCTCGTCGGTGCGGCGACTATGCTCGGCTCGATCTCGCGCGAGATTCAGCTTGAGGTGCGCGAAAGTCCGCTTAAGGTTCGTCTTCGCAAGCTTGCAAAACAGATCAGCCGCCTCGGCTACGTCGGTGCCGTGCTCGTTGCCGCGGCGTATCTTTTTAACGCCTTCGTCATAGACAGCGCGTTCCACGCCGACATTATTTTATCAAAAGTCACCGATCTTTCATACCTCCTTCCCCGCCTGCTCGACGCATTCACCCTCGGTCTGACCGTCGTCGTTGTCGCAGTTCCCGAGGGACTCCCGATGATGATCGCGGTCGTGCTTTCCTCAAACGTCCGTCGGATGGCACGGCGGGGGGTGCTGGTCAAAAAAGCCGTCGGAATCGAGGCGGCGGGCAGTATGGATCTGCTTTTCACCGACAAAACGGGCACTCTGACCGAGGGCGTGATGAAGGTTTCTTCGATCCTTGCGCCCGACGGCGAGCTTTTTGACACAGTCAGCGAATTTTTGCGCGAGCACCCCGAGGATGGGATGCTCTACACGCTCTGCGCCACGAAAAACACCTCGTCCGAGCTCGGTTTTTCGGGCGGACGGGAGCAGATAATCGGCGGAAACGCCACAGACCGAGCACTTCTCTCCTCTGTCAAGGGTCGGAGGATCGACTGCGAGATCATCCGCAAGGTTCCCTTTGACAGCGCACGAAAATTCTCCGCCGCAGAGATCGTTCTGCGTGGCGAGCGGATCGTGATCTACAAGGGCGCGCCCGAGTATCTTTTGCCCCATATTTCGGGTTCAAAGCAGATTTTTATGAAAAATATGACCTCCGAAGCTTCGCGCGGTGCGCGCGGACTTGTCGTTGCGGTCAAAAGAGGCGCGAAGTTGACGGAAAGTGCGGGGATAGCGGACGGTCTCACCCTCGTCTGCGGCGTACTTCTCCGCGATCCGATCAGAAAAAGCGCGTCTGCCGCACTATCGCGGCTTCGCGGAGCGGGTGTTCAGGTAGTGATGGTCACGGGCGACTCGCGCGCGACCGCCGAGCATATTGCCAACGCTTGTTCATTGGCTACGCCGAGCCGACCGCTGATAATTGAATCATCCGAGCTCGCCCGTATGAGCGACCGCGAGGTTGCTGACGTATTGCCGCGCCTCTCGGTGGTTGCCAGAGCTCTGCCGAGCGACAAGAGCCGCCTTGTTCGGATCGCACAAGGGGAGGGGCGGGTCACGGGTATGACCGGCGACGGCATCAACGACGCTCCCGCCCTCCGCGCCGCCGACGTCGGATTCGCGATGGGATGCGGAAGCGCCGTGGCGAAGGATGCGGGCGACGTTGTCATCCTCTCAAACGACCTCGACGGCATCGCAAACGCCGTCCTTTTCGGTCGAAATATCTTCAAGAGCATCAGGAAATTCATCTGCCTACAGCTTACCGTCAACCTCTCCGCCGTCGGCATCTCAATGGCGGGACCCTTTATCGGTATCGACTCGCCCGTGACTGTTGTTCAGATGCTGTGGCTCAACCTCATAATGGACACCCTCGGCGGTCTTGCCTTTGCGGGCGAGGCGGCGGAGGAGCGCATAATGCGCGAGCGACCAAAGCGCCGCGACGAGGAGATCCTCTCGCCATATATGAAAAGCCGCATCACCTTCCTCGGGCTTTTCAGCCTCGCGATGTCGCTGTGGTTTCTGCTCTCCGACCGCGCCGCGTCGCATTTCATCGAAAGCGCGGGCGATATTCGTTTTCTGACGGGCTTTTTCGCATTCTTCGTCTTCCTCGGGCTCTTCAACTGCTTTAATTCGCGCTCCGACCGACTGAACATCTTCTCGGGACTTGGCAAAAACGCCGTTTTCGTCGCGATAATAACCTCGGTCGCGTTTGTGCAGCTGATTTTCACCTACATTGGCGGCGCCGTATTACGGACAGTTCCGCTGACCTCGAAGGAGCTGTTTTTCTCCCTTTCAGCCGCCCTCGCCGCGATCCCCGCGGGAATTATCCACACCCTCATCCGCCGTCTGCGCGGAAAAAGCGACGGCTTTTGATTTTAATACCGTTCTGCGGGAAAGTTTTCACAGCTTTCCCGCATTTTATTGCTTTTTGCGCGTTTTTGTGATATATTATATAATGTACCGCGGTCATCCTGCATAAATTCACATCTTCCTTTTTGTGCAGAGTGACAAAAATAAAAATTATTCAAAAAAATGCGTGACTTTTCAAAGTCTTTTCCGTCAGTGGAAGTGAAAGGAGGTAGAAGCATGACAGACGAACAAATCATTGAATTGCTGTTCCGGCGTGACGAGCGTGCGCTCTCCGAGATCGAATCCAAATACAAGAGCTTGCTCAGATATATCGCCGAAAACTTCCTCTCCGCGCGCGAGGATGTGGAAGAATGCCTCAACGACGTTCTGCTCAGCGTCTGGAACGCCATTCCTCCCGAGAAACCCGAAGATCTGCGCGCTTACGTCTCTGCGGCTGTGCGAAACTGCGCGATCGACAAGCTTCGCTCGAATAAAGCCGACAAACGCGGCGGCGGATTTCGAACGGTCAGCGACGAATTTCTTTTGATGCTTGATGACGGTACCGATCTTGCAAGTGAATTTGAAGCGCGCCGTGCGGGCGAGATCATCAACGCCTTTCTCGCACAGCAGAGCGAGGAAAGCCGCGATATCTTCGTAATGCGCCACTACCTCGGAATGAGCTACGCAGAGATATGCGATATTTTCGGCTGTTCGGAGGGAAAGGTGAAAATGTCACTTTTACGTTCAAGAAAAAAGCTTGCCGCAAAATTAAGAAAGGAAGGTATTTTTGTATGAGTTACACTGATAAACAAGAGGAGCTTCTTCGCTCTCTCGACTACGTCGAACCCGAAATGATCGCAGGCGCGGTCAGAAGAATCGACGAAAAGAAGAGCCTCACAAAGGCGGTCAAGAAAAATAAAGTCAATCTTTACTTTAAGCTCGCGGCAGCCGCCGTGGCATGTCTGGCGATCATCGCGATAGCCTGGCCGACATCGGTTCTTATAACCGAATACTCTGAATACTCCCAAAACTTTTTCGGTGCCGGGAACAGCGGCGCGGATATCGAAAAAATGCCCGAATACGACGGCAGCCGCGGACTGCTTTATGAGATAAACGAGGACGGGACCGAGGCAGCATTCATTGGTTACGGAAGCTGTACCGACGAGACCGTTTATATTGCCTCGACCTACGACGGCTTGCCTGTTACGAGGATGTATAATAAATCTCATTGGGATGCCGAATACCACCCCGCAGACGTTTACTTTGGCAGCTCCTACGTCAAGCATCTTGTGATCTCGGATACTGTCAAAACTATAGATAATGAATGTCTCAGAGAGTGCCCGAAGCTTGAAAGCATTTATTTTGGTGCGGGTATTGAAAAGCTTATGCCGCTGTTTCATAATAGAGCAAACAAGGAACTGGTGAAAATTGAGGTTTCTCCCGATAACCCGTATTACGCGGTAAAGGGTAACTGTCTTATTGATACGAGAACAAAGACTCTCGTCATCGGTACTCCCACGAGCGTTATTCCGGATGACGGAAGCGTTGAGATTATCGGAAGCAATGCTTTCACCTGGGCAAGCCTTACTATGAAGTCCATCGTAATTCCCGAGGGGGTTAAGATCATCGAGAGGGAGGCATTTTTCTATTGCGAGGCACTTGAAAGCATTTCGCTTCCGAACAGTATTGAGGTCATTGACTCCCAAGCGTTCTACGCTTGTGTGAATTTGGAAAAAGCTGAGATCAATGCGGGCTTAAAAGTATTCAATAATGAAGCGTTCTTTTATCTTTGCGGAATTTTATACGGTACAAAAATATACTATAAAGGTACCGTGGAGCAATGGGAGTCCGTTATAAAGACTTTCAGGGATGAGGACGATATTCGATCCTATGCCATCCGATGCTCCGATGGCGAATCGCTTTCATCCGCAGGAAGCCTGCGGTGGAAAAATTGGTGGCGCGCTCCCGAATATCAATGGTATTGGGAGAGAAAGTACCCCGGCAGCCCATTCCTGGATCAGGGCCCGAATTGAACCGGACTTCCCGAAGATCTTGAATAATACACAAAAACTCCGCCGATCACGGCGGAGTTTTGTTCTGCAAAAATCTTGACTTTTCGCCCATTTTGTGCTATATTATATAAGGAATATTATTCTTATAAGGAAGAAAAATTATGATACTTACATACCCTTCGCAGATCGACACCTCGAAGCTGAAGGTCATCGCCTTCGACCTTGACGGTACCCTGACTCAGCATCGCACTCCCCTTGACGATGCTAACCGCGCCGTTCTTGACAAGCTTTCGAAAAAATACCGCATCCTGATGGTCGGTGCGGGTATGTGTGCGCGCATCTTCAACCAGATGGGCGGCTACCCGGTCGATATCCTCGGCAACTACGGCTTGCAGTACGCTAAATACAATCCCGAAACCAAAACGATCGACGTCATTCGCGACACCGTCCTTCCCTGCGACCGCGAATCGTCCGCAGAAAAGGTCGAGGCGATGCGCCGCGAGTTCGGACTGACCGAGTACGCGGGCGAGAGCATCGAGTTCCACGCTTCGGGCGCGATCACATTCCCCCTCCTCGGTAAGTCCGCGAAGATCGAGGACAAGCTCGCCTTCGACCCCGACCGCGCAAAGCGCCGTCCGATGTACCCGCGCGTCAAGGAGCTTTTCCCCGAATACACCGTTTTCATCGGCGGCTCGTCCTCCTTTGATATGGTGCCCGCTCCAAACGATAAGTTCTACGCTCTCTCAAAGCTCTGCGCCGAGGAAGGCTACTCACACGACGAGGTCCTCTACGTCGGCGACGACTACCTCGAGGGCGGCAACGACCACGCGGTTGCTGTTTCCGACATCGCTTTCGTAACGATTGACGATTACACAAAGCTCTCCGAGCGCCTCGCATTCCTCCTCTGATCTCTTTTTCACCCGAAACGAGGTGATACCGTGAAAAAGACAGGCATATTTCTTTATGCATTTTACCTTATCATCTGCACCTTTTGCGGACTTTCATTTCCGCTTTTGAGGGAAAATATCAATTATTTATACCTCTTTATCCCCGCTTTTATCGTCCTCAACCTCTTCGTCGGCGTTTTTTCGGCTAAAATGCCGAGCCTGCGGCTTCGCGTATGCCGTCACGGCGCTCTGTTGCTTGCGGTCTTTCTGCCGAGCGCGTGCGTCGCGGTGATACACCACGTCGTCCTCGCGTTCAAAATGATCCCCGGCGATTGGAAGAACTGGCTCTGGCACGCACTTTTCGCCTTCGGATTTTATTTCGTGATCTTTTGGAACGGAATAATCTGCGTATATCTGACCTCTGCTCAGCTCGGTATCAGACAGCGCGCCATCGGTCTGATCTGCGGACTCATCCCCGTCGCGAACGTCTTCTGTCTTGTTTCGATAATAAAAACCACGCTCCGCGAGGTCAAATTTGAGGCAGAAAAGGAAGAGATCAACCGTGCACGCGCCGACGAGCGCGTTTGCGCGACGAAATACCCGATCCTGCTCGTCCACGGCGTCTGCTTCCGCGACAGCAAGATCTTCAACTATTGGGGACGCATCCCGCGCGAGCTCGAGCGCAACGGCGCGCGCGTCTTTTACGGCAACCACCACTCCGCTTCCTCTGTCGCCTTCTGCGGCGAGGAGCTTGCCGAGCGCATCCGCGAGATCGTCCGTGAGACGGGCGCGGAAAAGGTCAACATCATAGCGCACTCCAAGGGCGGCCTTGATTGCCGTTACGCCATTGCAAAATGCGGCGTTGCCGACCTCGTTGCATCGTTAACTACCATAAATTCTCCTCACAAGGGCTGTCAGTACGCCGACACTCTCCTGACCGTCATCCCGAACCAAGTTCAGGACAAGGTCGCGACCACTTATAACAAGGCTATGCGCCATCTCGGCGATATTTCCCCCGACTTTCTCACCGCGATGTCGAATCTGACCGCATCCTATTGCGCAGAACTCGCCCTCGAGCTCGACGACGCTGTGGAAAAGCACGGAATATACCGCCAAAGCATCGGCTCGATCATGGGAAGCGCGAAAAGCGCGGGCTTTCCGCTGAACTACTTTTACCTCATCGTTAAGGATTTTGACGGCCCGAATGACGGTCTTGTCAGCGATAAGTCATTTGAATTCGGCGAAAAATTCACTCTGCTGACCCCTAAAACCCGTCGCGGAATATCGCATATGGACGTTATTGATATGGTGAAAATGGACGTTCCCGACTTTGACGTGCGCGAGTTTTACGTTGACCTCGTGCGCGATCTTCGTGAACGCGGACTCTAAAAAATCGTATATATATTAAATAGGAAGAAAAAATGAAACTAAAGACAAGTGTTGCCGTCGTCGGAGGCGGTCACGCGGGTGTCGAAGCGGCTCTCGCATGCGCCCGACTCGGCATTGACACAACTCTCTTCTCGCTCTCGCTCGATCAGCTCGGCAATATGCCCTGCAATCCCTCGATCGGCGGCACGGCAAAGGGCCATCTCGTATATGAGATCGATGCCCTCGGCGGTGAGATGGGCAGAGCGGCTGATAAGGTCACTCTCCAATCGCGAACTCTCAACCTCGGCAAGGGTGCGGCGGTTCATTCAAAGCGCGTTCAAGCCGACCGCCGCAAATATCAGGAGGTAATCAAGCACACGCTTGAGTTGACCGAAAATCTCCGTTTGCTCCAGGCGGAGGTGACCGAGATAATTACCGCTCCTGACGGTGAAAATCGCCGCGTTGTCGGTCTGCGCACCGCTTTCGGCGAGGAATATGAGTGCGAGAAGATCATAATTGCTACCGGAACCTATCTCGACAGCCGCATTTTTGTAGGTGATCGAGCGATAGTTGCGGGTCCCGACGGCTCTGTTGCCGCTTGCGCACTTACAAAGTCGCTCGCGGATGCGGGACTTTCGATCCGCCGCTTCAAAACGGGTACTCCTCCGAGAATTCTGCGCTCGTCGGTCGACTTCTCACAGCTTGAAATTCAGCTTGGCGAGGATGAGATCATCCCCTTCTCCGCTGACACGGAAGAGCAGTCGATGCAAGCGATCGAGCAGTTCCCTTGCCATATAGTCTATACAAATCTTGATACACATAAGATCATACTGGATAATATTACCAAATCGGCAATGTATTCGGGTATGATCAGCGGTGTAGGACCCCGTTATTGCCCCTCGATTGAGGACAAGATCAAGCGTTTCGCCGACAAAGAGCGCCATCAGCTCTTCCTCGAGCCGATGGGCGAAAACAATGAGGAGCTTTATCTTCAGGGCTTTTCCACTTCCCTGCCTCCCGATATTCAGGACAAGATGCTCCGCACGCTGCCCGGATTCAAGGATGCTGTGATTACGCGCTACGCCTACGCGATCGAATATGATTGCGCCGATCCGACCGATCTCTACCCCACCCTCGAACACAAACGCGTTTCGGGACTTTACGGTGCGGGACAGTTCAATGGTACTTCGGGCTATGAAGAGGCAGCTTCGCAAGGTTTGATCGCGGGAATCAATGCCGCACTGTCGCTCAAGGGCGAAGAACCCCTGATTTTGCACCGTTTTGACGGCTATATTGGTACTCTTATCGACGATCTCGTCACAAAAGGCACGAACGAGCCTTACAGAATGATGACATCGCGCTCCGAATACCGTCTTCTCCACCGTCAAGATAACGCAGATGCCCGTCTGACTCCTTATGGACGCCGCGTTGGTCTTATTTCCGATGAAAGATTCGCGCGTTTTGAAAGCAGACAGCAGCTGATCGCGGATGAAAAGGCGAGAATAGAACAAGTGTTCGCACGCCCTGCGGATGCCACTTCCCTTCCCGAGGGTGTCGTTATCCCCGCTCACGGCGCGAGCGTGGCTGATCTGCTTCGCAGACCTGAAATATCCTATGATGACACCGCCGCGATTGATAAAAAGCGCCCCGCTCTTCCCCGCTCTATCACAAGAACGGTTCAATATGACGTCAAATACGCCGGATACCTCCGCAGACAGACCGCTGAGATCAACCGTCAGGCTCGTCTTGAGGAATTTAAGCTCCCCAACGATATAAATTATGCTGAAATTGGCGGACTTCGTATCGAAGCGGTTCAAAAGCTCTCAAAGATCCGACCCGTAACCCTCGGACAAGCGTCGCGAATCAGCGGAGTTTCTCCCGCAGACATTTCGGTTCTTTTGATCCGACTTGGTTTGAAATGAGGTGACTTTATGACAGAAATTATCCACAACGACAATTATGCGGCTTATCTTGCTTCTGTTCTTACTAAAAACGGTCTTTCGGCATACGCTACCGATGATATTTGCATAAAGCTATCTGAATTTTGCGATTATTTGCTTGAACAGAATAAATTCTTTAATTTAACGGCTATAAAAACCCCCGAATCTGCGGCTTTACTTCATTTTGCTGATAGCTTAACGTTATCAAAGTATATTCCCACGAATGCAAATATCCTTGATATAGGCTCAGGTGCGGGATTCCCGGCGATTCCGCTTGCTATTGCAAGACCTGACATTACTGTAACTGCGCTTGATTCCACGCTTAAACGCGTAAATTTCATTAATTCAGCAGCTGAAAAGCTTGGTTTGACTAATATCTCCGCCGTTTGTCACCGTGCAGAAGATGTTACGGGTAAGGAATTCAAGGAATCCTTCGACATTGTGACAGCAAGAGCTGTTGCATCTTATCCGGTGCTCTTAGAGCTCGCGATACCTGCTGTAAAGGTTGGCGGAAGATTCGTTGCAATGAAATCCAAGGATGTTTCACGTGAAACGGATGGCATTGAAAAGATATTGAAGCTGATTTCGATAAGCAAGCCCACTTTCAATATTTCCGAGATTTCGAACGCTGAAGAAACTTTTGAAAGATGCATAGTCGAAGTTTCAAAGCTTGCATCGACACCGCCGAAATATCCGCGAGTATACACCCAAATTAAGAAGAAATCAATATTCTAATATGAAATCCCGATGTTTCACGTGAAACGTCGGGATTTTCTTGGTTCTGCACGTTTCACGTGAAACATGATGTAAATATTATGTAATTTACAATATGTTATTGATTTGTAAGGCGAAAGATGATATAATAATATAGAATACATATCATCACGGAGGTGACACACGTGGGAAAGATAATTTCATTTGCAAATCAGAAGGGAGGAGTCGGAAAAACGACTTCTGCCGTTAATATAGCAGCCTCGCTCGGTCTGCTTGATAAAAAAGTTCTTATGGTAGACCTTGACCCTCAGGGAAACACCACAAGCGGAGTCGGCGTTCAGAAAAAGGGACTTAAGACCACAATCAGAGAGATTTTGCTTGCATCCGAGGTCGGAGGAGGAAAGACGCCTTATGAAATGGCGCAAAAAGCTATTGTTAAGACAGAATTTGACAATCTCTCTGTAATTCCGTCCACAATTTCGCTTGCAGGGGCTGAATTTGATCTATTTTCGATCGAAAACAGCGAATTCATACTCAAAGAGGCACTTACACCCCTCAAGGACGTCTATGATTATATCATTATCGACTGTCCTCCGTCGCTCGGAATGCTTACAGTAAATGCTCTTGCGGCAAGTGACGGTGTAATTATACCTATGCAGTGTGAATTTTACGCTCTTGAGGGACTTTCTCAGCTTGTAATAACTATTTCTCGCATAAAGCAGAAGTATAACAAAAATCTTACCGTCACGGGTATTCTTCTCACAATGTATAATGCGAGATTGCTCCTTACCACTCAGGTTGTGGCTGAGCTTAAGAAGCATTACTATGAAAAGCTCTTTTCGACCGCAATTTCGCGCGGTGTAAGGCTTTCAGAGGCTCCTTCGTTCGGTATGCCGGTATATTATCACGATCCTAACTCAAAGGGAAGCCGTGAATACCTTGAAGTAGCGCGAGAGCTGCTCGAAAGAATATAAAATAATAGCAGAAGAGGAAGAAAATGGCAAAAACAAAGAAAGCAGGTCTCGGACGCGACTTTAATTCGCTCTTCGAAGACAATTTTATAGATACTAAGAAAAACCCCGCTGAGCTTATCCGCATCAGCGACATTGAACCTAACCCCGATCAGCCTCGTAAAACCTTTGACGAGGCAGAACTTGCGTCTCTTGCGGCTTCGATAGCAGAGCACGGACTTCTTCAGCCCATTCTCGTTGCTGAGAGTAGCGTTCTGACAGGAACTTACCGCATTATTGCGGGTGAAAGACGTTGGCGCGCCTCCAGAATGGCGGGGCTCGATGAAATTCCTTGCGTTATCTTCGACGGTGACGAGCTCGCTGAGGCTCAGGTAGCGCTTGTCGAGAATATTCAGCGAAGCAACCTCAACCCGATCGAAGAAGCGATGGGTTATAAGGCTCTTATCGAGCGATTCGGTATGACTCAGGAGAATCTTGCGCTTAAAATGGGCAAATCCCGTCCTGCAATCGCAAATTCTATGCGACTTCTCGATCTTCCCGAGGAAATTTTACCTCTCGTTGCTGAGGGAAAGCTCAGCGCAGGCCACGCGAGAACTCTGCTCGGACTTGTTTCACGTGAAAACATTGCAATTCTTGCGGATAGAACCATTAACGAAGGCCTTTCGGTCCGCGCGCTTGAGGCTGAGGTTAAAAAGTATAATAAACCTGCACCCGCCCCGAAGCCCGCAAAGCCCCAAAAGCCTATTGACGAGCAGACCTCGGTTTATATGGAGCAGCTTGAGCGCCGTGCGGTCGAGCTTTCGGGCAGACGCGTTAAGATCAAGGACATGGGCGTAGGGAAGAGAAGAATAGAGATTGATTTCGACGATACCGACGATCTCTCCGAGCTTCTCCTTACCCTCTGCGGCCCCGATATTTTCAATTTATAATAAACAGGCAGATAAAATGAAGTATTTAGCACTTTATTCGGAAGAAATCAACCTCCGCGAAATACTTGACGAGATATTTTCGCTTGATATGGGACAGTACGATAATCTCGGATTTGGAGATTTCGCGTTCGCAAATCTGCGAAACATCATTTTCGGTCTTATTCTCGGCATAATTTTTGCCTCTTATCTCGTAATCTTCAATAAAAGAGTCTACGGAGAGTTCGTTCGTTCTTTGATTGGTGAGAATTGTTCATCGCCTGAAACGGCAAAAACTCTCGCCCAGCTCGGTTATATGAAGAACAGCGCGGTGCGATCCGCCATCAAAACCGGCCACGAATACCGCGGAATCGTTCGTTGCCCCGAGGCAGATGAGTATTACGCCGCCCGAGAGCAGGCGAGAGGCGAGTATGAGGCGCGAGTAGCGGCATCGGGCGAGCGCGCTCCGGCGTTTTCATCTCTTGAGTTCAAATACGACTTCACGACGGCGCGATTCTACATCCCGGAGGATAAGCATTTCACGGCAACAGAAAGATTTGAGAAAAAAGGAACAAGTGTTCTTTCCGCGATCGCGATTACCGCAATCTCACTCGTCCTGTTTTTCCTGATAATCAAATTCCTCCCCGATATTATGCAATTCCTCGATAATTTCGTGGGAATTATTAACAGTTAAGAGGTAATTTATGGAATACAAACAAAAACCATATCGCAATCTCAGGCTCAAGTATCCCTTCCTGACGATCGCGGGTCTGGCGTTGGCGGTATTTTTGCTCGGCATCGGCATCGCGGCGATTTTCGGTGCTCGCGACACGAGCCTTACGCTCTCAGACGGCGAAGAGATCAGATTTACCGGTCTTTTTGACAAGGACGGCAAACCGATTTCGGGAACGATCTACTACGCCAACGGCCTTTCAGCCGAGATCGACCTCGAGGCGGGCAAGGTGACCTATTCGGACGGCACCGTCTTCTTCGGCGAGCTTGACTCCGATTACCGCAGAAGCGGAAAGGGAAGCATCACCTGGCAGAACGGTGACAGCTATGAGGGAGATTTTGTTTCTGATAAGCTTTCGGGAAGCGGAATTTACACCTTCAAAAGCGGAGACGTTTACGAGGGAGAATTCCTTGAAGGAAAGAAGCACGGCAAGGGAAAGTACACAGCCTCTGACGGCTCATATTACGATGGCGAATTTGAAAACAATCTGCGCCACGGCGCGGGCCTGCTCGTATCGAGCGATGGCGGCGTTTACGAAGGCGAATTTGTGAAGGGAATCAAATCCGGCTTCGGAAAATACATATATCCGAACGGTGACGTCTACGAGGGCGAGTTCGCAGGTGATCTGCGCCACGGCGAAGGCAAATATATCTGGGCAAACGGCGAGACCTATACGGGCGAGTTTGCAAACGGAAATATGCACGGCTACGGCACCTACACATGGCCCGAGGGCAGACCGTCCTACACGGGATATTTTAAGGACGGCAAGATCGTCGTCGTTGATGATTGAATACAAGGCACTTCGCAAGAGGTGCCTTTATTTTTTCCTTGACAAAATCCGACCTTGATGATATAATTATTATGTATGGAAAGTTGGTGTTATGATGAAAAAATATATTGCATTGATTCTTTGTTTCGCGGCGGTTTTGGCACTTTTCGGCTGTTCCGCCCGACAAAATGAGGACGCAAACGGCGTATTTTACGCGTTTACCGACAGCGAGGGCAGGGAAGTGAAGCTTAAAGAAAAGCCCGAAAATGTCGCGGTGCTTTTCTCGTCCTATGCCGAGATGTGGAGCTTGGCGGGCGGCGAGGTCGGGGTGACCGTCGGGGAGAGCGTTGAGCGCGGTTTTGCGAGTGAAAACGTACCGCTTGTTGATGCGGGCGCGGGAAAAACCATCGACCGCGAAGCACTTTTGGCGGCAAAGCCCGATTTCGTTATCGCGTCGGCAGACATTGCCGCGCAGGCGGAGCTTGCAGACTATCTCGATTCGCTCGGAATACCTTGCGCGCTCTTCCGCGTGGACAGCTTCAAGGACTATTCGGGCGCGATGCTCCACCTTTGCGCGATCACACAGCGCACGGATCTTTACGAAAAAAACGTGACCGAAGTCGGCGCGAAGATCGAAAATATCCTTTCGGGAATTGACAAAACCGCTGCTCCGCGCATACTTTTCGTCCGTTGCGGCTCCTCTTACAGCGCAACGAAGGCAAAAACTGCGGAGGAAAATTTCGTCTGCCGAATGCTTGAGGAGCTCGGCGCGGTCAATATCGCGGATGCCGCCCCCGAGCTTTCGGACGGGCTCTCCCTCGAGGCGATCCTCACAGCCGATCCCGATGCGATCTTCTTCTCAACTATGGGAAATGAAGCGAAATCGCGCGCGTATATGGATTCCGAGCTTGAGAGCGATGCTTGGCAATCTCTTTCGGCGGTGCGCGAGGGCAGATACGTTTACCTCGACAAAAATCTTTTTCAATTCAAGCCGAACGCCCGTTGGGGCGAGGCTTACCTGTTTTTAGCGGAGTATCTTTACGGTGAAAACTAAAAGGATTTTGATATTTTGCTCGCTCGGAGCGGTGCTTTTTTCGCTTTTTCTGCTCTCGATGCGACTCGGAAGCGTGTTTTTTGACACGAAAAGCTTCTTTTCCGCGCTTTTGGGGCTCGACGGATACTCCACCGAGAGCGTGATAATCTACACGCTCCGTCTGCCGCGAACCGTCGCGGGACTTCTCGCGGGCGCGGGACTCGGCGTTTCGGGCGTACTGCTCCAGAGCGTGACCGACAACAAAATGGCGAGTCCGGGACTGATCGGAGTCAATTCGGGCGCGGGATTTGCCGTAATTCTCGCGCTTTCCCTGCCGTTTTTCCCGATAAAATTGATCCCGCTCGCCGCATTTCTCGGCGCGTTTCTCGCCACGCTTGCGATCATCGCGATCGCGGGACGGATGGGAATGACGAAAAACACCGTCGTACTCAGCGGAATCGCCTTTTCAGCGATACTTTCGGCGGGAATTTCGCTTCTTTCACTGCTTGACGCCGACGTTCTCGTCAGCTACAACGCATTTTCGGTCGGTTCGCTCGCGGGCGCGGAGCTTGACGGACTTCTTTTGCCCGCGATCCTGATAATTTCAGCTATCGCCGCCGCGATCGCGGCGGCGCGAAGGATAAATCTCCTTGCCCTCGGCGCGCCGATCGCGACCTCGCTCGGAGTGAACGTCAAGGCTCTGCGCGTGGCTTGTATGCTCGTCGCATCGGCATCGGCGGGCGCGGCGGTCTCGGTCGTCGGGCTTCTCGGCTTCGTCGGATTGATGTCGCCCCACATCGCGCGCGCACTCGTCGGAGCTGATGCGCGAAGGCTGATCCCCGCCGCGGCAATCGTCGGAGCCGACCTCGTTCTCGCCGCCGACCTCTGCGGACGCGTGATCTTTGCGCCCGGTGAGATGCCCGTCGGAGTGCTGATGGCACTTCTCGGCGCGCCCTTCTTCCTCGGAATTCTGCTCAAAGGAGGTCACCGCGATGCTTAAAATTGAAAAAATATCCGCCGCGTACGGTAAAAAGCAGGTCATTTTCGACCTTTCCGCGGAGCTTGGGAAAGGCAGATTCACCGCCATCCTCGGCAGAAACGGCTCGGGTAAATCGAGTCTGCTCTCCTGCATTGGCGGAATAAAGGACTATTCGGGCAAAATTCTGCTCGGAAAACGCGAAATTTCGGCAATTCCGAGCCGTGAGAGAGCTAAAATGCTCTCATATCTACCGCAAAACCTACCCATAACGCAGTTTACCGTGCTCGAAACCGTCACTTTCGGTCGCGAGCCGTATGTATCGTTCAAGCTTACCGAAGCCGATCGCGAAATCATCGAAAGATCGATCGAAAAGTGCGGAATTTCGCATCTGAAAAATAAAAAGCTGACCGAGATTTCGGGCGGCGAGCGACAGATGGCGTATCTCGCGATGACGCTCGCGCAGGATGCCGACGTCATTATGCTCGATGAACCGACAACGTACATGGATGCTCCGCACGCGCGGAAATTCCTCGATATACTCAAAAAATCGGTTGACGAAGGAAAATCGGTTGTCGCGGTGATGCACGATCTCACGCAAGCGGTAAAATACGCAGACGATATCATTCTCATCGACGGCGGCAGACTTGTTTTTGAAGGTACAAAAGAAAAATGCCTCGAGGAAAAAGCGATCGAAACGGTTATGGAAGTCGAATCGCATACGCTTGAGGACGGAACTGTAGTTTTTATTTAATTTTTTAGGGTGAAGGAGCAAAAATCTCCCCGAGGGGAGATTTTACTCCTTCCGAACAGCCGACGGGGCGTCGTCTGTTCGAAGCACGGAGAGAATTTCGCGCTCTGCGGAGCGCGACTTAAGGAACTTTTTGAAAAAAGTTCCTTAAGAATCTTCAAAAACTTTCCCGCTGATGTTATTTTTACTTTAATTCGAAAATTTTCGAGCAAAGCGAGAAAATTAACCTTCATTTTGCCGAAGGCAAATTATCATTCGCGCGAAGCGCGATTATCACTCTGCCGCAGGCAGATTATCACTCTTGCGAAGCAAGATTATAACTCGCGCCCTCGGCGCGACAGCAAGGAGCTAAATATGTCCAAACAAGAATGGAAAGGCGGCGCTCTCCTCGCGCCTCTGCCCGCAGTTATAGTAACCTCCGCCCGTGAGGGCGAAAAGCCAAACGCGATCACCATCGCGTGGTGCGGCATCATATCCACTCATCCCCCCGCACTTTATATTTCCGTGCGCCCCTCGCGCCATTCATACGAGATCATAAAGGAAACGGGCGAATTTTGCGTCAATCTCGTTCCCGTTTCGCTCGTCCGCGCCGCCGACACCTGCGGTGTGCTGACGGGCAGAAAGGTCGATAAGTTCGAAAAATGCAAGCTCACGCCCGAAAAATGCTTCAAGATCTCCGCGCCCGCCATCGCCGAGTCGCCGCTGACGCTCGAATGCAAGCTCCGCGAGATCATTCCGCAGGGCTCGCACGATATGTTCATCGCCGACATAGTTGCCACAGGCGTTGACGAGTCGCTGATCGACGAGAAGGGAAGTCTGCACCTCGGCAGAGCGAATCTTTCCGCATTCGCGCACGGCGAATACTTCGAGCTCGGAAAAACCATCGGCTCGTTCGGATATTCGGTCAGGAAAAAGAAGAAGAAAAATACAAAGAGGTAATTCCAATGAAATCTACACGCATCCTCGCGCTCGTTTTTGCGCTGATTATGACACTTTCGCTCGTCGCTTGCGGCGGTGAGAGTGAAACCGAAACTACCGCCCCCGAAACAACCGAGGTGATCCCCGAGACCACCGCCGAGGTGATCGACTCGGATCTTCATATCGTTGAAGGCGGCGCGAGCGAGTGGGCGGGCATTCGTCCCGAGGTCAGCTCAAACGCGGAGATTGAGGGACTCAAAATTCTCAAAAATCTGATAAAGGATAAATACGGAATTACGATCCAGCTCGACACCGACGGCAAGCGTATGCCCGGCACCGATCCCGAGTATCAGATACTCATCGGCAGGACCGACGAGCCCGAAAGCGCCGGCGCGATCGAATTCATCAATTCCTTACCTCGCGGACAAGTCGCTTACCTTATCGAGGCGCTGGAAAAGAGACTCGTCATCGTTGCAAGCAACACATCGATGTACGAGGCGGCAATTGCGTATCTTGCGGAAAACTTTATGACGGAAAGCGGTTTTACGGTTCCGATCGGATTCAAATATACCGCCGATGCGGTTACGGTAAATCCCTCAAACCATATCGAGAAGGACAACGCCCTTGAGGTCAAAATGACCGAGATTTACACCGTCAAGACTCATACCGACGCAAACGGCGTCAATTGCCGCGTGATTCAGGGCGCGTGCACCGACGGTGAACATCTTTACGTTTGCCTCAACAACGGTGCTGACAGCGGCGCGGTCACCGCGATAGTTAAGACAGAGCTTTCGACGGGCCGTGTCGTTGCGACCTACGAAAACAAGCTCATCGACCACGCAAACGACCTGACCTATAATCCGAAGACGAACGAGATCCTTGCAGTCCATAACGCTCCCTATCGCCAGAAGATTTCGATTTTTGATGCTGAAACGATGGAGCTCAAGGAGATAAAGACCGTCCGTCACGACGTTTACGCGATCGAGTACGACGATGACGGCGATTGCTATTGGTTCGGCATTTCCCACGGCTACGACTACGCGCGATACGATACCACGCTTAAGAAATACACCGAGTACCGTGGATTTAACAACGGCTTTACTAAGCAGGGAATGGATGCGGATGACAAATACGTCTATTTCGTACTCTACAAAACGAACTGCATCGCGGTCTACACCAAGGATGGCGAGTACGTCCGTCAGATCGATCTGCCCGTGACCGCGGGCGAGCCCGAGAACATCAGCCACGTCGGCGACGTTTTTTACATCGTCTACAACAATCCCTCCTGGACGGGCGGAATAGTTTATGAAACAGTCATCACCGAAAAGAAGTAAAATGAAGCTTTTTGCACCTAAATATTACAGCGATTTCAAATGCATCGCCGATAAATGCCGCCATAGCTGCTGTGTCGGTTGGGAAATTGACATTGATGGCGAAACGCTCGCGAAATATTCCGAAATGAACGCGGAATATGCGGGGAACATCCGCGCGAGCATCGAGTGGGAGGGAACGCCCCATTTCAAGCTTTGCGCCGACGGAAGATGCGCACATCTTGATGACCTCGGGCTTTGCCGCATTATTTCGAACATCGGAGAGGGCGCGCTTTGCGCGATCTGCCGTGAGCATCCGCGATTTTATCACACGGCGTGCGGCAAACGTGAGGTCGGGCTCGGACTTTGCTGTGAGGAGGCGTGCAGAATTGTCCTCTCCTCGGACGGATACGGCGACTTTACCGAAATCGGTGAGCTCGATGATGAAGGATATGAATTTGATTTCGATACCGCCGCGCAACGCGCAAAAATTTACTTGATCCTCTCCGACCGCGACCTGCCGTATGACGAAAGACTGCAAAAAATATACGAAATCCACGGCTTCACCGCCGAAACGTTCGCAAGCGACGGGTGGAATGAGATTTTGGAAGACCTCGAATACCTCGAGGAAGAACACCGCGCTCTGATCTGCGATTTCTCCGATGCGAGTGGGGATGGGCACGAAAAAGAGCTCGAACGCGCGCTGGCGTATTTCGTTTACAGACATTGCTCTCCCGCAGAAAACGCGGAAGAATTCCGCACGGGACTCGGATTTGCACTTTTCTGCGAGAGATTGCTCTCGTCAATGGCAAAAAACAATCCCGCCACCCCCATTACAGACCTCGCGCGGATACTATCCGAGGAGCTTGAATACTCCGAGGATAACTGCGAAGCGATCAAAACCGAGATTATGTTTTTGTGACATTGAAAACCGACCCGATTTTTCGGGTCGGTTTTTTATAGCAGAAGTAAGGTGAATTTTCGCCTTCGGCGAAAATTTTCAATAATATAATAAGTACGCTTGTCTTTTATGCAGTACAGAGTCGGCTTTTGCCGAAGGCAAATACGTCGGCGGGGCGCCGCCGTTTTGAAGCGCAGGGGGTGCTTCGACCTCTGCGGAGGTCGACTTAAGGCTTCGCCTTAAGAATCCGCAAACTTTTGAAAAAGTTTGATCAAAACTTTTCCGCTGATGTTGTTTTTAATTTAACTTCGCTTTCCGCGAAGCGGAAATTATCACTCGCTGTAAGGCGATTATCACTCTGCCGTAGGCAGATTATCACTCTCGCGCAAGCGAGAATATCACTGCTCGCCCCGCGAGCACGGCAGCCATGCGGCAATCTCGCTTTCCCAGTCCTTACCTGCGGATTGGTAGTCGACGAGGTAGAACTTTTCACCGTTTTCGTCGGTGAATTCGAGTTTAAGGGTGTATTTTTCGTCCTCACAGATGCAGTAATCGTAGTTTTTGAAGCTATACTTACTATTTGCGTCCTTACCAAGCGAAGAATCGGCGGCGAGGGTGATAGGTCCGCGCGAGAGCGAGATGAAATTGTCGTCCTCATCGTAATGACGGACCGCGACGGGCGGCTTGCGCGTGCCGCAGGTGTTGATGTAGAGCACGTCAAGATCCCATTTTTCCGGAAGCGTTTCGCGGATCGACATATCGAGGTCGAGTGCGATTTCGGTCGAGCCCGCTCCGACGTGATAGATCGCGTAGCCGTCCTTTTGCTTGATATTTTCATTCTGCGCCCACGCGGGAATGCGGAGCTTAAGGCAGAAATCGCATTCAGAGGTGATTTTAAGCAAAATCTTGCCGTCCGCGGGGTATTTTGTTTCGGTTTTGATGGAAATTTTACCGCGCTCGGTGGTGATCTCCGACTCACCCTGCTCGTAGAAATTCAGGACAACACAGCCGTTATTATCAACCACGGCGTGCTTGGCAAAGATTCCGACACCCGCCGCGCCGATGCAAACGCAGCATCCGTAATATCTTCCGTCCTCGAGGATCTGAAAACCGCCGACAGTGCGTCCTCGGCGTCCGGGGCGGAGCGGGGAATAGCTGTCGAAGGGGAGGGGGACGGGCACCATTTTGTCGAGCATATTGATCTTTGCGAATCGCTCGCGGACGTAGCCGTCGCGGCTGACGAGCATTTTCTCATTGAGCGAGCCGAGGTAGGCGTTATAGAAGGAGTGCTCGATCGCGTCGGCGAAAACACTCTCGCCGGTCAGCATAAAGAGGCGCGAGCAGAACTTCATCCAGGTCACGGTCACGCAGGTCTCCTGCATAATGCCCTCGTAGAACTGCGTCTGTCGGGTCTTGGTGTGGTCGAAAAGCTCGTGCGTACAGCCCGAGGAGCCGATGACGGAAATTTCGCTGTCAAGAACAGCTTTTGCAAAGTTGACCACGGCTGTTTTGTACTTTTCGATGCCCGTGACGTAGTAGAATTCAAGCAGTCCTTCAAAGCAGGACATCATCTCGTAAGCCTTCGCGACGCCGTACTGATAGGGGAGGAGCGTGTTTTCATAGGCGAGCTCAAAGACGTTGATCTCGCTGCCGCCCGATTCGACTATGTAGGCGGCGAAATCAAGATATTTCTGCGCGCCCGTCAGGTTGTAAAGACGTACCATCGGCTCAAGGATCGAGGAAGAATTGAGACCGAGCCAATGCTTTGTAGCCTTGTTGATGTGAATTTTGCCTTCCTCTTTGCCGATGTGCGCGATTATGTAGTCGGCGGCACGGCTGATGGCGGCGATGATCTCGGATTTAAGCGCATCGTCGGAGCAGATATCGAGGTAGTATTCCAAGCCGAGGATAACGTATTTGCGGCACCAGAGATCCCACGCGCGAAATTCGGTGTCTTTTGTAAAGGAAGATATCCTGCCGTCGGGAGCGATGACGGAGATCATATCGCGAACGGTCTCGGTGAGGATGCAGAAAAGCTCCGCATCGCGGGAGTATTCGTAAACGAGGACAGCACCGCGCATCATCTTGCCCCAATATTCACCGCGCCAACCGTTGTTGACACCGTCAATGGGGCGGCGGAACTGATCGACGAAACGGCGCCACATATCACGGTCGGAGAGCTGATTTTTGGTAAGGAAATCGACAGCACGGGCGGTAAGACCCGAATATTTTTGTTTTAAGTTAAAATAATTCATCATTTCGCCTCCAAAGGCTTTTTTATAATTATAACCTTTTTGAATTACGATGTCAACCCCACCGCACAAAAACAGCGGAAAAGTTTTGATCAAACTTTTTCAGAAAAGTATGCTTGCCTTCGCCCCGCGCCCGAAGGGCGCATGATGTTGCACTTCGTGCAAATGAAGTTGCCTGCGGCAAATGATGTTGTGCTTCGCACAAACGATGTTGCGCCCCGCGGGGGCGCAAATAAAGGAAAAAATCCGCCGCGGCGGATTTTTTTCATCTTAATTATATTTCGCCATTGGTTTTGTTTTGGTTGGATAATTTAATACATCAGGGGTGAAGGAGCGAAATCCTCCCGCGGGGGGGGGATTTACTCCTTCCAAAATGTCGGCGGGGCGCCGCCATTTTGAAGCGTGGGGGGAGTTTCGCGCTCTGCGGAGCGCGACTTAAGAAACTTTTTGAAAAAAGTTTCTTAAGGATCTTCAAAAACTTTCAACTCGCGCGGCTCTGGCGGTTTTCCGAAGGAAAATGGAGGCGGGAGCCGACAAGACAGAGTCGCAGCTTGCCGAAGGCAAGCATACCTTTTTGAAAAAGGTGGACGAAAACTTCACGCTTTTTGGTGAGGCAAAAGTATGAAAGTTTGAATATTTTTCCGTCGCTTGCAAAATAATAATTACAAACAACGAAAGCGAAGGTAACTGATACATGCAAAGCTTTGATTATACGCTTAACTGCACCGGCGGGCTTCATGCGCGGCCGGCGGGGGCGATCGTGAATGCCGCTAAACATTTTTCCTCCGATATCCTCATCCGTAAGCTCTCCCCTGACGGTCCAAAAGAGGCGGATGCCAAACGCCTCATCTCTCTTATGAGCCTCGGCGCGAAGCGCGGGGAGACCATCACTTTTCTCATCAACGGCCCCGACGAGACCGATGCCGCAGAGAAAATGAAGCTCGTCTGCCGCGAGAGTGTGGGGTGACGGTATGCCGCTTCGCGAACAGTCGAAGACAAAACGCCGCGAAATTCGCGGGATAGGCATCGGTGAATGGGCAGTCTGGGGTAAAATACGCTTCGTTTCATCGGAGATCCCCACAAAAACGCTCGCTTACCGCGGTATGCGCGAGGAAAAAGAGGCTCTTGCGTCGGCTCTTACCGAGGCGCGTGCCGAAATTGCGGCAATCGGAAGGCGCACTCTCGCCGCGGCGGGCAGGGAGGCGGCGTCAATCTTTGAAATTCACGAAATGCTCCTCTGTGATCCCGATTTTCTCGATCTCGTAAATTCCGCGATCGAGTCGGGCACCCCCGCCGCGGATGCCGTAGCGTCTGCGGGCGAGTCGCTTGCGGGCGTTTTCGAGGGGCTTGACGATGAATACCTATCTGCTCGTGCGGCTGATATGCGCGACGTCAGCTCGCGGGTGCGGCGCATTCTCCTCGGAGGCAAAAGCGAGAAAAAGAGCGGTGAAGGACAGATGATCCTTGTCGCTCGTGACCTCTCCCCCGGCGATACCGCAGGACTCGACACCGCTTGTGTGACGGGTTTTGTTACTTTTGCGGGTTCTGTCAACTCACATACCGCGATCCTTGCGCGCGCGATGGACATCCCCGCACTCGTCCGCGCCGAGGAGTTTTCAAAGGAGCTTGAAGGTGCGTCGGCGATCCTCGATCCCGAATCCGGGCGGCTTTTGATCAATCCGACGGCAGAGGAAATGAGCCGCCTTGCGGACATTACTGCCAAGCGCGAGGCTGAGCGGAGCCGACTTCGCACTCTTTCGGCACTCCCCGCCGTCACGAAAAGCGGGCGGCGCATCGCGCTTTACGCCAATATCGGCTCGCCCGCCGAGGCAGAGGCGGCACACCGAAGCGGCGCGGAGGGCATCGGGCTTTTCCGCAGTGAGTTTTTATTTATGGGCAGGGGCGATCTGCCGAGCGAGGACGAGCAATACGAGGCGTACAGCCGTGTGGCACGGCTTTTTTCGGATCGAACGGGTCCTATCGTGATCCGAACGCTCGACGTCGGCGCGGACAAGGCACTCCCCGCGCTCGGAAGCGAAGCGGAGGACAATCCCGCGCTCGGTATGCGCGGAATCAGGCTTTGCCTTGAAAAAACCGCGATATTCCGCACCCAGCTTCGCGCCATCCTGCGCGCTTCTGCGCACGGACGGGTTGCGATAATGCTCCCGATGGTTACGAATATCGACGAAATTCGGCGCACCAAGCGTTTGATTGCCGAGGAAAAGAACCGACTTCGCTTTGAGGAGATCGAATTTGACGAAAATATCGGTGTCGGCATAATGATCGAAACGCCCGCCGCCGCGATAATGGCAAAGGAGCTCGCGGGCGAGTGCGACTTTTTCTCGGTCGGCACAAACGATCTCTTTCAGTACACGCTTGCCGCCGACCGACAAAACTCGCGCCTCGCATATCTGACCGAAGCGGAAAGCGGTCTTGAACCCGTGCTTCGGCTCATTCGCCTTGCATCCGACGGAATCCACGCGGCGGGCGAGGACAAATGGATAGGCATCTGCGGCGAAATGGCGGCGGACACCGCGCTGACCGAAGCACTTCTTGGTGCAGGCGCAGACGAGCTGTCGGTTTCGACGCCGTATATTGCGCGGGTGAAAGAGAAAATCAGAGGAATTGAGTAGCTTAGGGGAATCTCGCTTCGCGAGAGTGATAATCTCGCTTCGCTCGAGTGATAATCCGCCTTCGGCGGAGTGATAATCTCGCTTCGCGAGAGTGATAATTTGCCCCTTGGGGGCAAAATGAAGGTAAATTTTTGCTTCGCAAAAATTTTCCACTATTAAAAAAGACCAAAGTTTTTGAGGTTTCAACTTTCTTATGCGCTCCACGTTTTTTCAAAAAACGGCGCAAGTCAAAATGATCGACTTGCACCGTAAAATTATTAAATTACCTCTATACCGTTTGAAGCTGCAAAATAAAACTTTCCAAAATCCATTTTTGCTCCGTCGCTGATCCTGACAGCCGTTCGATGCGATTTTCCGTCAAAATTCAATTTCAACGGTTTGGTTATGTCTTTTATCCTTGAAACAAGGACCTGAAATGTCTCGAAATCGTCAAGAGCATCTTGCGTAACGATACAGTCCGAATCGGGATATTCGACTTTCATAGGGAACGAAAGGCACAAACCGCAGGTGTTTTCGGGATATTGCAGGACGGAAAATGACGTTGAAAGCGTGCCGCGATAGGGCAAAAAGCAGAAGGTATCAATTATCGGACAGGGCTCTGCAAAATTCGGCACACTCAATCTTGCGGTGGACTTGTAAACGCAGTTTTCGGGGTGTGCGGTAATTCCGACAGCGAAAAAACTGTTCGTCAGCTTTTCACCGCTTTTAAGCTTTTGATATAATTTCTCATAAGCGGAGAAAAATTCATTGGGATCACTCTCGGTGTAATTTTTAGGGACACCCGTATTGACAACGACGTGGTGAAAATCTTTTAGTATTTTAGGAAGCTCGTCGGGTGTGACGATAAAACAGAGGTTTTTCATCGCCAATTCAAAATATTGCATCACAACACCGCCTTTCTTAATTTTATTATAGCATAAACCGCACGGTATTTCAAGTGCGTTTTTCGCGAAGCAAAATTATCACTCCGCCGAAGGCGGATTATCACTCTCACGAAGTGAGATTATCACTCGCGCAAAGCGCGACAGAAAGGAACAAAATTATGAAAACCACCATTCTTTCCCCCGTAGACGGCACCGTCATCTCCCTCGATCGCGTGCCCGACGAGGCGTTTGCTTCGGGGATGCTTGGCGACGGTTTTGCCGTCGAGCCCGAAAACGGGGATATTTGCGCGCCCGTGGCGGGCAAGATCGTGTCGATCAGCGAAAGCCGACACGCATATTCCATCGCCGCCGACTTCGGAGATCTGCTCGTTCATATCGGAATCGACACGATCGGGGTGCCCGAGGCATTTCTGCCCATCGCCATGGTCGGCGATTACGTCGCTGCGGGTCAGCCGATCGCACGCGCCGACCTTGATATGATCAAAAAAGCCGGACTTTCGCCCGTGATCCCCGTCCTGATCACCGATCTCCGCACATCGGGTACAATCAAGAAAAATTACGGCAAAGCGCGCGGCGGCAAGGATGTTGCGATGTATTTGACAAAATAGACGAAATAAAGGTGAATTTTAATCAAAAGCAAGTGTGAACAAAGCGTTCTCGATGTTCCCTCCGCAGAGGGTGATGAGGGGACACCGAGAACGCTTTGTTCGCACTTGCAAACGACACTGTACATTACTTAATACGGGTAAAAGAAAGGAATTTTTAATATGAACGCAACAAAATCTGCTCCCGAGAAGCGCGATTCGAGGCTTTTTGGGGTGCTTCAAAGGGTCGGGCGATCGTTTATGCTCCCGATCGCGCTATTGCCGATCGCGGGTCTCCTGCTCGGAGTCGGCGCGTCGCTGACGAATGCGGCAATGATCGAAAGCTACAATCTCGAGAGTATTCTCGGCGAGGGAACGGTGCTCAATTGGATTTTGACAGTCCTATCGGCGGTCGGCTCGATCATTTTCGACAATCTGCCGATCATTTTTGCAATGGGTGTCGCACTCGGTATGGCGGAAAGCGAAAAGGCGACCGCAACTCTCTCGGCAGCGATCGCGTTTTTCGTAATGCACGCGACGATCTCAACTCTCCTCGACCTCACCGGCAAGGCGACCGACGGAAGCCTCCACGAGGGAAGTATCGCGCAGGTCGTCGGCATCAACTCGCTCCAGATGGGCGTTTTCGGCGGAATAATCGTCGGTCTCGGCGTCGCCGCGCTCCATAACAAGTTCTATAAGATCAAGCTCCCCACCGTCATCTCCTTTTTCGGCGGCACGCGGTTTATTCCGATCATTTCGACGGTCGTTTACGTCGTGGTCGGCGCTGTGATGTTCTTCGTTTGGCCCTTTATTCAGGAGGGAATCTTCGCGCTCGGTAATCTCGTGCTGAATTCAGGGTACGTCGGTACGGCGATCTACGGTTTTATCGAGCGAATTCTCATTCCCTTCGGACTTCATCACGTTTTCTACCTGCCATTCTGGCAGACGGGCGTGGGCGGTAACGCGATCGTGGACGGAAATCTCATCATGGGCGCGCAGAATATCTTCTTTGCCGAGCTTGCAAGCCCCTCGACCGAGGTCTTTTCGGTGTCGGCAACGAGATTTATGTCGGGTAAATTCCCCTTTATGATCTTCGGACTCCCCGGCGCGGCGCTTGCGATGTATACGACAGCGAAGCGCGAGCGCCGCAAGATCGCGGGCGGACTTCTGCTTTCGGCATCCCTCACGGCAATGCTGACGGGAATCACCGAGCCGATCGAGTTCACCTTTCTCTTCGTCGCGCCCGCGCTCTACCTTTTCCATTCGCTTTTTGCGGGACTTTCCTATATGTTCACGCACGTATTCAACGTCGGCGTCGGAATGACATTCTCGGGCGGTATCATCGACCTTTTGCTATTCGGAGTGCTTCAAGGCAACGAAAAGACGAACTGGACGGCAATAATTCCGATAGGAATCGCGTATTTTATCCTCTATTTCCTGCTTTTCAGATTTATGATAAGGAAATTCGACTACCTCACGCCCGGCAGAGAAGAGGACGGCGAAACGAAGCTCTATACTCGTGCGGACTATAACGAAAAGAAAAAATCCGAGGTCGCGGGCGAGCCTCAGATGTCGGCGGCGGACGTCGGACTTGAAAGCACGTCATCCCTCATAGTGCGCGGACTCGGTGGGCGGGAGAATATCAAGAACGTCGATTGCTGTGCGACCCGTCTGCGAGTGACCGTAAACGATTCAGCGCTCGTGAACGATGCTCTGCTGAAAAAAAGCGGCGCAGCGGGAGTGATCAGGCGAGGAAGCGGAGTTCAGGTAGTGTACGGTCCGCAGGTAAGCGTGATCAAGAGTGAGCTGGATGAGTTTTTGAAGGGGTGATTTCGCTTGCAGAAAAAGGATTCAGAACCTATATTTGCGCACTTAATTGGGTGTTGAAAGCGTTCGTTCGGGTTAAAAATATCACGCCGAAGGCGTGTATATCATCAATTCCGAAGGAATTGCATATCATCAACACGAAGTGTTGTATATCATCAAGCCGCAAAAATACACGCTTCGCGTGATGATATACGCCTTCGGCGATGATATACACGCTTCGCGTGATGATATACCAAGCCTGCGGCTTGGATAAAAAATCCGAGAACAAAGTTCTCGGATTTTTTGGCCTGCCCGAAAGGATTCGAACCTTCGACCTTCAGAGTCGGAGTCTGACGCGCTATCCAGCTGTGCCACGGGCAGATGTTTGGTTGACCTAATAATTATACAACTTCCCGTCCGAAAAGTCAAGTATTTTTTGTCGCACGGCTTGACTTTTTACCCATATTATTATATAATGAAGAAAACCACTTTCGGAGGTTACATTATGAGCTTACTTGGACGCGCTTGCGATAAAGAATTTTGGGCTGAGGTCAGAGAAAAGGACTGCTATGCCCGTTTTCGCAACGAAAATTTAGCCATCTGGAACAATTGCTGTGAGGGAAAGCCTATTTCCGAGCTGACCTACAGCCTTTTCAAGATATATTCTGTCACGGGTAGCCGCAGCGAATTTGAAGATGTTTATTTTGATCGCCGCCGTCGAATGAATGCCTGCACCTTCCTTTCTCTGATCTATCCCGAGGAGGAAAAATATTTCGCGTATCTTCAGGACATCCTTTTCGCGGTTCTTGGCGAATACACATGGTGCTTGCCGGCACATTACAGCCACGCGGATAAGGATGGCAGCCTTATGGTCGACCTTTTTGCCGCAGAAACCGGCTTTGCGCTTGCGGAGATATACACGATGCTTCGCGACCGTCTTGATCCGATCGTTGAAGCACGTATCAAAAAAGAGATCGACCGCCGCATCATCAAGCCCTACGTCACCAAGCTCAATAGGCTTTGGTGGGAAAAAGGTGAAAACAACTGGGCGGCTGTTTGCGTTGGATCGGTTGGATGCACGATTATGCTTCTTTTCCCCGAGCTGTTCCCCGACCTTCGCGACCGTATTTCCGAAACTATGGAATGCTATCTTCGCGGCTTTGCGGATGACGGCTTCTGCGTTGAGGGATCGGGCTATTGGCACTACGGCTTCGGATTCTTCACCGTCTACGCCGATATGGTCAAGAAATTTACGGGCGGCGAGATCGACTATTTCACCCGCCCCAAGGTTCGTGCGGTTGCGACCTATATCCAAAAAATGTTCCTCTCGGGTCATACCTCGGTCAGCTTTGCCGACTCGGGCGCGTATCTTTCATACCACATCGGTCTTGTTCACTATCTCAAGTCGGTCTATCCCGACGATGTGATCGCTTATGACCGCTCGCTTTCATATAATTACGACGGTTGCGCGCGCTTCTGCCTGCATCTTCGTGCCGCGCTTTGGTACTGTGAGGACTACGACACAGGCGAGCTTCCGAATGACTCCTGCACATTCTTTGCAGAGGGCGCGCAGTGGTACATCAAAAAGACCTCTGCCTACGGCTTCGCGGCGAAGGGCGGACACAACAAGGAATCGCACAACCACAACGACGTCGGATCGTTTATTTTCGCGAAAAACGGTGTTCAGATCCTCGCCGACCCCGGCACGGGTAAATATTGCAAGCAGTATTTCAGTAAAGAAAGATACGAATTTTTCCATACCCGAACTCTCGGTCACAGCCTTCCCACCTTCGGCGGTGCAGAACAGAAGGAGGGACTTGACTATGCGGCGCGCGACGTGCGCGTCGAGGGCGAGGATTTCGTCCTCGATATCGCGCCTGCATACGGAATTTCAGAGCTTTCGAAGTGCGAGCGCCGATTCTCCTTCACCGAAACGAGCGCGACCGTCACCGACAGCTTTGATTACAGCGGCGACGTAATAGTAGAGCGCGTGGTTTCCATGCGCGAGCCGACGGAGATCGAAAGCGGTAAGATCGCGATTCTCGACTCGGTTCTGACCTACGATGCCGATGCGGTAGAGACGGTCAAGATCGAAAAGCAGTCATCCCCCGGCACAGCGGATTGCTATACAGTTGATTTCGTGCTCAAAAACGGCACTCTAAAATTCGTTTATTCTATAAATTGAGAGGCAAAAAATGATCATCACGGTTGATTGCGGCACGACAAATATGCGCTGCCGCCTGTTTGACGAAAAAAAGCTTATAGATCAGGAGCGCGCGAAGTGCGGCATCCGCGACGGCGCGTTCCTCGGCTCGACCGACATATTAAAGGAAACGCTCTCGCGCTTGATAAAGACACTTCTCGAGCGCAATTCGCTCACCGAGGGCGATATCGAGGTCGTGATCTCCTCGGGAACGCTCGCAAGCGACGTCGGAATCCACAAAATTCCGCACGCGATCTGCCCCGCGTGGATCCCCGAGAGTGTAAAGGCGGCGGAAATGGTGAAAATGGAGGAGGTTACGGGCATTCCGATCCTCTTTATCCCCGGCGTTAAGACTCTACCCTCACCCGATGCCGACCTTGAAACCAAGATCGTGACCTACGAGTCGATGAGCGGCGAGGAAAGCGAGATCTACGGCATCAGCGAATCGCTCGGTCTGCCCGATGACTTTATTATCACCCTCCCTGGCTCGCATAATAAGGTAATGGAGGTGACGGGCGGCAAGATCTGCTCGATCAGAAGCGGCCTTTGCGGCGAGTTTATCGCATCGATCTCGGAGCACACGATGCTCAAGAGCGCACTTCCGAACCCCGTTATCCGCGAAATCCTGCCCGAAATGCTCACCCTCGGCTGGCGAATGGCGGATAAATACGGACTTTCCCCTATGCTCATCAAGGCGAGAATGCTCCAGCTCCTCGGCGGCTACAGTCAGGACGAGGCGGCAAACTTCTTCGTCGGCGCACTTCTGCACGACGATATTCAGACCGTTGCCCGAATCGCGGCAAAGCCCGAATCGAAGGGCAAGCCCGTCGTAGTCGGCGGCGGAGATCCGCTCAAGACGGTGTTTATGATCCTTCTTGCAGAGGCGGGAACCGAAAATCTCGTCGCCGTTCCCGACGATGTTGCAACCCTCGCCTCGAATTACGGCGCGATGAGGGTTTATGAGGCGTGGAAAAACGAATAATATTCTAAAAAATAAAGCGGAGCACGTGCTCCGCTTTATTTTTACATAGCTGATTCCTCGTACTCGTCGCGTGCGCGGAAGAGAAGAGTAACGCACCAAAGTCCGGCAAGGGCAACGAGGGTGTAAACGATACGCGCCCAAAGGGTGTCGTTTCCGCCGAAGAGCCAGGCGACTGTGTCGAACTTGAAAAGTCCCACACCGCCCCAGTTGAACGCGCCGACGATGGTCAGAATTAGAGCAATACGGTCGATGATCATAGGTAAGCCTCCATAATTTGTTGCATAGCTCCCATCGGGCGCTTATGCTCAAAAATATTATTTACCGAAGAAAAAAGATATATTCACACCGCCCCGAAAATACAAAAATACACAAGAGGTCTTATTTTTTGAAAAAATATCAAAAAATCTGCATTTTTCTCAAACTTTTTTTCAAAAAGGTATTGACATTCAGAGAAAATTGTGATATAATATTCAAGCATTCAGCAAGGCCCATTGGTCAAGCGGTCAAGACGCTAGCCTCTCACGCTGGAAACTCGGGTTCGATTCCCGGATGGGTCACCAAAAAATAAAACCCGAACTACGTTCGGGTTTTATTTTTATCCAAGCCGCAGGCTTGGCATGGAATCACGCGTAGCGTGTATGGCATCCGCGAAGCGGTATGGCATCACCGAAGGTGCATTTTTTGCGGCTTGATTCCATGCATCCCTTTGGGATGATTCCATGCCGCAACAAGTTGCGGATTCCATACGCGACTTTGTCGCAATTCCATACCGCAACAAGTTGCGGATTCCATGCACGCCTTCGGCGTGATTAGGACGCGAAAGGAGAACGACATGTCAAAGAATTTGTTGCTTGAATATTCAGAACAATTGGCTTGTGAGATTGCAATACTTTGCAATGAGAATAAAATAGATTCCAATACCGTTTATCAAATTAAAAAATCCTCCTCGAGCGTTTTCGCTAATATTTCCGAAGCACAATATCCTCAAAGTCTCGCCGATATGCTTTCAAAATTTGAGATTGCACGTAAAGAATGTATGGAAACAGAGAGTTGGTTAAAGTTGAGCTTTTCAACAAAAAGCATTGACGAGGAGACTTTTAAGAAATACCGCAATCTCTGCGGCAGAATTCGCAGAATGTTGACAGCTTCTTGTATTACAATTGAAAATAAAATGAAGCAAGGTTGAGAAACCTTGCTTTTTTAGCGGGTTCAGATTCCCGGTTTTTATCCAAGCCGCAGGCTTGGTATGGAACCACGCGTCAGCGTGTATATCATCGCCGTAGGCGTATATCATCACGCGGAGCGTGTATTTCTGCGGCTTGATGATATACAAGGCTTCGCCTTGATGATATACAATTCCTTCGGAATTGATGATATACCGCCTTCGGCGGGTGATATACAACGCTTCGCGTTGATGATATGCACGCCTTCGGCGTGATTTTTTATGTGCGAGCTTGGTATGTTGAGATATATTCGCGATCACACTTGACCGGGAAACTAAATCGTGCTATAATTATGTTGATAGCATCAGTATAACACAATAATTGCTGAGGCTCAAGGGAGTGTTGATATGAACACAAAATTTGTTAACTGCGAATTATTATCTACCAACGGCAACAAAGCTATGACTTGGGTACATCCGCTTTCGGACGGCCGTTTGTTCACGATTGCGGCAATGGACAAAAGCCACGTCCACGGCAACACTCTTCCGCACGAACAGTTTCTCTTCGGCAGAATTTCGGATGACGGCGGACGCAGTTGGGGTGCGCCCTTCCATATTTACACTTGGCCCGAAAAACGTGCGGCGATGCTGCACGCCGGATCAATGATCGACAGCCGCGGCCATCTGCACGTATTTGCGCTTCGCATCCGCAAGCCTCTCGACGGCGGAATAGGTTACGTCCGCTTTGACAGCTGCTTCGGTGAAAATCCGATATATTCCGAAATTCCCTGTCTTGACCGCTATACCGGCTCGCTCAACAACTGTCTTGAAACGTCAAACGGCAGACTTGTCATTCCGTTTTCCACGATCAACGGTCAGAAGGACAGCAAATTTGTCTCCAGCGTTATTTATTCCGATGACTGGGGGCTGACCTGGTCGGCATCCAACGACATAGCCGTTGTCAGCGATGAAAAGGATATCGAATCAGGCGCGGTAGAGCCGATCGTTATTGAGGTCGGGAAAAATACCTTGCTTATGATCATCCGTACTGTGCTCGGCGTGTTCTGGTATTCTGTTTCTCACAACAACGGAGAAACCTGGACGCAGGCAAAACCAACGAAGATCACGGCGTCCAACGCGCCCGGGTGCTTTACACGAATGCCAGACGGACGAATCTTCTTCACTTGGAATAACGCGCTGGGACATCCTATGCAGGCGGTGCGCTACAGCTTTGCAAGACAGTGTCTGCACGGTGCGGTTTCCGACGATAATTTCAAAACCCTGCAAGGTGCGCGAATTTTGCTCAAGAAGACGCCCTGTGACACGGACAAGGTGCTCAACTGTTACCCCTATACCACGATGGCGGACGACGGCGATATCTTTTTGCGTTCCTTTGAGGTAGAAGGCGAAGGCAATTCCAGATGGGGTCAGGAGCAAGCATATCTTATTAAGCTGAATCCCGATTTTTTAACGGAAACCCAAGTCACCGATAATTGGCAGGAGTGGGTGAGCGACGTTCCGGTTGAGGAGGACGGCATAAATCTCCGCGTCACAACCGACAACGTGGCTTATGCCATCACAAGCTTCCCTTACGGAACGTCGGGTAAACTCATTTTCAAAACCGAAGGCAGCTTGCCCGCATCCTGTCGGATACTGCTTTCCGATTGTTACCTTGACCGACTGAATTTTATGAAGAATTCCCGCCCGAGTGGGTATGATGAAAGTATTCATACGCTTTATCATACTCTCACTCCGACAGAAAGCGGCACTTGGGAGATCAACTGGAAAAACGGTATGATCACGCTGTCCGTCAACGGAAGTGAAACCGAGGGTGTACCGATGGCGGCATCCGAAGGGCTCAATCACGCTGCGGTTCTTTTCTACGATAAAGGTGAATTGAAGATCACGCATTTTGAAGCGCAGATTGACGGCAACCGCTGGGATACCGGCATTGAGCTGTCTTGAACCCGACTCTGACGCGACATTTTATCAAACGTATCATGGTTACAACAAATCGATCATCTTCAAAAACCGAAAAACGCAACGCGGTGCGTGCGGTTCTTGCATACACGTTCCGCACAGCGGCGCTGTTATGCTCCACGGGTCCGCTTATGCAGACCTTTCTGAACAGTATCGGCTTTTCCGAACAGCAGATCTATATGCACGCCACGCTGTTTCAAGCCCTCAACGTGCTTACGATACTGCTTTGCTCGCGCTTTGCCGATACCAAAAAGGTTCTTCTGCGGACTGCGCTGATACAAATTCCCGGGGCGATTCTGTTCCTTGGTTATCTTCCGCTGTGTCTCTCGCGCGACGTATCCGCAGGATCTTACGTCTGGCTTTTGGTCATCAGCGTTCTGCAATCCGCCGCATTTGCGTTGCATACAGTCTGCGAATATAAAGTTCCTTATTATATTTACCGCGCGGATGCCTACGGCTCTGTTCTCGCAATCTGCGGTATCATATCCTCGCTCGTTTCTTTTGGCGTCGGTTCCGTTATGAGCGCGCTCAGTGTCCGTTATGCCTATCCTACACTTATGATCGGTGCGTTTTTGCTCTCGTGTCTTTTTTTGCTGATCGCGGGTGCTCTGCAGTTTTTTCAGAAATCTCTGATACCGCTGACGGATCAAAGCAATGCCGCCGCCCAAAAAACACCGCTTATCGCAGTTTTTCGTCACAAAGCCTTTTCGCACCTGTTTATCGGAAACGTTACCCGAGGATTCGCGAGCGGAGTTATGACTATTCTTGCCGCGGCTGCTCTGAGTATAGGATATGACGAGGTGCTGACCACTGCTATGGTTTCGGCACAGTCCATCGCTTCTATGCTCGCGTGTTTTCTGTTCAGCATCATTTCCCGCCGCGTCAGCCCGAGGTATTCGATCCTTTGCGGCAGCTTGTGCTTTGCGGTCTTTCCGCTTTTGCTTGTCCCCCGAAAGCCGATGCTGTTTCTGGCAATATTTGCACTTCTTACGTTTGGAAGAACGCTTGTGGATTACGCAATTCCCGCGGCTCTTTTATACATGGTTCCCGTAGAGATCGCAGGAACGTACAACGCCTGGCGGATGATACTGCTCAACGGAGGCACGATGCTCGCGACGATTACGGCAAGCTTCCTGCCGCTGCCCGTTTTATTCACAATCGCGCTGATATGTCAGTTGATCACGGGATTTAATTATTTCATCTTTAAAATTAAAGCTTGAAGGGGCTGGCTCATTTAACATAAATAAAATATGATCTAACCCGAAGTTGCGCGTTCTCCTTCCACCACTGCCGTGGTCCCCCTCCCTCCCGGAGGGAGGCTTGAAGAGTTACCGCAAATTCCATCGTATATTCAGACGAACACTCTTTTAACTTAATCCATAAAAAGCAAATAGGAATATTTTATTGAAAAAGTTTGCTGAAGCTCTATTACGAGTGCAAATTGATTCAAATAAAATATTCCTTTTTGTTATGCAAAATTATAAATGTGTTTAAAGAGCGGCGCAGAAATGACGGAATTTGCACAAACCAAGCCTCCCTCCGGGAGGGAGGGGGACCACGGAAGTGGTGGAAGGAGAACGCGCAACTTCAGTTTAGTGCAAATTTCACCAAGTGAATATCAATGAAGAACTATACACTTTCATTTGGTAAATTTTTTCTTAATGAGCCAGCCCCTTCGGTTTTTATCCAAGCCGCAGAGATACACGCCTTCGGCGTGATTACTGTTATATAAAAATCAATTTTTGAATTTAAAACACCTTCATACCTAAAATCTCGTTTATTTTTTCGGTAACAAGCTTTGTCTTCATTTCAACGGTCTGTTGCTGTTCGACGACCGTAAATGACGGGTGCTTCGACCAAATTTCATACGATCTCTTACCGAGCGCGGCGATCTGCTCGTAGTCGGTCTCGAGGCGAGTGGTGGTTTCGTCGGCGCAGAAATTCTGCGAATCGCCCTTCAGGAAGATAACGTGGTCGTAGCGCGCGTATAGTGAGTCGGGTTCGATCCCGAAAATCGGGAATTCATCATCCGAAAGGTATACCATCGCGTCGATCGCGCCGCGGTCGGTGATCAGTAGAGTCGGTCTTTCCGGATCGGCGGCGTTTTCGAGAAGCAGATCCTCCGAGTGCATCTGCGCCTTGATTATGTAGTGCTGACGAAGGAGCTGGGAGTCGAGCGCGCCGACCGCGGCGGGACGGTTATGCAGAAATACAGTTGCGGTCTCGTCGAGAAAGAGTACCTTTATATTATTGTCGGTCGGCAATTCTTTGAGCATTCGAAGCACCGAGCTTTTGCCCGAGGTCGGGCAGCCTGCGAGTGCGATCACGTATTTTTTCATAGTCTTTTCCCCTGATTTTGCTTTTTATATATTTTATCATTTTTCGGCAAAAATAGCAATCGTTTCTTCGAAAAATGTTGGAGAAAACGCAAAATCGTGTCGCTTACGCTTTTTTCTTCCTATAATGTATAATAATTTTAACTTTATGAATACGAATTTACAAATTCCCCTTTACTTTTGGTTCAAAAAGTGCTATGATATAGTGGGTTCAAAGGATGACCCATCTTTTTGCACGCAAAAATAATAAAATTTCAAATAAACGGAGGAAAAATCACATGGCTATCAAACGTACAAAGATTTCCATGGACGGTAACACCGCTGCCGCGCACGTTTCGTACGCGTTCACCGAGGTTGCCGCAATCTATCCCATCACTCCCTCTTCGCCTATGGCGGAGACCACCGACGCTTGGTCCGCAACAGACAAGAATCTTCTTGGCAAGCCCGCTCGTAACATCTTCGGTGAGCGCGTAAGCGTTATCGAGATGCAGTCCGAGGCAGGTGCAGCAGGTGCTGTTCACGGTTCTCTTGCTTCCGGTGCACTCACCACTACCTACACCGCATCTCAGGGTCTTCTCCTGATGATCCCCAATATGTACAAGATCGCGGGCGAGCTCCTTCCCGGCGTTATCCACGTTTCGGCTCGTTGCGTAGCTTCCCACGCTCTTAACATCTTCGGCGATCATTCCGATATCTATGCTTGCCGTCAGACCGGTTATGCTATGCTTGCTGAAACCAATCAGCAGGAGATCATGGACCTCGGCGCAGTTGCTCACCTTGCTTCCCTCAAGGGTCGCGTTCCCGTTCTCAACTTCTTCGACGGCTTCCGTACCTCTCACGAGATCCAGAAGATCGAGGCTTGGGAGATCGAGGACCTCAAGGAAATGGTTGACTGGGACGCTGTTAAGGCATTCCGCTCCAGAGCTCTCAACCCCGAGCACCCCGTTCTCCGCGGTTCTGCAGAAAACGGCGACATCTTCTTCCAGCACCGTGAGGCTTGCAACCCCTACTACGATGCATTCCCCGCAATCGTTGAGGAATACATGGACAAGGTTAATGCAAAGCTCGGTACTGACTATAAGCTCTTCAACTACTACGGCGCACCCGATGCAGAGCGCGTAATCGTCGCTATGGGTTCGGTTTGTGACGTTGCAGAGGAAGTTATCGACTACCTCAACGCAAACGGCGAAAAGGTTGGTCTTATCAAGGTTCGTCTTTACAGACCTTGGAGAGCTGACAGACTTCTCGAGGCTATTCCCGCAACCTGCAAGTCCATCGCAGTTCTCGACCGTACCAAGGAGCCCGGCTCCCTCGGCGAGCCCCTCTACCTCGACGTTGTTGCTTCCCTCGCTAACGCAGGTAAGGACATCAAGGTTGTTGGCGGACGTTACGGTCTCGGTTCCAAGGATACCACTCCCGCATCCATCTTCGCTTGCTTCGAGAACCTTTCTGCGGCTGCGCCCAAGAACGGCTTCACTCTCGGCATCGTAGACGACGTTACCGGTCTCTCCCTCGAGGAGAAGGCTTGTCCCGACACCGCTGCACAGGGCACTGTTGCTTGTAAGTTCTGGGGTCTCGGCGGCGACGGTACCGTTGGTGCAAACAAGAACTCCATCAAGATCATCGGTGACCACACCGATAAGTACATCCAGGCTTACTTCCAGTACGACTCGAAGAAGACCTCTGGTATCACCATCTCCCACCTCCGCTTCGGCGATGCTCCCATCAAGAGCCCCTACTACATCAACAAGGCGAACTTCGTAGCTTGCCACAACAAGTCCTACCTCGCTAAGTACGATATGGTTCAGGACGTTAAGCCCGGCGGAACCTTCCTCCTTGACTGCGACTGGACCGTAGAGGAGCTCGATCAGAACCTCCCCGCAGCAGTTAAGAAGTACATCGCTCAGAACAATATCAACTTCTACATCATCGACGGTACCGGTATCGCTCTCAACCGCATCGGCAACGGTAAGGTTAAGAACACCGTTCTCCAGTCCGCATTCTTCTCCCTCGCAGGCATCCTTCCCAAGGAAGACGCTATCGAGTACATGAAGAAGATGGCATACAAGTCCTACATCAAGAAGGGTCAGGCTATCGTTGACCTCAACTACAACGCTATCGACGCAGGTGCTGACGCATTCGTTAAGGTAGACGTTCCCGCTGAGTGGGCTAACTGCGCAGACGACGCTCCCGAGGCTGCAAAGACCGGCGCACGCCAGGAACTCGTTGACTTCGTTAACAAGGTTGCAGTTCCCGTTGGCCACATGAGAGGCGACTCCCTCCCCGTTTCCGCATTTGCAGGCATGGCAGACGGTACCTTCCCGCAGGGCTCCGCAGCTTTCGAGAAGCGCGGCGTTGCAGTAAGCGTTCCTACCTGGGATCCCACCAAGTGCGTACAGTGTAATATGTGTTCCTTCGTATGTCCTCACGCAGCGATCAGACCTTACGCTCTGAACGAGGCAGAGGCAGCGGCAGCTCCCGCAGATACCAAGTATACTGCAAAGCCCGCTATGAAGACCGAATATAAGTTCACCATCGGCATCTCCACCCTTGACTGTATGGGTTGTACCCTCTGCGTTAAGGCTTGTAAGGTTGGATGTCTCACCATGGTTCCCTCCTACACCGTTCTCGATCAGCAGAAGGCATTTGACTACTGCGTAGAAAACGTTTCCGAGAAGGAGCTTCCTTACGGACTTAACACCATCAAGGGCAGCCAGTTCAAGCAGCCCCTCCTCGAGTTCTCGGGCTCTTGCGCAGGCTGTGCAGAGACCTCTTATGCACGTCTCATCACCCAGCTCTTCGGTGAGAGAATGTACATCTCCAATGCAACCGGATGCTCCTCTATCTGGGGCGGCTCCGCACCTGCAACTCCTTACACCGTTAACCGTGAGAGCGGCCGCGGTCCCGCTTGGGGTAACTCCCTCTTCGAGGACAACGCAGAGCACGGTCTCGGTATCTCGATCGGTCAGAAGACCATCCGTGAGAAGCTCATCAACAAGGTACGCGCTCTCGAGACTCCTTGCGAGCACTGCAAGTCCGTAATCGACACCTACCTCAATACTCTTGATGACGGTGAGGCTAACGCTCCCGCAACCGCTGCACTCGTTGAGCTCCTTGAGGGCTGGGCAGCAGAGGGCTGTGAGGCATCCAAGGAAATCCTCGCAGAGAAGGAATACCTCGCTAAGAAGTCCGTTTGGATCTTCGGCGGCGACGGATGGGCATACGATATCGGCTTCGGCGGTCTCGACCACGTTCTCGCATCGGGCGAGGATGTAAACGTAATGGTATTCGATACCGAGGTTTACTCCAACACCGGCGGACAGGCATCCAAGGCTTCCCAGATCGGTCAGGTAGCACAGTTCGCAGCTGCAGGTAAGGCAATCGGCAAGAAGAATCTTGCAGAGATCGCAATGTCCTACGGTTACGTTTACGTAGCACAGGTTGCTATGGGTGCTGATATGAACCAGCTCCTCAAGGCACTCTCCGAGGCTGAGGCATACCACGGTCCTTCTCTCGTTATCGGTTACGCTCCTTGTGAGATGCACGGTATCAAGGGCGGCATGTTCAACTGCCAGCTCGAGATGAAGAGAGCGGTTGACGCAGGCTACTGGCAGATGTTCCGCTACAATCCTGCACTCAAGGCAGAGGGCAAGAATCCTCTCACCATCGACTCTAAGGAACCCACCGGCGACTACCGCGAGTTCATCACCTCCGAGACTCGTTACAGCCGTCTTGCACAGCAGTTCCCCGAGAGAGCAGAGGCACTCTTCGCTAAGGCTGAAAACGCAGCTAAGGAAAAGTACGCAAGACTTGTTAAGTACGGCAAGCTCTTTGAGTAAGAGATAAAACAACAAAACTCACCGCTTTGGCGGTGAGTTTTGTTGTTAGTTGCTAGTTGCTAGTTACTAGTTGCTGGTTGAAGGTGAATTTCCGAGCCGACGGCTCGGAAATTTTTGATTTTATCAAAAACAGCGGAAAAGTTTTTGAGGTTTCTTAAGGAACTTTTTTCAAAAAGTTCCTTAAGTCGAGCTCCGCAGAGCTCGAAACTCCCTTTTGCGCTTCGAAGCGACGGCGCCCCGCCGGCGTTTCGGAAGGAGTAAAACCACCGCTTTGGCGGTGGTTTTTGGTTCAGAAGTAAAAATATTCGATTATATAGCGGAATCAAGCAAAAAATCTCGTATATTCATATGAATTATTCCGTCTCGGCTGAAATCGAATTCATCCATTGAGAGCACGTATTTGGGATAATTGTCGGCAACACCGACGTATGCTCCAAATTCACGCTCCGCCGTTTTATCCGATGCCAGCATATAGCAGACTTGAATATATATGCGTTTCCCGTTTTTGTCGCAAACAAGATCAATTTCCTTGTCGCCGTTTTTGCCGATGCTTATCTTGTAGCCTCGTCGGAGCATTTCGAGGCAAACGATGTTTTCGAGGATCAATTCTATATCGCGCGTGTTGTTACCGTATAACGCCTGACGAAGACCGTGATCGGAAAGATAATATTTTTCGTTGATCTTAAGAATTTCCTTGCCTTGCAGATCCATTCGGTTGATCTTATAAAATAGGAATGCTTTTTCGCATGCGGCTAGGTAATTTATTATCGTATCCACCGAAGCAGGACGCTTTTCGCTTTTTAAATATGAGGCGATGCTGCTTGCCGAAAAGGTTCGTCCGATATTTGCGATCGCGTAAGCCATAATGCGCTCGAGCAGGTCGATATCGCGCAAATTGTTTCTTTTAACAATATCCTTTATGACAACAGAAGCATAAATATCCTTCAGATACTGCATTTTTGCATTTTCATCGAAAGGTGCGGTCGCGAGGAAGGGAAGACCGCCGTATTTGACATATTGAGTGAAATATTCGCCGATGCCGAGCTTTTCTCCCGCGGCATTTCTCGCTTCACAATACTCGGAAAAGGAGAAAGGATATATAGAAAATTCAACGTAACGCCCCGAAAGAAGAGTCGCATATTCTCCGGACAGCATTTTTGCATTAGAACCTGTGATATAAATGTCAACGTCGGAGTTTACGCGCAGGGAATTGACACATTTTTCCCAATCGGATACCTCTTGGATCTCATCGAGAAACAAATAAACGCGTCCTTTTATATCATCTATCCGCTTTTTTAGATGATCGTGTAAAGCCTCAGCGTTCGTCAGACTCGAGTAAGTCATATCCTCAAAATTAATGGATATGAACTGCTCGGGTTCTATGCCAGAAGCCATCAATTCTTTCTTAATAAGCTCAAGCATTATTGATTTTCCGCTTCTGCGGACTCCGACAATAACCTTGATAAGCTCGGTTTGGTTGATAAAAGGCCTTATTTGTGAAATATAGCTGTCTCTGTTAATCATTGATATCACCCCGCTTTGATTCAGATCAATAAATATTATATCAAAAATATAATAGAAAGTCAAGTCCGATTTTGATAAATTATCGACTATAATCGAAATTATAGCGCATAATGCGAAAAGTTTCGATTATAATCGAAATTAATAGTTTGCGTGTTAAGGCTTGTTTTGAGTAAAAAGCCTCATTAATATTTGATTCGTATCGCAATTAATGTCTTCCAAATGGCAATTACACGTGCAAAAAAATGAAGCCGTGTTTGCTCGGCGCATTCATAAATTCGGGCAAAAATGAGTCAAAACGGCGAAAATGGGCAAAAATATGCAATAAAATGTTCGAATGAGTTGCAAAAAATTGCAAAAAGGTATTGACAAATGAAGATAATTGTAGTATAATTTCAGCAATAACATTTTACCGCGTTAAAAAGGAGAAATATTATGAGCAGAGTATATAACTTTTCCGCAGGTCCTTCCATGCTTCCCATTCCCGTTCTTGAGCGCGCGGCGGCAGAAATGCTTGAGTACGGCACAAGCGGTATGTCCGTTGCCGAGATGTCGCATAGATCAAAGGATTTCGAGCCCATCATCGCAAAGGCAGAGGCTGATCTGCGCAAGCTTATGAACATTCCCGATGACTACGCCGTCCTCTTCCTTCAGGGTGGAGCTTCGACTCAGTTCGCCGCAGTACCCCTCAACCTTCTCCCCGTTGGCGGAACTGCTGACTATATCGTTTCGGGTCAGTTCTCGGGCAAGGCTTACGAGGAAGCTAAGAAGTACGGCGACGTTCGCCTTGTTGCCACATCCAAGCCCGACGGATTCTCCTATATCCCCGAGGTAAAGCGCGAGGATATCAATCCCGATGCCGCTTACGTTCACATTTGCTATAACAACACCATTTTCGGTACTAAATATAACTACATCCCCGATACCGGCGACGTTCCGCTCGTTGCCGATATGTCCTCCTGCATCATCTCCGAGCCCGTTGACGTAACTAAATTTGCCGTTATCTACGCGGGCGCGCAGAAGAATATGGCTCCCGCGGGTATGACTCTCGTCATCGTCCGCAAGGATCTGCTTGGTAAGGCTCGTCCCGAGTGCCCCTCGATGCTCGATTGGAATATAATGGCTGAGAACGGCTCGATGTATAACACTCCCCCCTGCTACACCATCTATATGGCGGGACTCGTCTACGAGTGGATCGAATCGCTCGGCGGTCTTGAGGTTATGAAGGAGATGAACGCGAAAAAGGCGGCTCTGCTTTACGATTACCTCGATTCGCAGGACTATTACATCGCTCCCGTAAGAAAGGATTGCCGTTCGATGATGAACGTAACCTTCGTCACAGGAAACGCAGACCTCGACAAGAAATTTGCCTCCGAAGCTGAAAAGGCGGGACTCAAGAACATCAAGGGCCACCGCGTAGTCGGCGGTATGCGCGCCTCGATCTACAACGCAATGCCCTACGAGGGCGTCGAAGCGCTCGTCGCGTTTATGAAGGACTTTGCAAAGAACAACCCCAAGTAAGAGGAAAGAGCTATGAAGAATATCAAGTTAATGAATAAAATCGCCGCTTGCGGTACCGATATTTTTGACCGCGCGGTATATAACGTCGCTGACGACTGTGCGGCGCCCGAGGCGATAATGGTTCGCTCCGCCGCGCTTCACGATATGGAATTCAACCCCGAGCTTCTCGCGATCGCGCGTTGCGGTGCGGGTGTCAACAATATTCCGATCGACCGCTGCACCGAGGCGGGAGTTGTAGTTTTCAACACCCCCGGCGCGAATGCGAACGGCGTTAAGGAGCTCGTTATCTGCGCGCTGATGCTTGCATCGCGTGACGTTATCGGCGGCGCAAATTGGTCCGAAACGCTTACAACCGACGTTGCAAAGACGGTAGAGAAGGGCAAATCCGCTTTCGCAGGCTGTGAGCTTCGCGGTAAGACTCTCGGAGTTATCGGTCTCGGCGCGATCGGAGCAATGGTCGCAAACGCCGCGATCGACCTTGGTATGAAGGTTATCGGCTACGACCCCTACCTGACCGTTGACGGAGCGTGGAGAATTTCCCGTGCGGTAGGCCACGCGGTCACAACCGACGAAATTTTTGAAAAGAGCGATTATATCACCCTCCACGTTCCCGCTGTTGAGGCAACGAAGGGTATGATCCGCAAGGAAAATATTGATAAGATGAAGGATGGCGTCAAGATCATCAACCTTGCGCGCGCGGATCTCGCGATCGCGGCTGATATCAAGGACGCAATCGCGGCGGGCAAGATCTCGGCGTACGTCACCGACTTCCCGACCGAGGAAACCCTCGGTGTCAAGGGCATCGTTAATATCCCCCACCTTGGTGCATCCACGGGTGAGAGCGAGGATAACTGCGCGATCATGGCGGCAAATCAGCTCGTTGAGTTCCTTTCCACGGGTAATATCAAGAATTCCGTCAACTTCCCCGCGATCGATCTTCCTCCCCACGACGGCAGAAACGTCCTTGTCCTCCACGCAAACGTACCCGCGACCATCGCAAAGATCACGACCGCCGTTGCGGAAAAGGGCGTCAACATCGAGCACCTTTCCAATAAATCCCGCGGCAACAACGCTTGCACACTCCTTGCCCTCGCCGTCGGCACCACCGACGCAGAGATCGCCGAAATGAAGAAGGCTATCGAAGCAAACGCAGGCATCTGGAGAGTAGTCGTTATTTAAGTGCAGAGTTAAGAGTGCAGAGTGCAGAGTTGAGGTGGATTTTCAAGCTCCGCTTGAAAATCATTGGTGCTTTAATTTTGTGCGGTGCTGATGCAATTTACTGCTGTGCTGAAATACAGAGAATAAAATAAAAATCTCGGATATTTCGAAGCTTCGCTTCGGATATCCGAGATTTTTTAATTTGTTATGACTTTGGCTATGTGAAATTTAATCAGCACATCACAAAATTATTAATATGGAATTTTCGCCACGGCGAAAATTTCCCTTCAACTCTGCACTCTGCACTCTTAACTCTGCACTTGATCATTCCTCTTCCTCTTCGTCAACGTCGATAAAAATGACCTTTACCTGCGCGCTGCCGCGCTTGGTGACCTTGAGGGAGCGGTTGCGCGATACGGTGTAGGTCTTTCCGTCCGCCGTTACGCGCGCGGAGAAGCTGAAGCCGACCGAGGCAACGTGTCCGTTTGAATCGAAGTTTATATAGGCTTTGGCATCGTCGCAGGAGGTAACGCTGATCACGTCGGCATAAATTCCCGCGGCAAGCAGAGCTTCGCGTGCGAGCATTATTTTACCTTCTTGATTGATCGAAAAGGAAAGTCGTTCCGCCGTGTATTCCTCTATGCGGGCGAAAGCCCAAAAGGGAAGCATTGAACGGTCAAAGGGCGCGGTCAGAGTAGACTCGAGATTTTTTGCATTAAAGGTTGTGTCGACGAATATGCTTCCGCTATTTATCTGCGAGAAGGCACGGCGGCGGTTGAAATGCGTTAAAACACGCGTTTTGCCCGAGCCGGTGTCAAACACTCTCTCAAATGTCGCTCCGATCTTTTTGGCGTATGCGTAATCGATTTTTTCACTCAAATGGCGTTCAGCCGTGCCGCCGATACGGATATCGTCGTTCTCCTGCAGCTCGAAAGCCTGATATCGCCCGAAAAACGAGTCGACGTCAGCAAGCGCGGCTTCATAAATCGTGAGCGCGGCGGAGTCGGGGATCAGAACGTATGAGGTCATCGCGGGGAGCGTGAGAGAGTTCTTTTCGTTAATGCCGCTCTGCTCGGTGCGCGAGGTAAGACGAAAAGACAAAACGTGATTGCCACCCCGCTCCACATCCGCCTCGAGAGATAACACCTTCTCCCTCATATGCGCCGCGGTGTCGGTGACGTAGAGAAATTCGGCTTTGGTGATCCTGAGCTCATATTTCTCGGTCAAGCCGAGCATTTTAGCGATCTCGCCAATACCCTCGGTGGTGATCTTATCAAATTTCAAGGTTATATTCTCGCTGTCGACTTCAACAGTCCCGTCCTCGAAGGCGGTCATGGGAAAATAATTTCCCGCCAGCTTGGAGAAGGACGAGATATCGTATCCTCCGAAGCGGTAGTTGCCGAATTTTCCGCCGTAACAGAGAAATCCGTCGATCAAGAAATATTCCTCACTCTCGCCGTCCGATGTGCGCCTGAATGAGGCGTTTCCATCGCTTGTGAGAAGCTCGGAGAAGATTTCGTGGCGTGAGTTTACCCCGCCCTGAACGATCTCGGTCACGGTTTGTGTTTTTCGTGTACACGACGTGTATACCTCAGAGAATCTTTCCGATACCTCAAAGATCGTCTGTGCGGGAAGAGTTGCCATTACGTCCACAAGGGAGGTTTCCTCGGGCTCGGTATACTCTGGCTCGGTATACTCGGGCTCGGTTTCTATCGGCTCTGTCTTTGGAGGCTCGGTCACTTCTGTTTCGGGGGAAGTGGTTTCGGGAGCGAGGGTGGTTTCGGGCTCGGGGAGCTCCGTGATAGATGCGCTGATGACCTCGCCCTCATAGGGCGGCGTCTCGACCGCACATGCAGACAAAAGCAATGAGCACGCGAGGACGAGCGGGATCAGGCGCTTCATTCCGCGTCTCCACAGCCCGCTGAGCGGAGGATATTGATCATTTCAGAGTCGGGCGAGAAGCGGATATAAGCGTGCGTCTCGCGCTCGGATACCTCGAATATCCAATGATCCTTGATAAAAATGCTCGGGCGGTGATCGAAAACGGGCGCGCCGTCGGGATTGAAGCCGTCGGACTTGATAAGTCTTGCGCCATCGAGCGAAACGCGAGAGAGGATTCGGCTCGTTTTGCCCCGGTTCTCGCGAACAACGAGATCGGGTGCTCTGCCGTCCTCATTCGATTCGATCGAGTAGGTGAAAGAGAGCATACAGCGCGACCAGACGAGTATCGAGCCGAGTATCAGCGCGAAGGCGGCAACGTGAAGTGCGCTCGCCGCGGCGGGGATGATCTCCGCGATTATCGCAAGGATAAGACCGACGCCCGCGAGCGAATAAATGAGAATATTGCTGATCTTGTCGCCGCGCTCGGGTGTGTAGGAGTAAATTATCATATTATTTACCGATCGAGAGGGCAGAGAAGACCTGTGCCTTGATATCCTCGGAGACCTCGTCGATTCCGCGCGAGGCATCGATAACGACAACCTGTTCACCCTGCGCCTTCAGAAATTCGATCGCTTCAAGATAATTGCGGCGAATGCGCGCCTGCTTGTCATCGCCGTCGTAGATTTCCTTATCCGCGCGGTTTGCGTCGCGGCGAGCCTTGGTGACCTCGGTTGGGACGTCAAGGAAGACGAAAAGGTCGGGCTTCATCGCCTCGATGCAGGGCTTGTTCATCGCGTAAATATCCGCCATCGAGATGCGCGACGTGGTGTTGTACGCCATATTCGAAAGATAATAGCGGTCGCAGACGATGCTCGTGCCCGCCTCGACGAGGGGACGCATAAATTCGATGTGCTCAAGACGGTCGGCAACGTGGAGATACGCCATACTTTCGGTCAGAAACTTGACGCCGCCGTAAAGTCCCGAGCGAATGATCGCGCCCGCGGCGTTGCGTTCGTTCGGCTCGCGCTCATAAAGACAAGGTCTGCCCGTTGCCTCGGCAACAGCGGCACGAAGACGCTCGGTCTGCGTGGTCTTGCCGCAACCGTCACAGCCCTCAAAAACTATAAAATATCCGCGTGTGTTTGTCATGGGATATACCTCTTTACATATTAATACAGTTTATATTATACCATATTTGTTGGGGTATGTCAAGCATAATCACGTTCCGCCCACGGAACACTTTTCGGGGGTTGCACCGCCTGCGGGCGGCGCGCGATATGCCTTCGGCACGATATATCCGCTTCGCGGATACGATATACCTGAAGGCACGATATATTTCGCAGAAGCGAAATGTTAAGGTAAATTTCCGCCAAGGCGGAAATTTTCCGATTTTATATCAAAAAAGGTTTGACTTTTGCCCGAAAATGTTATATAATTATTCTGTATAAATATATACTTTTAAAAGGACCAAAACTATGAAAAAATATACCGTTGGAATAGATTTCGGAACGCTTTCGGGCAGAGCTGTGCTCGTTGACGTTATGACGGGCGAGGAGTGCGCAAGCGTCGTGATGGACTACCCTCACGCCGTCATCGACAGCATCCTTCCCGCGAGCGGTGAGGTGCTCCCGATCAATTGGGCACTCGAAGACCCGCGCGATTATCTCGCAGTTCTCGAATTTCTTTTCCCCGCGCTCTGCCGCGAGGCGGGCATCGAAAAGGAGCAGATCGTCGGTGTCGGCATCGACTTCACCTGCTGTACGATCCTTCCGATCAAAAAAGACGGCACCGCGCTCGTTTCTCTGCCCGAGTTTGAGCAGAATAAGCACGCCTACGTCAAGCTCTGGAAGCATCACGCCTCCCAGCCGTGGGCGGACCGTATGAACGAGGTTGCCGCAGAGCGAGGCGAGACCTTCGTCAATTATTTTGGCGGTAAGATATCGAGCGAATGGCTCTTCCCGAAGCTTCTCCAAACCGCAAAGGAAGCCCCCGAGGTCATAGAGGCGGCTGATTACTATATCGAGGCGGGAGATTGGCTCAATTTCTTGCTCACCGGCGTGCAGAAGCGCGGATATCTTTTCGCGTCCTACAAGGCGGAGTATCTGCCGGACGTCGGATACCCCTCCGACGAATATCTCGCGGCGGTCGATCCCGAGCTACCCGAGCTCGCGCACCGTCTGCTTGACGCCCCCATCGCGCAGATGGGCGAGTGCGTCGGTCGCGTTACCAAAGAGGCGGCTGAAAGATTCGGTCTTGCCGAGGGTACTGCCGTTGCCGCGTCGATCCCCGATGCCCACGTTGCCGCCCCCGCTGTTGGACTGACCAAGCCCGGCGATATTTACGGCATTTTCGGCACTTCCAATTGCTATTTTACACTTGCTGATATTTACAGAGATATTGGCGGAATCTGCGGATACGTTCCCGACGGTCTTATGCCGGGTTACTTCGGCGTTGAAGCGGGACTTTGCGCCGTAGGCGACCATTTTGCGTGGGTTGTGGACAATCTTGCAACCGCAGAGGACAAGGCGGAAGCCGAGCAGCTCGGAATTCCCGTCATTCAGCTCCTCGTCCGCCGCGCGGCAAAGAAAAAGCCGGGCGAAACCGGACTTCTCGCCCTCGACTGGTGGAACGGAAACCGAAACATCCTCGTTGACGGCAATCTGACGGGACTTTTGATCGGTATGACGCTCCGCACCAAGACCGATGATATCCTCCGCGCCCTTATTGAGGCGACCGCGTTTGCGACCAAGGTCATCATCGACCGTATGGAGGAATGCGGAATGAAGATCGACAGCCTCATCGCCGCGGGCGGAATCGCGCGCAAGGACGCATTTACGATGCAGGTCTACTCCGACGTCCTCGGCATCCCGATCAATGTAATTTCCTCAAAACAGGCTCCCGCACTCGGCAGTGCTATCTACGCCGCCGTTGCCGCAGGCGAATACCCCGACATTTTTGCCGCCTCCGACGCTATGAAGAGCCCGATCTACAGCAGTTATACCCCCAATAAAGAGAACGAAAAGGTCTACTCCGCACTCTACCGCGAATACCTCACCCTTCACGACTATTTCGGTCGCGGCGGGAACGACGTTATGAAGCGTTTGCTTAAGATCTCGCAGGGGGAGATTTAAGTGGCTAGTGACTAGTGGCTAGTGACTAGTGAAGGTGAATTTTCGCCAAAGGCGAAAATTTTCCGAATTAATTAATATACAAGTGCGAACATAGGCGCACTTGTATAGTACGAGTTACTATTTAACAAACGCATACACCACCTTTCAAGGAGGATCATAATGAAAAAACTCCCCCGCGAATCGGGCGTCGTGGTCGCTTGCGATTACAAAAAGATGCTTGCAATTCTGGATCATATCTTTTTCGATATATTTGACTCCAACGACAATTGCCTCGCCGCACTTTTGGGTGCTTGGTCACTCGACGTTATGTCCGACGGTGCGCCCGCCGATCTCGGTGACTATGAAATCTGGCTCGAGTGCGAGTCGGAAAACAAGGATGCAGACGTCCGCACAAAAACTCTCGCCTTCCTCAACCGTTTCATTGAAACCTTCGGCTTCGATGAACTCAACAGCACCGTCGAAGAAGTGAAAAAACTCCCCGACACTCAAATCAAAATCCTGACCGAAAATATCAAATAAAATACTTTTCGCCCACGGCGAAAAGTTACCATACCTTTTCCCTTTTCCCTTTTCCCTTTAACCTTTCCCCTCTTTCCCCATTTCAAACAATGAACACCCTCAAAAAATACCTAAAGCGCTACTTCATCACCGCCATGTCCGCTATGGCGCAGGGACTTTTTGCCTCGCTTCTGATCGGAACGATTTTTAAAGCGCTCGGAATGATACCGCATCTCGGCGTGCTTGCCGATATCGGTGCATTTGCGCAGGCTGTCGCGGGTCCCGCGATGGCGGCGGCTATTGCTTTCGCGCTGAAATGTGATCCCCTTGTCATATTCTCTGCGGCGGCTGTCGGTTATGCCGCAAACGCGCAGGGCGGCGCGGGCGGTCCGCTTGCCGTGTTCTTCATCGCGATCATCGCGGTTGAGCTCGGTCAGCTCGTTTCAAAAAAGACAAAAGTCGATATCATCGTCACGCCCTTTGTGACGCTCCTCGTCGGCGGACTGCTTTCCGTGTTCGTCGCGCCCTCGATCGGCACGCTTGTCGGCTACGTCAGCACCTTCATCGGATGGGCGGCGACTCAGGCACCCTTCTTCACGGGACTTGCGGTTTCCGTCGTTATGGGAATCGCGCTGACACTCCCGATTTCGTCTGCCGCAATCTGCGCGGGACTTGTCCTGACGGGTAGCATCGTTGCAGTAGGCTCGTCCGAGGGACTCGCAATCGCCGGCGGCGCGGCTGTTGCCGGATGCTGTGCGCAGATGGTGGGCTTTGCCGTCATCTCCTACCGCGACAACGGCGTCGGCGGTCTGCTCTCTCAGGGCATCGGCACAAGTATGCTCCAGATGCCTAATATAATAAGGAAGCCAATTATCTGGCTGCCCCCCATCATCGCCTCGGCGGTGACGGGACCGCTCGCGACCTGCACCTTCTCTATGAAAATGTACGGCGCGGCGATCAACTCGGGAATGGGCACTTGCGGTCTGCTCGGTCCTGTCGGTATCGTCCTCGGTTGGCTCGATCCCGCAAACGGATATCCGAGCGAGGTCGGAGCACTCGACTGGATAGGTCTTGCGCTCATCTGCTTCATTCTCCCCGCAGCTATTTCATACATTGTGTACATTCCGATGCGCCGTTTCGGTCTGATCAAGGACGGCGATATGAAGCTCGATAAATAAGAAAGGAATTTTATTATGGCTGAAGATTACATCTACGATGATTACGAAGAAGAAGGCCCACCCGCCCCGCTTTTCTGGAGGATACTCGGTAAGGTCATCAAATACTCTTTCATAGCTCTCATCGTTTTCATAAACGCATTTCTTCTCTGGCGCGTGCTTTTCTCGACCAACGAGCCGAGCGCGATCAAGACGGTCGCGGGCAATTCCTCGCTTGCGGCGGCTTGGGAGCAGTACGGCGGCGATGGATTTGCCCGTTATCAGGCGGAGCAGGACAATATCGCCACCGACGAGGACTGGCACGATCAGTTCGAGCTTGCAGAAGGCGAGATCAAAAAGAACGAATTCGCACAGTTTTTCCTGACCGACGTCGTTTTCTTCCCCCGTGCGAATCAGACGCAGATCGTTCTGCGATATAACAAGAGCCTTCTCCCCCACATCGCGAAGGACTACGAGCTTGATGAAATTCCCGGCAAGAAGGACGATCTCTTTGACGTTACCCTTGTTGTTTATTACAAGAACGAGGAAGGCGACACAAAAAAGACTCGTATTGCATCAAACCTCGCCGAAATGGACACCACCTCGCTCTACACCTTCCGTCAGTACTATTTTGAGTCGATACCCGAGTTTTCGAGTATCAACAAGATGCAGGTGGAAATATACTATAAGGGCGACGTTGATTATGGCGCAAAGCCCTATTCGGTAATCGAAATTTATGACAAGCTGCTCGAGCTGCAGAATTATCCCCTCGACAGTAAGGATATCGCCGCTATCGAAGGCGCGAAATAAGGAGTCAATATGCATATTAATATCAATATCGGTACAAGTGAAAAGGATTTCAACACCGAAAAGAAGAAAAAGCTCACACCCGAGCAGAAGACGAAGATCAAAAATGCGGTAAAATCGGGTTATGGAAAGCTCCGCGTTGCCGCGGGCAGACTTTATTCGACCGTTGAGGACAAGGTCTTTGACGGCAGATGCTTCCTCTCCGAGCTGAAAGAGGGGATCCTTGAAGACGTTGCTGCCGTCCGTGAGCGAGACCCCGCGGCGAGAAGCGACATTGAGGTCATGCTTCTCTATTCGGGCGTTCACGCGATGCTCGCATACCGCGTGGCGCATAAGCTTTACGTCAATGAAAAATTTCTCCCCGCGAGAGCGGTTTCACAGCTTGCGCGATTCCTGACGGGAATTGAGATCCACCCCGGCGCGCAGATCGGTAAGCGACTTATGATCGACCACGGCTCGGGCGTCGTAATCGGCGAGACCTGCATCATCGGCGACGATTGCACGATCTATCAGGGCGTAACCCTCGGCGGTACGGGTAAGGACACGGGCAAGCGACACCCCACACTCGGCAATAATGTAATGGTCGGCTCGGGCGCAAAGGTCCTCGGACCGTTCAAGATCGGCGACGGCGCGAAGATCGCGGCGGGCGCGGTGGTACTCAAAGAGATCCCCGCGGGCGCGACTGCAGTCGGCATCCCCGCGAAGGTAGTGCGCCGCAAGGGCGAACGCGTTGAGGAACAGCTCGACCAGATCCACATCCCCGACCCCGTATCGCAGCAACTCGGAGAGCTTGAGGCGAAGATAGCTGAACTTAAGAGCGAGATCGAGGAGCTCAAGAAGGGCGAGGAAAGTGCAGAGTGAAGAGTGCAGAATGCAGAGTTAAGGAGAATTTCCTTGCCTGCGGCTGCGGAAATTTTCAATTCTGATATAAACTCAACTCAAACTTTATAATAAAATTATTTTTCGCTTCAGCGAAAAATTACCGTAACTCTGCACTCTGCACTCTGCATTCTGCACTGTTATGCTCAACAAAATCAAGAAAAACAAATTAAAATACAAAATACATCCGAAAGGAAACAAAGAAAATGGCAAAGACACTTACAGAACGCACACTCATCATCGCGCACCGCGGTGCTTCCGCTTACGCGCCCGAAAACACCATGCCCGCTTACGAGCTCGCAGCTAAAATGAAGGCTGACGGTATCGAAACCGACGTTCACTTCACCGCTGACGGCAAGATCGTAACCCTCCATGATGAAAAGATCGACCGTACCTCCAACGGTCAGGGTCTCGTTACCGAGTACACCTACGAGGAGCTTCTTAACTTCGACTTCGGCCGCAAGTTCTCCCCCGACTTCAAGGGCACCAAGCTTCCCCTTATGGAAGACCTCTTCAACCTCTGCCGCGAGAACAATATGGTTTGTAACGTAGAGATCAAGTCCGCTGACCCCAAGATGCCCGCGGCTCTCCACGCTCTCGCAGAGAAGACCGGTATGCTCGATCTCGTTATCTACTCCTCCTTCGACCACGCTCAGCTCGAGCGTATGCTTGAGGTTAATCCCAAGGCGTTCGTAGCTCCCCTTTACAGCTTCAATATGGTCAAGCCTTGGGACTACGCTGAGAATATCGGCGCGCTTGCTTCCCACCCCAAGCACAACCAGCTCAAGCTTTACCCGAGCTACGTTGAGAAGTGCCACGAAAAGGGCATCCGCGTTCATCCTTGGACCGTTGACGATCCCGAGATCGCACAGTGGCTCGCAGACGTTGGCTGTGATGCAGTTATCACCAACAAGCCCGACCTCATGCGCGAGGTTTACGGTCTTACCGACTAATTTCTGAATGAAAGAGATCATCACCGAGGCGCAGTTCCGCCGAAATATAAAAACGCCCGATGCGGCTTACATATTCTTCGGCGACGAGGATTACCTCAAGGGTAACGCGCTCTCGGTGGCGAAGAGTGAGCTTGTATCCCCCGAGGCGGAGATGTTTGACTACGTTCGCATCGAGCAGGCGGATTTTTCGCCCGAAAGCGTATCCGCCGCGCTCGCCGCGCCCCCGATGTTCGGGGAATACAGGCTCGTTGTCGCGTCCCTCGCCTTCACCGACCTCCGTGCCGCCGAGATAAACGCGCTTTGTGAGATCCTCGGCTCGCTCGAGGGGGAATCGGGCAACGTGTTCATCATCTCGATTCCCGCGGGCGGTATCAACGTCGGAACGCCGAAAAAGATATCCTCGGAGCTCAAAAAGCTCTGCGAATATGCGCAAGGCGTGCGGTTTGACCGCGTTCCCGCGGGCAAGCTTGCGGGATGGTGCGCTCGCCACTTCAAGGAAAACGGAGTTGACGCCGATGCGCGCGTCTGCGCCGCAACCGTTGATTTTTGCGGTACCGATATGTTCACCCTCGCCTCCGAGATCGACAAGATCTCCTATCTCGTTCTCGCGAGAGGACGGAAGGCGGTAATGGAGGACGACATTCGCGAGGCGGCGTGCGCTACCGAGGAATTCGATTCCTTCGCGCTTGCAAATGCCATCCTTGCGCGGAATATCCCGACCGCACTTGCCGTTCTTGACAAGATGAAGGCGGAAAAAGCCGAGCCCGTCCGTATTATGGCGGAGCTCATCCGCGTTATCTGCGATATGAATACGATCCTCGCCTGCCAGACGGCGGGTATGAATCAGAACGATATCGCCGCTGCAACGGGCATCAAGCCCTATCCGCTGGCGAAATACATCGGAGCGATGAAGAATATCGGCGCCGACGCCCTCACGCGCACGCTCGACCTCTGCACCGCCGCCGATGCGCAGACCAAAGGCTACGGCAAAGGCTACGTTCCGATCGAGCAGCTTATTTGTTCGATATAAAAAAACACTACCCTCAGCGCCTCGTTCACGACGCTAAGGGTAGTGTTTTTCATTAGGTGGGTCCTAATACTGCACGGGGAGCGCCACAACGACGTCCTCGTTTTCCCCGGAGACCAAAAGGAGGGACTCGTAATCCTCGGGGGTTTTGAATTTGAATTCGAGACCGATATGATTGGCGATTCCGCTTTTCGCCGGCACAATATCTATCTTTTCAGCGTATTGCTTGGCAATTACGCAGAATTCCTTTGTTTTTGCCGAGTCAAAAAGCTCGACGTAGCAATAGTTAGTTTCTGTTTTCTTCGACTTCTTTTCAAGATGGATAAAGAGCGTGATCGTAAGAAAAACTACTAAAAATGCCATAATGGCGGCTATGTAAAATCCGATTCCGATGGCAAGACCGATGCTTCCGGTTGCCCAAAGACCGGCGGCGGTGGTAAGTCCCGTGACTTGAGAGCGATTGCGCACGATGATCGTTCCGACGCCGAGGAATCCGATACCCGATATTACCTGCGCACCGACACGGAGCGGATCGGCGGTAAATCCGAGCACGCCTACCTCGTATATACCCGTCATAGCGGCTATACACGCACCGACGCAAACGAGAATGTGGGTGCGAAGACCCGCGGCGCGACCGTGGTATCCGCGCTCCATACCGATACAACCGCCGACGAGAAGCGCCAAGAGGATTCGAACCGGTACGCTTATAATATTAAGCTCTGTAAGAGTTTCGATGATTTCTTCCAAAGGATGTTATTCCTCACTTTCGATGTTGATCGGTACAAATTCGTGACCATCCGTTGCGTGATTTCCCCAAGCAAAGAACCAAGTCATAAATATAAGGCTTGCCAAAATGGTAAACACGTAGCTCGCCATACTTGTTATCTGTAAAAAGCCGTAGCAGAAAGTCGAATATATTACAAAAATTGTAGTACTGATAGCAAATATTCTGAAATCGTATGTTGCTATCAGTGAAAGACCAACGAGGAATAGCATCAGCCCCGAAAGCTCGCCGATCTCCTCGCCAAACCAAAGATGGTTGCCCCAAAATATTGAAAGAAGGAAGAATACCATTCCAAAAACCAACATCAATGCGCCCGCAACCGTTTTCGGCTTGAAGTTGAGAGTAAGCTGGGGAATTATCTCAGCGGGCGGCTCTTTTTTTATTTCGGGCTTTTTTCCGAAAACGAGCTCGTCAAGTGAGATCTCAAAAAGCTCGCTCATTTTGATGATTCTATCCAGATCCGGAACAGCGGAATTGTTTTCCCATTTGGAAACCGACTGTCTTGAAACGTCGAGCGCGTTTGCAAGATCGGTTTGTGACATCGATTTTTTCGTTCGACAGTTATATATATTTTCGCCTAAATTCATTATTGCCTCCGTGAGGATCATTTTACTGCATATATTATACCACTATTTTGGTGTAAAGTCTACCAACCACGCTTGAAAATTTAGCAACCGGCGGTTTACATAGCTCAAAATCATAGTATTTTAGGCTAAAACCCTTGACTTTTTGCTATAGGAGTGGTAGAATTATAAAAAATCGGTCACGGAGGCGAGACTGTGAAACAGTATCTTTTGCCCGAGGGGGGCAAGTTCTATAAAGTAAATATGCACAGCCATTCTACCTACTCCGACGGTCAGCAGACTCCGGAGGAATTGAAGGAATTATACAAATCCCGCGGATATTCCGCAATCGCATACACCGAGCACGAGGCGCTTTTCGATTTCACTCGCCTCAACGACGAGGACTTTCTCGCGATCACCTCATACGAATACGCGCTCGGCAATTACTCAAATCCCGCGCACTCCTTCTACGAGGGCAAGCCCACCTGCTTTTCCGACGTTGAGCAGATGCACCTGAATCTCTACGCGAAGGATCCTCATAACACGAAGCAGATATGCTTCAATCCGAAATTCATCGGCGAAAAGCAGAAGGCTTTGATCGGCGAGCCCGAATACGTCGGCACGCCCGATTACGAAAAGGTCTGGTCGATTGATTGCATCAACGAGATCATCAAAACAGCGCGAGAGAACGGATTCCTCGTTTGCTACAATCACCCCAACTGGTCGCTCAACACCTATGAAACCTATTCGAAGCTTGAAAATCTCAATATGCTCGAGATCAACAACGGCGCATCTAACCGGGGATCGGATATGGATTACACGCCCTACGTCTACGATCAGATGCTCCGACTCGGCAAGCGGATCGCCTCTGTTGGCGGTGACGACAACCACAGCACCATCCATTTCTTCAAGGCGTGGACGATGGTCAAGGCGGAATCCTTGACGCACGAAAATATTCTGAACGCTATCGAGGCAGGCGACTGCTACGCATCGTCGGGTCCCGAGATATACGAGCTCTACTACGAGGACGGCAGAGTTTATATCAAGTGCTCGGAGGCAGATGCCGTCCACCTCTACACCGCCGGCAGACGCCGCTCGCGCACGAACGAGGTCAAAAACAATGAATACGTCACCGAGGCGTCCTTCGAGATACTGCCCACCGATCAGTATTTCCGCCTGACAGTCAAGGATAAAAACGGAAAATACGCGAATACGAGAGCGTATTTTCTTGATGAATTGAAATAAAAGCAAAACGGCTGATCATTGAATCAGCCGTTTTCGATTAAATTTTCGCAAGGATTTGAAGGTCTTCAATCATTTGATTGAATTTTTCCATTCCCCAAAGTTCAATGAGTTTATCTATCGGGCAGAGGGAATCTTCCGTCAGATATTTTTGCGCAAACTCGCCGCCGTCATCAATACCTCGGTCATATTTCAAGTAATGAAGTATCAGCTCGGTCAATTCGAGAGGATAAAGTGCCGAAGCTATATAAGCATAATCGCGTTCGCCGATAAGCTCGCGGAGCAGGTCGCATAGTGGGAGTGAAAGAAACAAGGGAGAATTTTCTTCGAGCTTATTAAAACCGGGATATTTGCAGTTTGCCATTTTTCTTCTCCTCAAATAAAAAGTGTTAAACAAAAAGTGCGCAGCCGAAGCCACGCACAAAAAACGTAGCTCCTTTTGCTGCGAAACAAGAAAACCTATACCTGAATTTAACACCCAAAGTATACGAAAACAGAGCGTACATTTTTATCATAGATAAAATGTACACTTCAAGTGTATTCAATTCAGGAAACATATAGTTTTCCTGTTTCGCAGATTTATTATATCACATTTTCTTTGATTTGTAAACAGTTTTTTGAAAAATGGATTTAAGTTTTAGAAACTATATTTTATAAAAACGGATTCATAGCAGGGCGAGTTGCATCTTATATTTTTTCCAAAAACAACAGCACGTGTCATCCTGAGCGAAGCGTAAGCGTAGTCGAAGGATCTCGCGAAGCGTCCGGCACGTGGGTTTGGATGTGAATAATATCTCTGTAATAATTTTATTGATTCATATTGATAAAATTCACAGCAGACATCAATATTGACCCGCTTCGCGAGATCCTTCGGCTACGCTTTGCTCCGCTCAGGATGACAGCGAAATGGAGTTTTTGCTAAAAATTCAATTTACGGCTCGTAATAAAGTTATGTATAAAAAAACTACGGATACCGCAGTCTGAACTCGGTATCCGTGGTTTTGTATATGGAAAGAGTGAAGCGCATTGGAGAGTTTCGCGCTCTGCGGAGGTCGACTTAAGGATATTCAAAAGCTTTCCCTCTGCTGTTGTCTTTTATTTGAATGAAAATTCACATTACCTCTGCCCTCTAACCTCTGCCCTTCTCAAAGGCTTGTTTTCGAAACGAGGTGCTTTGCTCTCTTTACCATAAATTCTACCGCGGTGGGGAAGAATTCGTTGTCGAATCCCTTGAGGAAGGCGTCAGCCTCGTAGGTGAATTCGCCGTCGTACTTGATATCCTCGAATGCCTTCATAATGTTATCCCAGTTCATCAGACCGAGTCCGGGGATGGTGTGGCGGTCGCCCTGATAATCGTTATCGTGGAGGTGGACCGACTTGAGTCTGTCGTGACCGAGGATGCGGATGGTGTCCTCTGCCTCCTCGCCGACGAGCGAGCAATGTCCGACGTCGAGGCAGGCAACTACCCACTCGCTGTCGATCGCGTCGATGAGCGCGGCGTGATCCTTCGCGAATCCCGCAACGTCGGTGCAGATGCACTTACGCTTGATTTCCTTCTGCCACATATTCTCAAGCGCGATCTTTACGCCGAGATTGCGTGCAAGCGGAACGAGCGACTTGTAATACTGAATATTCAGCTCATTGATCTCATCCTCGTGACCGAGATAGGGCATCCAGTGGAGGGGATGAACGACCGCGATCTTAACGCCCATCATCGCGCTGATCTCAAGCGACTGCTCGACGCGGGGCTTCGCGATATTTTCGCGGATGTTTTCGTCTGCCCAAGCAAAGGAGAAGGGCGCGTGCGACTGATTGAAGATGATTCCGTTTGCATCGCAAAAAGCCTTTCGCTCTTCAACGAGCTTTCTCCAATCGCCTGCAATATAGGGGCTGTCATCGCGGATCATCTCGAAGAGGGAGAGATCGAGGCAATCGTAGCCCGCGTTTTTAAGGGTGAGGACTCCCTGTTCGAATCCAAGTCTGCCAACCGAATGACCGGTCTGTGTTGAAATAAGCATGATTTTTGTTCCTTTCGGTTATTTCTTCTTGAAGTTTGCTGTAAAGGTTGTCGCTTTAGCGATCTTGACGTTGCCCGTTCCGGTGAGCGCACCGTCAGCGGTGGACCAACCCTCGAAGACGTAGCCGTCGAGGGGGATGACCTTGACGATAACGTTGCCCTTGCCGTCGTTTTCAAGCTCGATGCGTCCGCCCTCGCTTGCAACGATGCTTTGTGACTCAGCTATTGAGAAGACCAGCTTTGCCGTAGTGCCGTCGGGGTGCGTGATCTGAATATACTTACTGCACGCACGGGAGGTGAAGGTGATCGTTTCTGCCTTGACACCGTTTACGACGCTGTGTGTGGAAAGTCCGAGGATGCCCTCGTCCTTCTGGCTGAAATTGCAGGACTCGAGCTTTATGTCGTTGTTTTCAAACTTCAAGCCGTAAACGCCCTGGAATTTGAAAATGCCGTCCTTGACAGCGGGCTGACCGTTGCAGGTGACCTTATTGTCGGTGAAATTGATATTTCCCATGTAATTCGTTGCCTTGAGATAACCCGAGAGCATATAGGGCTTGCTGTTGTAAGTATCCTGACGGAGAACGTTCTCTCTGAAAATGATGCCGGGAGTAACGCTTGTGCCGGTTACGAGGATTACTCTCTTGTCCGAGCCTCTTTCGATCGTGAATTCGTTATTCGAAATATTCACGTTATGCGTGCCCGCCTGCTCAAAGGCGAAAGCTTTGGTGATCTTTTTGCCGTCGACGACGTTATTATAGGTCACGTCTGAGGTGTTGGGATAAAGAATTATAAACGCGGGGTTCGCTTCGGTGCAGAATTTATTGGAATCCTTGGTGGCAATAAAGGTGTTGCCCGTGATCTCAACGTTCGTGATGCTCGCGAAGCGGATCGCGGCGTAGGTCGGGCGGTCAAAGACGTTGTTGGTGATCTTGAAATTGTCCGCGACAGCCTCGTGTGCCGTTCCGTGGTGACCGATCGCGATGTGCGCGCCGGGGAGCTCATCGGAGGGGCCGAAATAGCAGGAGTCGATGGTGATATTTTTGCATCCGTAGAGCTCGCCGTAATCAAAGCGGACGGGAGCATTCTCGTGGTTGCTGCTGTGCGCGCCGGGATGCGACTGCTCGATCTGAATGGTCTCGCGGGTAAAGGTATCGCCCCACTCAAAGCCCGCGAAGATGCAGTTGCGGATGGTGACGTCCTCACAGCCCGTCACCTGAATGACGTGGTTGTTCTTGATATCCTTGAATATCATATTTTCGATCGTAATACCCTTACTCAAACCGAAAAGGAGGGTCGACTGGGTCGAATGATCGTTATCAATTACACCGCCGCTGACCGTGAAGTTAGAGGAACCGTTTCTGCCGAATTCCTTCATTTTCGTGTTGAGAATACGCGCAAGGATCAAAACGGTGACCTCACCGTTCTTTACCTTTTCTGCAAGCTCGTCGGTGAAGCCTTCGCCCGCATCGGTGAAGCCCGAGTACATCTTCAGAGTTACGCCTTCGCGCATGGTGATGACCTTGATATTATAAAATCCGGGGTAGATAAAGATGGTACCGCCGCCCTTTTTCGAGGTACTGTCGATGAGGGACTGAAGCTTTGAGGACTGATCAGTCAGATTTGTCGATGTCTTGCTTCCCGTAATGCCGTATTTTGCGGCGCTGATGAATTCTTCCTCGCAAGGAAAAGCTTCATAAGTGATGCCGCCGTCTTCCGCAACCTTTGCCTTGATAGACGCCTTGTGACCGAAGCAGTCGAGAACCGCTATTTCGGTCTCGCCGACGTGGAGCGAGGTCAGGGTTACGTTGTAAGAACGCGGAACAAGCTCCGCCGAGAGAATATTGGGGTCTGCGATCTCGAGAGAATACGCAGGAAAGCCCCAACCGGGATTGTTAACCGTTACGGTTGTGGATTCAACGGGAATAAGCGCCGTTGTTTCGGGCGCGGGCGCGGTGGTGTCGGCTACCGTTGTTTCGACGGGCTCACCGTCGCCGCCGCAGGATACCGAAATCAATGCAGTGAGGAGCAAAATAATTATTAAACTAAACTTTTTCATCATGATTTTACAAATTTAGCAGCTTCAAATGCCGCGCTGTAGAACTCATCGAGGCTCATTTCGGGGATGCGCTTGACTTCAAGCGAAATTATGCCCTCGTAACCTTCAAGATTCTTTCGGACGTAATCCCAATCAACGCCCGTGCCGCGTCCGGGGAGGAGGTGTTCGTCGGCGTTGTAGATTCCGCTGTTATCGTGCAGATGGAGCGCGGCGAGCCTTGAGCGGTACTTCGGGAGCGCAAGCTTGGTCTGCGAGAAGCAGGACTCGTGACCGCTGTCGTAGCAGAATTTCAGGCGCGGGCAGTCGAGCTTGGCGTAAATGTAGTCGATAAAGTGGAAAAATCTCTGATTTTCAAGGCAGATATCGACGTTTGCGCGGTCGGCAACCTCAATAAGCCTTGCCATTCTGTCCATACCGATCTCGGAGATGGGCGGGTAATCGTTGCCCGAGGAAATATGGAGAACCGCGCGCGGAATGCCAAACTTGCCGCACTCGGTAAAGTTTTCTTCAAGCATTTTGTAGGCAGCCTCGCCGTCAAGGTTGTCGCGCCAGAAGTTGTTGATGCCGTTCCAGGGCGCGTGGCAGTTGTTGATCTCAAGACCAACCTTGTGGATAATGTCGACCTGCTTTGCGTTGTCAAAAGTACCGCTGAGGCTGATAAGCACCGCATCAAATCCCGCGCGCTTGATAGCCTCAAATGTAGCAGTAGGATCAGATTTCTGTTTTCCGGTATGAATGCCGTATTTGATCATAGTAATGTCTTCCTTTTTGTGCTGTTATAGTCGGCTTCGCCGAGTGATAATCTCGCTTCGCGAGAGTGATAATCCGCCTGCGGCGGAGTGATAATTTCCGCTGCGCGGAAAATAAAGGTGAATTTTCTCGCCTTCGGCTCAAAAATTATTAAATTACGGGAATTAAGTAATATTTTTAGTCTCTTTATACTGCGCCGTCCCCTACAAGCTTTGGGTGAAGATTTAATTGAAATATAAAAACGGAGCAACGCCAAAAAGACGTTGCTCCGCAAACGAAATTAAAGGGTATTGGAAGAGCCGAGAACGTTGACGATCTTGTGGCGGACCATCTTCTTAACTTCCTCACGAGCAACCTTGAGATACTCTCTGGGGTCGAACGCTGCGGGGTTCTCGTTGAATACGCGGCGGATACCCGCGGTCATAGCGAGACGGATGTCGGAGTCGATGTTGATCTTACAAACAGCCATCTGAGCTGCGCGGCGAAGCTGCTCCTCGGGAATGCCTACTGCATCGGGGAGCTGACCGCCGAGGGCATTGATCTCTGCAACGTATTCCTGGGGAACGGAGGATGCGCCGTGGAGAACGATGGGGAACTCGGGAAGACGCTTGCCGATCTCTTCAAGAATGTCAAAACGGAGAGGAGGAGGAACAAGGATGCCCTTCTCATTTCTGGTGCACTGTGCGGGAGTGAACTTATATGCGCCGTGGGAGGTACCGATGGAGATAGCGAGGGAGTCAACGCCGGTGCGGGTTACGAAATCCTCAACCTCTTCGGGACGGGTGTAGGAGGAGTGCTCAGCTACAACGTCATCCTCAACGCCTGCGAGAACGCCGAGCTCGCCCTCAACAACGCATCCGCGTGCGTGAGCGTACTCAACGACCTTCTTGGTGAGAGCGATATTGTCTTCGTAGTCGAAGTGAGAACCGTCGATCATAACGGAGGTAAAGCCGCCGTCGATGCAGGACTTGCAGATCTCGAAATCTGCGCCGTGGTCAAGGTGAAGAGCGAAATCAACGCCGCTGTCCTCAGCTGCTGCGCGAGCGAGGCCCATGAGGTATGCGTGCTTAGCATACTTACGAGCGCCTGCGGAAACCTGAAGAACTACGGGGGACTTCTCCTCTGCAGCTGCCTCGGTGATCGCCTGGATAATTTCCATGTTGTTAATGTTGAAAGCGCCGATAGCATAGCCGCCGGCATAAGCCTTCTTGAACATTTCCTTGGTTGTTACAAGTGCCATTTTAAATCTCCTTGTGAGTTAATTTATTTCCACTCTATATTATACACTTTTTTTGTTAAGAAATCAAGATTTTCGGGGAATATTGTTTGGATATTTGAGAAAAAAACAGAAAAATCCCGCAATATGACGGGATTTTGGACAGAGCGCCATCTGTAGGCGAATTTTTTTATCTTAATTATATTTAGCACTTGGTTTTGCCCAGACAAGATCGAGAGCTTCTGTTCAGGTAATATTTAATGAGTGTTACAAAAATTTTACTCAGAAATAGCCTCTGTCAACATTTTTACTGCAAGCGAAAAGCCTTTGATAAATGAAACTTCCGCCTCGGTTAATGAGATCTCTGTGTGACAGGTACGAAGCCGATCGAGAACTTGTTTTCCGTCCGCGTCGAGCTTGTTCCATAGAATATTATAATAAGCATCGACCTTTTTATTCAACTCTCTTATTTTCTCATCGTCAGCATCTGTTTTATCTTTTATAGGGTGGATGTCTCCGCGCCAGAGTTCGGACAGTGTCTCTTTCATTTTTCCGCCTCCAATACAAAAAGTGCGCAGCCGAAGCCGCGCACCGAAAAACGCAAACTCCGATTGCTGCTACACAAACCGAAGTTAGATCTCAACCTTTTGGGTTCACTCCAACCGCGTGGAATCTGCGTTTTTGCCGATTTCATACGAATGGAGTGTTCGCCAAAAAAGGGTATAGTTATACAACTATGCCAAAAGATAGGAGATCATTTTATTCAGTTTGTGTAGCAAATATATTATAGCATATTTTGGGCACTTTGTAAACACTTAATTGAAATTTTAGCGTAGTTTATAAAGTTTAACAAAAAGAAAATTCCCGCCGAAGCGGAAATTTTCTATATGCAAAATTATAAAAAGGATTGACAAAATATAAAAACCGGTGTATAATAATAACGTAGGAGCACCGATACGGTTGCTTCCTTACATGATTATCAAAAAGATAACCGCAGTGTTGGTAGCAGGGCGGTTATCTTTTTTTGTTTTTAAAACAGGTTATAATGGCAATAATAAGCATAGCGATCTTAATAAGATCGTCCCATGTAATATATTCTTCCATAATACCACCTCCCTCCATACGGAGGAAGGCAAAAAAGATTACACTTCCTCCGAATTGAGAGGAAGCAACCGCACCGATATGGTACTCCTACGGGCTTTCGCCGAGTATTTTATAGCACACTTGATATTTTTTGTCAATAAAAACGTTATGATAAGTAAAAAAGAAATGAAGGAGCAAAAATCTCCCGCAAGGGGAGATTTTACTCCTTCCGAACAGCCGCCGGGGCGGCGTCTGTTCGAAGCGCGGAGGGAGTTTCGCCGTCTGCGGACGGCGACTTAAGGCTCTGCCTTAAGAAACCGCAAGTTTTTGAAAAAACTTGACTAAAACTTTCCCGCTATCTTTATTTCGCCGCAGGCGAATTATCACTCTCGCGAAGCGAGATTATAACTCTGCCGTAGGCAGATTATCACTCGCGCTCTGCGCGACAACCCCCGCCTCCGCCACAGCCGCAGGCTGTACCTCCACTCCCTCCCCATACGCTCCTGCGGGAGGCAGCACTATACCAAAGCTCACCGCGATCGCGTTGTTGACTCTATCCATCATCTCATCGTCGAGGTGTCCCATCCGCTCGCGCAGGCGGCGTTTGTCGAGCGTTCTGATCTGCTCGAGCAGTATCACCGAATCCCTCGCCAGTCCCGCGCGCTCGGCGTATATGTCGATATGTGTGGGCAGGCGCGTTTTGCTCATTCGCGATGTAATTGCCGCCGCTATCACGGTCGGACTGTATTTATTCCCAACGTCGTTTTGTATTATCAGCACGGGCCGAAGTCCGCCCTGCTCCGAGCCGACGACGGGCGAAAGATCTGCATAATATATATCCCCTCTGCGTATCTGCGAGTTCATTTTCTTTCTCTTCCTTTCCTTGGTCTATCACTATTCTTGACCGCATACGCATGTTTCAAACACCGAAGAAAGCTTTCGCTCTTGGAAATTTTTCCTCATTGTCATTATATGTCGGAAGAAAAGATATTGACTTTGAGATCGGATGGTGATATAATTATAAAAAACTCACTCGGAGGTTCTGCTATGAATTACTGGACACAATCAAAGGATAATATATACGTTGCCGCTCATCGCGGATGGAGCACCGTTTACCCCGAAAATACTCTCCTCGCATTTAAAAAGGCTATCGAGATCGGTGTTGACCAGATCGAGACCGACGTTCGCATCACCCGCGACGGCGAGCTTGTCTGCATCCACGATGCCGCCGTCGACCGCACCACAAACGGCACGGGTAAGGTCTGCGACAAGACTCTCGCCGAGCTCAAAACTCTCGACGCAGGCTCTTGGAAGGGCGCGGAATTCGCGGGCGAGCGCATCCCCACCTTCATCGAGTTTATGGAGCTCGTCAAGGATCATCCCACGATGACCCTCGATATTGAGCTTAAGGAATACCCCGTTGACGGACGTGACGAGATCGCATACGAGGTCTGCGACCGCGTGCTTAAGATCATAGATGATTACGGCTTTACCGACCGCGTGGTCATCAACACCTTCAACGGCAAGCTCCACGAATATATGGAAGAGAAGTACGGCTCGAAATACCGCCGCCACATCTACTACCCCCTCACCCACATGGGCAAGGTCAAGCGCGACCCCTACACCTCCTCGGCGTACTGCTGCTGTATGTTCCGCGCACTTTACAGCCCGATCAATATGGCGACAAAGGAGGAATTCGACCGTATGATCGCTCTCGGAGTCCGTCCTTGGGCACCCGCGGGAGTCAAGACTCAGGAGCACGTTGACGAGGTCATCGCCTGCGGCGGCGAGCTTATCACTTGCAATAATCCCGATGAGATCCTTGCATTTTTGAGAAACAGAGGAAAGCATAATTAAGTGCAGAGTTCAGAGTGCAGAATGCAGAGTTAAGGTAAATTTTCGCGTTGCGAAAATTATTTCTGCGATAATTTTGTGCGGTGCTGATAAGATTTTGTGCTGAATTGAAATTGGAAGAGTAAATTGAAAAACTCGGATATTTTGAAGCTGGGCTTCTCGATATCCGAGTTTCTTATTTATTTAGGGAAGGACTATCATAAGTCCGTTCGCGACTGCACGGAGTGAGCCGGCGGAGGGGCTGTTTTCGGTTACGAGCTCTCCCTTTTCGTTTTTGAGGATGAAGGTACTCGATCCGCCGCCGTCGAGGTTGATCGCGTTGACGCAATCGAGGGTGGACATGATGTACGCGAGGTCGGCGAGAGACGCGCCGTTCGAGATCTCGGGCTGTCTGCCGTCAACGACGATGAGCACGATCGTTCCGTCCGAGGTCACGCCCGCCGCGGTACGGGGATGGCGGGTGTCGGAGAATTCTGTTCCGATCGAGAGGTTGTCAGTGCCGCCGTTTTTGAGGATTATGTGCGAGCCGCCGACAGCGGTGAAGAGCTTGTCCTTATAGTTCGCGTATTCGGCAGAAGTACCCATAACGGCGTTGCCGTCGTTTGTGATTCCGAACCAGGGGCGTTCACCGGTGCCGCTGATAAACACGCCGTCCTTGATGCAAAGACCGCGCATCACATTCGTTCCGCCCATATCGAAGAAGTCGGCGTTGACTCCCGCGATAACGTTTTTGCCGTTCGAGATCGCGGAGGTGAGCTGTTTCTTCATATTTGCAACTGTACCCTTCTTGTCCGCGCTGTCGGAGGGCATCGTGGTCAGGATAGTCGCCGCGCCCGGCTTTATGCTGATAGCATAAGCGCGAACGTTTGCGGAATTTTTATCGGTATAAACGATCTCGGTGTAGATGACGCCGGGTGCGACCTCGACCGAGGTTCTTGTTGCCTCGCGGAGCTTATTCGTTCCGTTTGGAACGTGGAGTCCCGAGAGGTTTCGGCTGCCTGAAAGCTCGATCTTATATTCGCCCGAAACGCCTGTGGGCATATATTCATAGAGGAATCTTTGCGCGCCTGCCGCGCCTGCAGAATCGCCCTTGAAGTCGATAAAGATATTACCGTCCGCTTCTGTGATAAAATAGCGGTTTGTAGCGAAATACTTCTGATCGCCGTGGCTTCCGTCGGGCTTGCCACAGCCGTAGAATATCGCGGGACCGCCCTTATAGTTCGCAATCGGAACGGTTTTGAGGTTGACTCCGCAGACCTTGCTGATGCCCTGAATGATCAGATCGATATTCTTGCCGTTCTTTGTTGCATCGACGATCGAGTATTCGGAGATCTCGCGCTCGCCGAGCTGGAGGGAGGTTATCGGATAGCCATTTGTATAAAGCTGATTTTGACCTGCCTTGAGCTCTGCCGCCGTGCCCTCAGACGTGACCTTGCCGTTCTTGTCCTCGGTGTAGCCGAAGATATCCTTGAGGAAGTTTTCAACTGCGGTAACGGTCGATTCGGGCGAGCCGCCGCAGATGACGATCACGTTTTCGCTGACGATCTTATAGGTCCAATCGTAGTATGTAAGCGACTCGCGTGCCGCAACGGAATCGGCGCGGTTGGTTGCACCGACAAGTATTTCGTATTCGTTCGGAACGACCTCGGCACCCTTTTTGGTGAAGTCGGTCGTCATCGGGAGCTTGAAGCCCATCGCGCTTTCAAGACCGCGAGAGAGGAGCTGTATTGCCGCCACCTCGCTTGAATCCGAATCGTCGGGTCGGACGAGTTTATAATCCGCCGTCAGGGAAAATGAGGGAGATTCGGTTTCGGGAGCGTCGGTGATAGCTTCGGTTATCTGTTCTGTTGTGATCTCACCTTCGCCGCCCGTGCAGGATACAGCACCGAGCAGGATGCAGGCGAGCATAATAAGAGAAAGTAATCTCAAAAATTTATTTTTCATTCTTTACCTCTGAGTTTTCCGCGGGGGGTTCGCGCTCTGCGGAGCGCGACTTAAGGAACTTTTTGAAAAAAGTTTCAGCCTGCTTGCAGGCATAGGATCATTCAAAAACTTTTCCGCTGATGTTTTTGCTTTTGGGGTTAGTCTATGGGGTTGCCTTCTTTGTCGAAGAGGGGGAGCTTTTCGAGGTAGATGAGGTCATCGCGCTTGGTCGCGTCGCCCTCGGCGAGGATCGCCATTCTGCCGCAGATGATACCGCCCGCCGCGTTTACGAGCTTTTCGATAGCAAGGAGGGATTCGCCCGTCGAGATAACGTCATCGACGATGAGGATGCGCTTGCCCTTCATAAGGTCAGCATCCGCCTTATCAAGATAAAGCTTCTGCTCCTTTGCGGTGGTGATGGAGTTTACTGTGACCTCGAAAACGCCCGTCATATAGAGCTTTGCCGCCTTGCGCGCGAGGAAGTATTTCTGATTTCCCGCAAGTCTTGCCATTTCGTGAACGAGCGGAATGCCCTTCGCCTCGGCGGAGATGAGGTAATCGTATTCGGGCGCGAGATCGAGCATCTTCTGCGCGCAAGCGGTGGTCAGCTCGGGGTCACCGAAGATGACGAATGCGCCGATCTGGAGATCATCGTTGAGCTTGCAGAGAGGGAGCGCGCGGTCAAGTCCCGCGATATTCATATTGTAATGTGTTTTAGCCATGGTTTTTACCGTCCTTGAATGAATTTTTCTTCCATATATAATTATACACGCGTGTGCGAAAAAGTCAAGTCCTTTTTGAATAAAAATGTGTTGACAAAGCCTTTTTGGTATGGTAAAATAAATTATCCCTATGAAAGGAATGACATTTGATGAAAAAGCTGTTTTCAATCTTCGCCATTATCCTGACCGCAATAATTTTTACAACTTCGGCTTTCGCCGCGCCGCGTGACGAGGCAGAGCCCGGCGAGGCTTACAATATAATCTACTACGAAGAATTTAATTACGACAATACGCAGGGCAACGATGCCGTGCTGAAGCTTCTCGGATGGAGCGCGCTTTCGAAGTCGGCTAAGACCGCGGTCACCGATCCGACGGCGAAGCTCTCTATCGTAAACGGCAAGCTTTACGTTAACAATAATATTAGCGGAGGCAAGGACTCCTATTTTATGATCCTGAACGATGATCAGATGACGTCACCGTGGATGGGGGACTACACCGTTCAGTTCGACGTTACGCTTACATCGTCGGGCGACAATGCGCGCTATATCGCGCTTCTGACCGATTATGACGAGAGCACGAAGGGATATTATCATTCCTTCCACCTGCGCATCAACGGCTCGGCGAATAATCAGGCGAGAATCAACAGCAATTGGACTACCTTTGACGCGCCCGGCAAGTATTACGCCGCCGATCAGGACGATACCGACGGCACGAGCACGATCGCAAAGAAGCTCCTCGGCAAGGATTTCGACGGCTCGCCTTTGCTTAAAAACGTCAGCCTGACCGTCAGAGTAGTCAATGAAAAGATGGATATCGGACCGCGAGTTTATATCAGAAACAATTCCGCGGGCGGAGATTTCGTTCTCGTTTCCCGCGCGGGCGGCGTTGAGGAGAGCGATATAACGAGCGGCGCGTACAGACAGACGGGCGGCAAGGCGATTACGCTTAAGGCGGGCGGTACGATCAACGGGTTCGTCGACAATATAGTCGTCTATCTCGGCAACGGAGAGCCCGTTTGGGAGGAGATCAAGATGCCCGAGACTACCGCAGAGCCCGAAACAACGACCGTGCCCGAGACTGTGGCACCCGAAACAGCATCCGCACCCGAAACCGAACCGATGCCCGAATCTGAGGGATGCACCTCGACCGTATCCGCATCCGCGATAGTATTGATCGCTGTCGGCGCGGCGTTTGTGATGAGGAAAAGAAGATAATAAAGATCAACCGCATTCCGAAAAAAGGAATGCGGTTGTTTTTCAGCAATAGTATATTTTTCCCTCGCGGTCGCCGAGGATTTCTTTTACGGCTTTTTCGGCGTTTTCGTCGAAAATGAGATCGTCGGGCTCGGAAATTTTGTTCTCGCCGTAGCGGCCAAGCACACCACCGCGATGTTGGATATAGGTATTTCCATCCATTTTGGGGCAGGATGCTCCATCGAGTGCCACCGTGTGGATCATCCTATAAGCCGCGCGGTCGAAAATATTATTGCGGATGACGAAATTCCGCGCCGTGTTTGTGTAGCTCCAGCCTTTGATATGCGCGGGGGTGTGGGTATTGTGCCTCTGCTGACCCCAGCCGAAGCCGGAGCGACGGAGGATATTTCCCTCGATCAAGCAACCGTCGATAACGCTGCCGTCCACGCCGCGGTTTTCGTCGAGAAAATACTCGATCGAATAAACGCAGTTTTCCACAAGGTTGCCGATGTATTTTATATTTTTCAGCTCGAAGGGCTTGCCGTTCGTAGTGATCTGATGCGTGATGCTCGCATCGTAGACCTGATAAATATAGCAATCCTTGACCGTATAACCGTCGCAACCGCCGTAGATCTCAATGCCGTTGCCGTAGCGGGTCACGCTGCCGCGACGTCCTTCGGGGTAGTTCGGGTCGGTACCCGCATAGTGCTGTATCGCTCCACCGATCCAGCCGATCTCACAGCCTTCAACGCGGAGATTTCGCGTTGTTCCCGCTGAAATTGCATGCGTTCCGACGTATTTTATGCAGATATTTTCGATAGTCACGCCCTCGTTTCTACCGACGAAAAACATATGTCTGCGCGTGAGGGATTCGATCGAACTGAAAACTTCACCCGGATTTCCCGCGTCACAGCGAAGATAAAGCTCGCCTCGCGACTCCCAATCGAGCGCGGGGATCGGAAAATCCTCGCCCTTGGAGGGCTTTTCGGTCAAAACCGAGTCGATCTTACAAAAAACGTCAAGATCTTCGGTCATTTCCTCGGATATGATGAATTCTTTTTCCTCATCGTAACGGCAGACAAATCTGCCGCCGCGGTAAGAGGGTATCAGCTTGCGCGAGTGCGCCTCGCCGCCGTTGAAAACGAGCGTGCCGCAATCGAGCGCTTTTTCTTGCAGTTTCCAAACGTGCTTTTCAGAGTCGTAAATTTCCCACAGATCAGGATCTGCATAGTTCTTCTCCGAGCCGTAAAGCCGTGGCTTTTCGCCCACTCCGTAAGCGCAATATTTAACCGACGGGCGGGTTTTGACGAATCCTCGGAAGACGTCACCGCGGCGGAATCGTACCTCGTCGCCCTCGGCAAACTCAAAGGACGAAACGCGGGAGAGGTTTTTCCAAGGGGTTGCCTCGCTTTTGCCGTCATTTTCATCGTCGCCGTCCGCACTTACGAAATATACACACCCGCACGACGTGGGTGCGTCGGGCAGGGTGAGGATTTCATTTTTACGTTTTTCGGCAAGCTTTTCTATCTCGGAGAGTATATTTTTGCCGTTTTTCATAATCAGATAAGCTTTGCGAGCTCGTCGACGGTCTCGTCGAAGATCTTCATCGCATCGCGAACGGTGTCGGGCTTGGTTAGATCGACACCCGCGATCTTGAGCTCCTCAAGCGGATAATCTGAGCCGCCGGTGGTGAGGAACTTGAGATAGTTCGAGGGATCGCCGCCCTCCGCGATCTTGCCCGCGATTGCAACTGCCGAGCAGAAGCCGGTGGAGTACTGATAAACGTAGAACGCGCGGTAGAAGTGGGGGATATAGGACCACTCGTACTGCATTACGTCATTGATCTCCGCGCCCTCGTAGTATTTGGTGATGAGTGCCTTATAAACTGCGTTAAGTGCCTGTGCAGTCAGGGGCTTGCCCGCCTCGCACATAGCGTGCGACTCGCGCTCAAATTCTGCAAAGAGTGTCTGACGGAGTACGGTGCCGCGGAAGCCCTCAAGGAAGTGGTTGAGGATATACGCGCGCTTCTTCGGATCGGTCTCGGTCTTGAGGAGATACTTGGTGAGAAGGACCTCGTTGACGGTCGATGCGACCTCGGCAACCATTATGCGGTAGTCGTGGTTGACGTAATCCTGAGCCTCGCTCGAGAAGTAGGAGTGCATAGCGTGGCCGAGCTCGTGCGCGAGGGTGAAGGCATCGTCGAGGGTGTCGGTGTAGTTGAGCATAACGTAGGGGTGAACGCCGTAAACGCCCGCGGAGAACGCGCCGGTCGATTTGCCCTTGTTCTCGTAAACGTCGATCCAATGGTTGTTGTACGCCTCGTCAAGGAGCGCAACGTATCTCTCGCCAAGGGGAGCGCAAGCCTTCTTTACGAGCTCCTTTGCGTTTTCGTAGGGCAGAGTTTCTGCAACGCCCTCAACGATCGGAACGTAGAGATCGAACATATCTACCTTTTCCTTGCCGAGTGCGCGAGCGCGGAGCTCGATATACTTCTTCATCGTGGGGATCGCCTCGTGGATCTCGTCGATGAGGTTGTTATAGACCGAAAGCGGAACGTTGCCTGCGGAAAGAGCCGCCTCGAGAGCCGAAGAATATCCGCGAGCCTTTGCGCGGAAGCAGTCGAACTTGACAGAACCGCCGTAGGTTGCCGCGATAGTGTTGATGAACTTCTTGTAGGTGCCGAACATCTTCTCGAAAGCGTCCTCGCGCACCTTGCGGCACTCGCTCTCGCGGTAAACGCCGAAGTTTCCGCCCGTGAGGGGAAGTTCCTCGCCATTCTCACCGATGACGTTCGGGAATTCCATATCAACGCCCGTGAGCATATCGTAAGCATCGCCGGGCGAAGACGCGCCCTCGCTCATACCCGCGAGAAGTGCCTCGCTCTTTTCGTCGAGAACGTGCTCTGCGGAGCGGATGAGGTCGGTGATCGTGAAGCGGTATTTTTCAAGGCGCGGGCAGGTGTCGAGGTAGGAAAGGAGCGTTTCCTTGCCGAGGGTGAGCATTTCAGGCTCGGAATAGGAAACTGCGGTGCTGAACTTGACGTAAAGGCTCATTGCGCGAGCGGACATATCCTGATATTCGGGATCTGAGTTGTCGGCTTCCTTGTGAAGGAACGCGTAGCTGTAAGCCTTCTCAAACTTCTCGGCAACGCCGTAGATAGCGTCAAGACCGTCGGCGAGAGCTTCGGCGGATGCGGTGAGCTTGCCCTTATAGGACGCGGCAACCTCGATAGCCTTTTCAGCCTCAACGAGCGCGGCTTCCCAATCAGCCTTTGTGGCAAAAATGTGCGAAAAATCCCACATAAATTCGGGATTCATATCTTTTCTCTGTTTAGGTTCTTGCATGGTTTTTTCCTCCGTGGATTTATTATACGGTATAATTATATCAAATTAATCGTAGGAATGCAATAGTTTTGGCGAAAAGAATGAATAAAAGGATAAGGTGAGAGGGGATAATAGAGATAAGTTGCTCCCGAAGGGAGCAGTGATAATCTCGCTTCGCGAGAGTGATAATCCGCCTTTCGGCGGAGTGATAATTTGCCTGCGGCAAAGTAAAGGTAAATTTCCTCGCTTTGCTCGGAAATTATCGAATGATTTATTTACTTTCAGCGAAGCTGAAATTATCACTCTCGCGAAGCGAGATCATCACTGCCCCTCGGGCACCTTATTCGGCGTGCGGTTTTTACATATTAAATTCACGAAAGGCATTTGATTATGAAAAATCCTACACATTCCGCGCGCCGATTTCGCACTGCTGCATTTCTCACCTGCGCTTTGATCACGCTTTTGCTCATTTGCTTTCTCATTTTTTCGCTGAAATGGAACTCATTCTCAACCGATCCGATCTATTCGTCGGTTTTTCGTCTGCACATCCGCGCAAATTCCGATTCGGAGACGGATCAGGCACTCAAGCTCCAAGTCCGCGACGAGCTTTTGCCGTTCACGGCGGAGATTTTTGCCGAATGTAACGGTCTCGACGATGCCGTGTGCGTGGCAAATGACGAAAAGGATGCCATCACCGATCATATAAACTCAACGCTTGCAAGCCTCGGATCCGATTATACGGCAAACGTTCGCATCGGTCGCGAAGAATTTCCCGAGCGCAACTACGGCGGTGAGATCTACCCCGCGGGCGAATACACCGCGTTGATCGTTGAGCTTGGTGAGGGCGAGGGACAAAACTGGTGGTGCGTGCTTTTTCCCTCGCTCTGCCTCTCGGCTGTCAAGGGTGAGGATTCGGTCGAAGCCTCGATCACGCCCGAGCAGTACGATGCAATATGCGCCCCCGCCAACAGCTCCGTTGAAACGCGCCCCGCAGATGCCGTGCCTATACCGAAATACCGCATAAAGTTCAAATTTCTCGAGCTGATCGGCGAGCTTTTTGAGAGGTAAGTATTGAAAAACTCTGTTTTCTGTGATATAATAACTATATATTTTCAGAAAACAGAGGAAAAAATAATGGCACACAAGAAACAGATTTCCCCCAGCCTGATGTGCGCGGATCTGCTCAATCTCGGCGCGGAGCTGAAGCTCCTTGAAAAGGCGGGCATTGAGTATCTCCACATCGACATTATGGACGGCGTTTACGTCCCCAACTACACCCTCGGAACCGATTTTGTAAAGCGCGTCAAGGCGGCAACGAGCATTCCGCTTGATATCCACATGATGGTAGAGCATCCCGGCTCGAAGCTCGATTGGTTCGAGTTCGGCGAGGGCGACTACGTCTGCTTACATATCGAATCCGAGCCCCACATCCAGCGCGCGCTTCAGGCGATCAAGGCACGCGGCGCAAAGCCGATGGTGGCACTCAACCCCGGCACACCCATCACCGCGATCGAGGAGCTTCTTGACGTTATCGACGGCGTGCTTATTATGACCGTAAATCCCGGATTTGCGGGTCAGAAGCTCGTTCCCTCCACCCTTTCGAAGATCACCCGTATGCGCGAGTACCTTGACGCGCACGGCTATCCCGATATCGAGATCGAGGTCGACGGCAACGTAAGCTTTGAAAATGCAAAGCTTATGACCGAGGCGGGCGCGGACATATTTGTCGCGGGCACCTCCTCCATCTACGCCAAGGGCGGCGATATGTTCGCAAACGCGGAGAAGCTCCGTGCGATCATTAACGGCAAAGAGTGATTTTAATAACAAAAAATCCGGCTTGCAGGACGTAAGCCGGATTTTTCTTTATAAAATTCCAAGTTTATTAAGTTCTTCGCGCAAGCACTCGGTCGTTGTAAACTGATGCGCGCGGAGTCCGCATTCGCGGGCGGCTTCGATGTTGAGCCCGAGATCGTCGACAAAGTAGGATTCCTCTGCCTTCAGATTATAGCGGTCAAGCATCAGCGGAAACGCCGTCCGCTCACGCTTGCGGGAGTGAAGCTCGTAGGAAACGCCTCTGCCGTCGAAGATCTGGAAGAAGTCGGCGAATTTTCCCCAATTGTATTCAAAACATTCGGGATAATCGGAAAGCAGATAAATTCCGTAGCCCTTCGCCTTCAGCTCCGCAAGAAGCTCGGGAATGCCCGCAATCATCGTATGATGGCGATACCATTCGTCAAAATAGCGGAGTCCGAGCTCACAGTCGCTATCATCAAGCGAGGCTTTGAGCCTTGACTTGACCGTCTCTCCGTCGATCTCGCCGCGGTCGTAGACCGCCCATTCAGGAAGCAGAAACATCGCGCGGTGGATGCGCATTGCGCGTTCCTCATCCCCCGCCGCTTCGCGAAGCCAATCGAGTCCGCCAAAGCGCATAAGCGTGTCCGAGTAGTCGAAAATCAGATTTTTTATCATTTTTTAGCCTTTTTCTTAAAGATCTTGCTTCTGAAAAGTAGGATATTCATTCCGGCAAAGAAGAGAACGAAGATGATGAAAACGAGGTAGGGCTTTGTGGGCGCGAGGGTTGCAAGGAACATCATAGGGAATCCGAAGACGATCGCGGGGAAATTCTGGTATACCATATTATCCGACGCGGGGGTCTTGAATTCGCCGTCGATCTCACGAAGGAGGATTATACCCGTGCTCGCCGTGCCCGTCAGCATACCGTACATCATAAGGAACTGCTCCTCGTAATAGTCGGGGAAGAGCTTCTTCGCAATTATGCGGTTATAGATAAAGGTTGAAATCGCTCCGATTGCGCCGATAATGAGGATGATACCCCAAGAGCTCTCGAGAATGTCAAGTCTGATAGCCGCAACTCCCGCAACGACCATAAGGTCAAAGAAGAAATTCGACGCGCGGGTCATAAGGAAGTTGTTGGTGTATCTGCGGTGAATGATCTGCTTTTTGTGCAGAAAATTCATAACGAGCTTGATTATGGTTGCGGTAAGTACGCCGAGGAGGAAGTTGAAGCCGTAAATGACCGATCTCATACCCGGAAGCAGATTTCCGAGCAGGAACATAAGCAGATAGGTTGCAACGTAAGCCACGATGATGAGCGCGACCTGAACGGTGAACTTATCGATACTCTCCTGAAGCGGAATTTCTCCCTCGGGATCGACCTCTTCGGAGTGCGTGCTTCCGTCCGAACGCTTCGAAAGAACTATTCTGCCCCTCTTTTTCATAACGTTGAGGTGGACGACTCCGCCGATAGATGCGGAAAGGAATCCGAGCGCCGCGATAGTCAGACCAAAGCTCTTGCCGCCGACAAATCCGTGCTCGACCTCATAGATCGTGCCGTAGTTGAGCGCCTGACCCGTACCCTGACCGTAACCGAAGGGGAGAAGCACGCCTGCAGCCGCAAAGAAATCCTTGATAATGAAGGTACAAAGGATAGTGATTCCAAGTCCGAGTATACCCTGAAGCAGGTAGGTCGAAACCGTTGTTACACCCGTGTTGAATATCTCGACCGAGCGTTTCTTTGTCAATTTTGAATTAGTCGTTTTGAATGACGATGCAATAAATCCGAGTGCCAGCGCGTGATATGTAATGACCTCAAGATGCGCTGTGCCGTTTGTGCCGAATGCCGCAGTGTCAAACATAACCTCGCCGGTTATTGCCTTATAGATCGCGGCAACGATCAGAAGGATGATACCACCGATGACGGACGTAGGAGTCAGAGAGTCGCGAAGGAAGGGGATGCTGCGCTTGAGCATATTGCCCACGAGAAGGCTTCCGAGGAGCACCGCGAAGGTGTTGATCCAAGCCCATACACTAAAGTCCCAAAAATTGCTCATTTTCGTCTCCTTTGGTTATGTTTTTATATCTGTGATAGATATGTACGTATTTCAGCGCGTTGAAGCGTTTCGAGCCCTTGAGCTGATAGATCTTTCCGCCGTGGTAGATATTTGCCTTATTCTTACCGAGGACGGTGACTGCTGTCGTTTCGTCAAAGGGAAATTCGAGATCGACTCCCTCTCCGCGTGCCGTTATGCGGTTTCCGCAGAGAGTGATCTCGGCATCCTCGCAGAGCGGGACCTTGCGATCGTAAACGATAACCTCGGAGATACGCGCGCGGTCGGTGTAGATAGCATCCGAGCCGTATGCAGTGATATCGAGTGAGTTCATAAAGTCCTTTTGCGCATCGTACCAATTTGCAATAAACTTGAAGGGGAACTCAAATCCCACGCCCTCAAGCGTTTTGTTGGGAAGATATCTGATCTCGCGGTTACATTTCTTACATTTAATTATATCGTCGTGGCTCTCAAACTCGGAAAGACCGCAATAGGGGCAGTAGTAGACCGCGCGCTCAAGATATTCGGCGAGCTTTTTGTGCTTGTATTCAAAATCCTCGCAAGCCTCGTCGATGTAAAGCGTGTCGCGGATGACGGCAAAAAGCTCGTCGTCGGTCATATTCGCATATTCCTCGGGCTGAACGGCGCGAGCGCAGTAAACCTTTATGTTGCCCTTGCGCACAACGTCACTCCAGCGCGGCTCGCTTCCGTAGCCGCCCTCGATGCGGTAGAGCAGAATCGGCATGCCGAGCTTGCGGGCAAGCGAAACGATAGAGGGGTTCATATACTCGGTTCGTCCGCTGTAGGTGCGGTTGCCCTCGGGAGCGATGCAGATCGATCCGCCCTCCTTGGCTACCTTCAGGCAGTTGAGGATCGCGCGGATGTCCGTGGTCTGCTTCTTGATCGGGATCGGCGCGACAAGGTATTTGATCACCTTGGAGATCCATCCGTTTGAGAAGATATCCTCGGTTGCCATATAGTAGACGGTTCCCTTCAGTGTCATACCGACGAAGAACTGGTCAAAGGGGGTCTGATGGTTGAGCAGAATGAGGTAGGGACGCTTTTCCTGCTCCTTGTATTTTTCTATCTTGATGCCGTACTTGAAATGAACGTAGGGTCTGACGATACAGTAAGCGATGTTCCGCACGGCAAGATGCCGCCATTTACACCATTTTGTATCCTTTTTCTTCTTGTTCTTCATACTAACTCCAAACTTTATAATTAATAATATTATATAACATTTTCCCGCAATTGTCAAGAAAAACCGAATTTATGAATTATTATCACGAATTGTTGACCTATTTTGAGCTGAAAATATAGATTTTACGGTAAAAATGTGGTATAATTGATTCAATATCAACTATGGAGCAAAATCATGCATTCTATAAAACAGTCAATGCGGCGTCCCGCGAGGACTCTGCTCGGAATATTACTTATAACTCTCGCCGCGGCGGTGCTTTGCGTCTGCCTCGGACAGAGTCTTGCGGCGGGAGCGACGGACAGCCTGCTCGATGAAAAGTACCTCACCGTCGCATTCCCCTCCGACCTCTACTCCCCCGAGGCACACGAATGGGCAGTTGCATACGCGGCAGAGCATCCCGAAATTATCAAGGAAATACGTTCCTCGGTCCTCGCATCGGCATATATTCAGAGTCTGGAGCACGAAAACTTCACCACACGCCTTCACTACACCGATGAGGACGGCGTGCGCGATATTTCCTACGCCCCTTTTGACCGAGCGGTATTTGAAATCGAAGTAAAAGATATTGAAAAAGCGGGGACCGTTGTAGGCGAGATCATTTCGGTTATCGCGCTTGAAGACGGCTATTCCGATCCAACGGGATTTACGGTCAGATTTTCTTTGGAAAACGAGCTGACCGTCGGTGCGCATTACCTTGTTTCGACGGCGAATTACGTTGATCTCGACTATGTGCTCCGAAATTCGCTCTCGCAAAAGAAGCGTATCGAGCTTTTTCCCGCCTTCGATCACGAAAAGATCGAAATGCGCAGACAAGGCGCAAGGATAAAATACGGTCACCTTTTCACAATGATATCCGATCAGGATCTCGAATACTACCGCCATGCGGAGTTCGAATGCGGTCCTATAGCTCCAAAGCAACTGGACTCTTCCGCAGAAGCGGCAATCCTGAATTCGGAATGGGCAAAATACATTTCCGATCTTGAAATTTCCTATAATACCTTCCCCACCGTTGGCGTCGATTCCCTCGACGATCTCGCGCATTTCGCACGCGGCGGCGCGATGATCACAAGCGGACGAGCCTTTAGCGATGCCGAAACTGCAGACGGCGAGAAGGTCTGCATCATTTCCGAGGAGCTTGCGCTTCGCAACTCGCTTAAAATCGGCGATCGGATCGACGTCGCCTACTATCCAACTCCCGACGGCGAGCAATTCAACCCCGCCAATCCCGCTCCCGCGGTTTACGGCGGCGATGAGATCTGCGAAGCTATCTCCTATGAGATCGTCGGAATATACCGCAAGGGCGACCCTTGGGCGGTTACCGATTATCAAAATTTCACTCCGAACACGATTTTCGTACCTAAAAATTCGATAAATGCGCCCTATGCCGAGCCCGTCGGCGGTCTTTTCACCCTTTTTGTCCTTGAAAACGGTACTATGGAAGCTTTTGCACACGACGTGGCAGAGGCGGGATTTGACGAATACCTTTTCTTTGATGACAACGGATGGAGCGATATGCAACGCGGTATTTCGGAATACGGCGAGAGCGCAAACAAGATCGTTCCGCTCGGATTCGCCGTATGGAGCGTTGTTATTGCGCTGTTTCTGCTGCTCTACCCTGCGCGGCTCGGACGAGAGCTTGACACGATGGATTCGCTTGGAGCCACGCGTGTCGGCAGAATCGGATTCGTGCTTTCATCATCCTCGATCATCCTTTTCGCGGGCAGTGTCCTTGGCTTCGGTGCCGGACTTCTGCTTTGGGATGTAGTCACCGCATTTCTTACCGCTTCGATAGACGGAGGACTCTCCCTCGGCGCATCGCTTACGGATTTTCTCGCGATAAGTGCGGCGCAATTTGCTATCGCGATCATCGCAGTTGCGATCCTATCCGTGCCGCTCACCCACTCGCGCGGACTCAAGCGCAGAAAGTGAGGCGAAAAATGTTTACCTATATTATTAAAAGACTCAAAAAAGGCGGACTTGCCACCTTTGGCGCATTCTTTTTCGCCGCGTTGATGACCTTTTCGCTCTGCGGACTCAGCGCCGCGGGCGAGGCAGAGATCAAAAAATACGAGGAAGCCTACAATACCCTCCCCGTCACGATGACGGTCACGAGCCTGACGGGCATCCGCCGCGACGGTCTTGAGATCCCCTCTTGGGGCGTGAATGTCTTCAGCGATCCGTCAATTAAGAATCTCGTCAAGGACGTTGAGATCAAAATGACTCTTTCGGCGGGCGCGGACGGCGTGAAAGCCGCAAATACGGGCTTCGGTGCGACCGATGATGCGGAATTTGCGCTGAACGTAAAAAAGCTGATCGGATTGACCTCCCCCGCGCTCGATGGCGACCTCGGCGAGGACGGCGTGACCTATTACGGCAATTATGATGCTTCAATGTTTCGCGTCGAAGCCGACAACACCTACGTTTCGGGCTCGGCGGGTGAGCAAAGAGAGCCGCTTTACATCGTTATTCCGCTCGAAATCTACGAAAAAGGCTGTGCGGCGGTCAATATGACCTTTTCCTACGATGATGCATTCGATTCCTTCCCGCGCTCAACCGTCACACGCGATTTTTACGTGATGGGTACGCACACGCTCGGCGACGGCATCTATTATTGCCCCTACAACACTCTCGTTCGAATAATGAAGGACATCGGAATGCCTCGTTACGCGGATTCGCTGACGGTCACGGTCGCTGATAACCACAAGCTCGACAAGGTCAAGGAGCACACCGCCGGGTGGTTTACCAAGCCGAGCCTCACCGCCAAGCGCGTTCCTTGGAATTATTCCTACTATTATTACTACCCCTTCGCGCTTGACATTGACGAATCCGCGCTCATCCGCGCGGGCGAGGTGATGAAAACGAATATTATGATCAATAAGCTCGGCACGGCTCTCGTCTTTGCGCTCTCTGCGGGCGCGGGATTCCTCGTCGGTTTCTTGATCGTCAACCGCCGAAAGCGCGAGATCATGCTGATGCGCACGATGGGCATGCCCGACCGAAGCGTTTTCCGCGATCTTTTCCTCGAGCAAGGACTTTGCTCCCTCGCGGGCGGACTCTTCGGCGGAGCCTTCTTCCTCTGGCATCCGCCGCTCAGGATAGCGCTCTTTTTGCTCCTCAATTACGCAGGACTTGCGCTGTCGCTTGTGATCTTCTTGAAGAAGAATCTCCTCACTGCGATAAAAGAAGACTGACCGAGATCGGGTTAATCTCGCTTCGCTCGAGTTATAATCCGCCTTCGGCGGAGTGATAATCGCCTTGCGGCGAGTGATAATTTGCCTTCGGCAAAATGAAGGTAGATTTTCGCCGAGGCGAAAATCTTTGATTTAAATAATAAGCGATGTTACAAATAAGCCTTCCCCGGCGGGGAAGGTGGCAGCCCTTGCGGCTGCCGGATGAGGGGATCGCCGTCTGTACCGCAGACACGACAAGCGTATATGCATTTTCATATAATTGAAAATTTCCGCCTCGGCGGAAATTCACCTTTATTTTTCGCGCAGCGAAAATTATCATTCTCGCGAAGCGAGATTATCATTTTGCCGAAGGCAGATTATCACTCGCCGCAAGGCGATTATCACTCCGCCGAAGGCGGATTATCACTCGAGCAAAGCGAGATTATCACTCCGCCGAAGGCGGATTATCACTCGAGCGAAGCGAGATTATCACTCCGCCGAAGGCGGACCATCACTCGAGCGTCAGCGAGATAGAAAGGACTTCAAAAATGAGCATTCAACTAAAAAACGTATCATACAGCTACCGCGGCAAGTACCAGACCGTTCGCGCGGTGAATTCGGTCAGCTTTGATTTTGACGAGGGCAAGGTCTACGCCGTAATCGGCAAATCCGGTTCGGGAAAGACCACTCTCCTCTCGCTTATGGCGGGGCTTGATCTGCCGACCGAGGGTGATGTGATCGTTGACGGAAAATCGACCCGCAAATGGGATCGAAACCGTATGCGCCGCGAGGCTGTCTCGGTAATTTATCAGAATTATAACCTTTTTCCGCTTTTGAGCGTAATTGAAAATATCCGCTACCCGCTTGATCTGCGCAAGGTAAAGCGCGCGAAAGCCGACGAGATTGCACGCCGTATGCGCGAGCGCGTCGAGCTTTCCGAGTCATACGACGACCGCCTCCCCGCGCATCTTTCGGGCGGTGAGCAACAGCGCGTCGCAATCGCACGCTCCCTCGCGCAGGGCAGTAAGATCATACTCGCAGACGAGCCGACGGGTAATCTTGACACCAAAAACACCGAAAATATCGTAAATATCCTCAAAAAGCTTGCCCACGAGGACGGTGCGACCGTTATTATCGTCACACACGATCTCGCCGTCGCCGAAAAAGCCGACGTGGTTCTCCGTATGAGCGACGGTGAACTTGTTGACAAAGCTTGAATTTTGTGATATAATGTAGAAAATGGAGGTGAGAATATGATCTTAGCACTTGATATCGGCATTTCGATCATCAATATAGGCGGATTCGAGGGCGCCGCGCCGTCCTTTGTTGCGCATATTGCCTCGGATACCCGAAAAACCTCTGACGAATACGCCGTTTCTCTGCTGTCCATACTCTCGCTTCACTCTGTCGACCGCTCGGCGGTCACGGGCACCGTCATTTCGTCGGTTCTTCCCGAGCTGAATCCCGTCATCAAAAATGCTCTCGCCTTTCTGTTTGGAAAAGAGCCTCTGACGGTCGGCCCCGGTGTCAAGACGGGGATCGGCATCAGATGCGATATTCCGTCCTCGGTCGGCGGCGACCTCATTTGCGCCTCGCTTGCCGCGCATAAGCTCTACGGCTCGCCCTCGCTCATAGTCGATATCGACACGGCAACTAAAATGACGCTCGTCAATTCGGACGGCGCATTCGTCGGAACCTCGATCCTCCCCGGTATCCTTATGGGACTCGGCGCGCTTTCAAGCTCCGCGGCACTGCTGCCGACGGTCGAGCTCTCCGCGCCCGCACGCGTGATCGGCAAAAATACCGCCGACTGTATGCGCTCGGGAGTGATCTACGGCAACGCCTCGATGATCGACGGTATGATCGACCGCATATTTGCCGAAAACGGCGAAATGCAGGTCATCGTCACGGGAAGTCAGGCTCACCTCGTCACGCCCTACCTCGCGCATTCCTTTATTTCCGACGAACACCTCGTCCTTCGCGGACTTTATCTTATTTATAACAAAAATAATTGAATATTTTCCCGATAGGGATGATATAAATTTATTCAGCGTTGTATCGCGAAAGCGAACGACAGCAAGGAGGAATTTATGAAAAACACCAAAAACTCTCAGCGCACCCGCAAGCTTGTTCTGAGCGCGATGATGACGGCTCTCGTTATCGTCTTTCAGCTGCTTGCAACCTACACAGCATTCTTCGGCCCGTTCTCGACCGCGATCGGACTCATTCCTATCGCAATAGGCGCGTGTCTGCTCGGCCCGCTCGTCGGCGCGTGGCTCGGATTTATATTCGGAATCATAGTTCTCGTAACCGGCGGCGCGACGCTCTTCTTCGCTTTCAGCGTTCCGGGAACAATAATTACCGTGCTTCTCAAGGGCGCGGCTTGCGGCTTCGTGGCGGGACTCGTATTCAAGCTTCTTGAGCCCAAGCTCAAATTCTTCGCGGCAATAATCGCATCGCTTCTTTGTCCTATCGTCAACACGGGCGTATTTCTGCTCGGAAGCGCGGTGTTCTTTATGCCCTACGCAGAGGCGATCGGCGAACTTGTTGGCATTGATAAAGCAGGCTTCGGCGTATTCATCGCCCTCGCATTCGGCAATTTTGTCATCGAAGTGCTTATGAACGGACTCCTTTCCCCCGTATTTGTAAGAATCTTGAAGATCGTTCAGCTGACAAAAACAAAATAAATACTTAAACCGCTCGGATATTTTGACTTTTTCAGAATATCCGAGCTTTTTATTATCGTGATTTACAATATGTTCATAGAATGGTTACAGAATGTTGATGTAAGAATGATTCCTATTTGATATAATAATGTCAGTAGGAAATAGGAACGATTCCTACTTTAACGGAGAATCTTTTTCATGGGAGGATGCGCGGATGTCAAAGCAGAAAAAACTGATAACCGAAATACTTGCCGCGTCATACGCGCATCCGACCGCGTCGCAGATCTTTGAGGAGGCGCGAAAGCAAATGCCGAACATCGCACTCGGCACGGTCTACCGCAATCTCGGAGTCCTCGTTGACGAGGGGACGATAGTCCGTCTATCGGTCACGGGTCAGCCCGACCGATTCGACCTTCCCGACGACGCGCATTGGCACGTTATCTGCGATAAGTGCGGGCAGGTCAAGGACATTCCCGTTGACCGCGACATTCTCGCGCGAATCGAGCGCGATGCGGACGAGGAGATAACTTCCTATCTGCTGACCGCGCACTGTACCTGTAAAAAATGCCGAGAGGCAGAATTAAATCAATAAATTAAAAAATAAAGATATTTTTGGAGGACACAAAAATGGAACTTAAGGGTTCAAGAACAGAACAGAATCTTCAGGCGGCTTTCGCAGGCGAATCGCAGGCGAGAAACAAGTACACCTACTACGCATCCAAGGCAAGAAAAGAGGGCTACGTTCAGATCGCTGACCTCTTTGAGGAGACCGCTAACAACGAAAAGGAGCACGCAAAGATCTGGTTCAAGCTCCTCCACGATGGCGAAGTACCCACCACTTCCGTCAACCTTCTCGATGCAGCAGAGGGCGAGAACTACGAGTGGACCGATATGTACGCAGAGTTTGCACGCGTAGCAAAGGAAGAGGGCTTCACCAAGATCGCTTTCCTCTTTGAGAAGGTTGGCGAGATCGAGAAGCATCACGAAGAGAGATACCGCAAGCTTCTCGCAAACGTTGAGGGCGACCTCGTATTCTCCCGCGAGGGCGACACCGTATGGCAGTGCGCTAACTGCGGTCACATCGTAATCGGCAAGAAGGCGCCCGTAAAGTGCCCCGTTTGCGATCATCCTCAGGCATATTTCCAGGAGCTTGCACAGAATTATTAATTAAAGTTACTAGTTGCTAGTTATTAGTTACTAGTTAAAGGTAAATTTCCGCCCCGATGGGGCGGAAATTTTTGATTTTATTGACAATTACCTCTTTTTTATGGTATAATAAATATAACTATCCCCCATCCGAAAGGAAAATTACGATGTCTAAAATTAAAACTCTCTCGCTTTTCTTTGCTCTGACCTTGCTTCTCTGCGCTCTCGTTTCCTGCGCGGACGATCCTTACTACAAATTCGACCGCAAGCTTGAACCCTTGACCGACGAGCAGATCGAGGAATGCAACTCGGCTTACAGAGAAGATTATTTCGGAGCTTACGACGAATATATTGCTTCCAAATCCGAGGATATGCGCGAGCAGGCGGAAAAGGCATATTTCGGTATGAAATTCATTCAGAATAGCGTTTACAACCCCTATCTCGGCACCTTCAGCGGAGCGATCGTCGTCGGCACTTCGATCCGCAACGAGAAAGAAACCTATATCATCGGCGTTACCGAATTTGAAATGGGCTCGCTGAAGAAGATCACCGTCTATAAGAACGGTGAGTTTGTGTCGCTCTCGCAGGCATATAACAGCGGCTGGCTGACCGACGAGGATATCGCGGGCTTATCCGCAAGAATCGAAAAGTACGAAAAGGAAATGAAAAAATGAGATTCATATTCCCTCAAAACGGCGACTGCATAAATGCAAATGACGGCTTACCGCTCAAAGTACTCGTTGAAGCACCTGCCGATGGCGATATTTACGTCGGCGGCGTGAAAGCCGAATTTTCGGACGGCGTGTGGAGTACAACCGTGCCGATTTCCGCATATAAAACCACTCTCACAGCCGAAAACAGAAAAAACGGCGATAACTGCGCCGTCACTCTGCTGAAATTTGCCGATCCCGTGGGCAAGTTCCGCCTCTCATCCGATGATAACATCCTCTTTTTGCAGGATATTACGAAAAATCAGGATAAATACACCTCGATTTTCGATAACCCCTACCTCGCGCTTTACAAAAAAGCGCACGATCTCTACGGCGCGTGCATTCATCTCAATCTGTTTTACGAATATATCCCCGACGAAAAATATTTCGCCGCCCATCCCGATTATTTCAATCTCTCGATGATGACGGACAAATTCAAGTCGGAATTCGAGGCGAATTCGGATTGGCTCAAGCTCGCATTCCACTCAAATGCCGAATTCCCCGATAAGCCGTATAAATTCGCGACCGCAGAGCAGATCACCGAGGATTTTCTCAAGATTCGCCGCGAGATCGTTCGCTTCGCGGGGGAGAGCTCGACGACGAACTCGACCACCGTTCATTTCGGTGCGGCGAACCGCGAGGTCGTCCGCGCACTCCACGCCCTCGGTCTGCGCTCGCTGACGGGGTATTTCAGACGCAATGCAAAGGGCGAACCGAGCGTTTCCTACTATTTTGAGGACGAAAGGCTTGAACATATCGGCTCGCGCGACTTCTGGTACGATGAGAGCGAGGATATGATCTTCGCGCAGATCGATCTTGTGCTCAATGAAAAGACCTACTCCGACGTGATGGAAGCCCTCCCGAGGATCGCGGACGATCCGCACCGCGGCGGTTTCATCTCGCTGATGATCCACGAGCAGTATTTCCACCCCGACTACCGCCGCCACCTCCCCGATTTCGAGGCACGCGTGCTTGATTCTTGTGCATTCTTGCATAAGAGGGGATACATTGGCGAGCATATATCAAATATTACAAAATAAAAAATCCGCTCGAAAATCGAGCGGATTTTTACCTTTAACCAGCAACTAACAACTAGCAACTAGCAACTTTTATCAGAACGCTCCTCCCATACGAAGCAGGAAGGTTACGAGGAACACGGTGAGTGCCGATGCGAGGGTGGACCAGACTACGAGCTGACCCGCAAGGGTGACGTCGCCGCCCATTTCCTGTACCATAGGTACGCTGGGAACTGCAACGGGGGTTGCGAATGCCGCAACGAGGGTTGCGAACTGCGCGGGAGTAAAGCGGTCGCGCAGGAAAATGAATGCAATGCCGAGGACGAGTGCGGGAACGATAACGGTACGGGTGAGAGTACCGAAAATGATCTCCTTTTTGAGTGCCGCAACTGCGGAGAACTCAAACTGCGCGCCGAGAACGAGGAGTGCAAGCGGGATCGCGAGGTCTGCGAGGTAATTGAGTACCTGGAAGAGCGGTCCGATGTTCGAGAGCTTGAAGGTGATTCCCGCAGGCTCGAATATAAATGTGCGTACCGCAACGCAAGCGAGTGCGGCAAAAATACCGATGATAAGAGGGTTCTTGATGATGTCAAGAACGATCTTGAGGGGCGAAACCTTTTCGCCGCTGTCGTTGCCGAGCGCGGAAAGGCTGATGACTGCGAGCACGTTGAAGCAGGGGATAAGCGCGGCGGAAAGAATGGTCGCCGCCATCATACCCTCGTCACCGTAAAGCGAGCCTGCAAGCGGAATACCGATCAGGGAGTAACCCGAGCGGAAGATCGCCTGAACGAGAACGCCGACGCGGTCCTTTTTGCCCGCGATGAGCAGACAAGCGGGGATGGAAAGTCCGAAAATAACGAAAAGCGCGATAAGACAGTAGCCGATGAAGCCGAAATCGACGTCCGAAAGCTTCATATCGTAGATCTTAACGAAGAGCATTACGGGCATGAACGCGCGGAAAACGAGCTTGTTTGCCTTCTTGGCAAAATCCTCATCCATCATGCCGATCTTTTTGAAGAAATAGCCGACAACAACGGCGAGAACGATGGGCGCAACTGCGGAAAGAGCGAAAATTAACGAATCCATAGAATTTACCTTTCTTCCTATTTTATATAACCACAATATTTTACCACTTTTTCCCCCGCGCTTCAAGTACAAATATTGACGATTTTATACATTTTATGCTAATATTTTTGTGCCAAGTGCTGTTGCGCCGTCTGTGGTCGGCACGGGGTGACAAGACAGAGTCGCAGCTTGCCGCAGGCAAGTGTGAACTTCTTGAAAAAGTTCGATCAAAACTTACCGCTGCTGTTGTCTTTTATTTGATTGAAAATTTCCGAGCAAAGCGAGGAAATTCTCCTTAACTCTGCACTCTGCATTCTGCACTCTGTATTTTGCCTCCTCAAATATTGACAACTCGCCAAAATAATGATATAATTAATTGTAAAAAATTCCACGGAGGCAGAAATGAAACCCAAGCATATACTTATCATAATGACCGACCAGTGCCGCGCCGATGCGCTCGGTGCTTACGGCAACACATACGCGCAGACGCCCGCTATCGACGAGATCGCCGAGGGTGCCGCGATATTTAACCGCGCCGTCACGCCCTCACCCGTTTGCGTTCCCGCGCGTCTTTCGCTCCTTGCGGGACAGTACGTCAACCGCACGGGTAACGCCAACAATAATCCCAAGACCTGCTACACCGGCGAGGGATTCTATTCTATGCTGACAAAGGCGGGCTTTGAGTCCTGCTGTGTCGGCAAGATGCACCACGTCTGGGACAGATACGGTCTGATGGGCTTCGGAAGCCGTCATACTCAGGAGGAGCTTTCACACCCCGATGACGATTACACTCAGTATATTATGAATTCGCCCTATAAGAACGTCTTCGACTACAACGGCATGCGCAGCGAGATGTATTACGTTCCGCAAGTCAGCCAGCTCCCCGCAGAGGCGCATCCGACACAGTGGATCGGCGACCGCTCGGTTGAGTTCATCGAGAAATGCGATCCCGAAAAGCCGATGTTCCTGATGTCCTCCTTCATTCATCCGCATCCCCCGTTCTGCCCGCCCGCGCCCTGGCATAAGCTTTTCCGTGAAATGCCCGAGGCTCCTTTCGTTCCCGAGGAGACGCCCGATCTGAAATATCTCTTCCCGCCCGCGTTCGATCTTGATAATTCGATGGATATGACCGATATGGATATCCGCCGCGCGAAGAATTTCTACTACGCCTGCGTTTCCTTTATGGACTATCAGATCGGAAGGATCACCGATGCGCTCAAGGCTAAGGGAATGTACGACGACACCGCCATCCTCTTTATTGCCGACCACGGTGAGACTCTCGGCGACTACCGCCACACGGGCAAGCGCACGATGCTTTCCTGCGCAAACCGAATCCCCTTCATCCTCCGCGTGCCCGGAATGGAGGGCGGCGAGAGGAGCGATCCCGTTTCGCTCGTTGACGTCGCGCCCACTCTCCTTTCGCTCTTCGGAGTGGACTACGATCCCGCCGAGTTTGACGGAATCGATATCCTCTCGGGCAAGCATTCCGAGGTATATTCGCAGTACGAATGCGGCGAGAAGGCTTGCTATATGGTCGCGGGAGCCGAGGATAAGCTGATCTATAACGCCTCGAACAATAAATACGCTTATTTTGCCGAATGCCCCGAGCATATCGACCGCTACGCCGAGGGCGGCGAGCGAGTTGAATATCTCAAGGCTCTGCTTGACGCGCACATCGCGGCGGACAGATGCTCCGAGGCAAAGAACCCGAACAAGGGTGCCGGAAAGGCAGAGAAAAAGGAAAAGATCCACGGCTTCGGCCACGCGCGAATGGACCATCAGGCGCGCCACGACGAGGAAGCTGCATGCATCCCCCCACAGTATAAGATCGACCTCCGCAGATTTGTGGGGGACGATACGTAATTGAATAAAAATCAGGTAGCTTTTACTAAGGTCAAAGCTACCTGATTTTTTATTAATTTCTCTGTTCCTTCTCCGCATCGATCGCGATGACGAGCGCGAGTGCGGGGAGGGCGTCGGATTCGCTCGCTACGTCGATGGAGTAGGTGTCGGTCCAGTTGAAAAGCTCCTTTGAAATTACCGCCCTTTGAGTGCCGTCTGCGCCGCAGATCGAGTAATCCCATTCCATAAAGTCGCCCTCGATGTCCCATCCCTTGTAGTCTATGGTGAAACGCGGATGGAAGAAGGAAAATTCCTTGCGGACACAGCCGACTTGTTCCTCACCGATGTAGATATCAAAGGTCGTAAGCCAAGAAAACAGTCTTTGCTCAACCGTCGCAACCTCGTTTTCGTAGCGATCAAAGATCTTGAGGCATTTGCCCCACGATAGCTGACCCTTGACGGTGAAGACGGTATTGCCGCAATCGTCATAGACGTCGTAGCTGTCAAACCACGAAAAGGCTCTCTGCTTGAAAAGTAGCTTCATATTTATACCTTCTTGGTCTCGCCGGGCGCGATCGAGGAGATCTCTCCGTTATAGAAGTACCAGAGCGTGCGCGCGGTGGGGTTCATGACGATCGAGCCGTCGACCGAGTAAACGAGGCTTTCGAAGTCCTTGACGTATTCGAAAATTTCGATGTTGGTAGCGTACCAGATATCCTCTCTGCCGCCCATAAACTCTGCGAATTCCTCGATGACGTTCCAGTTGTCGTCGCCCTCGAACTCGTAGGTGTGACCCCAGACGTAGAAGAGCTTTGCGGGGTCCTTGGTGACCTTCATATCGGCAAACTTACGGGCGTATTCCATAAGCTTCGGGTCGGTATGCTTGCAGGTTGCGGGCAGACGGAGCCAGTCGCGCGGGATGTTGAAGCTGCCGGTGACGGCGGTGGTGCGCGCGTAGAGAATGCCGCAAGCGCGGAGAACCTCTACCACGGTATCGTTGTGAGTTCCGTAAGGATAAGCCATACCGCGGATGATCTTGCCGAAGAGAGATTCGAGGTTTTCGCGGTCCTTGACGATCTCGTAAGCGATGCGCTCTGCGGGCATGTGCTCGAGGCGGGGATGAGTCAGCGCGTGAACGGCAACCTCGTGACCGCCCTTCGAATAAAGCTCTGCGACTTGTTTTTCGTTCATGGGGCGATGGATCTGACCGGGCGCGTAAACCTTGCCCTCGGGAGCAAATCTGCCCGAATTGAGGTTGAATGTACCCTTAAGTCCGTTTTTGTCAAGAATTTCGATGAACTTAATGTCCTGATCGACGCCGTCGTCGTAGCTGAAGGTCAGCGCTTTCGCAACGCCGCCGGGATATCTCATAAATAACTGTGCCATAGTATGACCTCCTTTGAGTGTTGAGATAATTGTATCACAAAACGGAGGAAAATGCAATAGGGTAGGGGAAATATCTCGCGAAGCGAGAGTTATAATCTCGCTTACGCTCGAGTGATGATCCGCCTTGCGGCGGAGTGATAATCTCGCTTCGCTCGAGTGATAATTTGCCTGCGGCAAAGTTAAGGTGGATTTTCGCCGAGGCGAAAATCTCGATTTTTATTAAAATAATTTGCAAGTCTGTCATATCTGCGGTACAGACTTCGATCTCCTCATCCACCACTGCCGTGGTCCCCCTTCCCCGCTGGGGAAGGCTGATTTTGAACATCGCTTATCATTTCTAAACTTCGTTAAGTACGCTAATCATATCAAGAAAATGATAAAAACAAAATATATTTACAACTATTTTGCTAATTATGAGTAAGGAAATATAATTATCGAGTCTTTCTGCGGTGCTATATCACTATAACATATGTTCGCAGTTGCTATATAAGCCTTCCCCAGCGGGGAAGGTGGCAGCCCTTGGGGCTGACGGATGAGGAGACCGAAGTCTGTACTAGACGAGGAATAGAGGCACTTATTATTTAATAAATATCGAAGATTTTCGCCGAGGCGAAAATCAACCTTAACTTTGCCGCAGGCAAATTATCACTCGAGCGAAGCGAGATTATCACTCCGCCGAAGGCGGATTATCACTCTCGCGTAAGCAAGATTATCACTCCGCCGCAAGGCGGATTATCACTCTCGCGTAAGCGAGATTATCACTCCGCCGCAAGGCGGATTATCACTAAATAAAATCAACCGAGCCTCGGCTCGGTTGATTTTATTTAATGCTTAACTTCATCCGTATTGCTTTCGGAGCTTTCTTCCTCAGCCTTACGGCGTTCTTCTTCCTCGCGCTGACGCTTTTCTTCAGCCTCGCGCTCTGCCTCCTCGCGGCGGCGGGCGTTGGCTTCCTCGCTCTTGCGCTTCTTTTCTGCGGCGATCGCCTCAAGTGCCTCGACGGAGGGCTCAGCCGAATCCATAGCGCACTTGAACTGCTCGCCGTCCATTACCTCGTGGTTTACGAGATACTCGGCGATAAAGTCGAGCTTATCCTTGTTCTCCGAGAGAAGCTTCTTTGCAAGCTCGTAAGCCTCGGTGACGATCTTGTGGATCTCGGAGTCGATCTTTGCGGCAGTAGTGCCCGAGTAATCCTGCTTCGACGAGAAGTCTCTGCCGAGGAATACGTCGCCGCCGCCCTGACCGTAACGGATCGGTCCGAGCTCGTCGGACATACCGAGCTGAGTTACCATCTGACGCGCGGTGTTGGTCGCACGCTCGATGTCGTTGGATGCACCGCCCGAGAAGTCGCCGAAGGTCAGCACCTCTGCGGCGCGGCCGCCGAGGAGAACGCAGATATCCTCCTTGAGCTCCTGCTTGTAGACGCTGTGCTTATCCTCGGTGGGGATGTTGAGGGTGTAACCGAGGGCTCTGCCCGCGGGGATGATCGAGATCTGATGAACGGGATCCTGCGTGGGAAGGAGGTAGGAGAGGATCGCGTGGCCTGCCTCGTGATAAGCGGTGTTGCGCTTTTCCTTTTCGCTGAGGCGCATCGACTTCTTCTGAGGTCCTGCGATGACCTTGGTGAAGGAGTCCTCGATGTCCTCCATACCGATCAGATCCTTGCCGCGGCGGACTGCAAGGAGTGCCGCCTCGTTGAGAAGGTTCTGAAGATCCGCGCCGGTGAAGCCTGCGGTGGTCTTTGCGATCGTTGCAAAATCGACCTCGGGCTCGAACTTCTTGCCGCGCGCGTGAACGTGAAGGATCTCCTCACGTCCCTTGATGTCGGGGTAGTTTACGGTGATCTGTCTGTCGAAACGGCCGGGACGGAGAAGTGCGGGGTCGAGAATGTCAGGGCGGTTGGTTGCCGCAATGACGATGATGCCCTCGTGTGCACCGAAGCCGTCCATTTCAACGAGAAGCTGGTTGAGAGTCTGCTCGCGCTCATCGTGACCGCCGCCGAGACCTGCGCCTCTGTGACGGCCGACGGCGTCGATCTCGTCGATGAAGATGATGGATGCGGGAGCCTTGCGCGCGGTCTCAAAGAGGTCGCGTACTCGCGATGCGCCGACACCGACGTACATCTCTACGAAATCGGAACCCGAGATCGAGAAGAAGGGAACGTCAGCCTCGCCCGCAACTGCCTTTGCAAGCAGAGTTTTACCGGTACCGGGAGGGCCCATCAGCAGTACGCCGTGGGGAATCTTTGCGCCGAGACGGGCGAATTTTTCGGGATTTTTGAGGAATTCAACGATTTCCTTAAGCTCTTCCTTTTCCTCGTCAGCACCTGCGACGTCCTTGAAAAGGATCTTGGTCTTGGTGTCAGCGGGGGTCTTTACGCGAGCCTTGGCGAAATTGCCGGGCTTGCCGTTTTTGCCGCCGACCTGTCCCATCATAAAGATCCAAAGGACGGCAAAGAGAATGAGAAGACCAACGTAGGGAAGAATGGATACCCACCAGGGCCAAACGGTGGCGGGCTCGTATTCATAGGAGGTGATGATGCCTGCCGCGCGCTGCTCTGCGATGAGCTCGCCGAGATCCTCGCGGAAGAAGGAGATAGAGGCAAGCTGATATGTGACGATCTTGTCATCCTGGAGCTTGAGCTGGATGAGCCCTTCGTTGTCAACGAAGAATTCCTTGACCTCTTGGTTTTCGAAATGCGCGACTATATCGCTGTACTGCTTGGCCTTCTCGCCCGCTCCCGTGAAGAGAGAGGAGAGCATAAAGATGAGAACGCCAACGACCAGGATATAGATCAGTATTGTACGGAAATTGCCTGAGCGTTTTTTCATATGGGTGTGTAGCCTTTCGTATTAGTTCGAGTATACTTCTTCTTTAAGCACTCCGATGAAGGGAAGAGTGCGGTATTTTTCATCGTAATCAAGACCGTAGCCGACGACGAATTCATCGGGAATGATCTTACCGACGTAGTCGGGAGTGAAGTCAACGACGCGGCGGTCGGGCTTGTCGAGCATAGTGCAGGTTTTTACGCTTCTTGCGCCCGCAAGCTTGAGGTATTCAACGAGATAAGAGAGCGTACGTCCGCTGTCGATGATATCCTCGATAACGAGAATGTCGAGGTTGGCGAGATCTGAGCGATGGAGGTCGAGCATAATATTGATCTTACCCGAGGATGCGGTTCCGCTACCGTAGGAGGATACCTTCATAAAGTCGATCTCAACGGGACGCTCGATCTTCTTCATAAGATCGCCCATAAAGACGACGCTTCCCTTGAGGATGCAGAGGAGGAGGAGACCCTTTGAGCGGTCGGCGTAATCGCGGTCGATCTCTGCGGCGATGCGCGATACGGTGGCGTCTATTTCAGCCTCGGAAACGAGGGTGTAAGCAATGTCGTTCTTCATTTTTTCTCTCCTTATATTATATATGTTTTTCGATTTCCGCAATCACGCCCGCGGCGTATTCCGCAAAGCCGAGATCGTTCGGGTGGAGTCTGCCGTCCCAGAAGAATTCGGGACACTGCGGCATAAAGGGGCGGGCGTCGATAACGGTAAATCCGTTTTTCTCTGCGACCTCTCTGATAAACTCGCAAGCCTCGTCGAGTGATCCCTCGTATTTCTGCTTGCCCGATTTTGCATCGGCGCGCCAGATGGGAAGGATGGCGAACTTCTTCGCATCGGGGTATGTGCGTCCCGCTTTTGCGAAAAATTCCTCACAGCGGGGATGGAAATAGGATTTCACGGTGCCCGACCAGTCGTTGGTTCCGTATGCGACGGTGACAACGTCGGGGCGGTATTCGGTGTCCTCAAGCACGATCTCGGGAACAAAACGCTCGCCGCCGATCGCCTGATTGACCGTGTATGCATCAAAATGAGAGGTGATGCGGTTAACGTAGGACTTTGAAGCAAATGCGGCATCATAGCCCTGAGTGATCGAGTCGCCGAAGCAGAGGAGCTTCATCTTGTAATTGATGGGGGTGAAGCTTGCGCCGTCGTCGAGCTCGATATTCGAGAGCCTTGCCGAGGCGAGATTGGGCAGCCAAAGGGTGATGCGGTGCTCCTTACCGTCGGGGACGATGTAATCGGAGACCTTCAGCGAGATGTGACCGCGCTTGATCCACGCTACTTCCTCACCGAGATGCTTGCGGATGATACCGTCGACGCAGACGTCGAAATAATAGTATGTGCGGCTTGAGCCGTAATCTGCAGAAAAATCGGCTTCAAATTTGTCCGAGTCGGTCATAAAGTCAAGTCTGATGCTCGAGGTTGCCTTCGATTTGAGGCGTAAGCCAGCAGAACCGCCGTTATAGTGCTCGCGGGCTTTTGCTTCAAAGCGGTGGAAGACGAATTCGCCGCCCTCCTCGGTGATCTCAAGCGCACCCGCAGTTATCTTTTTTACGTCATCAAGTGTAAGCTTCATTTGAGCCTCCTGATCAATCAAGAAAATATTGTAATGTTAAGGTGTTGCCTCGGTATCCGTCGGCAACGCCGAGGAAGGGAACCCAGACGATCTCGTCACCCGAGCAGATGACGGGGAGAGAATGGCGTTCGGAAAGCCCGATATGAGAGGCTTTTTCGGAGATCAGCTTTTTAACGCTTCGGTGCATACCGCCGATGAGGATGCGATCCCCCTCGCGCCGTGGGCGTGCGTGTAGCTGTCCTTTTATTTTATCAGCATTAATAAGAGCCGATGTTGATAAATTGTAAACATGCGCGGAAGTATTTGTCAATTCGCCGCTAACAAGAATCAACTTTCCGTGAGGTAGCGTATTTTCGCCCTCGCGGAGAGCGATCTCCCGCCAATCGGGATAGGTCGCGGATGCTTTTTCTCTTGCGTCGGCACGGAAAACCATACGCCCGCCCGAATATTCTGCAATGACCGAGCCGGGGAGCGTTACCGCACCGCATTTTGCCTTTGCTATCTCGAGCATTTTTGAGACGTGGATCGCTTCGGGCGAAGCGCCCGCGCGGTAAGCTCCGAGAGCCACGGCGCGCGCCGCGATCGGTCGGGGAAGGGATGCGACAGTGTCGCAATCAAGCGGATCCGCATATTTTTGAGCCTCGGCATCGAGATATTCCGCATCGAGCCGCGCGGATTCGGTGAAGCGGAGAAAAGCCGAGAGAAATTCGGGATTGATCTCGCAAAGCTCGGGCAGGATATTCCTCCGCACGCGGTTGCGCGGATAAGAAACGTCCGAGTTGGTGGAATCCGTAACGAAAGCGAAGCCGTTTTCGCGGCAGAAGCATATAATTTCTTCCTTTTTATATATAAGCAAGGGTCTTTGCACCTCACCGAAGGCGAGAGGGCGCGCGGGCGCTATCCCGCAAGCACCCGAAAGAGTGCATCCACGAGTCAGCGAAAGAATGAGTGTTTCGGCGTTGTCATCCGCATTGTGTGCGGTGAGCAGAACGTCGATCGAGCCCTCGCGCATAACCTTTTCGAAAAAGGAATATCGCACGCGCCTTGCGGCTTCCTCAAGGCTCTCGCCCTCAGCCTTTGCCTCGGCGGGGACGTCTGCACGGAGGAGATGAAGCTTTACCGAATGCTTTTCGCAAAGCTCGCGGCAAAATGCCTCATCGCGGTCGGCTTCCTCGCCGCGGATGCCGTGGTTTATGTGCGCGGCTGAAAAGTCGTATCCACCGCCACGCAAAAGGTGAAAAAGGCAGACCGAATCCGCGCCGCCCGATAGCCCGAGGAGATACTTTTTTCCCCGTTCGAGCGAGAGGGTGGGATATTTCATATTTTACATACCCGCAGGCGGCTCTGCGGGCAGGGGTGCGCCACCGCCGGGAGCTCCGCCGTCATCGCGTTTGTCGATAGAGTAGAAGGTGGTGTAGCGTCCGATCCAGTTGAGATAGACCGTACCCGTCGAGCCGTGACGGTTTTTCGCCACAATGATCTCGGCGACGGGAGTCTGATTCATATCTACCTTCTTTTTATCACCCGCATCCTGATAGTATTCGTCGCGGTAGATGAAGATAACGGTATCCGCGTCCTGCTCGATAGATCCCGATTCACGAAGGTCGGAGAGCATCGGTCGCTTCGAGGTGCGTCCCTCGGTACCTCTGGAGAGCTGTGAGCAGCAGATGATCGGAACGTGAAGCTCCTTTGCCATCAGCTTGAGGTTACGCGAGATGTCGGCAACCTCGTTTACACGGTTGTCGGTGTGCTTGTCGCCCTGCATAAGCTGAAGGTAGTCGATAACGACGAGACCGATCTTGCCCTCGCGGCGAAGCTTTGCCTTCATACCCGACGCGGTGATGTTCGCGGTATCGTCGATGAGCACGTTTACGCCCGCGAGGTCAACGACCGAGTTTGCGAGCTTCTGCCAGTCCTCGGAGGAGAGGCGGCCGGTACGCATATTGTAGCTGTCTACCATCGCGTAGGATGAGAGCATACGCTGAACGAGCTGCTCGGCGGACATTTCGAGCGAGAAGATCGCGACCTTTTCCTTCGTTCTGCGCGCGTAGTTGAGCGCGATATTCAGACAGAAGGAGGTCTTACCCATACCGGGACGCGCACCGACGAGCACAAGGTCACTCTGGCCGATGCCCGCGAGGGTGGTGTCGAGGTCGCCGTAGCCCGTCTGAATACCGTCGAAGGCGTTCGGATCGTCGTAAAGGATCGAGAGATTGCGGAAGATCTGCTCGAGCATCGCGGTCATCGTGACGAAGCCGCGGCTGTCGCGTCCCATTGCGATCTCGGACATCTGTGCGGCGGCGTATTCGATAAGCTCGCCGACGTTTTCCTGCTCGGAATAAGCGCGTTCACTGATATTTCCGCAGGTCTCGATAAGACGGCGCATAAGGCTCTTTTCGATAACTATGCGCGCGTAATCCTTGATATTGAGCGCGTTGGGAACCGCATCGGCGAGCGTTTTGAGGTAGACCTCTGCCTCGTCGCGGCGGTATACGTTATCCTTTTCGAGCACGTCGAGAAGCGTGACGTGGTCGATGTCGTGGTTGAGGAGCGAGAGCTGCTTCATTGCCGCGTAGATCTGACGGTGCTCCGAAAGATGAAAATCCTCGGGGCGAACGGTATCCGAGATCTGCGAGAGCGCGGGCGGGTCGATAAGGATCGAGCCGAGAAGCGCCTGCTCCGCAAGCATCGAAAAGGGAAGCTTTTTGATAATATCCTGATTCATTTTAAAGTCCCTTGAGTAATTTTAATTACTTTTTGCAAACGAGGACGTTGATCTTGGCTACAACATCGGTGTAGAGCTTTGCCTCAACGGTATAGTTGCCGTAGGAGCGGATGGGATGCTCGAGGTTCATCTTGCGGCGGTCGATGTCGATGCCGTGCTGAGCCTTGAGCGCTTCGGCGATGTCCTTTGCGGTGATCGAGCCGTAGAGCTTTTCGTCAGCTCCGCAGGCTACGGGGATCTTTACGAGAACCTCGGCGAGCTTCGATGCGATCTCCTGCGCAGCTGCGCGCTCTGTCTCGATCTTATGAAGGCGGGAAGCCTCCTTGTTCTTTGCCTCATTGAGTGCCTTTGCGTCTGCGATGATAGCGAGCTTGCGCGCGAGAAGGAAGTTGCGCGCGTAGCCGTCGGAAACCTCGATGATGTCGCCCTTTTTGCCCTGAGCCTTTACGTCCTGTGTAAGAATTACTTTCATTGTTTATATTCTCCTTGTGATGTTATTCAATCAGTTATTCTCGCTGTCGAGATAGGTGTCGATGGCTTTCTTGAGCTTTTCGATCACCTCGCGAGAGGTTGCGTTCTTGAGTTGTGCTCCGGCGGAATCGTAATGTCCGCCACCGCCGAGCTTTTCAATAATGAGCTGTACGTTTATTCTGCCGTTTGAGCGCGCAGAGATGACTATCGAATCGTCGGTGCGGATAAGTACGAACGATGCGTCGATATTTTGTATGGTAAGAAGTGTGTCTGCCGTCTTCGATGCCGCGATTCGGTCGTCCGAGCTTCCGTCGCTTTCGTGAACGGTTATAGCGATTCGTTCGCGGTAAAGCCGAACCTCGCTTCCGAGCCTCGACTCGGTCATAAAGCTTTCGAGATCGGCAAAGAAGAAGGTCCGCGCGAATTCGGGATCGGCACCCATACTGCGAAGGTAAAGCGCGGCTGAGAAGGTGCGCTCGGATGTGGTTCGTGTGAAATTCTTTGTGTCGAGCATAATGCCCGAGAGAAGCAGATTTGCCTCGTGGCGCGAGAGCTTGGCATTTCCCGCAGCCTCGCCCATAGCGGCGATCTCGATGATCTCGCTGACGAGCTCACTTGCCGAGGAGGCGGAGGGCTCGATGTAGGCAATGAGCGGCTCCCTGTCAAATTCCGCGATCTTGCGGTGGTGGTCTATAATGATTCTGTTGTAAACGCCGGATACGATCTCGGGAGCCTCAACGATGCTAAGGTTATTTACGTCAGAGAGGATGAGAAGTGTATCCGAGCGTATGAGATCGAGTCCGCGCGCTGTTCCGATAAAGATATCCTCGTATTCGGGGTGTGCCTCGATAAGCTTTTCAGTCGACCGCTTGTAGTTGGAATTTTGCTTATCCATAACGATCTTGACGTTCTGATTGTAGCTGAGCGCGAGTCGCGCGATTCCGACCGCCGAGCCGATCGAGTCGAAGTCGGGGGTTCGGTGTCCCATTATCAGCACGTTGCCTGCTGAGGAGATATGCTCGATAAGCTTATCCGTGATAACACGGGAGCGTATTTTGGTTCGTTTTTGCTTGATTTTTGTTTTTCCGCCGAAAAATTCGATTCCGCTTTCGGTACGTACCGCCGCTTGATCGCCTCCGCGCTGAAGTGCGGTTTCAAGAGCCGCGAGAGCGTTTCTGTTTCGCTCCTCAAGGTCGGCGCCGGCGTTACTTACACCCATCGAAATAGTGACCGACATTCCCCCGTCGCCGAAATGCACGTCACGAACGCGGTCGAGTATGTCAAAGTGGCTTTCAAGGCAATCGGAGAGACGGTTTTTGGGGAATACAGCGAGATATTTTTCTCGGTCATATTCACGAAGAAGACCGCCGATGGAGAGCACCCACTCGGAAATGATCTCCTCAACCTGTGCTGCTGCCTCTCGATATGAGCCTTTGACGTATTGGGTCAGATCCTCGAGGTTATCAACCGTGATATAAGCAAATACGGGGCTTTCCGAGTCGACCTTTTTCTCAAGTGCTTCGATTTCTGAGCGATCCTCGAGCGTGGTCATCCAATAATCGCGGTCGTGCGCCTCCATAAGGTAGGCGTAGGTATAGAACTTTTTATCGGAAACGGTAACGATCTTTCTGCCGGTTGCGGTGATGATCTCGCTCATCGGCACGCCCGAAATCACGGAAAAGTTCTTTCCCGAAAGCGCCATCTGGTTCGCGGCGCCACAGAGCTCAAGCATTTTTTTGTTAGCCCAGAGGATCTTTCCCTCTGAGGTGGTCACCACGGAGGGGAAATCCACCTCGCGGACAACCTCACTGATAAGGTGCTCGAGTGATTTTGCCGTTTCCTCGGTTTTGATTTTTTTATGCGCGAGGTAAGCGAAATAGCAGATCAATACCTCAAATGCGAGAAAAACGATGATGAAAACGAGTGCGATCAGTATTACGGGTATCTCGGTAAGCGCCGCCGCAAGCAGGGCTACGATCAAAAGCACGAGACCCGTGCCCGCGCTCATCAGCGTCAGATCGAACGAGCTGATATCGTAATGTTTGTTTGAAGACATCGGATGGTTGCTCCTTTATCTGTTGATTTTGGACTTGATCCTTTTTGCAAGCTCGGAATAGAAGGGCATCAGCGATTTTGCCGTGCCGAGGGACATGAAAAATGCAAAGGCGAGGGAGGATGCGAGAATGAATATCATAGCGATTGCCGCGCCCGCGACCTTTCTGCGCGCGGGGAGGTGCGCGAAAAGCTTATTAGTAAGGAAGGAGTATGCAGTCTGCGTGCCGAGCACCGTAAAGGGAAGCGCGAGTGCAACGACAACGTTGTCGCAAACGGCGCCCCACATCTCAAATTTTCCGCCCTCAATAGAGAATGCCGCAGAAAGGAAAAAGCAGGCGAGAAATACGAAGCCGTTGATGGGCGAGATCGAGACGGTGCGCATCTCCTCGGGAATATCCTCGCTGAGGCCTGAGGAGTTGAGAAGCGATACGGTAAGCGTTGCAGCGAGAAAGCAGATCGCCGTTGCCGCGGTAAAGATCAGCGCCGGAAGAATGTTGACGAGGTAAGCCGCGAGCATTTGAGCGGTTTCCTCCTCGATGATGTAGAATTGCTCGTTGATGCTCATATAGAGATCGGTGATGTATGTGCGCACACTCTCGCCGACAGCGGCAAGATCACCGCCGAGGCAGAGGAATATTACAACGCCGCAGGTTGAGAGAAGAACGGCGGAGATTCCCGCGGTCGATCCGATTCCGTAGCGCGGTAGCATAAGAGCAAGGAGAAAGCCGAACGCGACACAGGCGATCGCGATGAGGGCAATGGTAGGATTGAGCACGAATGCGCCGCAAGCATAGGCAACGACGGCTGCACCGAGGGCAAAATACCATTTGCCGATGAGGGTGAGGTAAGCGGTTGAGGCAACCGCAAAGATCGCGCCGACGTAGAGCGCGGGGAGGGAAAGACTTCCCGTTGCCATCAGCTCAAGGAGAGCGGGCAGAAGTATGCCGCAAACGGGCAGGATGTCGCGCGCGATCATAAAAATGAGCGCGGAAGCAATGAAAAGTGCTATCCCGCAAAATACGGGGACCTCAAAAAAGAGAGGGGTGAGCGTGCATATAAGAATGGCAACCGAAAAGATCAGCACAAGCGCCGTCTTCGGCTTGTAGCTGCCGAATATTCTGTTTTCGCTTTTTGTGTTTTGCATAAGCGATATTACTCCGATTATATAATATTACATTATAATATTGTATCATATTTTTTTATATTTGTAAATAGTAAAATATTGAATATGGAATGAATTTTGAGTGAAAGAGCGAATTTTATTACGATCATGCGACATCCGACACAGGTTTTGCAAAAAAATTCGCGAAAATTTCTAAAATACAGGTATTTTTTTCGCAAACCTCTTGCATTTTTATAATTCTTGTGATATAATATATATGTACGATTAGAGTGATTGAGAGTGGGCGCCAAGTCCACTCTCATTTTCTCGAATAGATATTTTTGTCGGAGGTGCGAAATGAAACCTCAAAAGGCACAAAAACCGCAGAAGCCGGGGAAGCCGATCGAGCCGCAGCCTATGCATCCCGCGCAGCCGCCGCAAAAGCCGCAGAAACCTCTGCGCCCACTCGTAAGCCTCCCCGAGCTCATCGCGGAGAATATCGAGAACAAAAAGCGTCTTAAAAAAGAGCTGAAGAATTTTAAGAAAACTCTTAAAAGAGAAGAAAAGACGGCGAAGGCAACCCTCAAATGGGTCAAGCGGGAAAAGAAAAATCTTAAAAAACTGAAAAAACAGAAGAAAAAAGAGAAAAAGAAGAAATGAAGAAAGAGCTTACGGGAGTTGCCGCGAGAGTTTACCCCCTGATCGAAAACACCGTGCGCGAGTGCGGCTGTGAGATCTGGGACCTTGAATTTGTCAAGGAAGGCGCGGACAGAATACTCCGCATCACCATCGACACCGACCGCGAGGGCGGCATCGGCATTGAAGACTGCGAGCGCGTAAACCGCGCAGTCGATCCCATTCTCGACGAGACCGATCCCATCGACACCTCATATTATCTCCAGGTGTCCTCCCCCGGTATCGAGCGCGACATCACGCTCCCTTGGCACGTCACCGCTTGCGAGGGCGAAGAGGTCGAGGTCAGACTTTTCGCACCGCTCGAGGGAAGCCGCAAGTATGACGGTATTCTCCTCGGCTTTGAGGGCGGAGAGACCGATCCCGCGCGTCCCGTTCTTATAAATATCGGAGAGAAGACCGTCGCAATCCCCTACGACGCGATCTCGAAGATGAAAACGCTGTTTGATTTCGACAGCTTGTAATCAAAAAATTAATTTCTCCATACACATATCTGGAAAGGATTTAAAGAAAAATGAATTCGGAATTTTTCGCTGCTCTTGACGAGCTTGAACAGAAGCGAGGCATACCCAAGGCGTATATGCTTGAAAAGATCGGGGCAGCACTCGTTGCGGCTTACAAGAAGGAATACGGCAACAACACCAACGTTCGCGTACAAATCGATGAAAATAAGAAGGACGTACGCGTCTTTCAGCAGAAGACCATCGTTGCAGAGGTAGAGGATCCCGAGATCGAGATCTCACTCGAGGAGGCAAAGCTCCGCAACAAGAGAAGCGCCGTCGGCAAGATACTCGAATTCGAGCTTAAGCCCAAGAATTTCCGCCGCCTTTCGGCAGGTGCGGCGCGCTCCGTAATCATTCAGGCTATCCGTGAAGCAGAGAGAAAGATCGCTCAGGACGCTTACGAGGCTAAGCGCGAGGAGATCATCACCGCAACCGTTTCCAAGATCGACGATGAGACCGGCGACGTTATCATCTTCACCGGCAACGGCAACGCGCGTCTCCGCCAGACTGAGCAGATCCCCGGCGAGATCCTTTCGATCGGTCAGAAGATCAAGATCTACATTTCCGAGGTAAACCGCGAGGCTCGCGGACCTCTGGTCACCATCTCGAGAGCTCATCCCGGACTCGTTCGCCGCATGTTCGAGCTTGAGGTTCCCGAAATTCAGGACGGCACCGTTTCCATCAAGGGCATCGCGCGCGAGGCAGGCTCGAGAACCAAGATCGCGGTTTATTCTAACGATGAGAGCGTTGATCCCGTAGGCTCCTGCGTCGGCGCAAAGGGTATGCGTATCAATACCATCCTCGGCGAGCTTGGCGGTGAGAAGGTAGATATCATCAAGTACAGCGAGGATCCCGCGGAATACATCGCCGCAGCTCTTGCACCCGCTACCGTTGATTCCGTAACCATGCTCGGCGAAAAGACCGCGCACGTAGTAGTTAAGGCAGATCAGCTTTCTCTCGCTATCGGCCGCGAGGGACAGAACGCGCGTCTTGCCGCTCGTCTTACCGGCTGCAAGATCGACATCAAGCCCGAATAATAACATATAAAATGGCAAACAAACAGCAAGCATTGCCGCAGAGAAAGATACCGATGCGCCAGTGCCTCGGATGCAACGAGCATAAGCCGAAGATCGAGCTTATCCGCATCCTTCGCACACCCGAGGGCGAGATCACGCTTGATACCACGGGTAAGAAGTCGGGCAGAGGTGCTTATATCTGCAAGAATCCCGCGTGCCTTAAAAAGCTGCGCAAGAACCGCCGCGCCGAGTCGAATCTCGGTGTCAGCATCCCCGAAGAGGTGTGGGATCAGCTTGAGGCGGCACTCGCGGAGGAAAAGTAATGGGAAACACCCCGAAGGAAAGGCTTCTCGGAATGCTCGGGCTCTGCATCCGCGCCCGCCGCGCGGTTTGCGGCACGGTAAACGTCTGCGAGGCTCTCAAGGCGGGTAAGGTAAAGCTCGTCGTCACCGCGTCGGATAATTCCGCGGCGACCGAGAAAAGACTTTTCGACCGCGCAGGATTTTATAAAGTCAAGATAATCAAAACAAATCTCACCTCAGCCGAGATCGGCGCGGCAACGGGAAAATCCCTCGTTGCGGCAATGGCGATAAACGACGAGTCCATGGCGTCGGCGGTTGAGAAAAAGGCGGAAGAGGCTTCCGCAGAAAACTAACAAAATTCAGAATTTCGTGTCCGTTAAGGAGGAAGACAGATAATATGGCAGTCGGCTCTCAGTATAAAGTGAATCAGTTGGCAAAGGACCTCGCACTCAAAACAAAGGATCTTACCGATGTTATGGCTGCGGCGGGACTTGACGCCAAAACACAAAAGGCACTCGACACCTTCGAGCTTGATGTGATCTGGGAATATCTCACCAAGTCAAATCAGATCTCGGGCATCGAGGACTATATCGACGGCGTGACAGGCATACCCTCTTTGCGGAAAAAAGCCGCAGAGACGAAGCCCGAAGCAAAGGCAAAGGCTGAAAAGCCTGAGGTAAAGTCGGAGGCAAAGTCTGCAAACGCGCAGGTTAAGCCTGCCGAAAAGCAGGAAAAGAAGCCCGAGGCAAAGCCCCAGGAGAAGCGTCCCGAGGATAAAAAGCCCGAGGTTAAGCCTGAGGTTAAGCCCGAGGTTAAGCCTGAGGCAAAGCCCGATGTTAAGCAGAACGTTGCGCGCACTGCGGGCGAGCGCTTTGAGTCGCGTATGAGTGCGGCAAATGAGAAATCCAAGCAGGAAAAGCAGGAAAAGAAGCAGGAAAAGCCCCAGGATAAGAAGTCGGGCAGAACCGCTATCGATATGCGTTCCTCCGCGCGTCCCGAGGGCGAGCGCGAGGTTGTAACCGTAAGCCCCAAGGCGGCAACCCGCGTTGTCGATACCAGAGGCAGCGGCGCAGTCGATCTTTCCAAGTATGACGATACTCTCGATAATATCGTTCCCGAAAATATTCGCGAGGAGCGCGGCGGAAGCCAGAAGGTAAAGAAGTCCCCCGCTACTCAGAATACCGAAAAGGAAGGCGGCAACAACCGCCCCGGACAGAAGGGACAGAATCAGGGCGGCAAGAACGAAAGCCGCAAGGATAACCGTCAGAACGGCAAGAACGATAAAAATAATAACAACAATAACAATAAGGGCGGCAAGAACGGCAAGAAGGGCGGATTTGTTCCCACTCCTCCTCCCGCTCCCGCAAAGAAGGTTCCCGTAAAGGCAGAGATCCCCGAGGAGATCACCGTCGGCGAATTCGCGCAGAGAATCAAGGCTCCCGCAGGCGAGGTCATCAAGAGACTTATGCTTATGGGTATGATGGTAACTCTCAACCAGACCATCGACTTTGATACCGCATTCCTCATCGCTGACGAGCTCGGTGCAGAGATCACCAAGGAGGTCGTTGTAAGCATCGAGGACAGACTCTTTGAGGAAGAAGAGGATTCTCCCGAAAACCTCGTTGAGCGTGCTCCCGTCGTTTGCGTAATGGGTCACGTTGACCACGGTAAGACCTCGCTTCTCGACGCGATCAGAAATACCCGCGTAACCGCAGGCGAGGCGGGCGGTATTACTCAGCATATCGGTGCATACCGCGTTAAGATCAACGGCAAGGAGATCACCTTCCTTGACACCCCCGGTCACGAGGCGTTCACCGCAATGCGTGCCCGCGGCGCACAGGCAACCGATATCGCGATCCTCGTTGTAGCGGCGGATGACGGTATCATGCCCCAGACCGTTGAGGCTATCAACCACGCAAAGGCAGCAGGCGTTCAGATCATCGTTGCGATCAACAAGATGGATAAGCCCACTGCAAATCCCGATAATATCAAGACCGCACTTACTCAGTACGAGCTCATTCCCGAGGAATGGGGCGGCGACGTAATGTGCATCCCCGTTTCGGCTCTCAAGCGCGAGGGTATCGACGATCTTCTTGAGTCTATCCTTCTCATCGCCGAAATGCAGGAATATAAGGCTAACCCGAACCGCCGTGCAAAGGGTATCGTCATCGAGTCGAAGCTCGACCGCGGACGCGGACCCGTTGCAACCGTCCTCATCCAGAACGGTACACTTCGCGCAGGCGATATCGTAATTGCCGGAACCACGGTTGGACGTGTAAGAGCAATGACCGACCACACCGGAAGAACCGTAAAGGTCGCTCCTCCCTCGATGCCCGTTGAGATCACAGGTCTTGCGGAAGTTCCTCAGGCAGGTGACGAGGTCAACGCAGTTGTTGACGAGAGAATGGCAAGAGAGCTTGCGGATCAGAGAAAGGCTCAGGCAAAGGAAGAGGAATTCAAGGCAAACGCAAGAACCAACCTCAACGATCTCTTCGCGCAGATCCAGGAAGGCGTCAAGGAGCTCAATGTCATCGTCAAGGCAGACGTTGCGGGCTCTGCAGAGGCAGTAAAGCAGTCGCTTGAGAAGATCACCAACGAAGAAGTCAGAGTACGCGTTATCCACGCGGCAGCGGGCGGTATCACCGAGGGCGACGTTATGTTCGCGGCGGCATCGAACGCAATCATCGTCGGCTTCAACACCCGTCCCGACCGTACCGCGCTTGATTCCGCGGAGCGTCAGGGCGTAGATATCCGCACCTACCGTATCATCTACGATTGCATCAACGAGATCACCGCGGCTATGAAGGGTATGCTTGCTCCTAAATTCCGCGAGAAGCTCCTCGGCCACGTCGAGGTACGTCAGGTCATCCACGTTCCGAACGTCGGCTTCATTGCAGGTTCTTACGTTCAGGACGGTAAGATCACCCGTAAGTCGCAGATCCGCGTAGTACGTGACGGTATCGTTGTGTACGAGGATAAGATCTCCTCCCTCCGCCGCTTCAAGGACGACGTCAGCGAAGTTGCGCAGGGCTACGAGTGCGGTGTCGGACTTGAGAAGTTCAATGACCTTAAGCTCGGAGATATACTCGAAGCGTTCGTTATGGAAGAGATTGAACAGTAATTTTCAAAAATGGGAAGCGGAAGCTTCCCATTTTTTAGTTGTTAGTTGTTAGTTATTAGTTGTTAGTTGAAGGTGAATTTCCTCGCTGTGCTCGGAAATTTTCGATTTTATTAAAAGCGAGAAAGTTTTCGTCCACCTTTTTCAGAAAGGTATGCTTGTCTGCGGCAAGCTGCGACTCTGTCTTGTCGGCTCCCGCCTCGATTTAGAGGGAGACGCTTCATTCGTTGAATTCTTTTCCATTGAAAAGATATATGGGGGAATAAAAATTGAGGTGAAGAATCCAAGCGGAGCGGGAGAAAAATGGACTCCTTATGACAGAGGCGGTTATTCCGGAGAGAATTTAATACGGATTTATACCGGAAGTGCATGGAGCAACGTCGATATTTATAATTATCTTGATATCTCGGTAGAAGAGTCGGAAAAAGAAAATGGTATTTTTGAGTGGATATGCAATATCTGAAGAGTTTGTATTTTGAACTATTGATTTTGACGAATATTTATGATATAATACCTTTGATCAGTAAAA
>JAFOEU010000056.1 GCA_017387685.1 Clostridia bacterium
CGTCGTCCTCCGCACCCAAAATCACCTAAAAATTAAGGCTCTCGGGTCGGAGATTTTTTGGCTGACAAATATTCGTCAGCAGCAGGAAAACGCCGATGATAGTATATTAATACATTCGAGGCGTTTGACGAACTGATGGCGCATATTTGTCGCCAAAAAACTAGTTCGTATTATTCTTGTCACTCTATTCATACTATAAGACCGAAAAAAACGCCCAAGGTTTCACAAAATTAAAAAATTTTTCTATAAAAAAGAAAAAGGCTGCAAGCACGACTTGCATCCCTTTTTCTATATAATGGGTTTACGCGAGTTTGTTGAGGGCGAGTGTGAACTGGCTCTTCTTGTGTGCAGCAGCATTCTTGTGAATGATACCGCGAGCAGCAGCCTGGTCAACACACTTTACTGCAACCTTGTATGCCTCGGTAGCAGCAGCCTTATCACCCGACTCAACAGCAGCATAGAACTTCTTGATGATGGTCTTCATCTTGGTGTTCGCAATCTTGTTCTTAAGAGTCTTCTTCTCGATAACAAGAATACGCTTCTTTGCGGACTTAATGTTTGCCATTAGATTCACCTCCCTGTTTTTGTGTATTCGCTACGCCTGAGAGGTTACGCCACGAATACTTCACAGTTGAATATTATACCACAAAACCTTCCTAATTGCAATAGGTTTTAGAAAAATATTTTGCATTTTTTGAAGATTTTTTCGCTTTTTATTTCACCTTCATCGCCGCGATGCGCTCGGGGTCGGGCGTGACGTAGGCTGTGTAATTGGTATGGTAAATTACGAGTCCGGGTTTGCCTCCCGCGGGCTTCTTGATGTGCTTTGCGAAGGCGTAATCGACGGGGATATTATTGCCCTCTGCGGTCGAGTTGAACGCCGCGATCTCCGCCGCCTCGGTCATATCGAGTGCGGGCGGTTCCTCGCCGTCGGTTTTCATCAGAACGTGTGAGCCGGGCACGCCCTTGGCGTGGAACCAATAATCGTCCTTTGCCGCGGTCTTGAAGGTGATCTCCTCATTTTGCAGATTGTTTCTGCCGCAGAGGACCTCGTAACCGTTCGTGGTGACGTATTTGAGCGGCGTGCTCTTGATCGACTTTGCAGGTGCCGCGCCCTTTTTCTGTTTGAGATAACCGCCCTTTTCAAGCTCGAGGCGTATTCCCGCAAGGTCTGCGCCCGTCTCGGCACGCGAAAGCGCGTCGCGGACGGTATAAAGATAATCAGCCTCGGCGTTTGCAAGCTCAAGCTGACGTGTCAGCTCACGGCGGGCGGTGTTGCATTTATTGTACTTTTTATAAAGCTTCTGCGCGTTTTCCGAGGGAGAAAGACGGGTATCGAGCTTGATGGTGCGCTCGGGGAACGTGCCGTCCTCATTCATTTCGGAGTAATCTGTAAGTCTTACCTCGCCGTCACCCTTTTTGAGGCGGTAGATATTCGCCACTATCAGATCGGCATCGCGCTTAAAGTCCTCACCCTGTTCACATTCAACAAGCTCGGCGTTCTGCGCTTCGATCTTACGAAGAACACGCGAAATCGCGGACGAAACTGTATGCTTAAGATCGGAGGCGCGGTCGGTGACGAGTGCCGCGCGGTCGCGCTCGCCGAAATAGGTATCGAGAAGCTTTGCAAAGCTTTCGTAGGTGCGCTGTGACTCCGCCGAATAATGCGTCAACGGGAGGAATGAATATTCCGCGGGACGGTTGCCGTCAAACACGGCAGAGGGGACGAATCTGCCCTCTCTGACGTCCGTAAAGACGCTTGAAAAGACCTGCCAAAGGCGTAGAGGATCGATGCTTCCACAATCCGCGGCAATATCACCGACGGCGCGGAAGACGATCTCGCGCGCCACAACGGGTGCAATGCCGAAATAGCTCTGATTGATAAACTTCGCGGCAGACTGATCCCACGGCGCGGCGGTCAGTCGGCTGATGAAGCCTTCCATATTCTCGGTCAGCGGATCGCTCTTTCCTTCCTGCGCGGGAGGCATTTCGTATCGCATTCCGGGCAGTATCTGGCGAAGCCTTGACGTGGTAAAATCAACGGTACGAAGTGCCGTTATAATTCTTCCGTCCTCGTTGGCGAAAATAAGGTTTGAATTCTTACCCATAATTTCCGCGATCAGGAGCTTTTTGCAATCGAATCCCATCTCGTCGCGCGTGCCGAATTCAAACACGGCAACACGCTCAAAGCCCTCCTGACGAACGTCGGTCAGGAACGCGCCGCCGAGGTGCTTTCGCAGAAGCATACAGAGCGACGGCGGAACAGCGGGATTATCGCGCATATTTTCGGTAAAAGAAACTCGCGGATCGGATGCTCCGCAACGGAAAAGAAGTTTCTTTCCGCCCTCTCGCCCACGCATTTGGAGAACGATCTCGTCCGCTCGCGGCTGATAAACCTTTTCTATTCTTCCGCCGACTGCGGAAGCTCTGATCTCGGCAAGCACCGCCGAGAGAAAACCTGCATCAAATGCCATAAATTATCCTATCCAAGCGGAAACCGTTCCGCTTACAAACAAACTTGAAATTAAACCGAGGACTATTCCGATCCATTGCAGACGCGTCAGCTTTTCCTTGAAAAGGAGCGTTGCCGCAAGGAGGGTGAGAATAAGTCCGCCCGTGTTGATTATTGGGAAGAATACCGCCGAGGGCATCGCGCCCGCGAGGTAGAGATTTGCCGTGTGGGGTACGGCAAAGGTCGCGCCGCTGATAAGGGCAAATGCGATCTGCTTCGCATTGGGGTTGAATTTCGACTCGCCCGACTTCTTACGCTCGTAAAGCCAGAGAAGCGCGGAAACAACCGTCATAAACGCGAACGCGGAAACGAGAAAAGCCGTGCTCTGAGCCTTATATTCGGTGTTTTGATGGATCTTCTGCATAATTCCGACAAAGCCGTTAGTCAGGCAAGAGACAAGCGCAATGACGAGCCACTTGAGCGATGATTTTCTCGAGCCGTTGTTTTTATCGGTCGAAAAGACGATACAAAGCACCATAACGCCCATTCCAAAATATTGAAAAAGGTCGATGCTCTCACCAAAGAAAAGTCCGCTGACCGCCGCGATGAGAGTTGCAAGCGAGACAATAACGGTCGTGTACGAAAACGGACCGATCTCAAGCGCCCACATAAAAGTATAGCTCTGTGCGAGAACGAGAACACCGAAAAGTATTCCGAGCCCCGCCGAGGCAAACGAAAAATCGGTGATCGCCCCTAAAGGTTCGGACGCAGTCGGGTCGATCGAGAATATCAAAAGAAACACAAGACACGCCACGCCCATACAGGTATTATAGAACCAATTGCTCTCTCTGCCCGCGGGAGCGGTCTTGTTATATAGCTTTTGGGCAACGCCGGTCGCAACGTTGAAGACCAGCGAAACGACGAGCAATATGCCGACGGGAATTAAAAGTAACATTAGTCACTACCTCTAAAATAATGATCGTATTATTATACTCTAAAAAGAGGGATTTGTCAATCTATCTTAACGAAAACATTCTCCTCTGCCGATCTTCTTGCGGCGAGGCAGAGCTTTGCAGAAAGGATGCCGTACGAAAGGGGCGCGGGCGACCTTGCGCCGCCGAGCATCTTAACGTAGGAATCGATCATTTTAAGATCTCCGCCTCCGTGAGAATGCTTGCACAGGTCGGTCATATCAATATGCTCGGTCTTGTTTTCGTTATGGTAGAAAATATCTATGCAATTTGAATTGAACTCAAATTCAAGCGTTGCGTTGTATCCTATAATTCGCAAGCCCCGTCTGCCCGCCGCCTTGCGCGCAACGAAATTCTGACTGTAAACGGCGTGCATTCCGTCCGCGTACTTCACTATTACAGAAGCGCTGTCGTGGTTGCCCGTATCAACGGCAAAGGCGCAGAATTCACCTATCTGATATCTGTCGCCGTATGAAGCGACGTTTATATCGCTCTCGGGACACTCTCCGCGCTTTTCGCAATCCTTGCATTTGAGTCCTGCGGGCATATCGCCGAGGAAAATATTCTTCGTTTCGGTCGCGCTGATCATAACGGGGCGCGGTTCGTTCAGAATAAACTGTATCAGATCAAGATCGTGCGTGGATTTCTGTAAAAACAATCCACCCGTTTCTTTATCGTCACGATACCATTTATGGTAGTACCCTCTCGCATAAGGCACGTTATTGATACCCTGCACCTGACTTATCTTACCGAGGACACCCGTGTCGATAATCTCCTTTGCTCTGATGGCAAGGGGAGCGACACGGAGCGGGAAGGAGATGAGAGTTTTCTCATCCATAGTGTCAAGAATTCCTTCAAGCGCAGTAAGATCCTCGTCCGTCGTTGAAACAGGCTTTTCGAGAAGCACGGGAATCCCGTAGCGAGCATTGATGAGAGCCATTTTGGTATGGAGCGAGCAACGGGTACCAATGATAACTCCGTCAAGCTTTTCATTTTCGTACATCTCTGCGGGATCGCGATAGATTCGGGCATCGGTCGCGCCGCAGGCCTCAAGCTCTGCGCGAAGCTCATCCTCGGGACGAACGTCAACTATAGCCACGAGGCGGCACTTGTCGTTGCCCGCAACCTCGCTGTACGGCATAACGCTCTTCTCCCAGATATCCTTCGCGCGTCTGCCGAAGCCAATGATGCCGATGTTATACATCTTTGACATACTCTCACCTCAAAAGATCGGTGTATCAAGATCCTCAATTATTTCATCAAGGCAGTATTTGCACTTAATGACGGGCTCACGGTCTTTCCACTTACCGTTTGTAAAGTCAGGAATATCAACGGGTGCGCCGTTCTGCTTGATGGATTCGGCGGAAAGGCAACCGATCGAAAGCCACGCGGCAGTATCATACGCGTCGATTGGCGTATCCGTACCGTTTTTAACGCTTTCAACGAACGCACGGGAAACGAGCCAGTCCATACCGCCGTGACCGCCGCGCGTGCCCATTGCCTCGTACTCGCGGTGGAGCGGATGATCGTATTTCTCGAAGAATTCAGCCTCGTTATCCTGTGTCTTTTCGGGAGTGACGCCGTGCAGATAGACCACGCGGCGGTCCTCCATAGACATACCCTTCGTGCCGCGCACCGAAATGTTTCTCGAATAGTGCGAGCGCGGGAGGGTTGTGTCGAGAGTCAGAAGGATCGTCTCGCCGTTTGCACAGGTGATGATCGTGTTAACAATATCGCCCTGTGCGTACTCCATTTTCGCGTAATCGCTGTCCGCGCCGAATCTCTGCGCGGCATACTCATTCAGCGCAACGCTCTTTGTAGCTATTGAATTAAGGCGAACCATACGGTTTCCGCGGTTGATCGAAAGGAATTTCGAGATCGGACCGAGCTCGTGCGTCGGATAATTCTCGCGGTTTTCCTTGATGTAATGCGGAAGTCTGTAATGCGGGGGATTTTCGGTATCTATATTCTTGAACAGATCCTCGTCAGGCAGATAGTGCTGATAACCGCCCGTGCAATGAACGATCTCACCGAAAAGACCTTGCTTGATCATATTGAGAAGCATCATCTCGCGGCGACCGTAGCAGCAGTTTTCAAGCATCATAACGGGCACACCGGTCTTTTCATATGTGTCAACGATCTCAAAGCACTCGTCAAGCGTGTCGGCACATCCAACCTCGATCGCGGTATATTTGCCCGCAAGCATCGATTCCTTTGCAATCGTGAGTCGACCGCTCCAGCCCGTCATAATGACTACAGCGTCGATCTCGGGATCGGCAAGAATCTCGCGATAATCCGTAGTCGAAGCGGGTGTATATCCGCCCTTTTCGAGAACGATCTGCTTGCCCATTTCGATACGTTCCTCGGAGACATCACAAATGGTTTTGACGTTTACGTCATTCATCTGTGAAAAGCACGCCTTCAGCATTCCGCGTCCGCGGCGGCCGAGGCCTATATAACCTACGTTAATTTTTTCTTTCATAAGAGCACTCCCTTTCCGTAAAAAAGAATTGCTTATATTATAACATACATTATTAATTTGTTCAATACGAAAGCCGTTTTTTCCTCAAAAAAACGGATACTCCTGACCAAAAGGGTCTTGAGTATCCGTTTAATTCATTGAATGATATTAACCAAACATTACCTGATCGACTTCGTCGAGCGAGGGGAATGCATAGTCGGGCTTTTCTGCTACGGTTGCAGCCTCAACGTCCTCGGGAGTGGTCTCTCCGGAGTAAACGAGAACTGCGGTAACACCGTGCTTCTTGCCGAGTGCGATATCGGTGTAGAGTCTGTCACCGAAGATGCACATCTTCTCAACCGAAACGCCGGTAGCCTCGCTGATCATTTCAACGGTCTCCTTGTAGGGCTTACCGAAGTAGGTGGGAGTCTTGCCGGTGGATGCGGTTACGAAAGCTGCGATCGCGCCGCTATCGGGAATGAAGCCGGTCTCGGTGGGGCAGTTGAAATCGGGGTGAGTGGAAAGGTACTCTGCACCGCCGCGAACAAGACGGCACGCATCGTCCATCTTCTTGTAGGTCATAGTGGTGTCAAAGCTGGTAACGACGATATCAGCCTTTTCCTCGTCGCCGGTGAGCATATTGATGCCCGCGTCCTTGAAGCTTTCAACAAGCTCGTCGGTACCTACGAGGTATACGCTCTTGCCGTCGCGGTGACGGCGAAGGAACTCGATGGTTACGTCGCCCGAGGTCATGATTTCCTCGCGTGTGGGGGAGAAGCCGAGCTTCGAGAGCTTCTGAACGTAGAAATCAGAGGTGTGGGATGCGTTGTTGGTAAAGAAAAGAACGCGCTTGCCCGCTGCACGAAGGTTGTTGATGAAGCGGATAGCGAAGGGGAAAACGTTGTAGCCGAGGTAGATGGTTCCGTCCATATCAAAGATATAGAGCTCTTTTTCGTTGAGAATAGCGGTATCGGGATTCTTGAATGCCATTTTTCTTCTCCGTTTTATAAGTATTTTCTTAAATATTATATCACAGTCTTGATTTTTTTGCAAGAGTTTGATATAATATCAGTATGAATAAATATAAAATTTTTCCGTGAGGACAAAATTAATGGCAGATTATATCATCAAACCCGATAATAAAAAGACGGTAGTCGGCATTGACGTCGGTGGAAGCACGACGAAGATCGTCGGCTTTGCGCCCGGCGGTAAGCTTCTCTCCCCCATATTCGTTCAAGCGACCGACCCCGTGACCTCGATCTACGGCGCATTCGGCAGATTCACGCTTGAAAACGGTCTTTCGCTCGACGAGATCGACCGCATTATGATGACGGGCGCGGGAAGCCGTGCAATTCAGTCCCCTATATATAACCGCGAATGCAAGAGCGTTTCCGAATTTTCAAGCACCGGCATCGGCGGACTTTATCTTTCGGGGCTCGACGAGGCTATCGTCGTCAGCCTTGGCACGGGCACCGCGATCATCCACGCAAAGCGCGCGGAAAACGGCGCGATAACCGAATATCTCGGCGGCACGGGCGTTGGCGGCGGCACGATCCTCGGTCTTTCCCGTAAAATGCTCGGCATCGGATCGATCGAGCATCTTGAGCAGATCTCGGAAGGCGGTGACCTCGGTCAGGTCGACCTCCGCATCAAGGATATCTCGAAATCGGGCACCTTTAAGGGCGTCAACGAGAACCTTACCGCATCAAACTTCGGTAACCTTTCCGACCTCGCTTCAAAGAAGGATATCGCGCTCGGCATTTTCAATATGGTTGCAGAAACCGTCGCTATGATGTCCATCTTTGCGGCACGTCAATTCGGAATCAAGGATATCGTTATGTGCGGCAACCTGACTTCAATAAAGCCCGTTTGCGACACGTTTGCAAGCCTTGCGCCTACATTCGGTGTCAACTTCATCGTTCCCGAAATGTCACAGTACGGCACCGTTATCGGCGCGGCACTTCAGTAAAGGATTAAAGAAAATGAAAGCAGTAGTTTTATACGGTCCCGGCAACGTTGCCGTGGGCGACCTCCCTCTCAAAGACCTCGCCCCCGGTGAGGTTCGCGTTAAAGTCGCGTATTGCGGCATTTGCGGAAGCGACCACCACAAGGTCGAGGGCAAAAAGAACACGAGAAAGGTAACCTATCCTGTTGCGCTCGGACACGAGATCTCGGGTGTCGTTGACTCCGTCGGCGAGGGCGTTACCGAATTCAAGGCGGGCGACCGCGTGACCGTTGACCCCAACTGGGGATGCGGCAAGTGCGAATTCTGCAAGGACGGCAAAAAGTCCTATTGCAAGAACAGCCGCGGCGTCGTCAAGGGAATGGCTGAATACATAAACGCCCCCGTCGAAAACGTATATTCTCTTCCCGACCGCCTTTCCCTTCGTGATGCCGCTCTTGCGGAGCCTCTTGCTTGCTGTCTGCGCGGCGCGGACCTGCTCGGAGTACGCCACGGCGAACGCGTTGCTCTCGTCGGTCTCGGCGCAATCGGAACTATTATGATCCAGCTCATCAAGTCCGCGGGCGCGGGAGAAATCGTCGTTATCGAATACGACGAAACAAAGGAAGCACTCGCAAAAGAGCTCGGTGCGGACGTCTTTATCTGCTCAAAGGATGAGGAAAAGATCGCAGAATACGCATCAAAATATAACGTGGACAAGGTCATCGAATGTGTCGGCAATACGGGCGCACAGCTCTCTGCCCTTGCGATCGCAGGGCGCGGCGCGACCGTGGTAATGTTCGGCGTTGCGGACTCCGCAAAGACCACGCCGATCTCGCTTTACGATGCTTTCATCAAGGAGCTGACGATAAAGACCTCATACGTCAACCCCTACACCACCGCGCGCGCAGTTCGCCTGCTTGCTTCGGGTATGCTCGATACATCGAAGATCATATACCGTGAGCTGACGATGGAGGAAGCCGCAGAGGAATTTATGAATCCTCAGCTTTCGAGATTTGGAAAGCTTCTCGTTAAAATTTATTAATTTTAGTTGTTAGTTGCTAGTTACTAGTCGCTAGTTGAAGGATAATTTCCTCGCAAGCTCGGAAATTTTCAAATGAAATAAAAAACTCTGGATTTAATGAAGCCAAAATCATTAAATCCAGAGTAATTTTTATTTTGTAGCTAAATTATCAGCAATTAGATATTTTATCACATCAAGACAAGATTGTTGAAATAATTTTCGAACGCAGTGAGAAAATTTCTACCTTCAACCAGCAACTAGCAACTAACGACTAGCAACTATTTTACTATCATCATAACAACAGTAAGAATCGCAAGGAATCCGAAATTGAACGCCGAGAAAGTGATGATGTACTTGAGCGTTTTACCGGGGTTATGGCGCGTGTATTCCTTGAAGGTGATAAGGCTCGCGAGGGATGCGATGAGCGTTCCCGTACCGCCGATGTTTACACCGACAAGAAGATCGGCGTAGTTTTCGGTAAACTGCGAAAGAAGGATCGCAGAGGGCACGTTACTGATGAACTGGCAGGAGAGGGTGCTTACGAGGAGCGTATTCTTGTCAAGAAGCCAAGAAAGGAAGTTGCGAACGATCTCGATTCTCGCCATATTTCCCGCAAAGATGAAGAAGAAAACGAACGTGAAAAGAAGTCCGTAGTCTACGTCCTTAAGAGCCTTGCGATCCGCAAATATAAGCACGGGAGGAATAACGATAAGTCCGATGAAGTAAGGAATTCCTCTGAAAACGATCGCGATCGAAAGTGCGAACAGAACGAGGTAAAGCACAGTCTTCTTCGGATTCAGCTCGATTCGCTCGTCCGCGATCTCCATCGGCTCGTTCTTGACGAAGACAAGGCAGCAAAGCGTTATGAGCGAGACCGCGAGGGCAAAGGGCAGTGCCATTATCGACACAAACTCGCCCGTGGGAATATTGAAGAAAGAATAAAGATAAAGATTCTGCGGATTTCCGAAGGGCGTGAGCATTCCGCCGAGATTTGCGGCGATATTCTGCATAATGAAGGTGAACGCCATATATTTTTCCTTGCCCGTCGAGGAAAGGACAAAGTATCCGAGGGGCAGGAAGGTCAGAAGCGCCATATCATTCGCGATCAGCATTGAACCGATAAAGGTTATATAAACGAGCGCGAGTATGCTGATCTTCGCAGTCTTGAAGCACTGAACGATCTTTCTTGCGAGCATATAGAAGAAATTGATATTCTTCAAGGCACAAACGACCGCAAGGACGCAGAAAAGGCAGGTAAGCGTTTTATAATCAAGATAACCCGCGTATTCGGCATCGGGCGGAACGATGATCGAGGTGATAACCGCCGCGCATAACGCGATAAGGACTACGGCATTCTTTTTTATAAAAGGAATTATTTCAAAGTGGGGCAAATGGTGATGATGGGTACGCTTTGCGTGAGATGAAGTCATTTTTCTCCTCCGTTTGCACAAATTTTTGCACACCCCTCATCGGGGTGTGCAAAACACAAGCGATATTATAGCACTTACGGTAATAAAAATCAAGAACAAATTGTTATTTTTTAATATATTTTTCCGTTTTCAAGCATCCAGTCAAGCCAGAGCTTATAGCACTTGCCGTAAAGATGTACGCCATCGCCCGAATACTCAGGGCTCATAGCACCGTCGGCGCCGTCAAAGATCTCCTCAAAGTCGAGATAAAAGACTTTTTTGTTATCTGCAAAGCGCGAAATCTTGAGGTTGAGCTCATCGATCAAGGGATTCGATAAGAACGAAGAATCCTCCGACTTCTTCTTCGTGACGTGCATATTAGACTGAATGATGATCTTAGCGTCAGGCTGAAGCTGCTGTATGCTGCCAATGAGCTTTGAATAACCCGATACTACAGAAGAAATCGGATATCCGAGCTCGTTTATACCAAGAAGAATATATATCTTGCCGAATTTCTTTTCTGTCAGAAGCCCGGTAAGATCGTACGATGACGTATCGCTCGTTTCGGAAAATCCTTTTTTTCCTTTTTCAAACGCGTTAAATACGGTCATAGAGGTGCGAGCGAAATAAGTAGCGCCGGGAATTCGGGAGTAGGTATAGAAGCCGACTGTTCTCGAGTCTCCGATGAAAAGCGCATCTGAGAAATATTCCTCGTCGCTCTGCGGCGCAGTGGTACTCGGTGCGGTAGTAACATCGGGGCGTGTAGTTTCAGGCGTTTTCGTTGTTTCGGGAGTCTCGGTGGGTTCGGAAGATATTGTCGTATCAGGGGGAAGCGTTGTAGCGGGATCATTCGTCGTATCCTCCCGTGTTTCCGAAGCGGACGTTTCATCGGGCTGATGAGTGGTCTCGGGGATATTCACCGCATCATCCGTTGTTTCCTCGGGAATGGATATATCGGGAACTATAAAGGTCGGCACATCAGCCGTTCCTTCCGAAGGATCGGAATTTTCCGGATCAACTTCGGGAAGCGTCATTCCGTCGCGAAAGAAGAACATAAGCGTTTCTATCGGATTGGTGCTCTTTGCAGACACGATCAGTCCGCAAAATATCACGATCAGAATGCTGGCAATAAGACAGATAAGCAAAGCGCCTCTGTCGGGATTAGCTTTTTTCAAACGAGTAGCCTTTCCGGTCAATAAACCATAGGATTCGCTCCCTCGCAAAATACAAGGTAAACGGAAAGCCAGAAAAGCACGAGCATAACCGTTATTGCGAGGAGCTTGTTATCTTTAAATCTTTCATAAATCCTGCGAGGCAGGGGGGTTAGGAATACCACGCCTATCGCCATAAATATTCCCGTATCGCCAATGATCACACGCCAATCGTCGGGATTCATATAATCGGGAGCTTCGCCAAACAGAGGGAAAAGTCTGCCGATATACGTACCGAGGTCGGCAAGCGTTGTGATATTGGTATTGAATATCACCCACGAGAAAAGTATTACCGCGGGCAAATAAATATGCGAAAGCACTCGGTTTTCGGTGATACCCCTAAGCACACCGAGCCTTTCAAGGAGTATGAACAGGAAGAGGAACGCAGCCCAGAGCAAGAAATTCACTCCGTTACCGTCAAAGCAGAGCGCGTGCCAGACTCCCGTGCAAAGCCATACGATGAGGAGGTTGAATATAGTTCTCCCCTTCCCGCATCGGTTTCCGCCGAGGGGGAAATATACGTTTTCCTTGAACCATTCGCCGAGGGTAATATGCCAACGTCGCCAAAATTCGCTGACGGATCGCGAAATATACGGATGAAGGAAGTTATCTGGCGTTTCAAAGCCGATCATCCTGCCGATACCGTGCGACATAAGCGAATAGCCGTAAAATTCAAAATAGAGATAAAGCGGGTACGCGATAAATCCGAGCCACGCAAGGGGCGTAGATATCGAATTCACACCGATGCTGTTGATGCCGTAAAGACCCGCCGTCCATACTCTGATTATTCTATCGGCAAGCAGTATCTTGAGTGACAGACCGATGATGAATTCGTAAAGTCCTGAGTTGATGCCAACTATACCGACCGCTCCCTCATCGCGGCTTTTTTTGAAATCCGCGTAGGTCTGGATCGGTCCGCTGAGCACCTGTGAAAAGAGCGTGAGATAAGCGCCAAGTGAAATAAAGGAAAGCTCGGGATTCGTCTTGCAATCATAAATCTGGCGAAGATAGGACATATTCTTGAACATATAGAAGCTGAATCCTATCGGTGCAACAATGGCAAGTCCCTCGGGTAACGATTGTGCAAAGGAGTCGGTAACGATCGAAATAATCTTGGGCGAAAGCAGAGCCACGGCGTTCACTGCCGCACATAATCCAAAAATAAGCTTTTTCGTTTTCCCCTTAGACACGCCAACCAGGATCCCCGCCATATAGTTAAACGCCACGGCGGCGATCAGAATGGCAACGGAAAGATAATCCTTGCCCGATGCAAGGAAATAAAAAAGCATACTTCCGCCAAAGAGCACTATATCGCGAAGCTTTTTACCGCACACGGTATAAAGCAGGACAAAGCAAGGCAAAAAAACGAATATAAAACTCGGGCTGTAAAAAGTCATGCGAACCTCCTTAGCAAAATTCTCTCACAATAAATTATACCACATAATTCGACAAAAAGCAACAAATTAAATAATAATTTTACTACTGATGTTGATCAGCATCTTTTTTGCCCATGCCGTACGATTTTCATAATCTGAAAAAGCTTTTTCTTTCATCAAAACATAATCTTTAAAATCAGGAAATGTCATAAACC
>JAFOEU010000057.1 GCA_017387685.1 Clostridia bacterium
CTACCGAATTATTTCCCTTGATGGCAGCGACGTCTATAAGCTGTCTCACCCTTCCGCCATGTACGGAAAACTGACCGCCATGAAAGACGGAGAAACCGACTATTCCAAATTTAACGCAACGCTCGACGTGAGCCTGGACACTCAAAAGCTCGCCGAGATCTACCCGAAGCACGAGAGCGAGATGGGTGTGCCGTTTATTGAAGAATCGGAATATTTGCGCGCCATCATCAACCTTTCGTTCGATTATGCGGTAAAGCTATTCGAGCAGAGCGGAAATCGCTTCATTCGTTTCGGTTACATCGTTACGGACGAGGACTTCCGCGACCACCTATGCATTCGTGAGGTTGGCGGCGTGCCGACGCTGATCGCCGTGGAGATTCCGCACTACAGCGTATCGGAATACGCGCCCGTGGAAAATCCCGTCGATGCTTCCGTGCTCGGCAAATACTTTATTTATGATGATAAAGCAAAAGCTTACCGCAGAAGCAAGACCGCTATCCCGACGGCGGTGAAGGCTGAGCAGGTGCGTGATATTCTGTACCGCGACGGCTTTGACATGGATAGCATTCACTACGTTCGCTATAAGAGAAGCGCGGGCGCAAGCCGCGGCGGACGCTGTTTGTTCATCGCAGAACCTCTCCACGCGGATATGATGAAATGGAGCGCCTGCGGCCTTTCGATTGAAAACGTTTCGGATTTGGCGTCGTGGGAAGCGTATACCTCGTTGACCATGAGCAGTATGAAGAAGACCATCAGCCTCCCGAAGAAAGCCATTCTCATCATTCCCGACAGAAGCAGTATCTTCAAAACACGCGCGGTCTGCGTTGAAAAGGATGCAAAGACAGAGCTTTCTGCTGTTGAAAAGGAAACCGAGATCGAAAACGTCATCTGGGACGGGCAGGGGCTTTTGGATGTCAGCGTATTTGAGGACAATGAGCTTGAAGATTACGGAATGGTTCTTCTCCGTAATCGATTCTTTAAGTCCTGTGCCTTCTGCACTCGTCTGCAAGATTGGTTTAAGGATAACGATATCACCCAGATCCGTCAGCTCGGTGGTTACACCACGGCTCGCAACGTGTCGGACATCAAGCTGGTCATTACCGAGAGCAGTTTGAAGTATTTGAAGTTCGTTCCTGAAGGTAAATCTCTTGAGGACGGCTTCCGCATGTGGCTGAACAACCTCTATGAGGGCAAAGACACATCTGCATTCGGCGTGGTCAAGACGGATCAGTTGCCCTCCAATATGGGCGGTGCCATGACCTATACCAACTACCAGCTCTTGAATACCGTTCCGATTGCGCCCGAAAATTTGATGAAGTTCCTCACTCCCTCGTTTGATATGTACCGCAACGTTCAGAACGATTCCACCTTCCTGCGGTATCAGATCAACGTTCTCTCGGATACGACTGCCTCAGCTCTGAGAAAGGTCAGCGCGGACAACTACCGCCACAAGACGGTTATCGATATGATGCGCAGGACGCCGCTGTTTGAATATACCGACCTCTATGCGGATACTCGCTATGACGTTTGCAAGCATTTCAAACGCCGTATGAAGAAGGGAAAGGTGCTGGTCACGGGTAACTATCAAACCCTGTTCGGCAACCCTTATGAATTCTTAAAGGCGACCATCGACAAGAACTACAAGGCTGACGAGCCGCTCCTGCTCTGTGACGGTGAGATATACACCATACGATTCAAGGACGGAGCAGAGCTGGTCGGGTCACGGAATCCCCATATCACGATGGGAAATATGTTCTTGGCGAGGAACAAGTACTGTCCCGAGATCGATAAATATTTCGAGCTGACGGACAATATCGTTTGCGTAAACGCCATAGGCAGTAATCTCCAGCAACGCCTCAACGGTTGCGATTACGACTCCGACGCCATGCTGATCACCAACGACAGTTGGATCATTGAGGGCGTGAAGCTTTGCTACGAGCAGTTCGGAGTGCCCGTATGCAAGATCGATCCCATGGGAAAGACTGCGTATGAGAATACACCCGAAGGGCTGGCTCAGCTCGACCGCACCATTGCCAAGAACCACATCGGCGAGATCATCAATCTCTCCCAGTTCCTCAACTGCCTGTTCTGGGATCGTCTGATGTCGGACGAGCCGTTCGATTCCTTGATGCCATTGTACCGTGAGATCTGCAAACTGGCGGTTCTGTCCGGCATGGAGATCGACAAGGCGAAGCGTATGTATGACGTCAACGCGGACAAGGTTCTCCGTCTGCTTGAAAAGCCGAGAATCGAGTTCAAGAAAAAGAACGGCGGCAAACTCCCGAACTTCTTCTGCTTCATGGTCGGACAGGAGAGCAACGTATCTCCCGACAACAAGGCCACGATGAATACGCCCATGGCGTATCTCTACGATGCCGTTGAAAACTTGGATCGCAAGCAACGTGAGAACCGCAGGGTAAAGCTCTCGGAACTGTTCGAGCTGAACACCGCCGATGCCGATAGTAACGACAGCCGACGCAAGAGAAAAATCATCGAAACCGTTCTTGCGGCATACGATGAGCTTAAGCACTTGAAGATCAAGGAAGACGATTCCGATTCGGACGGCGACACCGTCATTGCGGTGAAGCGAGCTAAGATATTTAAGAATTGCCTTGACACGGTCAAGAAAAACGTGACGAACGACCACGTGCTCCATCTCCTTTTGAAAGGGTTGGATCTCGGTAAGGAGTCCGAATACTCTGCATCCCGTGCCAAGAGTTTGCTATTCGCCTGTCTGCTCTTTGAAGAAACCGGCAGACTGCTCTCCAGGGTCAAAACCCCGGGAGGGTACAGCTGTGCCGAGCTCGATCTGGTTTTCGATATGAGTGAGATCGGCGAGGACGATGATTGGGTATCGATCTACGGTTACCCTCACAAAATTATTCTCATTCCCAAAGCTTCCTCGGAGCAATTCGGGGATGCCAAAAAATAAACAATACTCACCTACAGGTGCTGAGATTTTCTCGGCACCTTATTTTTTTATCACGGAGGAATTATTATTGAAATATTATCACGACAGTCGGGATAAGCCCGGAAAGTTTTTTCCCATGCCGAAAAGTATCTTTCGCCTGGGACTTTCCTCGGGCGAAATTCTTGTTTATGCCTATCTGATGTACTGCGAGGACAGGAAGACCTTCCAATGCCATCCGAGCTTCAGTACCATTGGAGATGCGGTCGGCATGAGCAACAACACGGTGAAGAAATATGTGCGAGGCCTTGAACACAAGGGGCTGATCACAACAGAGCATACCAAGATCAAGACTCGCGACGGCAGAGTTCACAACGGCAGCTTGCTCTATACACTCATGCCCATCGAACCGATTGAGGAAAGATACTTTCAGAAGGTGCTTGCCGAGCAGGCATCCAAGAACGCCGTGCAAAATGCGCTGGCACGGTACGAAGAAAAACGCGCAAATACAATGAAAGGAGTGACGGCAAATGAAAACGTATAAGTCAATGGAAGACGTGCCGATGTTCATGACAGTCATGGATATGGCGGCCCTTCTCGGCGTATCCCGTGCAAGTGCTTACGAGCTGGTGAAGGAAAAGGGATTCCCAAAGCTGAACGTTGTCCACGGAAGGATCATTATTCCGAGAGACAGATTCTTCGAATGGCTGGACAGCCGAGAGAAAAACGGAAAGCTTATCTGAGTGTAAAATTATCACCGCTGTAGCCAAAGAAAAGCCGGTTGCTCGACAAGGTACAACTTTTTGAAAAAAAGCGGGATAAAGCGGCTTAGCCTGCCGCATACGACATCGCCCGGCAACGCCGGTCGAGGGAGATTTCGGGGGTGTTTCGAGCCTTTTGACGAGAATTCAAAAATTACTCGTGTCCCTTTGGGCTTAGCTCCTCCGAAATCGGGCTTAACACGGTTTTTGACCGATTATTTAAAAATTTATTACAGAAAGGAAACAAGAAATGCCTGAAAACGAAAATGAAAAAATGCCAACAAGGGGCATCAGAATGCCTAACGAACTTTGGAACACCTGCGTCGAGATGAGCAAGGAGCTGGGCTATGGATTTCCCAGCGATTTTATTCGGGATGCCATTGAATTTTTTATCGAATGGAACAACAGAAAGTCCTCTGAAAAGTTCTTGACTCCGGCGCTGGAATCCGTCATGAGAGGCATCGTTCAAGACAGCGATGACCGCATGGGATGCTTGCTTCACAAGATCGCTGTGACCATGGATATGCTGGCGTACGTGATTATGAAAGACTATCGTTACAGCGATGAGGAGCTTCGTCAGATCCGTCAGATGTCCATCCGCAGAGTCAATGACACCAACGGCAGGATCCATCTCGGCGAGAAGGGTACTTCATGGCAAGACTTATATTAAAAGCGCCGTATTATAAGCCGAGGGCGAAGGCTCCTGCAGGCAAAACTCGCGGCGGTTACGCCAACTATATCGCTACCCGTGAGGGAGTAGAAATACTCCCTCGCGGCGGTATGGTGGGCTACGTCGGCGAGCGCCGCGGCTCGAACGGACTCTTTTCCGATGACGGTCATGACATCGTTCTCTCTAAAATTCAAGAGGAAATGGATGCTCATCCGGGGAATATCTGGGGGCTGATTTTCTCTTTGAAGCGCGAGGATGCCGAAAGACTTTCCTATAATCAAGCCAGCCAATGGGTCTCTCTTCTGCGCTCTCACCGCAACGATATCGCTCGCGAGATGCACATTGCACCGAGCAACCTTCGATGGTACGCGGCCTATCATAACGCCGAAGGCCATCCCCACGTTCACATGCTCGTATGGTCGGAGAGTCCTCACGAGCCGTACCTATCCACCGTCGGCATCCACAACATCAAGAAGACCATTGCTGCCGATATCTTTCGCCAGGATAATATCTCAAATTACAAGCGTCAGACACAGGCTCGCGACGATTTGAAAGAGCAGTTCCGCATCAGAATTGCCGAAATCAACCGCGAGATTCAGAGCGGTTCTTTCTCTGTCTCCGAAACTCTTATGCAAAAACTTGAAGCGCTTTCGCTGTCGCTGGAGACGCATAAGGGCAAGAAGATCTACGGTTATCTCTCGAAAAAGAATAAGGATATGGTGGATGAGATCGTAAAAATGGTTGCTCGTGACAAGAAAATCGCCGAGCTTTATGACCTTTGGTATCGGCTTCAATGTGAAAACTACCGTAACTATACCGATCAAATACCCGATAAAATTCCGCTGGAATCCAACAAAGAATTCAAATCTCTGCGGAATTTTGTGGTGAGGTCTGCCTCGGAAATGATCACGGATATACCCGAGCCGAGTGAGTTCGATGACGATTATTTATATCACCGTAAGTACGGTGACAAAGAAATTGTTTTGAAATTCAAAGCAGAGGACGGACATCCTCACGAGCAGTATCTCTATGCCCGTGCGTGCCTTGAAAATGATGATCCGGAAGAAGCGGAGCATTGGCTCAAACAGTCGGCATCGAAGGGCAATCGCCTCGCCATGTATATGCTTTATAAATGCTATCGCGACGGAAAAATCGAAGACCGCGAGGGCGAGAAAATGAAATATTTGCTCATGGCTGTCGATAAGGAATACGGATTTGCCGAGTACGAATACTCCAAGCTTCTCTCGAAAACCAAGTCGGATATGGCGATTGAATATATGCGTCAAGCCTCCCGTCACGGCTGTCCCATGGCGGAGTATGCCGTAGGAAAACTATTCCTTGAGAGGGGAAACACCGACTTGGCTCTCCCGTATTTGGAGAGTGCGGCAAGCAAAAATCCCTGGGCGCGTTTCTATCTCGGGCTATTATATTACTACAAGCTCGATGATAAAGACAAAGGAATGGCGTATCTTCGAATGGCTGAAG
>JAFOEU010000058.1 GCA_017387685.1 Clostridia bacterium
CAATTGCTGACCTGGAAGTGAAACTGGAGGCTGCTGAGTGGAATTCGATTTCAAAAAAGCAGAAAACTACTATATCGACGGACGATGTGCGTATAAAAAGAATAATATTAGGCGCACCGGATACAAACTTGAGCATTACTCCTATCACGGATATACAAGATTATTGTGAAGACACTAAAGGTGAAATGGAGTATGATCACAGATTTAATATAAAATATTATGGTGATTTTTATGTTAATTCTCGAATGCAGTGCCACCTCCCACCATTTAGGGTAAAGAATATAAATAATAATGAAGAGTTGATGAAAGCCGGTCTGTTTCTCTTTTCAAACAAAATGGCTATTCTTCGCTTGTCGTTACCAATAGATGACGAAGACTCAACGCCGATATATGACAACGATTATGATAGATTCATCATAGAGATAAGTAATCCGTGTGATTTACCCTTTTTTCCAAAAAATAATTCAGTTGATGCTGTTGCTGAGGCTTACATACGTAGTCTGTTGTCCTGGGGAAAGTTTGAGAAAATAGCGCTTGGTGGTAGTATAGAACATGTTATGCTTTCTGATTTTGATTTATCCCCGGATAACATTGATGGTATTTCAGACGAACTTAAAAAATCATTGTTCAGAATGTCAGTCGCTCCTATACAGAAAAGGCCAGAGGTGTCGTGGCTTGAAGATGCAAATTTGTACTTGAAAGAAAATGCGGCAGTTAAAAACGGCATGATGTATATTGCAAGTACTTGGGGAAAGACAGTCTCGATAATAGATAAAGGTGCATTGCATTTTATACAGGAAGAACTAACTGAACAAGATAACTCTTCCGATCCAAGGGTGTTCGCTTTTGAAAACATGAGATTAAACGTAGAGTTTTCAGTATTTTGTTTACTGTTAAGGCGGATGAATTGCTTTTTTACTGAGTCTCTCATATTAAGAAAAAAGCGCTCTTACGATGAGATACAAAAGCAATATAATGGCAACATTATATATTTATCTTATATACAAGCTGGTGCGTTCGGTACTGCAAGAGATCAACTTGCATTTTTTACCGAGAAGTCAAAATATTTGATTGATGAAAGCTCAATAAAAGAACGTTTATCGTCGATGGAGGCAATAATTAATATTGACAAAAATAAGCGCGATATGAGGTTTCAGGATCTTATCTCGGTTGGTGGTTTACTGTTTACTTGTGTATTTGGCTTGCCGGCAATTAAAGAAACTCTTGAATTGCTACGTGGATTACTGAGTTGTATTGAATATAATATACCCATCTTAACTATAAATAATTGTAGTTTTGGGGTGTGGATATTGATGATAATTATATTGCTTGTTATTACGTTAAACAGTAAATCGAAAAAATAGAATATACTATCATACCGCCGAGAGTAACCGTTTTGTCACTCTCGGCGGTATTTTGCATTATCGATAAATTACCTTATTTAATACGATCTCCTCCACACAATGTTTTGCGTTGTTCATTTCTTGGACCCAGCGGAGCGGGTCGGATGCTTTGAGTTCTTCGGTGATGCCGCGCTCTTTTACCAACCGGGAGAGGATGAGCTCGATTTGCTTCTTTGCCTCTTGATCGGTTTCGTATAGGTGTTGATTGAGTGTACACGAGGTTAGCAGCGTAGTGTAGGTTCCGCGTCGATGCTTTTTGAGACAGTCGAGGCGCATTCTGCCGTACTTACCGATGGGGTAATTGGTCTGTTCGGGGAGCGCTAAATCGGGATAGAAAATACCGTCTCTTTCGGTATAAGTGAGTTCCATAGTAAATCCTCCATATAATAATTTTTTAAGGTCATTTTATTGCATTTATAGAGTTTCGGTAAATGTGTAAGATGACTTTTTTCTAAATACTTGAGAGCAACTTGCGCTTAAGTAGATAATAAAAAATATTTTTCTGACTTAGGACAAATTTCGCGTTTTCGTGACGGTTATATAGTGAGAAACCATTGCATCGATAAAAAGTGGTCTGGATGAAAACCATCCAGACCACTTTTTCGAAATAATGTGGTTGTGACGGTTTTTGCCAAGAGCTCTTTGGGTTTATTTATGTGTCCTATAGACGGATCCTCAAATCGAATATTTCTTACAAGGTTATTTTACCATATTTGCTCAACATAGGCAAATGTGTGAAATGACCTTTTTCTTTTTTTGAAAAACTTTATAATCCCCGGGACACATCTCGCGTTTTCGATACGGTGTATTAGTGACAGAACTTCGGTGCAAGTTGCGCCGAAGTTTAGAAAATACACATAGTTCTAACGAATACAACCCAAGACTGCACCGTAAATCTTCAAGAAAGGAGACAGCACACATCTGCGATAAGGTTAAGGGCAACAACGAGGAAGGGCTCCGTCCTATACTGTAGCAAGCATTGAGATAGTGCGCACTTTGTCCCTACAAGTATGACAGCGAGCTGTCTATAAGTCGTAGCGAGCTGTCTATAAGTCGTAGCAAGCACTGAATTATGTACCCATAATTCGCTTGTGAGAGGGGGCACCCCCTAACACCCCCGAATGCGACGCCAATGAAAGGAGCAAGAACGAGAAATGTTCCCGAGAGAAACGGGAGCAAAAATTAAAAGAAAAGAGGAAAAAGAAAGATGATAACCAATTCAAACAAAAGAATCGAAACTACTATTAATTACAATTTGGATATATTCACCCCGATGCGCGACCATCCATTCCAAGTGCGAGACGATAGTGATATGCAACAGTTAATGGAAAGCATCAAGGAGTACGGTGTGATCGTACCTCTTCTTGCACGACCGAATCCCGTAGGAGAAGGAGCAAAGTATGAGATCGTTTCGGGACACCGTCGCTTTGAAGCTTGCAAGCGGCTTGGTATTGAAGATATTCCCGCTATTGTTCGTAACTTGGATGATGACGAAGCGATCCTTGCAATGGTAGATTCCAATCTACACAGAGAGCAACTGCTCCCATCGGAGAAAGCCTTCGCGTACAAGATGAAGTTTGAGGCGCTGAAACGGCAAGGAGCAAGGAGTGATTTAACTTCGGAGCAAGTTGCACCGAAGTTATCTACCGAGATTATCGCAGAACAAGAGAATACGAGCAAGGATACGATCAAGCGGTATATTCGTCTTACTAAACTTATTAATCCCTTGCTTGATTTAGTGGATGAGGGCAAGATAGCTTTAACACCCGCAGAGAAATTATCTTATCTCAAAGAGGAAGAACAGCGAGCACTCGCCGAGTTGATTCAAGATTACGAGGCGACACCATCGCTTTCGCAAGCGGTCAAACTCAAAGAAATGAGCGCAAAACAGATGCTTGATGTGGATATGATGTTCGATATTATGAGCCGCCCAAAAGCCAATCAGAAAGAAACTTTGAAGCTTGATTTGGAATCTCTGCGAACTTTCTTTCCCGATCATACGCCAAAAGATATGGAAAGTGCAATTATTAGAATCCTAACCGAATGGCAAAAGAAAGAGCAGAGTAAGGTGCATAGCCGCAGTAGTTGGGATAGAGAAGGGAGATGAATAATTGAGTCTATTTAAGAAATTGTATTATTTCGGTTTGTGGTTGTTCGGCAATAAACTTGGATTGATGGGAGGCGATTCGCTAACCGTTGAACTACCAACCAAAGTTCCCGATTCTGAATATGAAGCTCTCGCCCGTAGCTTTTTGCCGTATATTCTTGAATACTTCAGCAAGGAAGAAAACGTAAAGGATTACGAAGAATGGAAAGCTAAACGAAAAGGACAAAAGAAAACGAGTGTGCAGGCGTAATGCCTGCACACTCGTTTTTTAATATGGATAATTGAAATAAAAAACAAATCCGAACACATCGTTTGTTACGAAGTAGTTCGGATTTGTTTCTATTGGTGACCCGTACGAGAATCGAACTCGTGTTACCGCCGTGAAAGGGCGGTGTCTTAGCCGCTTGACCAACGGGCCTGGTAGCGGAAGTCGGACTTGAACCAACGACCATTCGGGTATGAACCGAGCGCTCTAGCCAACTGAGCTATTCCGCCACAAGACTCATATATTATACCACAAAGTATTCCGTTTGTCAATACCTTTTGAGAAGTTTTTTTAGAAAATTGCAAAAAAATTTGTCGAATGCTCTGTGAGACATCTGAATCTTCTGATTGGTTGGCGTTTTTTATATAAATTTTTTGGTATATATCTATTTGTAATGAAATGTTCATTTATTTGCTGTATAATTATACTATCTATTATCTATAACCGAAAGGGATAATATTTTTTATGAGTAATCTTTACACATTTATGGGTGGCATTCGCTTGCATTATGACGAGCGCGAGAGGGGCGCCTTGAAGCGTTCCATCACTGTGATGCCTGCGCCCTCGCAGATTGAGATCACTTTCCCTCCGCACGGGCAGACTTCGCTGTCGGTTGGAGACACTGTTTATCTTGGTCAAAGGATTTCCGAGGATACATCCGTAAAGCCTATACATTCAAGCGTTTCGGGAAAGATCGGGGAAGTGAAGCGAGATGAGGATGGCTACGTAATTTCCGTAGTTATCGAGAATGACGGCGCCGATACGCCCGATTCTTCGCTTGAACCTTTTTCAAAGAAGCTGACCGAAGCAACGCCCGAGGGTATCGTAGATATAATCAGAAACGCGGGAATTTGTGAAACTGGTGAAGGACTTTCAGTTGCAAGGCGCATTGAGATCGCGCTCGGCGGCGCAAAGCGTTTGATGGTCGATTGCACAGAATGTGAGCCCTTTCTTGCCACTCGCGGAAGGCTGATCATTGAGCGCGCGACCGATATTCTCAACGGTGCAAAGATCCTTTTGCGCGCGCTTGAGATGCCTTTTGCTGACATAGTTGTTGACAATTCCGATATTGGGGTGATCCGTGCGCTTGAGGCGGCTGTCGGCAATAATCCGCTTCTTCGAATCAGAGTTGCCGATGCCAAGCATCCGCAGGGAGATAAGCGCCTTATCGTCAATGCCGTTACCGGAAAGGAAACTCCCGTTCGTGAGGCAAACGCTCAAATCGGTTACGTTGTTTTTTCCGCAGAGGCTTGCGCGGATATTTTCAGCGCGTTTTCCAAAGGTATGCCGCAGATCCGAAGACTGATTACCGTTTCGGGTGATGCGATCACCGAAAGCAAAGTGCTTGACGTTGCCATCGGCACGCGGGTTTCGGACATCATTGATTTTTGCGGAGGTTATACATCCGAGCTTAACAAGGTCGTTTGCGGCGGACTTATGCGCGGCTATGAATTGATTTCTTATGAGAAAAGCGTAGAAAGATCCGACTATGCGTTCCTTTTTCTTACCTCAAAGTATAAAACCGGCAGCAAGAGATCGGATTGTCTCAGATGTGGAAAATGCGTCAAGAACTGCCCGATGCACCTGATTCCGATTTATCTTGCGAATGCCTCAAAAAAGAAAAATATAAGCAAGGTTTTGGCTATGGGACTTAAGAATTGTATTGAATGCGGAACCTGCACCTATAATTGTCCCGGCGGCGTCGAGCACGTTCGTTATATCCGTCGCGCTAAAGAGATATACAATTCAAATCAGGCAAAGGAGGCCGGCGATGAATAAGTCCGTTGAATTTTCTGCTCCGCATTTAAGAAGCAGTGAAAATGAGCTTTTGATCTCACTCGACTTCTTTTTTGCCGCTCTGCCGGTTATTATTTGGAGTGTGATTGCTTACGGCGCGCGTCCGCTTGGTATAACCGTTCTTTCGATGCTTTGCGCTTCGCTTTTTGAACTCGTTTTTGCCTGCCTTCTTCGCAGCCGTGTTCAAATATATACTGCCGCGCTGCTCGGCATGATCGTATCATTCTTTATGCCTGCAACTATTTCTTATTGGTTTGTGCCCCCGGCGGCACTAATCGCCGTTGCCTCGCGAAGATTTACCAAGGGTGTTCTCAATCCGATTTCCGCATCCTTGCTTCCTCTGTTCCTTTTTGGTAGCGAGATGACTGCGTTTACCAAGGTTTATCATAAGCTTGATCTTGGAGTTTTTTCTTATGCGGGAAATATTGACGAGATGGCTGTTACTCTGCCCGTCAAGATGCTTTCTCCTGAAACGACGCCCGCGGCATCCGCTTTTGACGTTTTTCTCGGAAATTCGCCCGAATCGCTCGGAGGACTTTCCGCCGCCCTTTTACTTATTGGATGTCTGTATCTTATCATTCGCGGCGTGATCTCATGGCAGATCCCCGTTGGATTTATTGGAGGCGCGGCTGTTATATGGTACGTATTTATGTTTGACGGCGTAAATTACGACTACGCGATCTATCATCTTTGCTCGGGCGGAATCGTTCTTGCGGCGGTGTTCGGCGCGACCGAATATTCGTCAGCACCCGTCGTTCCATTTGGAAGACTTGTTCACGGCGTTGGATGCGGTGTGCTTGCGATGGTATTCCGCAGGTTTGGGCTTTACACCGAGGGAGTGCTCCTCGCGATGCTGATAATGAGTCTGTTCTCGCGCGTGATCGACCTCGTCACGGCGGAGCGTTATTTCGGCTACCGAACCAAAAAGCTCGGCGAGCGTTTCGGATGCTTTTTTCCGAAGCTCAAATAACTGAAAAGGGCGGAGAAGCAGGCTTTCTCCGTCCTTTTTCCGTGGGTTGAAAAGTCCGCGTTTTTGTGGTATAATATATTAAAAAGTAAGGGGGCGTGGCTTTGATGAAAACGATTGCGATCGTTGATGATGATATTTATATTGGAAATATGCTTGAAGAGGTTCTTATGAAAGAGGGCTACGGTGTCCTCCGCGCGTATTCGGGAACCGAGGCTTTGATGCTTCTCTCAAAACGAATGCCTGACTTGGTCTTGCTTGATCTGATGCTCCCGGGGCTTTCGGGGGAGCAGATACTGCCGAAGATCAAAAATATCCCCGTGATCGTTGTCAGCGCGAAGGTAGACCTCGATAATAAGGTCGATCTGCTCTACCGCGGGGCGGTGGATTATATTACAAAGCCCTTTAACACCAAGGAATTGCTTGCAAGGATCGCTGTTGCGTTGAGAAATACTGCAGTGCCGCAAAAGATTTTGCATTTTGACGCCATTACCTTGAATACCGTCAATTTCGCCGTTTCGGTAAACGATGCGGAACTCAAGCTGACGCGGACGGAATATGCTATACTGAAATGCCTGATGATGAACTCGGGCGGAGCGGTTTCGAAATCGCAGCTGCTCGATCATATCAGTATCGATACCCCCGACTGCACCGAAAGCTCGCTCAAGATTCACGTCAGCAATCTCCGCAAAAAGCTTCGCGACGCATCGGGTAAGGACTACATCGAAGCGGTATGGGGGATCGGCTTTAAGCTGGCGAAGTGAATCTTTACGAAATCTTAACTCTTTTCTTTACCGCTGTCTTTACGCATTTATTATAAAATGACAGTACCGAAATTCAGAGGAGGTTAAAAATGGAATACGTACTCACTACCTCGGCGCTGTCAAAATCGTACAGAAAATTCGACGCGCTCAAAGAGGTGAACATTCACATTCCCAAGGGGGCGATATACGGCTTCGTGGGAAGAAACGGCGCGGGTAAAACTACGCTTATCCGCATTATCTGCGGCTTGCAGGAGCCGACTTCGGGAGAATACAGTCTTTACGGTATATCGAACAAGGATCGGGGAATATCAAAATCAAGGCGCAGGATGGGAGCGGTAGTCGAAACGCCCGCGATCTATCTTGATATGACCGCGGAGGATAATCTCCGACAGCAAGCGCTTGTTATTGGATTGCCGAACTATGACAGCATCCCCGAAATATTGAGGCTTGTAGGTCTTGAAGGCACGGGTAAAAAGCGTGCGCGCAATTTCTCACTCGGAATGAAGCAGAGACTCGGAATCGCCGTGGCTCTGATCGGAAATCCCGATTTCATCGTCCTCGACGAGCCGATCAACGGTCTTGATCCGCAGGGTATCGTTGAGATACGCGAGCTTATATTGAAGCTCAACCGCGAGCACGGAATAACCGTTCTGATCTCAAGCCACATCCTCGGCGAGCTTTCAAAGCTTGCTACGCACTACGCCTTTATCGAAAAGGGACGGATCGTAAAAGAGATCAGCGCCGAGGAGCTTGAAGCGGCGTGCCGTAAATGTATGCGAGTGGAAGTCAGCGACACGAAGGCACTCGCCCGCGTGCTCGACGGAATGAATATTGATTATGAGATAGTGACCGACACCGAGGCGAATATTTACGGTGAGGTAAGATTCTCCGCACTTGTGCTGGCACTCGACCGAGAGGGTTGTGAGCTGATCTCGTCGCACGAGCAGGATGAAAACCTTGAAACTTATTTCATCAACCTGATCGGAGGCGGTGAAAATGCGTGATCTGCTTCGTTCGGGATTTTTCAGATATACGCACAGCTCGGTCTTCAAGGTCTGCACCGCGCTTTGTATCGCTTTTGCCGCGCTGTTTTCCTATAGGATATACCGCGCGGTCGAACTGAATGAATTTACATTTATGTTCGCGTCTGTAACCTTTGCCGTGCTGATAACCTTTTCGGTCGGCAATGAGACCTCAAAATGCATTCGCAATAAGATTCCCACGGGATGCACGCGGTCGCAGGTCTATTTCTCGGAGCTGATACTTGCCAATCTGTTCATTTTATTTTATTTCATATTGTTCCTCATTTTTGCGCTGGCTTTGAATTTCCGACTGCTTTCGCACATCCCCGTAAAGCTCGCGCTTGCGGCGGTGTTTGGATTTCTTTGTATGTCGCTTTTGTTTGCCAACGTCTTTGCCGCACTTACCTGCATTATATCGTCGAAGACAGCGTCTGTTACAGTTTGCCTTGTTCTGATAATCGCAATGTTTCTGACGAGCGAGACCGTAGCCGATATGCTTGATCGAAGTGAGTTTTACAAAGTTGGGCACGCGGACAACGGCGGGGAGATGGAGTTTTATCTGGTAGAGAACCCCGATTACGTCCACGAGCCGTGGAGAAGCGTGCTGACCGTCTACCGCGACGCCAATCCTTACGGACAGAGATGGGAATACGTAGATATTCTGCGTCCTTTCCTTTACGATGACGTATCTTGGGAACGGGCAAAGGAAGCCACCATAAATACGATCGGAAACGATCATCTCAAACGCGAGGTCTCGGAGACGGAATGGGTATTTCTGAACCGCACGCCCTTTGCGATACTCGCACCGATACCGTTTTTTATCATTGGCGGATGGCTTGTATTCCGCAAGAGATCTTTTAATTGAGGTGGACGGTATGAGTAAATTATTGCGCGCGGGATTCCGCAGATATTTTAAGAGTCTTCTGTTTTGGCTTGCGCTTGTCGCTTCTGTGGTGCTCGGAATAATTTCGGGCTTCAAAGTGAAGGAAGATGCCGTCTTTGACGATGTTTTTACCGTTGTAGGATTTATCCTTTACGCTATTTTACTGTCGCTTATGATCGGAAGAGAATTCGGCGACAGAGTGATCAAGAATAAGATAATATCGGGACATACGAAGGGAAGCATATTTGTCAGCGAATATATTCTTTCGGTTGCCGTGTGCCTTCTTCTTTGTTCGGTTTCGGCATTAATATTTGCATTGTTCAATCTCGATCTGTTCGGTCGTATGCTGCCCGAGCTTTTGGTGAAATCCATTGTCGGATACTTTTTGCTCATCGTTAGTATGATAACGGCAACGGTCAGCGTTTGTATGCTCACCTCGCACAGAGCGGGAATGGCGATCGCGGTGCTCGTTCTGATCATCGCTACTTGTTTGGTGTCTTACGAGCTTGACGACAGGCTTGAACGCCCCGAATATTATATGCAGCTTGAGGTTGTGGACGGTATACACACTCTGGTACAAGGCACCGAGAAAAATCCAAACTACATAGACCGTCCGTTGCGAGACGTTTATAATTTCTTCAAGCGCATAATACCGCACGGTCAGTCGATTGAATATCTTCGTATGGTTTACCCGTGGCTTGAGCCGATAAATATCATTTTGAGTCTCACGGAAGAAGAAACCGGGCTTTTGAATATTTTGCCGCTGTATTCGATAGGAACAATTTGCGCCTCTTTTGCTCTCGGTTATATCGGATTCAGGAAAAAAGAAATAAAATAAGTTAAGGAGGATGAAAGATGCTCCCGTGGATACTTTGCGGCGTGTTTGCCGCGGTTGCCGCTGTGCTTGCGGTCAAGATCTTTATTATGCAAAAGAGTATGAATGAGATATGCGACTGCATCGCGGAGCATCTTTCATCCGATACCAATCAGCTCGTTACCGTTTCTTCGGGCGATCGACATATCCGTCGGCTTGCGGGGCGAATATCGGTTCAGCTTGCCGAGCTTCGCCGAATGAAGCTTCGATACACCGGCGGCGACCGCGAGCTCAAAGAAGCGATCACGAATGTCTCCCACGATTTGCGCACGCCGCTGACGGCAATATGCGGATACCTTGAATTGCTTGAAACCGAAGATATGACGGATAACACAAGGCGATATTTAGATCAGATCGCAAACCGAACCGAGGCGCTCAAGGGGCTTACCGAGGAGCTTTTCAGATATTCGGTCATCTCGTCGGTGTCCGATCTGAACTACGAACAGGTGAACGTGGGCAGAGTGCTTGAAGATACGCTGATTTCTTTTCTTGGTGCGTTTGAACAGAAAAATATTATTCCGAATATCTCGCTCCCCGATAATGCGGTTTTCCGTGACCTTGATAAATCCGCTTTGTCAAGGATTTTCGGAAATATCATCGGTAACGCAATCAAATACAGCAGCGGCGATTTCGCGGTCACAATGAGCGAAAACGGCGAGATCGTATTCTCAAATACCGCCCCGGAGCTTTCCTCGGTCGAAGTCGGAAGGCTGTTTGACCGTTTTTATACCGTTGACTCTGCCCGTAAATCGACGGGGCTCGGTCTGTCCATCGCTAAACTTCTGACCGAGCGGATGGGCGGTAGTATTTCTGCCGACTATAAAGAAAATACGCTCTCGATAAATCTTTTCTTTGGAGGCGACCGAAATGAAAATATTTAAGCGAACGATGATAGGATGCGCCGTTTTTGTTGCTATCTTTATGTTTACTTGGTGCGTTTGCGAAATAGGGAGAAATAATTATTACAATTATAAAGGCTACGTTGTGGACATTTCCGAGGAGGACGGCGAGACCGTTATAGTGACGCTTTGCGGTGACACGGAGTCGCGGTTTACGCTGAAATGGTACACAAGAAAGAAGTACGAGAAGGACGAAAAGAGCATTGAGATCGGTGACAGGATCAAGCTTTCCACAACGCATTACAGCGATACGAATATCAAAAAGCTCTCGGTCGATCACGGGAAATCTCTCGAGGGAAAAATCTTCTACATAGAGTCGCCTGTCATCCCCGAAAGACCGTTCCTATTTGTAAACGATCCTCTTTACGGTACGCATATCTTTGAGTTGTTCACGTTTGACGAGCATCTGTTTGAAGGCATGAACACGGGCGACGTCGTGAGAGTATATTACCAATCGTCGCAGATGGATGCCGCCGTGAAAATTTCCGACGGAGCGTATGAGGACTTCACTGACACCGAAAAAACCTACATCGCCGAGCTCGGTTATACTGTAAAGGAACCGACGGAATAAAATAAGCGATTCGTATATCCTTCGATAAGGAATACGAATCGCTGTTTTTATACTTCTGTTTCCTCGTAGATCTCCATCAAGCGTTCTTCGATCTCGTCGATGCGCGTTTGGATCTCGGCGGCGCGGACGTAGTCGGAGGCGGCATCTCCGTAGAGCTCGGCGGAGAGGGTGTCGAGCTCGGCTTCGAGCTCCTCCTGCTCCTTTTTTAGCCTTGCAAGACGGCTTGCCTGCTTGCGCGCCTCTGCGGCTTCGCTCTTTCGGCGCAGATAGTCGGCTTTGTTGTCGGACGGTGCTTCAACCGGCTTTTGAACCGTTACGGTAATGGGAACGACACGCCCGTTTTCGCGGTAAGCCTGCCATTCGTCCCAAGCACCGCGCGTCTGACCGATGGGGAGGCTGACGAGTCTGCCCGCTTCGTCGAAGCAGAGAAGACGGGTGGCGAGTCGGTCGATGAAGGCACGGTCGTGCGAAACGCAGATGAGTGTGCCGTCAAAGCCCGCAAGCGCATCCTCGAGTGCTTCACGCGAGCCGATGTCGAGGTGGTTGGTCGGCTCGTCGAGGATAAGGACGTTCATTTTCGATAGCATCAGCTTGACGAGCGTAAGTCTTGCGCGCTCGCCGCCGCTGAGGACGGATACGGGCTTGAAGACATCGTCACCGCGGAAAAGGAATGAACCGAGCGCACCGCGCGCGTCCTTTTCCTTCATATCGGGGTAGAGCGACCAAAGCTCCTCGAGAACGGTGTTTCGCTCGTCGAGACCCTGGTTTTCCTGATCGTAGTAGCCGATCTGAAGGTTATGTCCGTAGTCGATGATGCCGCCCGTGGCGTCGAGATCACCGAGCAGGAGCTTGATCAATGTGGATTTTCCGCAACCGTTCGGACCGACGATAAACACGCGCTCACCGCGCTTGACCTGAAAATTCAGCTCGCGGAGAAGGTCTGCGGATGCCGAGGGATAGCGGAAGGAGAGCTTGCGGACGTCGAGAATATCGTTTCCGCTTTGAAGTCCGCGCGAAAACTGCATCTTAACGGTTTTTTCGTCCTTTTCTGGCGCGGCGATGCGGTCGATCTTTGCAAGCATCTTGAGACGGCTTTCGGCGGCGATGATGTTTCGCTCGCGGTTCCATCGGCGCTGCTGTTCGATGTAAGCCTCCTGACGCGCGATTTCCTTTTGCTGATCCTTATACTGTTTTTCAAGGATCTCGCGGTCGCGGCGGCGCTGTTCGGCGCAGGCGGTGTAGCTTCCCTTATAGAGTTTTGCTCTGCCGCGCTCGAAAAGAAGGGTTTTGTTCGTTACCTTATCGAGGAAGCGACGGTCGTGCGATACGGTGATCAGACATCCGGAGTATCCCGAAAGGAAGGACTCGAGCCACGCGAGGGTGTCGGCGTCGAGGTGGTTTGTAGGCTCGTCGAGCAGGAGCAGATCGGGCTCACGGCAAAGACGGCGCGAGAGCGCGAGACGGGTACGCTGACCTCCCGAAAGAGCCTCAATCGGGAGCGACATCTGCTCCTCGGTGAATCCCATACCCTCAAGGATCGAGTGACAGCGCGAACGGAATGTGAGTCCGCCGTCACGCGCGTAGCGATCGTGGAGATCGGTGAATTCCTTTGTGATAGAAGCGTATTTCGGCACCATTGAAAGCTCGGGATTGGCGGCAAGCCATTCCTCAAGCTCGGCTATGCGACGCTCGGCACGAAGATGCTCGGGGAACGCCGCGTACATCTGTTCAAGGGCGGTCGCGCCCGTTTCGGCAGAGATCTCGTAGGTGCTGTCCTGAGTCAGAATGCCTACGGTCGTGTCTGCGGCGATGAAAACGCTGCCCTCGTCGGGCTTGTTTTCGCGCAAAAGCAGGGAGAGCAGAGTGGATTTTCCGCATCCGTTAGGACCGACGATGCCGAGGCGGTCGTTCGTTTCGAGCGAGAAAGATATATTCTTGAATAGCTCCCTTGCGCCAAAGGAGAGGGAGACGTCATTTACACTGATTACGGTCATTTTTTCATCCTGATAATATAATAATGTATCTATTATATGTTCCCGCGCGCTGAAAGTCAACAGAAAAAGTGTAAATATTTCATTTTTGGAAAAAAAGACTTGACAAATGAGATAAATTGAGATATAATATTGTCAAATACAGAACAAATGTTCTGTATTTGGAATAAATCACAAGTTATTAATTCTGCGAATTACAATTAAATCCGTTTTTTCGGCGGCTTTGCCGACGGAAAAACACCGCCTTGACGAGCAGGGCGAGTCCGCGCGCCGAGGGGAGCTGACAAAATCTTTGATTTTGTCAAGCGGCGATAAGCGCGCGTAACAATTGTAAAACGCAGTTTTACAATTGACTAAAAAGGAGGAATCTCATTTGGACGAGAAAAAAAGAGAAGACGAGCGTGAGAGTTTGCGCTTTATGAGTGATGTCAGCGCCGAGGAATTGCGTGCGGCTGAGGAGTATCTGTCGAGCTACCGTCACGGCGCGAGGATGCTTGATTGCATGCGTTACGGCAAACAGTTTATGGGAAGCGAGGTTCTGCCCGAGGATCCTCTGCTTTATTGGTCGGAGAATTATGAAGATAATTTTGACTCGATTCCCGATGCCGATGAGTCGCTGATTCGCGCAAGGATGTTTGGCGTGCGGCAATTTATTTCGGGACTGCGGTGCGACTCAAACACAAGAATGCTGCTGTATTGGCATTACATCCGCGGCGTTTCGGTGGCTCGCTGTGCGGAGATGATGGATATTTCGCGCGCGGGCGCGTTCAGACTTCGCAAGCGTGCGCTCGAATGCGCGGCGCGGTCATTCAGAAAACTTAAAACACACGCCAAAATTTCAGATCTTTTGCCTTTGTGATTTTTGACGAATAATATCTTTTAGCGGTGGGAAAGATAAAATTGACGAAGTTCACGGAGGATTTTAAGATGAATAAAGTAGCAAAGACCTTTATCACGGCGGCAGGCGCGGGCGCGGCATTTTGCGCCGCGGGTATCGCCTATTCCGCATACAATTCGCGCCCTATGAAGACCAAAAGAATGGTCAAGCGTGCAAGCCGCGCCATGGAAAACGTCGGCGGCATGCTGACGGCAATGGCGCAGGTCAATAAGTGAAAAAATGCCGGATCACGTGTGTGATTCGGCATTTTTTGAGATTATAGATAATAGTTAAAACTGTATGCTTGGCATTAGTGGCGCCGTTAGTACTGCAGACAAGATAAGCGCAATAAGCTTTTTCTTTGAAAATCGGAAACAGATGCAACCCTAACTATTTTTTAAGCACTTATTGATTTTGAATAATCCAGTCAAGGAGATCCTTGTATTTCATTTCCCCTGCGGCTACAGCGAGACCGACTCTTGCGAGCTCCTCGTTGGTGGGGCGGAGCTTGATTCCGTTGACCTCGAGGAATACGAGCATAACGAAGATACCGATTCTTTTGTTGCCGTCAACGAAAGCGTGGTTGGAAATGAGAGAATAGCCTATCCTCGCGCCTTTTTCCTGCTTGGTGGGGTAGAGCTCGACTCCGTCAAAGGTCGCATAAGCCGATTCAAGTGCGCTTTCAAGGAGTGCGATATCGCGGATACCCGGATCTCCGCCTGTTTCTGCTGTGATGATGGTATGCAGGAGCATAACCTTTTCTTTACTGAGTTTTATCATTTGGCAAGCTCCTCAAATGCGGGGCGGTAGAGCTTCAGTATTCTCGCCGCGACAAAGTCGATCTTTTCATCCTCGGTCATTTCTATCTCTGTGTCTTTTTCGAGATCTATGAGCTTATATTTCGGCTTGTTATTCTTGAAAATATAGATCTCGCCCTGCTTATCAGCCATTCTCGCAACGCGCGAAAAGTTCTGATTTGCTTCGGAAATTGAAACAATCTGATTTGTATTGATATTCATTAATAATAGTCCTTTTGGGGTGTTGATAATATTGTACCATAAATATTAGGATGTTGTCAGCCTATTTTGATTTTTCTTCTAAAAATCTAACTAAAGTTCCTTTTGTAGCAAATCTTACGCCGAAGACGGTATCTCCGTCGCGAACTTCCGCAATTTCGCCGTTCGGCTTGACATAAGTAAGCTTGGCGGCGGAGGGGGAGAGGAGAACGATTTTTTCATAGTCTGCAGATACAGTATCTATCGGGAAAGAGACAGACTTTGCGCGGTTGTCTTTTGCGCGTACGTCGATAATATTTTTCGATATGAGCGCGTTTTCTCCGTCTGTGATACATATATTCATCCGCTTTTTGGTGTTGGGAAAGAACTTTATGGCGAATTTTCTGCCTTTCGGGGAAATAATCAAAATATCGGGTTTGTCGCCTTTATTGAAGATTGATTTGATTGCGGATGTTTTTACATCTGCGGAAAAGCGGGAAAGTTCGCGGATGGCTGATTTGCGTTCCTTTATAATATCAAGATAGAGCTTCAAAAATACGAGAAGCGATATTGCAAGAACCGTCGGAATAAGCCAGACAAGGCTTGAAGCCGACTCACTGAGCAACCAACCGAGGAGTTCGGGCAGACTTCCGAAAAAATCTCCCAGCATTTCAAAAATATCGCTATTGTGAAAGTCTTGTGCAAGCGAGAACATAATATTTTCCTCCTTTATGCCAATAAAAATGTAAGTGCTTGACCTATGAGAAACAGCACAACGTATATCGCAAGCTGCAACAGCCAATAGAGCCAGGTGCGTTTATTTTGTCTTGCGAGCTCTTTAAGCGGTATTGAGCTGAGGATGGTTACCGGCAGACCGACGATGAACCACGCTGTGTAGTTGGTGATCGGGATTAGGCTGACGAGTCCCCAATACCAATAGATGAGCATAGCGTTTTCGACAGATAGACGCATCGTTTGCCGTTCCGTAAGCGTTCCCGTTGGTACGAGTTCGTTGTATTTTCTTTTCGCTTTTTTGCCGATATCCATCGCACTCGAGTAGGTGAAAAAGAAGGCAATAGTTATGAGTGCGACGTATATTCCCGCGATCGCCCAGAAAATCAGCAATACAAGAAAGAAGAAAAAAGCTGTGATCATCGCGCGGCGCGGGTTGGCTTGGATCATCTCGATTTTGTAGGTGACGCGCTGTTTGATTTTGTTTATAAGATTCATAGGGAAACCTCGATAAATTGTTGTGTGTTGAAGGAGCGCAAACCTACCGCCGGCGGTAGGTTTGACTCCTTCCGGAATGGCGGCGGGGCGCCGCCATTCCGAAGCGCATCAGGGGAGTTTCGACCTCTGCGGAGGTCGACTTAAGGAACTTTTTGAAAAAAGTTCCTTAAGAATCTTCAAAAACTTTCCGCTTTATAAGTTCTCCCTTATCTTATTACAAAGTGCTTCGAGTGCTTTTTCGGTTTCGGGGGTGGCGGGTTTATCGGCGTATTCGATCTGCTCGAAGGCTTCGGTGATCTGTTCGATCTCGCGCTTAGTGGCCACGCGTCCGCTTGCCGCGAGTCGGTCGCGGATCTTACGCGGTGTATCCGATTTTTTGACAAACGTGGGCATCTGTCTGAGTTGATCGACAAAGGTTGAGTAGGCAAAGCGGTATTTTTCTTCCTCGTTCTTTTTTGAACGAAGCTCTGTGCTGAACATCAGCCACGTCATTCGCGTTTTGCTTTCGGCGCGGCGTTTTGCGCTGATATCCTTTTTCTGTAGTTTGATCTCCTCGTCGGTGTAGTTGGAAAATCCTTCCTCACCGCCCCAAGAGAATTCCTTGATCGGAACCCAGAAGAATTCAAACAGTGCGACGATCTTTGCCTTTATCCAGGCAATCAGCTTGCGGATCTCGGGTCGGCGGCGTGTGAAATAGAGGATGATGAAGAACACCGAACAGATCACGAAGAGGATAAAATACCAATAATCGGGAGAGTCGGTGGGTTCTTTCGTACCGTAAATATACATAGAGATGCTTTCATAAATGCTCTTTTCCTCCTCCTCGGTGTAACCCGCCTCGGTACTGCCGGCGGCGCGGAAGAGTGCGGCGAGGATGGAGAGTGCGATCACGCGGAAGCCGTTGACGATCAGATACGCACCGAACAGTATCAGCAGAAAAACTACAACGAGTCCGAAGGAGAGGAGTAGATTATATCTGCGCGTTTGCGGTGTCATAAATGATACAACCGTGCCTCGGTAGGTTCTTCCGACGGCGTGTTGGTTTGCCGAGATCAGCGCGCAGAATGCGTAACCGATGAATCCCATACCGACGTATCCCATCCCGGGCGCCTTCATCATCGAATAGAGCACGAATATGATGCCGAGGACGGTCAGTCCCGTATAGAGTCCCGAGCCCGTCATAAGTCGGTTATAGGGGAAGAACCACACGAACGAGCCGAGTGCGACGGCGATAACGAAGAAGATTGAAATTGTAAATGGAATCAGCGAATCGGGATCGTAGCTGTAGGTCGGGAGCTTTGCGCGCTCCCAAAGGTATCTGTCAGCAAGAAATCTGACGAGAAATGCGGATACGAATGTTATCACCCAGACGGGAAATGCTCTGCCCGCCTTGAAATATCTGTATTCGGATTCGTATGCTCGGCTTTCAAGCTCGCGCTTGAAGTGTGTCAGCTTGCAGACGATGGATTGCAGAAGGTAGCCGAATCCCATCATAGCAAGTATCAGCGCGGCGATCGCGAAGGTGATCGCGAAATTTGACATAAAGATAGGGAGGAGTGCCGCGCAGACGATGAAGTAGATTCCGAAAAATCCGAGGATCGTGAAATTCGGGGTGCTTATTGAATTGGTAGTGTTCTTTTTCATACTGCACCTCACACTCTGAAATAGACGTCCTCGGCTTCGCTGAGTGCGCCGACCTCGTTGCGCGTTGTGGCAACGTAGAATATCACGCGAACGCCCTCTGCGGCGAGAGCCTCGCGCAGATTCATCATTCTGCGGTCGATATAGGACGTGACGATTATCATATTTTCATTTTCGCGGTAAAGCTCGGGATGGGCGGCAATGTGGTCGAAAACGCGGTCGATAGGAGTTGAGATCTTCATTTGAAGCATTGCGAGCATACGGAGGGCGTAGATCATATCGCGTGAGCCGCGGAATGGACCGCATTTTCCGACTTTTGAGCCGATCTCGTCATCGGAAATCGCCTCGCCGCCGAATTCTTTCATAAGCTCGGGCGGGTAGTTTGCGAAGAATCGCACGGGAACGTCCTCGGCGGCGATCCTATCGAGGATGGATGTGCAAAGAGTTATGCAACGCTCAATCGCGCCGGCGTCGGACGGGATATCGTTTTTTTCGATCTGCCTGGAGGACATATTGAGGAGAAGCGAGAAGCGGTGGCGCACCGTTCTTTCCTCGACGTTGACCATCAGCTTGCCGTGCGATGCGGTAGATTTCCAGTTGATCTGACGCATCGGATCGCTCGTTTGATATTCGCGGGCACCGCAGAGGCGAAGCGGATCGGTAACGGGGCAGGTGTTCGAGATAATGTCGCCGCAGAGGTAGCGCGACGAGGTATAATTGCCCGCGAGGTCCTCGGGGCGGGGAAGGACGATGAGGCGGTTGCGCTCCTTGTTCGAAAGCTCGATGAATTTAGAATGGACGCCGATGCCGAGGATGTCGCTTGCCGTTGCAAGAACGCCCGCGAGGGTATAGTCACCGCGCTTTTTGCAGGTAAGACGCCAACGGCGGCGTATGCAAGCGTAAGGACGCAGAACGAAGAGTGACTGTATCGACGAGGTGTGGCGGATCTTACGAAGGCGGTCCTCCTCGCGTTTGTTCTGCGCTTTGCCGAATACACCCGAGTTGCTGTGAACCGAGGATTCAAGCAGTGTAAAGACCATACCGTCGGGCAGATCTGTGTCGATCTTGATATAGGGCATTGGGAGCGCTCCGACGTTACGAATCTCCTCGTAGAGATAGACGTCATCGCCCTCAAAGACCTCGCCCGAGGAGAGCGTCGCGCTGTATTCGATGTTTGAAAAGCCCTTTTTCTTGTAGATGAAATACTGTAAGAGGACTACGCCGACGATGGCGACGGCAACTGATATGAATAGCACTTTTGACCTCCGTTGTGGGTAGTCGCCCTTTGGGCGAGTGATAATCACGCTTCGCGTGAGTGATAATCTGCTTCGCAGAATGATAATTCGCCTGCGGCGAAATGAAAGGTAGATTTTCGCGGGGCGAAAATCATTTTGCTGTTTCTAATTTTTCTAATAATGCGATCAATTCATCCGCGTACATAATCTCATAGTCCTCGATTCGATCGCCGGGATTGAGATAATGGATCTCGGAATCCGTGTAGGTGAGCGAGCGGGGGCACGGATAAATCAGCAGGATGCGCTTTTCGGATTCGCTTTTTTCTGTTGACAAATGAAGCTCCGAACGCTGAAATCTTGATTCTCTACGGTAATCTCTCGCAAATTCAGGCTCTGTTCCCGAATTTTTCTCCACACGGTAGAAAATATCGTTTCTTCGGCGCGCCTCCACATAGTAGCTGTGTCTCGTTTTTTCAATATTCCAACGTCCGTTTTCCAAAAGGAAGGAGATCACGCTGACCGCATATTTTTTCTTCGGTGTTTCGATCAAAAAATCGGTCTCTCCTCTTGGACCAAACGCTATATGACGCAATTTACGCAGAAAAGTGATTTTTATTTTATCCGAATTATAATCTTTGAGCAAGGATTTCAGGGTGACCAGCTTAACGGCATATCTCAATAGCTTCCGCAGAACGTAAAAAAGCGACAGAGTCAGCAGGATCAAAATCAGATAAATATACATAACCGTATCCTTTCAAAAGAATCTTAATAGAAGCGAGGCTTCGACTCGTGAACGATCAATTCGTCCTTTTCTCGTTTTCCGATGTTCCATAGATAACGGTAAATTGCTAAAACCGCCAAAAGGAAAAGTGCCAGATAGATCAGATAAATACCGACGTAAGCAAGATAATCGGCGAAAATGAATTCTGCCTTTTGCCTGATTGCCTTATATCTGCCTGACAGGATCATATAGGTCTGCTCAAACACAAAGGTCGGAATCAAGCTCAGCAGACCAAAGCTGTTAATAAATCCCAAGCAAGACACACCCAAAAGGCAACGAACGATCTCACCGGGCAAAATCAGACGAAGCGCGTTTTTGAGCCAGAACTGTTTGTCATCACTCGGCTGATAATGCGCGGGAATCCGATTTTTCCAATATCCAAACAAAATTGCCAATGGAATCCCGAAGCACCCAACAAACAAAACGGAAAAAACAAGAACAACCATCAAAGCGCCTTTTTCCATAGGAGCAACGAATACTTTCAAAATAAATGATACAGCCAAGGATGCGAGCAGATTTGCGATGCAGGTTACAAATCCATAGAAAATAATTTCTTTTGCTTGAATTTTCTTCGGTTTCATTTTAAATACCTAAGTAATTAAATAGTTCAAAGTTGAAGGAGCACACCCATTTCCCGCGGGGAATGGGTGACTCCTTCCGAGCCGCCTGCGGGGCGCAGTCGGCTCGAAGCGCATGGGGATGTTTCGAACTCTGCGGAGCTCGACTTAAGAAACTTTTTGGAAAAAGTTTCTTAAGGATCTTCAAAAACTTTTAGGTTGTTTTTATCGTCCGATGGGAGCTTCGACCGAATCAAGCACGAATTCGATGAGTTTTTCGTTGGTGTCCGACATTCGGACGGTGCTCTGTGTGCGGGCGATTATTCTGTGCGCGAGGACGGGGACGGCTACGCGGCGGACGTCGTCGGGGATGCAGTAGTCTCTGCCGTCAACTGCGGCGGCGATCCTTGCGGCGTTCAGAAGCGCAAGCGTTCCTCTCGGGCTGACTCCCATCGAGATGCGGTTATTATTTCGCGTTGCGTCAACGATGCGGAGGATGTAATCCTTGACTGCCTCGGTGACGGTCACGCTCTTGCAAGCGTTTTGTGCTGCCACGATATCAGCGCAGGTGCAGACGGGTGTGAGCGAGTCGAGGGGCGTTTGTGCGCCGTGGACGTCAAGCATTGCCATTTCGTAGTCGCGGTCGGGATAGCCGAGGGCGAGCTTCATGAAGAATCTGTCTGTCTGCGCCTCGGGGAGCGGGAAGGTGCCCTGCGACTCTATCGGGTTCTGTGTTGCGATAACGAAAAATGTGTCCGCGAGCTTGTAGGTCACGCCGTCGATAGTTGTCTGTCGCTCGCCCATACATTCAAGAAGTGCCGATTGGGTTCGCGGTGTGGTACGGTTGATCTCATCCGCGATGAGGATATTAGTGAAAACGGGACCCGCGCGGAATACGAAATCCGAGGTCTTCTGGTCAAAGAAATTGATGCCCGTGATGTCGGAGGGAAGGAGGTCGGGGGTGAACTGAATTCGCTTGACATCGCCCGAGATTGATTTTGCGAGCGCGCGGGCGAGTGTGGTCTTGCCTGTGCCGGGGATATCGTCGAGCAGAACGTGTCCGCCCGCGATAAGGGAGATAACGATAAGCTCGATCTGATCGCGCTTGCCGAAGATAACTTTACCGACGTTTTCGGTTATATTTTTTGAAAGCTTTGAAACAGAAGTGATATCCATTTTCAGATTCCTTTCCATACTTTTTGTATTGCTTTAATTATAACATACGGTCAAGTGATTGTCAATAGGGATTTTGAAATTTTTAAAAATATTTTGAACAATTTGTTGGCAGGTGATTAACCGATTCCGAGATTGGGCATAAACTGTGAGTGAATAAAAACAGAGAGGATTTGACTATGAACGAAAATTGCTGCAGAAAACAGAGCCCGAAGAATCTTCCCCTTGCCTGCGAGGCGGCGCGTGCGCGTGCGGGGGAACTGAATTCGATCTCGGAATACCTTTACTTATCCATAATGTTCGCCGAGGCATTTCCCGAGCTTTCGGGATATTTTGAAAAGCTTTCAATGGAGGAGATGCACCACCACCGCGCGCTCGGGGAGCTGATCTTGCGGCTTGGCGGTGATCCCGCGGAGAGAAGCACCGTGCGAAATTCGGGCGGGATCAATCTCTGTCAGGATTGCGATAGCCGTGCTCCGGTGGCAGCGACGAGGGCTTTAAAAAATAATATCGTTGGAGAGCGGAAAGATTGCGAAAACTACCGCCGTCTTGCCGCGATAGCGGAGCGGTGCGGAGACGTTTCGGCGGCGACACTGTTTTCAAAATTCGCCGCCGACGAAGCCCGACACGCTAAAGAGCAAGAGAAAATGCTCAAATAAATCACAAACAAAGTCGAAAAGCTTTTGAAGATCCTTAAGAAACTTTTCTCGAAAAGTTTCTTAAGCAGAGCTCGAGACAGAGTCTCGATTTAATACGAAATTTTTTGTCCACGCCCCTCCCCACGCGGGAGGGGGACTTTAATTAAAAAACTTGACAAATTTCCGTGCGTGTGATATAATTAAATTGTAGAAAATACCCACAATGCGCGGAAAGGAGATAGTCGATGGATAACGAAAAATACGAAAATAACGAAAACAACGAGCAAAATTCTCTTGAAGGCTTATATAAGCTTGCCGTTTCCGAGATGAATAATGCGGTGTATGAAGCCGACTATCTGCGCGTGGCGACGCGGTTTTACGGTCTGCGCGGGTATCGGGATTCCGAGGAGCTTGAGTGGCGGTGCCGCAGAAGGGCGGAGAAGATAAGAAACGACGATCTGCTTGAATCGGCAAAGTATCAGATGAAATCGGATACTGCCGTCGGCTACCGTAAGGCGATCGAGGCACTCCGTCAGGTCAAAAACCGTATGGAAACGAAGGAGATGATCGCGCTTTGCGAGCGAAAGATCACCGCCCTTGAGGCAAATGAAAGGAAGCGTCGTCGGCGTTTGAAGGTCCTGATCACCGCGGTTGTCTCGGTCGCTTTGACGGCGATAGTGATCGGTGTCGGTTTTTGGATAAATCCGCCGCCCGTGCTCGGGTTTAAGGCAGTTGGCGACGGAATGATCGTCGTGGAGCTTAAAAAACAGCGAATAAAGGAGCTTGAGATCCCCGCAGAGGTCAAGGGAAAGCCCGTGGTTGGCATCGCTGAAGGTGCTTTTACTGATTGCGACAGCCTTATCAGCGTCAGCATCCCCGAAAGTGTCAAGGCAATAGGCAAAAATGCCTTTGCGGATTGCTCGTTTCTCTATACCGTCAAGATTGAAGAAGGACTTGAAATCATCGCCGAGGGCGCGTTTGATAACTGTCGAATGCTTCGGGATATAACGCTTCCCTCAACTCTTGTCAGCATTGGAAACAATGCGTTCAGATTGTGTCAAGCTATTAAGGAAATCAGCTTTGGGGCGGGACTTGAGACGATCGGTGAGTACGCATTTTCTAACTGCTCGTCGCTGAAGGAGGCGATACTACCATCCAGTCTGAAAACACTCGGGGCACATGCTTTTGAAAAATGCAAGAATTTATCCGAGGTCAATTTGGGCGGAATTGAGAAAATTGAAGAATTTTCCTTTAGTGAATGCGAAAATCTCAAATCGGTCAGTGGGATTGAAAACGTAAAGTTCTTCGGTGACGGGGCGTTCTTTGGCTGTATGGATCTCAGCGTTGGCGCGATCTCTGCGGATGTCAAGCACATCGGATATGAGGCGTTCAGGTATTGTAAATCAATCGAAAGCATCACCCTTCCCGAGGGAATTACAGAGATAGGCGAGAGGGCTTTTGCTTATATGCCTATAACCAAGATAAATATCCCCGCGGGAGTAAAGACGATCGGTAATGAGGCTTTTTACGAATGCGTGAAGCTTGAAGAGGTGTCGCTCCCCGAAGGCTTGGAATCTATCGGTCATTCTGCTTTCAAGAATTGTCAGAGCCTCGATGAGATCAATATTCCCGACGGCGTTGTCAGCATTGATGCGTCTGCATTTATGAATTGCATCGCCTTGACATCGCTTACCTTGCCCGATAGCGTTACCTATATCGGAGTGGCGGCGTTCAGTTGGTGCGAAGGTCTTGAGGCGGTAAAACTGCCCACGGGTCTTGATACGATTCCGAGCAGGCTTTTTGAGGGGTGCTCTGATTTGCGTGAGATCGTGATACCTCAAAACGTCAGATCGATCGGGCTTGAAGCCTTTATTCGTTGCAAATCGCTCGGAACAGTCGTACTGCCCGAGGGGCTTGAATATATCGACGACAAGGCTTTTTACGGCTGTTCTCTAAAGAACGGCATTGATCTACCGGGAAGCCTTACGGACATCGGAGTTTCGGCTTTTTCCACGTCGAACCTTGGCAAGATCGTAATCCCCGGAGGGGTGAAGACCGTAAAACGCGAGTGCTTTTACCGTTGCGAAAAGCTGAGGACCGTCGTGATCAGCGAGGGGGTCGAGTATCTTGACAATAATGCGTTTGCTTCCTGCGGTATGCTCACCAACATTACTTTTCCGAAAGGCATAAAAAATGTTCCGAGTAGCGCATTTTTTAGCTGTAAAGCATTAAGTCGGATAAATTTCGGCGGAACTGTTGCCGAATGGAACGCGTGGACGTATTCAACATATTTTTACAATGCGACCGTTGAATGCACCGACGGTATTATAACTTAAATGAACAAAAATCCGCCGCGGCGGATTTTTGTTTTCATATTGACAAAGCGCGATAAATATGATATAATACATTTAACAATTAAGTTAAATGTTAATTGAGGTGAATCTAATGGGTTTGCAAAAAACTTTGCGCGCGCTTGCCGATCCGATCAGGCGCGAGATCCTTGACCTGCTTCGCGGCGGACGGATGTCGGCGGGGGAGATCACGGAGCACTTTGACGTGACTGCGGCGGCGATCTCGCGGCATCTTTCGGTACTGAAGGAGGCTGACTTGATCCGCGATACGCGAGAGGGAAAATTTATTTATTACGATCTGAATGCCTCGGTGCTTGAGGAGATCCTTATCTGGATCGCAGAATTGAAGGGAGAGCGGAATAATGAAGAATAAGTTTAAGATTATAATTACATCTATCATAGTTTTACTTCCGATACTCGTCGGCGTTGCTTATTGGGATGAGCTTCCCGAGCAGATCGCGACTCATTGGGGGCCGAGCGGCGAGCCCGACGGGTGGAGCTCTAAAGCGGTTGCCGTGTTCCTTTTGCCGCTGTTGCTTGCGGTGATCCATATGATCTGCATTTTTGCCACGAGTTCTGACAAAAAGAACCGTCATCAAAACCCGAAGCTGATGTCGATTACCTATTGGATAACGCCCTTGATATCATTGGTTGTAAACGGAATGACCTACGCCGACGCGCTCGGAAGTGATATTGAAGTGATTCGTATTCTGCCGATAATTTTGGGTGTGATCTTCCTCTTTATCGGAAATTATTTGCCTAAATGCACACAAAACAGAACGGTCGGCATCAGGATCAAATGGACGTTTGAGAGCGAAGAAAACTGGAACGCTACCCATCGCTTTGGCGGCAAGGTATTGGTGATCGGCGCGATCGTATTGCTTGCAACCGCTTTAGCCCCCGAAGAGATTTTGGCGTGGTTAATGATCGGAATAGTGCTTGCAATGGCGGCAGTACCGCTGATTTACTCCTATTGCTTCTCACGCAAAAAGAGTAAAAAGGAATAAGTATATACAAAAGCTCCCGCGAGCCTTGGCTCGCGGGAGCTTTTGATATTGGTGAGTTATGAAAACTGTGAGTTGTAAAGTCCCGCGTAGGTACCGCCGAGGCGCATAAGCGCTTCGTGGTTGCCCTGCTCGATGACGTTTCCGTCCTTGACGACGAGGATGGTGTCGGCGTTCTGAACGGTGGAAAGACGGTGCGCGATTACGAAGCAGGTTCTGCCCTGCATCAGCCTCAGCATCGCCTCCTGGATCATTATCTCGGTACGCGAGTCAACGTTTGAGGTAGCCTCGTCGAGGATGAGCATCGGAGAATCGGCGAGCATCGCGCGCGCGATCGTGATGAGCTGCTTCTGACCCTTGGAGATATTTACGCCGTTGTCGGTCATAACGGTATCGTAGCCCTCGGGAAGAGTGCGGATAAAGGCATCGATCTTTGCCGCTTTTGCCGCCTCGACGATCTCCTCCATTGTCGCGCCCTCCTTGCCGTAGGCGATGTTTTCCGCGATCGTGCCGCCGAAGAGCCAGGTCTCCTGAAGTACCATCGTGTAAGCCGAACGGAGGCTGTGACGGGTGTAGTCGCGGATCTCGTGACCGTCAAGGTTGATCGTGCCCGCATTTACGTCATAGAATCGCATAAGCAGATTGATGATCGTGGTCTTGCCCGCGCCCGTCGGTCCGACGATCGCGACCGTACTGCCCTGCGGCACGTCGAGGTTCAGATCCTTGATGATAACGCGATCGGGGACGTAGCCGAAGCGGACGTGCTCGATCTTGACCTCACCGTGGATATCGTCGGTTTCGATAGCATTTTCGATATCGGGAGTTTCGGGAGCTTCGTCGATGATGCGGAAGATTCGCTCAGCCGCGGAGAGTGCGGATTGAAGATCGGCGATGATGTTTGCAAACTCATTGATCGGTCCCGCAAATCGGCGGGAATACTGAACGAAGGAGGAGAGATATCCGATCTCGATGAAGAAGATCGAGAGTATCGGGTCGCCCCAACGCTCCGAGGGGGGCGGAACAACACCCGTGATCGAGAGCAGAAGGAAGATTCCGCCGAACATTATGATCAGCGAGAGAGAGAGGTTGTTGATAAAGTTGGTCGAGGGACCGATGACGGCGCCGTGGTAGTCAGCCTCGTAGTAGGCATCGCAGGCGTCCTTGTTGCGTTCGTCGAATTTATCGCAGATGTGCGCCTGACGTCCGTAAGCGCGGATGGTCTTCTGACCCGAGAGCATTTCTTCGGCGTATCCGTTGAGCTCGCCGAGCTTTGCCGAACGCTTTCTGAAAAGCGGACGGACGAAGGTGGTTCGCTTTTTCGTCAGCCAAAGCGAGATCGGCACGGTGATACAGAAGACGAGGAGGAGCATCGGCGAGATCGAGATCATCATTGCGACCGAGCCGACGACGGTGACGATGCTCGCGCAGATCTGCAGAAGGTCGTGTGAGAGCGAGGTGTTGACGGTGTCAACGTCGTAGGAAATATGGCTGATGATGTCGCCCGTCTGATGAGTGTCGAAATATCCGACGGGGAGGGTGAGCAGGTGCTCGAAGATCTCCTTGCGGATGGTGTAGGTGATCTTCTGACCGAGTCTTACAAGTGTCAGCGCAAGTCCGAGAGAGAGGAGCGCCGAGCCTAAATAGCATAATATAAGGAAGGAAACTTTATTGTAGATAACGTCAAAATCGACGGTTCCCTTGCCCGTGATCGCGTTGATCGCCTCGCCCGAGAGCTTGGGGCCGACGAGCGCGAGCAGGTTGGCGGAAAGCATAAAGAAGAATGCAAGAAGGACAGTTTCCGTATGCTTGAAAAGGTATTTTGAAAGACGCAGAAGAACCTTTTTTCGCGTCTTGGGGTCAAGCTTCTGACCTCTTCGGGTGGTGTTATTCGGATTTTTGTTTGCTCTGGGGTCGCCCATCATCATACTGCCGGGACCCATTCCGCCGCCTCTATTCAAGGATAGCACCTCCCATCTGTGATTTAGAAATTTCGCTGTAAACAGAGCAGGTCTGCATCAGCTTTTCGTGATCGCCCGCGCCGATGATTCGTCCCTCGTCGATAACGAGGATGAGATCGCAGGACATAACCGAGCTTACGCGCTGTGCGACGATGACGGTTGTGGTGTCCCCGAGCTCGGTCGAGATCGCTTTACGGAGCTCCGCATCGGTCTTGTAGTCGAGTGCCGAGGATGAATCGTCAAGGATGAGTATCTTCGGCTGACCCGCAACGGCGCGCGCGATGAGAAGTCTCTGCTTCTGACCGCCCGAAACGTTCGCGCCCTTGGCATCAAGCGGATGATCGTAGCCGTCCTCATAAGCCTCGATGAAGGGGGCTGCCTGCGCGATCTTTGCCGCGCGTGCGATCTGCTCATCCGAAATATCTCTGCCGAAGCGAATGTTTTCCTTTATCGTGTCGGCAACGATGAAATCGTGCTGCATCGCAACACCGAACATCGAGTGGAGCTCGTCCTCGGGGATGGTGCGAAGATCTCGTCCGTCAATGCGGATCGCGCCCGAGGAAACGTCATAGAAGCGCATAAGGAGCGCGGTCAGAGTGGTCTTACCACTACCCGTCGCGCCGATAATGCCGAGCTTTTGTCCCGATTTCAGCTCAAAGGAAATATCGTGAAGAATGTCTTTTGTGTTGTTATAAGCAAAGTTTACCTTGTCGAAAACGATTCCGCGTTCGCCCGCGCGGGTGGGGTAGTCGGATGAGGAGGATACGGGGAGCCCTTCCTCGGTGTCAAGCACCTCTGCGATACGGACAGCGGATGCGCTTGCCTTTGACCAGATAACGAAGATTCGCGTGATCGAGGTCATCGCCATTGAAATGAGCGTGAAATACTGAATGAATGCGATGATGTTGCCGGGTTCGCTCATTCCGCCGTTTACACGGTACGCGCCGACAAAGACGACGCAGACGAGACCGAGGTTCATAAAGAAGTTCATAACGGGGTTTGAGGATGACATTATCGAGCTTGTCTTGCGCTCGATATCGCAAAGGCTTTTGTTCACCGCATCGTAGCGGCGGTATTCGTAATCCTGCTTTGTCAGCGCCTTGATAACGCGGATGCCCTGCGCATCCTCGCGGACAACGCGGATCATACCGTCAACCGCCTTTTGAACCTTGGTGTAGAGCGGAAGTCCCTTGGCGGTCAGCGAATAGACCGCGATAAAGAGGAAGGGAAGGATCGCGATCATAACAAGGGTGAGTGCGCCGTCGAGAGTTGCCGTGATCGCAAGTCCGCCGATGAGGAGTATCGGCGCGCGGACGCCCATTCTCTGCATCGTGTTGATGAAATTGTGGATATTGTAGGTGTCGGTCGTAAGTCTTGACTCAAGGCTGGGGACGGTGAAGTGATCGGTCTGCGCGGGGGAGAGGGTCATCGTGCGGCGGAAAAGATCACTGCGGACGTCTTCTGCGACGTTACGAGCGAATTTTGCCGCCATTCGGTTCGCCCAGACACTACCGAGAACGCCGAGACCGGCGCAGACGATCATAATGACCGCCCAAATGCAGATCTCCGTGACCTTTGCCTTGACGTCGGGATTGGGGATATCCGCCACGGGGCGGATGACGTTGTCTATGATGTGCTTGAGAATGTAGGGAAGCGCGAGCTCAATGAGAGTTGCAAAGACCTTGACTGTGAGGGTAAAGGTCATAAAACGCGTGTATGGCTTGAGGTAGGCAAGGATCCTTTTCATTGACCGTCCTCCTTTTTCGGGTTGATTGCAGAATCGAGATCTGTGTAGGCATCGCTTGAAAGCTTGGCGTATTCTGCCGCGCGTTCCGCAATGCGGCGTGTCATTGCGAAGTACATTTCCAATTCCTCTTCGGTGAAGTCCTCGGTGATGTAGGAGTTCCACCCCTTGATTATCTCGCGGACTCGGGGGAGCACTTCGAATGCTTTTTCGGTGGGATAGACGAGGGTTTGTCTGCGATCCTCACGGTCCCGCTCGCGGGTGACGAAGCCGTGCTCCTCGAGATAGGCAAGACTTCGCGTGACGTTGCTCTTATTTAAAAAGAGCCTTCGCGCGATTGCGTCTTGCGAAATGCCCGGATGTCTGCAAACTACTAAGATATAAGAATGATGCTGATCGCCAAGCTCGGTGCCTTCAAGCTTATCTGCACGCCAGATGGCGGCACACCGGCTGACGATATTTATATAACGCGTTAATGACGGCATATCAGTTCTCCTATTTCAGAATTGGTTGCGTGCGCAACTATATATATATATTATATCACATTTTGGGAGATTGTCAAGGGGATTTTAGTTATTAGTTGCTAGTTATTAGTTATTAGTTGAAGGTAGATTTCCTCGCGGTGCTCGGAAATCGGGTTGTGCGATAATTTTATATGGCGTTGATGATCCTTTATTGGGCGGCGAATTTATATGCTGAAAATATAAATCTCGGGAATTTGCAGCACTGTAAATTCCCGAGATTCTTATTTACTTGTTTTAATTTTATACCGGACAAAATTATATTAGCACCGCATAAAATTATCAATGTGAAATTTTCGCCCTCGGCGAAAATTTACCTACAACTAACAACTAATAACTAGCAACTAGCAACTAATCTCTTCAATTATCTTCGCTATCGCGCTCTCTCTGCAATGAACCGTCACTCGATCGGCGACTGCTTTGAGGCTGGCTGTCGCGTTGCCAACGGCGTAGCCGATGTCGGCGGATTCGACCATATCGATATCGTTGTCATAGTCTCCGACACAGATGAGTGTGTGACAGCCGAGCTTTTCCTTGAGCCATCGTGCGGCTCTGCCCTTGCTGTCGGCGGGATCGTTGAATTCGATTCCGAATTTCCAGCTTCTCGTGATGTTGAACTCACCGCCGAAGATGCTTTTGACCTTTGCGTAGGTTTCGTCGGTGTCGCGGTCGTGCATAACCGCGATCATCTTTACGAATGGAGCGGTGAAGGAGTCGATGAACTCGAGGCGCGCCTCGGGGGAATCGTTTTCGTCAAAGGTGTAAACTCCCGAGCGGCCGATTGTGTTGACGTGGAAGCATTTAATGGTGTCGCAATGATCGTATGCTGTGAAAGCCTTGAGCATCTGCTCCTTGGTTACAAGACCCTGATAGAAGATCTCTTTTCCGTCGATAGAAATGATCACCGCGCCGTTGTAGGAGATTATCGGCGCATTGGGCTTGATGATGCTTGCCGCACCCTCGGTGAACATTTCGTAATTTCGTCCGCTGGCGAAGGTGAAGTATCCTCCCTCGGACTCAAAATATGCAATGGCGTTGATATTTTCCTCGGAAAGCTTACCGTCAATATAGATCGTTCCGTCAAAATCGGAGCAGATAAGGTATCCGTCAAATTTTCCCATATTATAATAATTCCTCTCTTACTGAAGCTTGTCGGGGAGGCGATAGATGATGTTCTCGGTGTTCGTGAACTCGTCGATGATCCTGTCCGACTCGACGGATGCGGGGGGCGCATCGTCGGTTGAAATATACTTGCCCCTGAAATAAAAGCGGGGGAGCAGATGGGGGTAGCGGGTGGAGAGCAGATGCTCGTAAAGGGGTGTTGATGTAAACCAATGCCCGAAGCCCTTGTGCGAGTGGATGATCATTTCGGTCGGAATATTGAATCTTTCGATGACCGACCGCCACGCGTCCTCCGGGGTAGAGCAGAGAACGAAAAGGTACGCCGTACTGCCGTTGGGGAGCGCAAGGCGCATATAGACCGCGTTGCATTCGCATTTAGGTGAGAAAACGAGCGGGGCTCCATCCGCAAGCGCGGGGTGGTTTAGGAGAATGATTTCTTCAATCTTGATTCCGTATAAAAGATCGCGTGCCGTCTCTTCTGCTCCTTTCTTTTTGAACAGTGCCGCGAAAAAGCCTTCCTTTTCCTTGGGTGCTTCTATTTTAGCCGTTTCGTCCTCGGAGAAGAAGGAACGAACCGTTTCTCGCAGACTGTGATAGATAAAGCAATCGGATACCGCGGCGGGCATCAGGTATATTTTCGGCATAGCGTTCGATCCCGTGAAGCGTGAGATGCGTGTGCACCCGAGGGAGTAGATCGGCCACAGATCAAATGTAACAGCGGGCATAAAGCCAACGAATGCAGATTCGGTATTGAGCTCGTCGCAAAGCTCGGAAAGGTCGCGCGCATCTCTTTCAAATACCGTCTCTGCCCGGCTGAGGAAATCTATAAACATTTGTGCTCTCCTTTATCTTTTCTGCCTTTTACTTTATTATACAACAATTTGACGATAAAATCAATAGCCGCCCGAAAAATCGGGCGGCTTCTATGATTATTCGGTCGGAATGAGGGTGGTGTATTCGTCCTTGATATCCGAGAGCTTGGTGAAAGCGATATAATAATTGAGGCTTTCGGTTGATTCCTTTATCTTCGGGTATGTCAGGGTATCGTCGTTGACGAGGATATACACTTCCTCACGGCGGTGGATCGCGCTTTCCGGGTCGAGCGGTTCGCCGTCGTATTTGATGATGTGCTTGTATTTTGAGTAAAGCAAGTTGATATAACCGCCGCTTCTCGCCTCGGTGTATTTCTCAAACTGACCGCGGTTATATACTATTGTTGTAAGGTAAATCGCGGAGCGTGAGGGATAGTAATTCACGATATTGACTGCCGCCGGCTGTCCGTTTGAGCATTTTTCATAGAACTCGTTCCATACGTCCTCGCCCGCGGTGACGAAGGCATCATTGAAGACAACCCAGTTGCCCGACTTTGCTTCATTATAAATATCATCATAGGCAGCCTTTTCTGAGAAAGCGAGGATGGGCGCGGTTCTGTCGGAGAGAAGGTACGCCTCGTATGTCAGATATCTGTGATAGAGTTTGCTCACGTTGTCGATGTCGAGAATGCCTTTGTCAAAGGCTTCTTGCAGATCGTATATTTGACCGTTACTGTATACATTTATACTAGCATAGTTTGAAAAGTAAAACTTATAATATTCCAGATCGTATTCGGTTATTGTATCGTGGATACCGACTTGCGCCCATATTATGCAATTCCCGAAAGTGCCGTAGTATCTGAAGTGTTCTATATACGATTCAAGGGCTTCTTTTTTGTTCATAACGAAGACTTTTTCTGCATTTATGACAGATGAATAAGCTTCCTTGGCATACTCTTCCTTGGTTCTGCGTGTATTACCGTATTTAACTGTATACGTGATATCACTTTCCCACTGCAAATAAACTTTTTCATATATATTTTGGTAGATCGTATTGTTGATCTGTTCGATTTTTTTGTCTGAGATATCTTCAAGATCGGATACGAATTTTGCATAGGAATATGTCAACTGTTCATCGACCTTCCAATAGCCATGGGTGTTGAACTTGTTGTGACGTTCCTTAATTTTCTCCGCATCGTCCGCGTTAAGCCAACCGTCAGAGTATGCAACTTCAATATTTTTGATAATGCCGTCTTTGTATGCAAAGATATGAATGGAGTAGTCGTTGACTATTGATGTTCGTCCGAGAGTTATTATGTTGTATTCGTCTTCGAGATAAGTGTTTATCGCGAAAATTACGCAATCCGAAATGATTCCGTAATATCTTCCGCGGAAATGATCCTCCTTGTTGGTGCTGAACAAAAGAGCAGCATAGCGTGCAGCAGTATTCTGTGCTGCTTTTACGGCGTTATTTTCTTTATCTGCAGGGCTAAGAATAGATTCCTCGTAGTATTTCAAACACGCCGCATATTCATAATCATATACCTTCTGATACCAAACGTCTTTAAGCTCGGCGATCATCTCGTCCGAGATCGGCTCGAGATCGGGGGTGAAGATGGGATAGAGCGGGTTCTCGGCGTGTTCCGTGGGATTATCTACGGTGGTTTCTTCCGTAGTTGAATGACCGAAAATACCGCCGAGGGAGAAATCGTAATGCTCGATGACGTATGAGATCATCGGAATGAACGCGCTGATGAGCACGACGCACGCCGCGAGCATCAAAACCTGCTTGACGGAACGGAGCACGGCTTTTTTGCTCTTGCCGGGGATCTCATCCGCATCGGGAACTTTGAGATCGTCGATCACCTCCGCGATCAGGTCGCGGTCTATGTAGTCGAGCGACTCAAGTAATCTTGTATCATTGAAAACGGCAATCTCTTTCATACCGTGATGCCCTCCTTTCCGAGCTCTGCCGCAAGCTTTTTGCGCATGCGGTGAAGTGTGACCTTTACCTTGCTTTCGCCGAATCCCGTCTGGGACGAGATCTGCTCGATGCTCATATCGAGCCAATAGCGCATAATGAAAACCTTTCGGTCGGATTTTGACGATGCGCGCAGGAATGCGCTGATAAGCTCGCCGCCGCGTTTCGCATCAAACTGCGCGGCGAGGTCGGTGCCGTCCTCGATCATTGAGAGAAATTCCTCACCGACTATCTGAACGTTCTTTCCGCGCTTCCAAGCGTTGTTGGCTCGGGATTTGTTGATCGAAAGTCTGCGAACGATCTCGGAGAGATATGCACCGAGATTCGCGGGTCTCTCGGGCGGGATCGAATTCCAAAGCGCGAGAAGCGAGTCGTTGAGCGTCTCCTCGCGATCCTCCCGCGAGACGAGAAAATTCGAGGATACGTAAAGACAGAGATTGCGGTATTTAAGCTCGGTCTCTCTCAGCGCATCCTCGTTCCGCGCGAAGAACAGTTCTATTATTTTTTCGTCCTTCATAGCATTCACTCCTTATAGCCGACGTTTATCGACCCGCATTTTTTGCATCGTACCCAAAGTCTTCTGTACTCGATGCCGTCCTTCGTTACGGTTTCCTTTGAACCCGCGTGTCCCCACACGCCGTAGGTGCGGAGAAGATCGGTCGGTTTAAGCTTGAATTCCTCGCCGCATTCGAGGCAGATGAAGGTCTTCCTTGAATAAATAACCGAGCGGGTGATTCTTATCGCTGCGTCCAAAACGAACGCCGCCAAGAGAACGTATTTAAGCGGTTCGATGTCCCATGTGATAAAAACAATTCCAACAACGTATATCAGATAATCAAGAATAAGCATATCTTTTCTCCTTTTGGTTTATGTTCTTTCACTTAAATAGTAGTAAAACGAACGGAAAGGTTACAGATATTTTGAAAAATTTTTCGTTTTTTCGGTATAATGATATCATATTTTTGATTTAATGTCAACTTATTACCGAAGGTAAAGGAAAATTTTCGCCACAGCGAAAATTGACCTTGTTATATCTTCTTGAATTAATCAAAAACGGACTGAATCGAAAAATAACGATTCAGTCCGTTTCAAAACTTTATTAGAACAGATCTTCCTGATTAGCAGTCTTAATTCCCGCGCCGGCGAGCGCGGCGGAGGCTACGGCGTTGTCGTCAACGCGGAAGATCATATACGCGTGTCCGTCGGGGGCGAGGAAGGCGTAGGTGTATTCCACGATAACGTGCGCGTCTGCGAGCACCTCGAGGATGGTTGCCATACTGCCGGGCTTGTCTGCGATCTCTGTTGCGAGAACGTCGGTCACGGTCGTGATATAGCCGCCTTTTTTGAGGATCGAATCGGTTTGCTTGGGATCGTCGCAGATGATGCGGAGAATTCCGAAATCCTGCGTGTCCGCGATCGAGAGGGCGCGGATGTTGATGCCGTTGTCGGCGATATAGCGCGTGCAAGTTGCAAGCGCGCCTTTTTTGTTTTCAATAAATACCGAAATCTGTTTAACGCTCATAATTCTTCTCCTTTAATCGTGAAGTTTACGCTTGTCGATTACGCGGACAGCCTTGCCCTCGCTTCTCTGGATGGTCTTGGGCGCAACGAGGTGTACCTTCGGGTTGATGCCGAGCATTGTTTTGATCGCCTCTGCGAGAGCGCGCTCCTTGATGGCAAGGTCGCGGACGGTATCCGAGAACTGCTCGGGGTTGAGCTCAACGTAAACGTCGAGGGTATCGTTGTTCTTAACGCGGTCGACCTCGATGAGGTAGTTGGGCGAATAGCCTTCCTTGATGAGAACGGTCTCGATCTGGGAGGGGAATACGTTTACGCCGCGGATGATGAGCATATCGTCGCTTCTGCCCATGGGCTTCGACATCTTAATGAGAGTTCTGCCGCAGGAGCATTCAGCGTGCGAGAGAACACAAATGTCGCGTGTGCGGTAGCGGAGAAGGGGAAAACCTTCCTTATCGAGGTTGGTGAATACAAGCTCACCCTTCGAGCCCTCGGGAAGAACTTCGCCCGTTTCGGGATCGATGATCTCGGCGTAGAAGTGGTCCTCGTTGATGTGCATACCCTTTTGTGCTTCGCATTCGAAAGCAACGCCGGGGCCGGTGGTCTCGGTCAGACCGTAAATGTCGAAAGCCTTGATGCCGAGCGACTTTTCTATATCGCGGCGCATTTCCTCTGTCCAGGGCTCTGCACCGAAGATGCCCGCCTTGAGGTCGAGAGAATCGGGGGAGATGCCCATTTCCTTGAGAGTTTCGCCGATGTACGCGGCATAGGAGGGGGTACAGCAAAGGACGGTGGAGTGGAGGTCCTGCATGAACTGGATCTGACGGTCGGTGCTGCCCGAGGACATCGGGAGGGTCAGACAGCCGAGCTTCTGCGAACCGCCGTTGAGTCCGAAGCCGCCGGTGAAAAGACCGTAGCCGTAAGCTATATGACAAACATCTTCATTGGTTGCACCTGCGGCGGTCAGCGCGCGTGCGCAGCAATCCTCCCAAAGGTCGATATCGTGCTGGGTGTAATAAGCAACTACTCGTCTGCCGGTCGTGCCCGAGGTGGAATGGATTCGGACGCAATTCTTCAAATCAGTTCCGAGGAGTCCGTAAGGGTATGCGTCGCGAAGGTCGGACTTGGTGAGGAAGGGAAGCTTATGAAGATCGTCGATGCTCTTTATATCGTCGGGAGTGACGCCCTTTGCGTCCATAAGATCGCGGTAGTATTTAACGTTTTCGTAAACGCGCTTGACCTGCTTTACAAGCTTTTCCGATTGAAGCTTTTTCATTTCTTCTCTCGGCATGGTTTCAATTTCTTTTTGGAAATATCTCTTTTCCGTCATTTTTGTGGTTTCCTTTCTTTTGCACGGTTTTGTGGCTCGGAGTAAAGGACAAACAAAAACGTCCTCTGCATCCGAATAAGAATACAGAGGACGAGAATATATCCCGTGGTACCACCTCAGTTCGCCGTTATCTCGCGATAACGACCTTTTCAGGTACTTTCATACCTTAGTTCTGTGACGGGAACACCCGTTGCATCCTACTACGGAAGAATCCGATTCAGCGCACTGCTAACAAAATGAATTCGAGAGGGATCGCCCCATTGCCTCGCACCAACCGGCAACTCTCTGAAGGGTTACTCCGACCTACTACTTTTTGGTCTTCGCATTTGATGGGGATATTATAGCACATTAAAATGTGCTTGTCAATAGCTTTGCGAAAAAATAATATGCGATTTTGAATAAATTCTGAAAAGGTTTGTCTGGCTTAATCTCTCGGTCTCCACTTGTCGGGAGTGGTCTTGAGATTGAGTTTGGGATCGTCGATGCTTAAAACCTGAGGCATTCCCTCGTAGATCTGGTAGAGTCCGTAGGAAAGTGCGCGCTCGCAAAGGTCGCGGTTATAGTCTTCATAAATATTTCCGTACTGCTCCACAACGTGATTGCGCACCGCGAGCGTCAATGCCGTTCTCTCACCCATCGGGACTGCCTTTCCTTGAGCGTCCTTCTGGAAGAAATCGTAGAGCAGAGCGACAATGTTATCCTTTATTGCGGTGCTGCTGTATACCTCGGCGAGGGCATAGGAATGTGCAAACTCGGGTATGAGGCGGAGCTTTGCGATGCGCTCTGCCTGCTCGGGACCCGCGAGAGCTGCGGCGGCGTCGAAAAGCTCAAAGCCGCGCGTTACGATCTCGCATTCGGTTACCTTTGCGCCGTAATCGAGGTATTTTGACCAATCAACTCCCTCGTAGTTCTTTATCATATCGAGCGTAAGGTCTGCGGGGAGCTCTTTGTTTGTGCGGTCGACCGTGGGTGCGAAGATGGTGTAGGCAAATTTATCGTGGATTCCGAAGTGCTTGTCTTCAACAAACTTCTGAGCAAGGTCGATGTATTCGCGGATGTACTTCCAACCATTGCCGTAATAATCCTTGAGGAATTCGTCGATATAGTTCCAATATTCCTCCTCGGACATATAGGGATTCCACAGGAGCTTTGCCATAATATACGAGCGGAGCTCGGAGAAGTCGCAGGTGTCGGAGAAGAAGTTGGCTTCCTCGTAAACGCCTATAACGTGGTTGTCAGCGAAGAATTTCGCATTCTCACGGAGTACGTTGAAGTTCGGGAAGAACGTGACTGACTCAACAAAATTAGTGGTATAGTCCCAAACGTAGAGCTTGTCGCTGACCTTTGCCCAATCCGAAATATCCTCGGAGATCGTCTTTTCGCTGCCGGCCATTGCGTAAACGTCCTTGCAGGTGCCGAGAGGATGTGAGAAGCAGCACTCGATGGTGCAGAAGCGGACGATTACGTTATCTGCGGGCGGTGTCTTGCAGATGCTTCGAGTGTGGTGGTATGCGAGGGTATCGAATTTCAGATCGTGATAATCCTTTGCAAATTCCTCGGCGACCGCGTTGACGAATCGGATCTGCGCGCCCGAATATGCGCCTTCCTCGGCGTAGATTTTTTTACATTCGGGGCACATACAGGGCTTCTGCGCCGTGCCGTTGTCAGGCTGTGAGATCGAGATTATCTTCGCGTCGGGGCGATCCTTGAGGAGCGAACGAACCTTTTCCTTTACAAGGCGAAGTACGTCGGGATTGGAAAGGCAGGGCTGTGCACCCCAACCGCTCTGTCGGGTGCCGTCCTCGTTGAGTGCAAAGTATTCGGGATGATCTGCAAAGTATTCCTCGACGGAAATCCATTTTTCAAGGGTGTGGACGAAGCCGCCGATATACTCGATCTTTCCGCCGAATTCAGCGGGAGTATTGTTGTAAACGCCGTTTGCCTTGAGCTTGGCTTGGAAATTGTTCTGTCTTGAGGTTACAAAGTCGATGTCGCGGTATTCGAAAACGGGTATCTGCTCATCGCGCTCGATCGGCTGAACGCCGAGGACGTCGCGGGAGGGGATCTTTTCATAATCCGAGGTGTAGAAACGGCATCCGAGGTAGTCCTCGAGGAAGGTGTAAACGCCGTAAAGTGCACCGCGCACACCGCTACCTGCGATAAAAAGCTTTTTGCCGACGGTTTCGATAACGAATCCCTCGTTACCGAGCTTTGCGGCATCAAACTGACCTTCAGCTGAACGGTTGGTGTAGCCGACGAGGATCTCATACTCGCCTGCGGCTTCGGCATCGGTCTTGATCGGAATCCCAACGCCCGAGATCTTTTCGATGTAGCTGCGAAGCTCGCTTGCGGCTTTCATATTCGCATCGGTCGGGTTTTCGGGGCGGATGATGGTGTATTCGGAAATATTATTCTGTACAAACACGAGCGTGTCCTCCTTGATGACGAGTGGTGCTTCTGTTTCTTCGGGTTCCTCTGTGGTTTCGGGCAGATCGGTAGCTGCTTCGGTATCGGTTGTGTCTTCGATATCACCTGCCGGAGAACAGGCAACAGCACCGAAAAGAATTATAAAGGTCAAAAGAACGCAAATCAGACGTTTCATAATGTCACTCTCCTTAAAAATTCATCCGCCTCGGCTCTTGACTTGAAAATGATAATGTTCTTTTCCTTATATTTTTCAAGCAATTCGATGACCTTCGGGCGGCTTTCTTCGTTATATTTTTTGATGAATTCAATGAATTCAAGATCGGGCTCGGTTTCGACCCACGGCATATCGGGACGCGGCTTGCCTCGGCGTTCTTCGACTCCCGCAATGCAGACTTCGACGGGGTAGTCGAGGAAGATGACGGTGTCGCAGGCTTCCATTCTTATTTCAAGCGTTGAACCGTAATTGCCGTCGATTATCCATTCGGGGAGCTCGACCGTTTCGCGGAGTGCGGCGCGGAATTCGTCCTTTGGCTTGGTTGTGCGGTCGGGGTTCCAATACATCATATCGAGGTAGTATAGCGGCAACCCCGTCTTCGCGGCGATCGCACGGGCGAACGTGCTTTTTCCGCTCCCGGGACAGCCGATGATCATAATGCGTTTCATAGTGTCACCACCGTTTTATTTATTATATCAAATGTAAGAAAGTTTGTCAAGGAAACACTTGATTTTTTTCGCCTTTTGTGATATTATTATTCCATACATTTTGTTTAAAGGAGAACCCTATGAACATTCTTCGTGAAAAGATCAAAAAGGGTGAAAAGACCTGCGGTACGCTCGTCAGCCTCACCGATCCCGCGCTTTGCGAGATAATGGGCATCGTCGGATATGACTACATATGGATAGATATGGAGCACACTTATATGTCTTATAAGGAGGTGCTCTGCCACCTGAACGCGGCGCGCTCGGTAGGCGCGGCATCGGTCGTAAGACTTCCGCAAAACGACCTTACCGTAACCAAAAAGATACTCGAAATGGGCCCCGAGGGCATTATCTTCCCGATGATGCGCACGCCCGAGGAGGTTCGTGAGATGATCGGGGCAACCCTTTACCCTCCCCACGGCACACGCGGCTTCGGTCCGATGAGAGCTATCCGCTACGGTGAAACCGACTCAAAGCACTACACCGATGAGGAAAGCTTCGAGCTTTGCCGTTTTATGCAGATCGAGCACGTTGAGTGTGTTGAAAACCTTGAAGAGATCGTCAAGATCCCCTATATCGACGGCTTTATCTTCGGCCCGAACGATCTCTCGGGCTCACTTGGCGAGCTTGGAAATGTTTTCGGTGATAAGACTATGGAGCAGATACGCCGCGCACTGAAGATCGTTAAAGAAAACGGCAAGTACGTCGGACTTGCAACCGGCGACCTTCGCCCCGAAACGCTTCGCTTCTGGTCCGAGCTCGGAATTGATATGATGACCGTCGGCGCGGATTGGAATTTCGTTTTCGATGCTGCGAAGAACACGAGAAAATTGCTCCAACAGTATCATATGGAGGCATAAAATGAAGCTCTTAAAGCAAGAATTCATTTTCGGTGAGCCGCTTCCCACTCCCGAATGTCACGCCTCGACTATTCTTGTCCGCGAGGACGGCAAAAAGCTTGCTGCTTGGTTTGCGGGAACGAAGGAGGCAAATCCCGACGTTCTCATCTTTGTAAGCCGCTTTGACGGTGAATGCTGGAGTGAGCCGCGCGCGGTAACTCCCGAGGTTGGAATTCAGCATTGGAATCCCGTACTTTTTGAAATGAACGGCGAGGTCGTTCTGTTTTACAAAATGGGTTATCCTATCGCAGAGTGGCATACGCGATATATTACGTCGAAGGATTTCGGCGAGACGTGGTCCGAGCCGAGCGAGCTTGTCGCGGATGATGTCAGCGGCGGCAGAGGACCCGTCAAAAACAAGCCCATCCGTATATCAAACGGCAACGTCCTTGCCCCCGGCTCGACCGAAAAAGGTCCTTGGCGTTGCTTCGTCGATATTTTTGACGGCAAGGAATGGCGCAAAAAAGACATCCCCGTCGAGCTTGAAAACGCCGAAAAGGTCAACGTTATTCAGCCTACTCTGTGGGAGAGTGAAAATGGGCATATCCACGCGCTTGTGCGCTCGAATATCGGCAGGATATACCGCTCGGATTCGAATGATTACGGCGAAACCTGGTCGCCGATCTACCCCACTGATATGCCGAACAATAACAGCGGTATAGATTGCGTCAAGCTCTCGGACGGAAGGATCGTTCTGATCTGCAATCCGATCGAAAAGAATTGGGGACCGAGAACTCCGCTTTCTGTATTTGTGTCGGATGATAACGGCGTGACCTTCAAAAAAGAGCTTGATCTTGAAACCGATGAGGGCGGATTTGCCTATCCCTCCGTCATTCAACTCGGCGGCATACTTCATATAGTTTATACCTATAACCGCAAAAAGATCGTTTGCGCCGAAATTGAATTATAATCAGAAAAGAGGACATCATTTTGTTTAAAACCGAAGCACATATGCATACCTATCCTGTTTCCTCTTGCTCAAAGCTGTCACCCGTTGAGCAGGTAAGACTTTTCAAGGAGGCGGGTTACGATACCATCATCGTTTCCGATCATTTCTCTCCCCATCATTTCAAGAAGCTCGGCGAGCATCTCACCTTTGCCGAAAAGGTGGACAAGCTCTGCGATGCTTATCTTGAGGCAAAGGCAGAGGGCGACCGCATCGGTCTGACCGTTCTTTTCTCGGTCGAGCTATCCTTCCATAAGAATCACTATCTGCTTTACGGTGTAACGCGCGAATTCCTCAAGCTCCGTGAGGATATTTTTGATATCGACATCGACGAGCTTTACGCACACCTCAAGGCACACGGCGTAACCATCATTCAGGCACATTCGCACCGCGCCGAAAAGTGCGTACCGCATCCCCATCACGTTGACGGATTTGAGATCAACTGCTGTCTGCGTAAGGACAATTACAACGAAAGAACTATGCAGGTCGCAAAGGAATACGGACTTCCGCTCACCATCGGCTCGGATTGCCACAGACCTGAGGACGTCGGCGTTTCGGCAACTTTGAGTGAAGAGAAGATCGAGAGCATCGAGCAGTATCTTGAGCTGATGCGCGCAGGAAAGCTCATCCTTTCCATCGGCGGTGGAACTTTATGATTTACTTTATAAGCGATCTCCACGGCGACAGAAATATCGATGCGTTTAATGATTACGTCAAAAACGCAAAAGAGGACGATCTTCTGATCATCCTCGGGGATATTGAGCTTCATTTCCGCGATACCGATGAAAACCGCGAGTTTTCGAAGTATTTTGAGGAGCTGCCCTGCAAGATCGCGCTCGTTGACGGGAATCACGAGAATTTCGATTACCTCTATTCCTTCCCCGAGGAGGAGTGGTGCGGCGGCAGAATTCACCGCATTTCGGAAAAGTTCATCCACCTGATGCGCGGATATATTTTTGAGATCGAGGGGTACACCTTCCTCACGATGGGCGGATGCAAGTCCTCGCAAAAGTGGTTCGATTGGGGACTTCGTTGGGAACAGGAGGAGTTGACCGAGGACGAGATCATCCGCGCTTACCGAAACTTAAAGGAGCACGAGAATAAGGTCGATTACGTACTGACACATAAATACCGCATTGAAGATCCGAAGGCAAATCCGCTTTCGCAAAACGGATTTATGAATTTTGTGGATAACTGCGTCGAGTATAAGCATTGGTATTCGGGTCATTGGCATAAAACGAAGTATCTTGACGATAAGCATACGGTAGTTTACAGAACCTTGACACCGCTTGCGGGTGATGTTGTGCTTCGCACAAATGATGTTGCCTGCGGCAAATGATGTTGTGCTTCGCACAAATGATGTTGCCTGTGGCAAATGATGTTGTGCTTCGCACAAATGATGTTGCGCACTGCGTGGCGCAAATAAAATGAAGAAATCCGCTGCGGCGGATTTCTTTCGTTTTATTGAATTTTGCACTTGGTTTTGTTTGGGTGCAAGTCATTTCGCGCGGTGCTCTATACCCTCCCAACCCTCCCGCAAGCGGGAGGGCTTCTTCATCGGCAAAGCCGATGTCTTGCGAGCAGTGTAATTTTGTGCAGATATAGTGATTTCGCCGATATCCTGATAACTTCGCTTCGGTAAATGGGGACATCCCTCCCGCCCTCCCTTCGTAAACCGAAGGGAGGAGTTTGAGGGTGCGGAGCTTTTAGTTCAGTTTTCTGAATTTATTTGTTGTAATGATTATAAAAGTACAGTTAATGAAAAATAAGTGATACTTTAGTCAATATATCGATCCTCTTACTTGAAAAATCCCGAGAATATGATATAATATAATCACAAAAGCGCTTTTGAATAATTTTTGGAGGACATAAACATGTCTATCGGAACAACAATAAAAAAGCTGCGCCGTGAGCGCGATATGACGCAGGAGCAGCTTGCGGAGTATCTTGGGATTTCTGCTTGCGCGATCTCGCAATGGGAATGCGACCGCACCGCGCCCGACATTTCGCAGATTCCTCTGCTTGTACGAATTTTCGGAGTTACGTCTGACGAGCTGCTTGGAATCAGCGATCTCAATAAGGAAGCGGAGATCTCAAGATTGCACGATGAGATCAACGAGCTTAGCCGAATCGGAAAAAAGCGCGAGAGCTTTGATCTTGCTGAAAAGGCTCATAAGATGTACCCCGACAGCTACGATCTGATGTATGCGTACGCATCGCAGTTCAGTTACATTTACTATGACAAGAATTTTCCCGAGGACGAAAAGAAGAAGCTGCTTATGGAGTCGATCAAGCTGCTTGAGGCTATTATGGCGGGATGCACAGATGAGAATCTCCGAATAAATGCTATGAGCACAATTTTGTGGATGTATCGCGAAAACGGTGAGATTGATAAAGCGTGGGAGGTTGCGAAAAAATTTCCGAGATTGATCAACAGCTATGAATTTCATAGGGTTCATATTAGCAATGGTGATGAGCGGATCGATGCTCATATGGATCTGCTATACCACGGTTTGATTCAGCACCTTTTGAATTCTATAGTAAGGAATTATAAGGACAGCTCGGGAAAGCGATTCTTCAACCATTCCGAAATGTGCTTGCTTTACAAAAAGATGATTGATATACTCGATGTAATTTTCGAGAATGGTGACCTCGGATTCTATTTCAGCGATTATTCTGATGCACACAAATTTATTGCAAAATATTACGCCCAAGAAGGCGACTCTGAAAATTCGCTTACCTATCTCGAAGGTGCTGCAGACGCAGTTGTGGCTTATATGCGTGACTATTACCAAAAGGATTACACTCATACCTCGCTCCTTTTCAAGGGCGTTACAACGAGCGGCAAAGAAATTTGGTATCAATCTACTGACAACGATGCCTCAAATCTTCTTGCAGAAATGAAAAAGCCGCATTACGATTTCATCCGCACCGACGAAAGATTCACCGCGATCGAAGAAAAGCTCGCTCCCTTTGCGGGAAAGTGGGAATAAGATTATCCCCGAGGCTCGAACCTCGGGGATCGTTTTTATTCTCCGATGTATTTCCTGATTGCTTTCGCAAAGCATTTTCCGAGCAAGATCAGACGCTCCGCGGAGACCTTGTTTTCCTTTGTTCCGAAATATGCGGACTCAAGGGTAAAGGCAAGGTCGCATTCGGGACGGCTGTTGCTTGTAAAGGCAAAGTTCGGGCTCGGCTGATTCCAGCCCGTGAGGGGCGGATGATCGTTTTCCTTTTTGTATTGCATCGCATCCGGGGTGAGCTCGGATTCGAGCAGGGCGGAGAAACGGTCGAATTTTTCAAGCTTTTCGACTTTGTTGCGGACGATAAAGATTCGGTCGTTGTTGCCGCCCTTGTGATAGGGCGAATGAAGGTCAAAGCCGAAGTTACATCCGTATCTGTCCGCGTGGGTGCGTATTGCGGCGACTTCGGGATATATCGGAGCATCGGTGTAATCTCTGTTGTGATCGTGGGGCGCGCGGGATTTGCCCTGATCGCCGTCAAGTACGCCGTCGTAATCTACAAAGGGAACGCAAAGGATGCGAGTGTTCGGTATCGGGGACGTTGTGAGCTCCTCCAAAACTCCCTCCATAACGTAGCTTCCCGTGGACTCGCAGGCGTGATGGCGGGCGGTGATTATGATGCTTCGATTGCCGTCGCCGATGTGCAGGCAGGGGACGCTCCGTCCCTTTCTGCTTCGGCAAAGCTCGGAGACCTCGAGTGCGCGGCTTTCGGCGAACGCGATAAAGCGGTCGGGGTGATAGAGCATATTGTGAGCGAAGTAGACGGGGCTTTCTCCGCTTCCGAAGCGGTAGGTGAAGCTCTCGCCGTCGACGCTGTCGAGCCAATGCCAATCTTTCAGATCGTGGCTGACGGCGGGACCCCAATAGCCCAAGCGCTTGCTTTCAAATTTGAAGGCGATCTCGCGATCCTCGGCACCCTCGACGCAAAACGCCCAATAAAACCAATCTCCCTCGGTGTCGCGGAGCTCGTTCTCGAGGATCACGGTATCGCCCGATATTTCCTTGACGCGGATATTGCCGCCTGTGAAATTCTGATGTATTTTCATTTTTATCTTCTCCGATCCCGACTTTTTTGCAGAATAGTTGCTTTTTACATTATACCATATTGACGTTGACTTTGCAAGATGTTGTAATAATATAAATATATAACAAACCAAAACGACAAAAGGCAATATCAAACCGATAAAGGGAATGATATTGCCTTTTTCTTATTCTGCCGCCGCGAGCATATTTTCAATAAATATGCCGTATCCGCGTGTCGGATCGCCCACAAGGACGTGCGTTACCGCGCCGACGAGCTTGCCGTTCTGAATTATCGGGCTGCCCGACATTCCTTGAACGATGCCGCCCGTTTGCGCAATCAGCGCGGGATCGGTCACCTTGACCGTGAAGCACCGTCCTCCCGCGGCTGTCGGGTCGATCGAGGAAAGCTCGACCTTATATTCGTGGGTTTCTCCGTCCTCGAGAGTGCAGAGAATAGTCGCCTCGCCGCCGCGCACCTCGTCCTTGTGCGCTATGGGCATTGCGCCGTAAAGCGATTTCGGAATGCTTGAATAGATGCCGAATATGCCGCGATCCGTGTTGCTTATTACGGCACCGAGCTTTTCGGGCTTGAAGCTGCCGCGTATCTCGCCGGGATCACCCGCCGCGCCCTTCGTGATGCCTCCGATGTTCACCCCGAGCAGAACACCGCGTCCGAGAGGCATCGGTTTGCCCGTGTCGGCATCGCAGATTCCGTGGCCGAGTCCGCCGAATAGCCCCGTATCCGGGTCAATGAAGGTTACGGTGCCGATACCTGCGCCGCTGTCGCGGACCCAGATACCCGTCTTATAACCGCTCTCTTCAAGCCTTGGCGTGACGTTTGCCTTGAATTCTCGTCCGTCGCGGCAGCAGGTGAGCTCAACGCTTTTACCTTTTCCCGCATTCACTGCGCGGCTGAGCCCTTCCGCGTCGCTGATCTTCACTCCGTCAACCTTTAATATAACGTCATTTACGCGCACTCCCGCGGCGTAGGCGGGGCTTTGCGCATTGTCGGGAATGCCGACGACGAGCACTCCCTCCGTGAAAAATCTGACTCCGAAGACCATTCCTCCGGGGATCAGATATTTTTCGGTTTCTTCGGCACTCGCACTTACGCTTGCCGTCATATCGGTGCTGACACTCTGCCGCGCCGACGAAGCGCAGAAGAGGAGCGCCGTAAGCAAGATGCAGACAAATGCCGTCAGTCTGCTGTTTGTTCGTTTAATTCGCATAAGATCCACCGGTTTCTTTTGTTGCGGCAAGGATACGATCGCCGCAACCTTTCCGCAATAATAATTTGCCCCCTTGTTTCAAAATAATGTGTAGAAAAATTCGACCCTCATACCATTTTTTATCCTTAAAAATAATTTGTTAATAAACTAATTAATCTATTGACTTTTTCTGAAAATTTGCTATAATATTGATTAGTTTATTAACTAACTAAAATTGGAGGAAATACGATGAAAAAGGCACCACTTACAGATGATATGCTGACGCCTGCGATGTTGATAGGGCATATTTCACGCGCACAGAGATGCACTCTGCGCTCTCGCGAAAACGATCCGATCATGACACAGAACAGTTGTCGCGCCATACTCTTTTGTTTGTCACGCGAGGAAGGCATCACTCAGCTTGAGCTTTCGCGCCGTGCGGGACTTAAGCCGCCGACGGTCAGCGTTGCACTCAAACACCTTGAGGACGAGGGATACGTTGTCCGCGTAACCGACGAGGATGATAAACGTGCCGCACGCGTTTATCTTTCCGACAAGGGACACGCCCTTGAGAAGGAAAATGACGAACGCTTTGTTACGGTCGACAATGAAATGATGGCGGGATTTACTCCCGAGGAGATCGAGCTTTTGCGCTCAATGCTACTGCGCATTCGCGACAATCTTAAGAATCCGAAAGGAAAAGAAGAATGAAAAAACTGCTCCCCTATCTCAAACCCTATTGGTTTGTGGCACTTATCTCACCGCTTATGATGATCGGCGAGGTGCTCGGCGACCTCTGCCTGCCCTACCTTATGTCATACATAGTCAATTACGGTGTCGAGGGCTATTCGCCTCTTGATCCCAAGCACGGCGCACCTCTTGCCGCAAAGCTTATCGATATCTTCCTCGGCGCAGATGCGACGAGAATGGAGATCATTATTCTTTTCGGAATCCTGATGCTCTGCGTAACTCTCGTCGGCGGATTTTTCGGCACGTTCTGCGCTTACACCGCTGCAAAGGCATCCCAGGGCTTCGGTAACGATCTCCGCCGCGATGCATATTCGCGCGTTATGTCGCTTTCGATAGAGCAGACAGATAAATTCACCACGGGCTCGCTCGTCACGAGAATGACCAACGATATTACCATCCTCGTTGAGTTCGTCGAGCATATGCTCAGAATGGTCGTTCGCTCGCCTATGTTCTTCATCGGCGGTACGCTGATGCTTTTGTCGCTTAACGTAAAATTCGGTGTTGTGCTTCTTTGCACGCTTCCGATACAGCTTTTTGCGATGGTCTTTGTCATCCGCAAGGCTGTTCCTCTTTTCTCCGAGGTTCAGAAAAAGCTTGACCGCATCAACTCGGTCGCGCGTGAGAATATTACGGGTGCGCGAGTTATCAAGGCTTACGTCCGTGAGGACTACGAATGCGACCGTTTTGAGGGCGCGAACAGCGAAATGCGCGACACTAACCTCAAGGTTCAGCTTCTTTTGACCTTCATCAATCCCATTCTCATCGTTTCGCTCGCTTTTGCGACCGTCGCCATCATCTACATCGGCGGTCTGCAGACACAGATCGAGGCTGCGGGTATGACTACGGGTACGGTTATGGCGGCTATCACCTACGTTACCCAGGTCGTCAACTCGCTTATGATGCTGACGATGATCTTCCAGACGATCTCCCGCGCGGGTGCATCCTCGAAGAGAATTATCGAGGTTCTTGAATCCGATCCCGTTATCAAGGGCGGCAATGAGCGTGAGGGAAAAGACTCCGAGATCGCAATCGAATTCAAGGGTGTTGATTTCAAATATCCGAACACTACGGGCAAGAACGTGCTTTCCGATATATCCCTGACCGTCAAAAAGGGAGAAACTCTTGCCGTTATCGGTGCGACGGGCTCGGGCAAATCCTCCCTTATCTCGCTGATACCGAGATATTACGATGCCGCGAAGGGCAAGGTATATATAGAAGGAAGAGATATTTCCGAATACGATCTGCCCTCGCTCCGTCGAAAGATCGGCTACGTTATGCAGAAGAGCGAGCTCTTCTCGGATACTATCGCGAACAATATCAAGTGGGGCAAGGACGATGCTACCGATGAGGAGATTCGCGTTGCGGCTTCGATCGCGCAGGCTGATTCCTTCGTCAGCGAATTTACCGAGGGATATGATACGTTTATAGCAGAGAAGGGCGCGTCGCTTTCGGGCGGACAGAAGCAGCGTCTTTCGATCGCCCGCGCTATCGTAAGACGTCCCGAAATTCTCATCCTTGATGACGCGACCTCTGCCCTCGACCTTGCAACTGAAGCAAGACTTCAGACCGCACTCCGCGAGGCTATGAAGGAAACAACGGTCGTTATGGTCGCACAGAGAATAGCGAGCGTGCGCCACGCGGACAGAATTGCCGTTATTGAATCAGACGGACGTATAATCCATTGCGCTCCGCACGATGAATTGATGGAAATAAGCGAAACCTATCGCGATATCTGCGCTTCGCAGAGACAGAACGTAGAAGGAGGTGCAAACTAATGGCTGAACAGAGACCTCCCGAGAGACAGGAAGTAAGAATGAATCTCCGACCCGGCGGAGGCCCCGGCGGTCCCGGCGGAATGAATGCGCGTATCAACCGCGAAAAGCCAAAGAACCTCGGCAAAACCGTTTCACGTCTGCTCAGATACTCGGGCAAAAGCTCCTTTATACTCATTTTCCTTATCATCGCAACTATAATCGTCACCGGAGCGGACGTTCTTGCGCCGATGTTCCAACAGCTTGCCATCGACGAGTTTTACTTTGACGAGTCGGGCAGACTTGCTGTTAATATGACCGCGCTTATCGGAGTGCTGATCGTTATGTTCTGCGCATACATCATCCGCGCGGTGAGCCAGCTCATTCAGGCGCGCGTTGCCGCAAAGCTTGCGCAAAATACCGTTTACCACATTCGCCGCGATCTTTTCAATAAGATCTCAAAGCTCCCGATCAGCTACACCGACCGCCACCGTCACGGCGACATTATGAGCCGTCTGACCAACGATGCGGAAAACGTGTCCACTGCTATGTCGCAGTCGCTGACGGCACTCTTCTCGGGCGTACTGACACTCATCGGTGCGCTTTGCATGATGCTTCATTACAGCTGGATCGTAACGCTCGTTGCGGTTGTCACGATACCTCTAACCATTTTAGTATCGTCAACTCTTGCGAAGTTTATGCGCAAATATTTTATCAGACGCCAAAAGCTTCTCGGTCAGCTTAACGGACAGATAGAGGAGATGGTAACGGGCTACAAGACCGTTATGGCTTACGGCAAGGAGCCCGATGCTATCGAAAAATTCGGTGAGATCTCGGATAACTTCCGTAGCTGTTCAATTTCGGCGCGCGTTTGGGGATCGATTATGGGTCCCGTAATGAACTTCATCGGCAATCTGCAGTACGTTCTGATTGCCGCAGTCGGAGGATATCTGATTCTTAATACCGATCCGATCACGGGCGCGGCTTTCACCATCGGTTCGGTTCAGGCGATGCTTCAGTATTCGAAAAAGTTCTCGCATCCGATCAATATGATCGCAAATCAGTATTCCACCATCCTTACCGCACTTGCGGGCGCAGAGAGAATTTTCGCCATCCTTGACAGCGCACCCGAGATAGACGAGGGCGAAGAAAAAGTCGATATCTCCGCGCTTCGCGGCGATATCGAGTTTAAGGATATTGATTTCTCTTACATCGAGGGCGAAAAGGTTCTCAAGAACCTCAATCTCACCGTAAAGGCGGGACAAAAGGTAGCCATCGTCGGCGCGACCGGCTCGGGCAAGACTACTATCGTAAATCTGCTTACCCGATTCTACGAGCCCGATAGCGGTTCGATCACGGTTGACGGCGTTGATATCACAACGATTCCGAAATCCGATCTCCGCCGCGCGATCGCGATAGTTCTTCAGGATACCGTTCTTTTCTCGGATACCATCGAGAAGAATATCAAATACGGACGAGAGGATTCCACCGACGAGGATATGAAGCGCGCGGCGCACACCTCTTATGCCGATTTCTTCATCGACCGTCTGCCCGATGGCTACGCAACCGAGCTTGCCGAGTCGGGCAGCAACCTCTCGCAGGGACAGCGTCAGCTTCTCTCGATCTCGCGAGCTGTTCTTGCTGATCCGAGAATTCTCATTCTCGATGAGGCAACCTCATCGGTTGACACGAGAACCGAGATGCACATTCAGAAGGCGATGATCGCGCTGATGAAGAACCGCACCTCGCTCGTTATCGCGCATAGACTTTCGACCATCCGCGATGCCGATATGATAGTCGTTCTCAATCACGGAAGAATCGTTGAAACGGGCAGCCACGAGGAGCTTCTTGCCCTCGGCGGTGAGTACCATAAGCTCTATAAGAATCAGTTTGCGGGTATTGCAACGTGATAAGCGAGCTTGAAAGAGAAAAGTTCCGCGCCATCTGCCGCGCCGTTCTCACCGAGAAAACGGCGGTTGAGGGCGGCGGGATCGGAACTCTCAATGAAAAAAGGATGCACATCGCACTCAAACGCTTCGTTTGCTCCGATGAATCTAAATACGAGATAGATATGGGCAGGCGTTTCGTTGCCGACATCAAGCACGATGAGGAGATTTTTGAGATTCAAACGGGCTCGCTCTATCCATTAAAGGCAAAACTCAATCACTATCTCGAAACCTCGGATTGCCACGTCACCGTTGTTCATCCATTGCCGATGAAGAAGTACCGCGTGTGGATAGATCCCGCAACCGGCGAATCACAGCCGCGGCGGCGTGTCGCGGGTATTTCGACCGTCTTCGGCGGTGCGCACGAGCTTATTTATATCTCGGAGGCACTTGCCACGGGACGGGTTGCCGTTTGGTTTCTATTTATTGAGGAAGAGGAATACCGCTTCCTCGACGGTAGGGGAAAGGACAAAAAGATCAAATCCTCGCGCTTTGAGCGTCTTCCCGTCGATATTATAGACGAGGCGGTTTTTGCCGAAAAAAGCGATTTCCTCGCCCTCATCCCCGAAGGACTCGGCGAAAGCTTCACCACAGAAGAGTATCGAAAAGCGGCAAAAATTCCGCATTCCAAACACGCATATATGGCTCTTGCCGCGCTTGCCAATATCGGAATTATCGAAGAAGCCGAAAAGAAGGGCAGAGCGCGTGCTTGGAAGATAAAATGATTTAACGAAAAGGAGATTCAAAATGAAAACGATCAAAATGCTGATTTTAGCAGTCCTGACCGCACTCACTTTCCTTCTTCTTTCCTGTTCGGAAGAGGCGGGCGGAGAGATTACCACCGCAGAGCCCGAACTTACCCTCGGTGAGCTCCCCGATTATTCGGGCGCGCACGCCGAGAATGCACCCTATATCGTGTTCTCATCCGATCTTGAACCGATTTCCGAGGATAGGATAGATCAGGTGCGAAAATCGTTATACAGTACAGTTTTCTGGAGCGACTACGCCATCCTCAAAGAGATTTATGACGATGACGAGGCTCTGAGGCTTGCCGAGCAGAATGCAAACAGCTGCAAGGCATCTCTTATGAATCCCGAAAATCTGCTTTACGATGACTATTATACATGGGTGTGCAATTACGCTTCGCGATACTACGGAACCGTTAACGGCTGCGAGATAATCTGTTTTTCCACCTTTATCGACAGAGATACCGCGTGCGAGCTTGGTGGCGTGACCCTTGAAAGTCCGAATCCCTTTTATATTTATGTTTGTCGGGAAAAGGAGTTCATTCCGCTTTCCGAGGCTTATGAAAGGGAATGGCTGATGTCGGTTGATATTTTGCTGATCGCGAAAAGAAACCGTGATTTCAATTCCTACTGGGAAGAGAATTACGCCGATCCCGAGCCGGGATACAGTTACGTCAAATACATTCCCGAGCTCGAGGAGCTGACGGACAAAAAGATCGAGGAAATCTACGATTATTTGTATTCCAATGTTTGGGCTGAGAGTTATTCTTCTGCGATCAACTATATAAAGGATACGTACGGAGATAAGTATAGCTCCGATAAGCACGAGGCAATTGCTTCACACAGAGCCGAAATAGCAGAAAAAGGGGCACTTTATTCGTTTTTGAGAAACACCAATACGCACGATATCGGCTGGCGTTATTACGGTATCATCGGCAGTTATGTCGTTTTTGCAGAGGTCGATCTGACAAATGCTGTCAAAAAGTACAAGTTGGGTGAATACACGATCAGCTTCGCCAACGGCGCGGAAATGTGGGTTTACAGCACCGAGCACGGAAAGGTTGAAATTGATGAGGCTTACAAAAACGGTCTGCTGACCGACGCAGATATCGCGAAGATATCCGAGCGCCACGAGGCGTATCATAATTATATTTTCGGAGAAACAAAATGAAAATCTACGATGATCTTGATAAACTGATCGGCTCGACGCCGATGTTAAAACTTAAGAAGACCGAGGCGGCGGAGGAAACTCTCGCATCGGTCATAGCAAAACTCGAATATTTCAATCCCGCGGGATCGGCGAAGGATCGCGTTGCCCTACAGATGATCAACGATGCCGAGGCGCGCGGTCTGATAAGCGCGGGAGCGACCTTGATCGAGCCTACCTCGGGCAACACGGGCATTGGTCTTGCCGCTGTCGGAGTTCACAGAGGATATAAAGTGATCGTCATTATGCCCGATAATATGTCGGTTGAAAGACAAAAGCTGATGCGTGCCTACGGCGCGGAGGTCATTCTCACCCCCGCCGCCGAAGGAATGAGCGGCTCTATCGCAAAGGCAAAGGAGATCGCGGCAAACACGCCGAATTCCTTCATCCCAAGTCAGTTCGATAACCCCGCGAATGCGGATGCTCATTATCTGACCACGGGCAGGGAGATATGGAACGATACGGACGGATGTGTAGATATCTTTGTCGCAGGCGTCGGCACGGGCGGAACACTGACGGGCTCGGCACGTTTCCTCAAGGAAATGAATCCGAGCGTAAAAGTCGTTGCCGTTGAACCCGATACATCGGCTGTCCTTTCGGGCAAACCCGCGGGTGCGCACGGACTTTCGGGCATCGGTGCGGGATTTATCCCCGAGGTGCTTGACGTTTCACTGATCGACCAAATTATGCCGATCTCGGTTGATGAAGCGAAGACCGCTTGCCGAAACCTCGCCGCAAGAGAGGGCGTGCTTGTCGGAATCTCCTCCGGCGCGGCACTCGCGGCGGCACTGAAGCTTGCAAAGCTTGAAGAAAACAAGGGAAAGAATATCGTCGTGATACTTCCTGACGGCGGTGAAAGATATCTCAGCACCGATCTGTTTTGAGTGCAGAGTTCAGAGTGCAGAGCTGTGGTGAATTTTCGCCTTTGGCGAAAATTTCCGATTTAATAAAACAGCGAGTGCGGACCTTTGGGTTCGCACTCGCTGTTTTATTGGAATTAGTCGATAGTCATATCGATCTTGAATCGCATGATCTTACGAAGGGTATTCTTGGGGAAGGGAGTGGTTCTTACCTTGAGAATGCCGATCTTCTTGTAGGGAACTGCGTTTCTGTTATAGTCGTCGATGAAGGGCTTGAGATGTGCCTTGATATCCTCGATTCCGTTTGCCTTGATGTAATCTTCATCGGGGAATACCTCGGCAACGATCGCGTTCTGTGCAAGACCGCGCTTGCTCTGTCCCTCGTAAACTACGATATCGAGAATGCCGGGAACTGCGATGAGCTCCTTTTCGATCTCCTCGGGGTATACGTTCTTGCCGTTGGAGAGGATGATGAGGTTCTTCTTGCGGCCCGTGATAAAGAGGGTGCCGTCCTCGCGCTGCTTGCCGTAGTCGCCCGTGCGGAAGAAGCCGTCCTCGGTGAACGCCTCGGCGGTTGCTGCTTCATCCTGATAGTAGCCGAGCATTACGTTGGGACCCTTGACGCAGATCTCGCCCTCGCCGTCCTCGTTGGGATCAAGGATCTTGATCTCGTCGCAGTCGAGGGGGTTGCCGATACTGCCGGGAACTACGTTGCGCGATACGTTTGCCGCAACGATGGGAGCGCACTCGGTGATGCCGTAGCCGTTGAGAGTGGTGATGCCCATTGCGCGGAAGAAATCGAGAATTTCGGGATTGATGGGAGCGCCGCCCGAAATGATCATCTTGACCTCGCCGCCGAACGCTGCACGAACCTGAGAGAAGATCTTCTTGCGGAGGTCAATGCCGACCTTGCACATACCGTTGCTGAGCTTGATCATATTTTTGATGAGTTTTTCCTTACCCTGATTCTTGATATTCGCCCAGATCTTGCGATAGAAGGTTTCGAGGTAGAGGGGAACAAGAACAAGGTGCTCGGGCTTCTGCTCGGCGAGCTCCTTGGTGATGTAGCGCAGACCTCCCGAAATGAATACCTCGCAACCGATGATGGCGTGGCCCACGAGCATAACGGATGAGCCGTAGGTGTGGTGAGGAGGAAGAACGCCGACGGTCTTCGTGCCGAAGTCGATGTAGGGAATGATGTTGGTCATATCCTCAAGCACAGCATTCTGAGAGAGCATAACGCCCTTGCCCTTGCCGGTGGTGCCGGAGGTGAAAACGAGGAGCGCGAGTGCTTCGGGGTCTATCTCTGCGAGATAGTAGGGATCGGGGTTCTCGTCAAACTTCGGCTTGCCCGCACGCATTGCAGCGCGGAGGTTGCGATCGGTGTCCTTTGCGGCAAGATAAATGGGATCTGCTTCAAACTTGATCTGCTCAGCGATGTATTCGCCTTTTGCCTTGATGTCCTCGTCACAGAAGAGGAAGGACGCGTGCGCCTTGTTTACCGTGTCGGCGAGGTCTTCCTTCTGCCATTCGGGATCGAGGGGAACAAGAACACCGCCTATTGAGAGAACGGCAAAGTAGGTCAGTACCCAGTCGTAGCTGAGTTTGCCGATGACGGCGCAATGCTTGCCCGCGCATCCCATTTCCGCAAGCTCGCAGGCGAGGGAACGAACGTCCTCGCGAAGGCTTGAGAACTTGATCTTTGTGATCTCGGATTTTGCGGTGCGGCGGAAGGAGTAGGCTGTACGATCGTAGTACTTTTCTCCCGCAAACTCAATAAGCTCGCGCATATTGGTAAAGCTGAGTTTTTCGTGAATCTGATACTTGTTCATATTAAAATACCTTTCGGAGATAATGAATTTAGATTTTTAGTCCTTCAAGCAGGAAGGAGAAGCTGTATTTGAAGTCATCGACTGCCTTTTCCTGCGGCAATCCTCGTGCAACGGCATCGGCGTTGTAGCCTCGGCAGAAGCACCATATCGAGTAGGCGAGCGTGTCCTCGTCGACGTCCTTTATAAGCTTATGCTCTTTGGCGTAAACTATTAATTTTTTGATCTGATCCGTCCACCAATCGCGGTTGAGCTCGCCGAGCGAATCTTCCTCGAAGATGTACTGATTGAATTTCATCTTGACCTCGTATGAAACGAGGAGGGAACGGCTGACGACGTCCTTGACGTATTCAAAGAAATCGTCTTCTATTCTGATCGGCGACTCGAGAGCCGAGCGGATCTTGACTATCGTATTGCGGTAAACGATGTCGAGAACGGTTTCGATATTCGGAAAACGGTTATAGAAAACGCGGTTTGATATATCGAGCTTTCGGAGTATCTGCGTGACGGTCAGCGTAGCCGCACCGCCCGCCATAGCGATTTCTTCAACTGCATCGATAATAGCCTGCGTCATTTCGTCTTTGATAAGGCTGTCCTTAGCCTCGGGCATAGTATCACCTCTCTTGGCACACATTGTGCTGATATTATAGCACACACTGTGCTCGAAGTCAAGCCTTTACGATAATTGTTTACTAATCGTTAAAATGTAAACAAGTGTTGAAATTTTTGCTTCGGTGAAAATAATCGGCGTAAAATTCGTTGTTGTGGTGAAAAGAATTGACAATGCTTGCGCTTTATGTTATAATAACTTTGCTTGAAAATAAGGAGAGACTCGGATATGAATAAGCAGGAAAGAATAAGGTTGATTATCGGTGTTCTCGTGATGGCGGCGGTATTCTTCGCCGTCGCGGCGATCGGATGGACTCAGAATGAGTTCGTTATAAATTATTTTTACGGCTTCGACGGAAAATGCGATACCGTCATTGTCAAAAAGGGATATCAGAAAAATCCGCTCGAGCCGGGGCGCTACGGTTACGTTTTCGACGGGTGGTATTATCTCGATAAGGAGGGCAACGAGATCCTTTTCGACTTCGAGGTCGAGCGCGTGACGAGAAATCTCGATCTGACCGCGCATTGGAAGCCCTTTGAGACCGAATTTATTTTCGATCCCGTCGGAGGCGATTGCGACGTTGAATCAATGCTCGTTCCTTACGGAAGTGAATTCGTTCTGCCTGCACCCACGAAAAAGGGATATTATTTTGTCGGTTGGGGTGGTGACAAGGGAGTTTCGTGGCCGATGGAAGGGTATTGGGATGATCCGCTAGTTGCCGTGCACTTAAAGGCTTGCTGGAGCAAATTCAAGCCGGGAACGGTGTACGTTCTCGGTGAATATGAGCAGACTAAGCTATATGACAAGGACGTTTTTCTCGGCTGGCAGAAGCAGCCGATCGAGTGGATACCCGTTGACAAGATCGACGGAAAATATCTGCTCATCGCGAGGGATGCCTTGGATTATATGCGGTTTGACTCGGAAAATAAATCCGTCACTTGGGCTGAGTGCAACCTCCGCGAATGGCTTAACGGAGAGTTCTATAACACCGCCTTTACCGAGGAAGAAAGGGCGGCGATATGCGATTTTACCGACCCCGAGCTTGGCACTACCGATAAGGTCTTTCTGCTCTCGCTCGATGAGTCGAAATTGATATTCGGACTTGACAGATACGTCGACGGCACAGATTACGCTAAATCAAAGGGGCTTGAGGATATCAGAAACAGCCTTGAAATTACGACACGCTTTGATGAGCATTATATCTTCTATCCGTGGTATACCAGAACTTTACTGGACGGGCTTGTTTTTACTGCACACGGCGGAGGCGGAAACAGCTACGCGGGAATCCGCCCGGCGATCTTGATAGATCCTTCAAAGTTGTCGGGTAGATAAAAGAAAAGAACCGAGCTGAAACTCGGTTCTTTTCAATTTAAGCGTTGGTTGCCTCGGTGAATTCCTTGAGGGCGATATCCTGAAGAGAGCGGAGAAGCGCGGGGGCTTTGCCGCCGACGGGTTTGCCGTCGATCTCCTCGGCGGCGAGGCAGAAGCAGCTGACGGAGGACGTCATTACCTCGTCGGCTTCCATCATTTCCTCAAGCGTGAAGGCTTCCTCGCGCACGGGAATTCCGAGGATTCCGCAGTAGCGGATGAGATTTGCGCGCGCGATGCCGGGGAGGATGAGATTATCGGTCGGCGCGGTGCGGAAAACGCCGTCCTTGATGATGTGCACGTTTGAATGCGCGCATTCGGTGACTCTGCCGTCGCGGTGTAAAACAGCCTCATGTGCGCCCGCAAGCTCGGCTTTCTGCGCCGCCATAACAGAGGGGATAAGGTTGAGAGTCTTTATATCGCAGTGGAGAAAACGCGTGTCGGGCTCGGTGATGAGCTTGATCTTCTTATATACGTCCTTGGTTTTTGCGGGACGGAGCATTACCCAGACGTTGCCGCGGCACATCTCGCCCCAAACGTGCGAGCGTGTACCCGTTCCGCGCGTTACCTGAAAATAAACGAACTGCTCGCCGTCATCGACCTGCGTGACGAGTCGGCTGATGAGAGCGCAAAGCTCCTCCTGCGTGTGAGGAATGCCGATGCCGAGCTTGTCGGCGCTTCTGTAAAGTCGCGCAACGTGCTCCTTGAGCTGCCAGACAATATGGTTGCGCGAATAAGTCGCATCGTAAACGCCGTCGCCGAAATAGCAAGCGCGGTCGAGCATAGGTACTCTCATATCTTCAATCAGCGAAATTTTGCCGTTGTAATAAGCCAGGTTCTTCATAATTGCCTCCGATTTATGTAAGGGGATAATTTTCTATATTAAGTATAGCACTTTTATAAGAAAAAGTCAAGATTGAAACTCAAAATGCATCACGGTTTTGTTCAACCCTACAAAAATGCGATCCCCCATTGACAAACGGGGGATTTTATTATATAATATAATGGAATAAAAATTTACTCTTATGGAGGAAAAAATGGATAACGCAAAGCTTCAGATGCTCAAAGAAACTGCCAGAGAGATCCGTCTCGGCATTCTTGAAGGCGTACACGCAGCAGCATCGGGCCATCCCGGAGGATCGCTCTCGATCGCTGACATTATGACCTATCTCTATTTCTCGGAGATGAACGTAAATCCCGCTGATCCCAAGAACCCCGACCGCGACAGACTCGTTCTCTCGAAGGGTCACACCGCTCCCGCACTTTATGCAGCTCTCGCAGAGAAGGGCTTCTTCTCCAAGGACGAGCTTAAGAACCTCCGCCAGGTTGGTTCCTTCCTTCAGGGTCACCCCGATATGAAGGGCACTCCCGGTGTTGATATGACCACCGGTTCCCTCGGCCTCGGCGTTTCCGCCGCTTGCGGAATGGCTCTCGCCGCTAAGATCGACGGCAAGGACTACCGTACATACGCTATCCTCGGCGATGGCGAATCCCAGGAGGGTCAGGTTTGGGAGGCAGCTATGTTTGCCGCTCACTATAAGCTTGACAACCTCTGCTTCATTCTCGACCTCAACGGTCTTCAGATCGACGGTAAGATCACCGAGGTTATGAATCCCATGCCCCACGATAAGAAGTTCGAGGGCTTCGGCTTCAACGTAATTATTGCCGACGCTCACGATTTCGAGTCCATTGAGGCGGCATTTGCAAACGCTCGCGCTTGCAAGGGCAAGCCTTCCGTCATCATCGCAAATTCCGTAAAGGGCAAGGGCGTTTCCTTTATGGAAGATCAGGCAAGCTGGCACGGCTCCGCTCCCAATGACGAGCAGTACGCGCAGGCAGTTGCCGAGATCAAGGCAAGCCTTTGATTAGGAGGTAGTTAAAATGGCACAGAAGATAGCAACAAGAGAATCCTACGGTAACGCGCTTGCGGCACTCGGTGAGAAGTATGATTTCGTCGTTCTCGACGCTGACCTTGCGGCGGCAACCAAGACCGGTATTTTCAAGAAGAAGTTCCCCGAAAGATTTTTCGACTGCGGTATCGCAGAGGGCAATATGATGACCGTTGCGGCAGGTATCGCGACCACCGGCAAGCCCGTTTTCGCATCCACCTTCGCAATGTTTGCGGCAGGCCGTGCATTCGAGCAGGTTCGTAACTCGATCGCATACCCCCACCTCAACGTAAAGATCGGCGCAACTCACGCGGGTATCACCGTTGGTGAGGACGGCGCGACCCACCAGTGCCTTGAGGACCTCGGCGTTATGAGAACCATTCCCGGAATGGTAGTTCTCAACCCCGCCGATGACGTAGAGGCTCGCGCTTGCGTTGAGTGGGCACTTAACTACGTTGGTCCCGTTTACATCCGCTTCGGCAGACTTGCTGTTCCGGTAGTATTCGACGAGGCTGATTATAAGTTTGAGTTCGGCAAGAACCTCACCGTCCGTGAGGGTACCGACGTTACCATTATGGCAACCGGTACTATGCTCTATATGGCAATCGAGGCGGCTGAGAAGCTCGCAGAGGAAGGCATTTCCGCGAGAGTTACCAATGTTCACACCATCAAGCCTATCGATAAGGAAGACATCATCGAGGCGGCAAAGACCACCGGTTGCATCGTTACTGCAGAGGAGCATAACATCCTCGGCGGTCTCGGCTCGGCTGTTGCAGAGGTCGTTTGCGAGTGTTGCCCCGTTCCTGTTCTCCGCGTAGGCGTTGAGGATAAGTTCGGTAAGTCCGGCAAAGTCCCCGCACTTCTCGAAGCTTACGGTCTCACCACCGAGAATATCGTTGCAAAGGCGAAAGCCGCTATCGCAGCAAAGAAATAATGTAAAAACGGCAAGCTTCGGCTTGCCGTTTTTTAGTGGTCAGTGATCAGTGGTCAGAAAGCTGCGGGAAGTTTTGATCGAACTTTTTCAAAAGTTCGCGGATTCTTAAGGCAGAGCCTTAAGTCGAGCTCCACAGAGCTCGAAATTCCCCTGCGCTTCCAACGGGCGGCGCCCCGCCGACCGTTTGGAAGGAGTAAAATCGCCCCTCGCGGGCGATTTTTGCTCCTTCACCTTTTTATTTTTTTAAACCATACACAACCTATATCGACAAAAAATATAATGGATATAGGAGGTGTAAAATGGATAACGTAGTAATATTGGCACTGCTTGCGACGCTCGGAACGTGGTTGGTTACGGCGCTCGGCGCGGCGACGGTGGTGTTTTTCAGAACGCCGAATCAAAAGGTGATGAATCTGTCGCTCGGATTTGCATCGGGAGTGATGATCGCGGCGAGCTTCTGGTCTCTTCTGCAACCCGCAATAGAAAGAGCGGAGGAAAGCCTCGCCGTTCCCGCATACTTAGTCGTGACGGCGGGATTTTTGTTCGGTGCGCTGTTTATGTGGGGGAGCGATAAGATCGTTTTGCTGACACAGCGGGACGTGGATAATATACAGGGAACGCCTCATCGGCGATTCCGCAGAATAATGATGCTGATCTTGTCGATCACACTTCATAATATCCCCGAGGGACTCGCGGTCGGAGTGGCGTTCGGCGTGCTTAAAAACGGCGAGTGGAGTACCGAAACCCTGATGGGAGCGATCACAATTGCGATCGGCATCGGATTGCAGAATTTTCCCGAAGGCGCGGCGGTGTCGCTGCCGCTGAGACGGGAAGGTGTTTCTGCTAAAAAATGCTTTCTCTACGGTCAGGCGTCGGGAATGGTCGAACCGATCGCAGGTGTCCTCGGCGCACTTTTGGTGGTTTACGTCGAGGCAATATTGCCCTACGCCCTCGCATTCGCCGCGGGAGCAATGATATTGGTCGCGGTGCACGAGCTGATCCCCGAATGCCAGAAAAATCAGGAAACGCAACCTTATTTCGCAACGATGGGGATAGTGATTGGCTTTGCCACGATGATGCTGCTCGACGTAATGCTCGGCTAAAAAAGCGGAACACTCTGTTATTTTTTTCGATATTTCAGGCGTGAGAGGTGTTTTATAAGAAAATACGCGCAAAAATATTGACAACCGCCCGAAAAAATGATAAAATATTTCTTAATTATTTTTTACCCCAAGGCAAAGGAGCAAGAAAAGATGATGATCAACCGCGCACATAAAATGGATCATGTTCATTCGGATATCCGTGGGCCTCTTTACGTTGAATCACAGAGAATGATCAAAGAGGGCATTGACGTCCTCAGACTTAATACGGGCAACCCCGCGACTTTCGGTTTCGGGCTTCCCGACAGCATCCGCGAGGCTATGCTTGCGGGACTTGACAGCGCCGTTGCGTACTGCGATCCCAAGGGTATGCCCGAAGCGAGACAGGCGATTTACGAGTACCACCTCGGAAAGGGACTTACGGGCATCTCTCCCGATGATATTTATATCGGAAACGGCGTCAGCGAGCTCGTTACGATGGCTCTCAACGTCTTTCTTAACAGCGGCGACGAGCTTCTTATGCCCGCACCGAGCTATTCGCTCTGGAGCAATTCCGCCTATCTTGCGGGCGGTAAACCCGTTTTCTACCGTTGCGACGAGGAAAATCATTGGTATCCCGATCTTGACGATCTCCGCTCAAAGATTACCTCGCGTACACGCGGTATGGTCATCATCAACCCCAATAACCCCACGGGCGCGGTATACCCCCGCGAGGTGCTTGAGGAGATGGTTAAGATCGCGCGGAAGCACGACCTCGTTATCTTCTCGGATGAGATCTACGACCGCCTCCTGATGGACGGCGTTGAGCATATTTCCCCCGCGTCGCTCGCTCCCGACCTTTTCACCGTTACCTTCAACGGACTTTCAAAGTCGCACGTTATCTGCGGATTCCGTTGCGCGTGGATGATCTTCTCGGGAAGAAAGGACTGGGCGCAGGACTATATGGAGGGCATCTTCCAGCTTGCGGCAATGCGCCTTTGCTCGACCACTCTGCCCCAGCTTGCCATCCCCGCGGCACTCAAGGATATGGAGAGCACCAAGGCAATGATGCGCCCCGGAGGCAGACTTTACGAACAGAGCGAGGCAACGATGCGCGAGCTTGCGAAAATCGAGGGCATCTCCTGCGTTAAGAATCAGGCGGCGTTCTACGTTTTCCCCAAGCTTGATATCAAGAAGTTCAATATTTCGTCGGATAAGAAGTTTGCCTTCGACCTCTTGCACCAAAAGCACATCCTCATCGTCCCCGGAAGCGGATTCGACTGGACTACTCCCGACCACTTCCGAATCGTAATGCTCCCCGACGCCGAGAGAATGGCTCAGGCGATAAGGGATATCGGCGATTTCCTGAAGGATTATAGGCAGTAATAGCGGATAGTGGTTAGCGGACAGAAAGATGCGACCGAGTGATTTCGTGCGGCACTTCTGAACACCGTTAATTATAAAACCGAATAAAAGAAATCGGATATTTTGAAGCAATCTTCTCAATATCCGATTTCTTTATTTTTTAAGTTATACGCCCGCACAAAAGATTGCAAACTGCCAAAATAAATTATCACTCGCAACTTTCTGTCCGCTGTCCGCTAACCGCTGTCCGCTTTCCCCCTCGTTCAATGAATCTCTACATATTAAAGAGTACACAAAATAAAAAAGTTAATAATTTTGTCAAAAATATTCGAAAATGGGTTGACAAAAAGGCAAATGGGTGGTAAAATAAAGCAACTTCAAAAACCGTTCTATGTCAACCCGCCGCCCGCAATTCATTTTAATCTTTTCACCTCTGTGCGCAAGCGGCCTCCCGCCGGCTGAGAACGTTAGTGCCACACGTTCCGCCGTAAAAATTATGATGGACAAACTCCTTGTCAACTCCCTTCTGACCGAAGAAGAAATTGCAGAACTTAAGGGAAGGGAGACTCCGGGACATCCCTGGATCTTTGCAATCGTTGGCGATATTTCGATCCTCTCGAACTATTGCCGAAGTGTGTTGCTTGTAAGCGACATTGAAGTCACCACGCATGAGTTCAATACTCATCACGCAGGAACAACCATCCGTATTGCGGATATCGAGAAAACTCATACCCGCCGTATGTACGGAAACGCTATGCTCTGTCTTGAGCTTAAAAACGGTCTTGAAGAAAAAATATTCCGCTACACCTTCAGCGTAAACACTCTTGGTGAGGGTGCTTCCACCTTTATCAACTCTATCGTAAAGGGCGAGGATATCGAGGAAGCAACCGAGTGTATGAAGGCAATCTACGAGAAGCAGCTCTCGGTCTGCCCCAAGTGCGGACGTACACTTGCCTCCCCCGGTGCGGAATGCCTTAACTGCGCGAGCAAGGGTAAGCTCATCACCAAGCTCGGTAAGTACATACTCCCCGAGTGGCCCAAACTCGTTATATCGGTATTCCTTTCGATCATTGCAACGGCATTGGCTCTTATTCCGTCAATGCTCACAAAGTCTTTGATCGACGATATCTTGCCGAATAACGACATGGCGATGCTTATGCAGGTCGTTGTAACACTTATTGCTCTGCAAATTATCAGCCACGTCATAAGCGGTACGCGCGGATACGTGTTGCGTCTTGTTGGTGACAGAATCGTTTCGAACCTCCGAAACGACGTTTACGAAAAAGCGCAGTACCTCCCGATGCGATTCTATGATAAGACCTCGACGGGTGCAGTCATCAACCGTATCTCTGGCGACAGCTCGACTATTCAGTCCTTTATGCTGCGTATCACGCAGGAAGTTGTCGTTCAGTTCTTCAAGATGGTGGGTATCGTTATCGTTATGCTTGTTATGAACCCCAAGCTGACGCTTCTTTCTCTCATCCCTGTTCCGCTTGTTGTTATCGGTTCTCGTATCTTCGGTAAGAAGATCCGTCCCTTCTATCTCCGAATCTGGAGAAGATGGACAGCCGTTTCCTCTATACTAACAGACACTATCCCCGGCATCCGTGTCGTAAAGTCCTTTACGAATGAAAAGAACACCACAGAGCGCTTCAAAGAGAAGAACGAGGAGTGGTACAGAACCGACACGTCCGCCGCAAAGATTCTCCACGCCTTCCCCGCGATCGTCGGTACCTTCATCGGTCTCGGCTCGGTCGTTATCTGGGCGTTCGGCGGTAGTATGGTTATCGAGCATCAGATCTCGGGCGTTGAGAACGGTCTGACCGTCGGTCTTCTCGTTCTCTTCATCAACTACGCCTCGATGTTCTACGAGCCCATAAACTTCTTTGCGAACCTCAACGACTCCTTCCAGCACTTCCTCGCGTCTGCCGAGAGAATTCTCGACATTCTTGATGCCGAGCCCGAGCACAACTTCGGCGAAGGTAAGAATATGGTCGAGTTCAAGGGTAAGATCGAATTCAAGAACGTAAACTTCTCCTTCGACCGTACCAAGAAGACGCTGAAGAATATTAACCTCGTTATCGAGCCCGGCGACATCGTCGGTATCGTCGGTACGACAGGCTCGGGTAAGTCGACACTTATCAACCTCCTGCTCCGTTATTACGATCACTATGACGGACAGATCCTTGTTGACGACGTTGATATCCGCGATATCGATATGTCGCACTTCCGTTCGCAGATTGGTTTCGTTCAGCAGGAGCCCTTGATGTTCCACGATACTATCTTCAATAATATCGCATACGGTTGCCCCGACTGCCCCGTCGAGCGAGTTCTCGAGGCGGCTGACATCGCGAATGCACACGAATTCATCGTTCGTCAGCCTGACGGCTACGATGCAGTTCTCGGTGAGCGCGGCGTAGGTCTTTCGGGCGGTGAGCGTCAGAGAGTTTCGATCGCGCGCGCGATGCTGAAGAATCCCTCGATCCTCGTATTCGACGAGGCGACCGCATCGGTCGACTCCGAGACCGAGCATCTGATCCAGGAGGCGATCGAACGCCTTATCTCGGGCAGAACAACCATTATGATCGCGCACAGACTTTCCACTCTGTCTAAGGCGAACAAGATCGTCGTTGTAGACAAGGGTGAGATCATCGAGTGCGGCTCGCCCGACGAGCTTCTTGCTCTCAAGGGCAAGTATTACCGCCTCGTTGAGATCCAGTCGATGTCCGAAAAGGTCAAGGAAGCCAAGAAGGCTGACAACTTTGAATAAGGAGGGAGATAGACTATGGCACTTAGATATCTTGATAAGACCGCAAAGATCGAGATGACCGACGTTTATTACGTTCAGCTCACGCTCGGCGACGGCACGGTATATGAGAACGTTGAGCTCCGCCGTCTTTTCCCGATATCGGATAAGTTCAACTACATCTCGCTTCTCGACAAGGACGAGCACGAGATCGCAATGATCAAGTCGCTTGACGATATCACACCCGACAGCGCGGCGGCTATAAAGGCTTGCTTCTACGATTACTACCGCATCCCGAAGATCACGAAGATCACGGAGTGCGACGATAAGACGGGAATGCTGAAGATGACCGTTGAGACCGACCACGGTCCCGCGACCTTCCGAATCCGCAACCGTCACAGCGATATGAAGACCTACCCCGGCGACCGCGTTATCATCCGCGACTCGAACGATAACCGTTACGAGATCGAAAATCTTAACAACCTCGACCGCAAGAGTTGGTTGCTTGTAGCAAGTTTTCTTTAATAACAGTATCCCCCGAGGCGGCGCCTCGGGGGATTTCTATATTGGAATATACTTTTCAAGGATTAGTTATTATATTAACAAAGTCATCAATTGTAATCAAACCGTAGTAATCCGTTATTCCTGAGGAACGAGTTATACTATATTTGGTCGGTTGTATCACGCTCATCAATGAGTCATAATAATGATCGAAAACACCACGAAGATTCATCTCGTCTTTTTCACCGTTGATATGTATTGAATACATAAAATGAGATATGTAGTATTCATTCTCAAAAAGTATACACGGAATAGTTACCACTTGATGATCGAAAGCCGCTGCAGAGAGATATATTCTATCCGCATTCGATGGATTTAAGTAAATGAATTCATCTTCAAAGACAATATGGGTGTTGGTGTTAACTCCATTTTCAAAAATCGGTTCATACATTTGAAAATGCTCGATTCTCGGAATGATTGCTTTTTGGGATGCAATATCCCTTACGAGCAACGCTTTGTTGATCTGAAAGGCTACGATGAATTTTTTATCCTCGTGGTTTTCTTGAATTTCATCCGCGCTTTCAAATCTTACCCAAGTATATTTATCGGAATTTTCGTATTCGCGAGGACCGTTTTTCGTGATACCGTCGTAATATCCGCACACGAAATAGAAATTCGTCGGATCAAAATCAACGAGCAGAGGTTGATGTCCGAATTTGATTTTATCAATTTTTTCGGAAAGTGACGTGTCAGCCAATTCACACTCAACGTAAAGCATTTTCAAATAGTCAATCAAGGAATCGATCAATTCGTCAGTCAGTGTGTCGCTGTCCTCTACGGCGAAGCTTTGCTCATAAATCTTATCCACGGAATCGTCGTCGGAAAATCTTCCGGTGTGCGAAAAGCAACCGCAAAGAAGAGTCAGACAAACCAATATAATAAATAAACAGCCGAATTTTATTTTACTCATTTTGTCCTCCCCAAAAATTATGGATGCTTTTTATTTCGACGACGGCATAAATCCGCTGAGGGTTCTTGCAACGGCGTGGATGGGCATGGTCTGGAGAATGATCTTGCCGGGACCCTTGACTACGGTGTTGAAGATGCCCTCACCGCCGAAGAGGGCGTTCTTAACGCTTCCCGTGGTGACGATGTCCATAGAGCAGGTTGAATCCATCGCTACGAGATAGCCCGTGTCAACGATCATCGACTGTCCTGCCGCGAGCGTGTATTCGACCGCGTTACCGTCGATCTCGATAAAGGCAATACCTTGACCGCCGATCTTCTGCATAATGAATCCCTCGCCGCCGAAGAAGCCCGCGCCGAGCTTTTTCTGGAAGTGAAGAGAGAGCTCGATGCCCTCGGTGGATGCGAGGAACGCGCGCTTCTGAACGATTATTTCACGTCCGGGCTCAATGTTGCAGGCGCGGATAGAGCCGGGAAAGCTCGAGGCAAACGCGATAAGCCCCGCCGCGCGCTCGGCTGTGTAGCGGTTCATAAAGAAGGATTCGCCCGCGAACATACGCGCAAATGCCTTTCCGACCCCGCCGTTCGAGGTGGTTTCCATCTTCATATTTTCGGTCATCCAGCTCATACTGCCGCGCTCGGTTATCATCGTTTCGCCCACGTCAAGCGTGCAGATCACAACGGGGAGCGAATCGCCTTGAATTTCGTATTTCATTGTAGTTCCTCCTTAAAATTGAGAGTAAAATTTATCTTCGATTGCCTTTGCAATTTGGAGCATATCGTCCTTTTTGACCTTAACGACCTGTCTGTCGTAGGTAACGAGACCGTTCGTTTCGTCCTCAACGTCGCTGACCTGCGTGTAGACTGTCGCGCAAAGTCCGCGGTCTATCATAGGAATGACCTCGTCAAGGTAGAGAGATTTGAGTGCCTCACCGAATTTATCTGCGTCGGTAAAGAAGCGGTAGCCGTAGGTGTTGTCGAGATTGAAGGAATGCCCCTCGATCTTGCAGGAGTAGCCGCCGAATTCCGAGAGGACGAGCGGAAGCTCGGGATTGTTCTTAAGATCGAGCTTCTTGAAATAGATGTGCTCGCTTTGGATGTCGCTTTCCTTTTCGGTGAACCAACCCGAGGTCGCATCCCATATACGGGTGGGATCGAGAGCTTTGAGTCGGCGGTAATTTTCGTCGGCATCGAACTGTCCCCATCCCTCGTTGAAGATCGTGTAGTAGACAACGGAGGGATGGTTGTAGAGATGGCGGACGGTCATTGCGCTGTCGGTTTCAAATGTGGTGCGGCGGATGTCACTCGCCTTGTGGCTGATGCCTCGTCTCAGACCCGCCGTGGGGAGTGCCGTGTCGATAAAGAAGCTGTATTTGCCGCTGTTGACCATATCTTGAAAGACGATCATACCGTATTTGTCGCAGTAATAGTAGAACAACTCGGGCTCGATCTTGATGTGCTTGCGGAGCATATTGAAGCCGAGCTCCTTCATTTTGAGGATATCGTAGCGATATCCCTCGGGAGTCGCGGGGGTGTAGATTCCGTCGCTGTAATACCCTTGGTCGAGCAGACCGTGGAAGAAATAGGGCTTGCCGTTGAGAGTGATATAGCTCTTGCCGCCGATTTTTTCGGTGCCAACGGTGCGGAGCGCAAAGTAGGATTCGATCTTATCCTCGCCCGATTCAAGTGTAAATTCGTAGAGGTAGGGATCTTCGGGCGACCAAAGGCGCGGATCATCGACCTTTAATTCAAATTCGTTTCCTTCAAAGCGGTATTCCTTGCCGCCGAGGGTAATTATCTTTTCGTCCGCGCCGCCCTTGATCTTGAATTTGACCGAATTGAGTGTGGGCGTCATTTTGATGCGCTTGATATGATTTTCGGGAACAGCCTCAAGCCAAACCGACTGCCATATTCCGCTGATGGGAGTGTACCACATACCGCCGCGCTTTTTCGACTGTTTACCGTATGCGAGATCGGTGTCGAGATCGTCGATAACGTCAACCTGAATGGTGTTTTCGCCGTCTGAAAGATAATCGGTAATGTCGAATTCAACGGGAAGATATCCGCCCGCGAGAATGTCGAGATTATGCTCGCCGATCCTCAGCATAAAGATCTGATCGACCGCGCCGAAGTGGAGAATGATGCGTTTGCCGCGCATTTCCTCGGGCAGCGTGAATTTCTTGGAGTATTTATAGACCTCGCAATCCTTTTTCTCGCGCTCGATGCCCGAAAGTCTTGATTCGGGCGGAAAGGGCACCTTGATCTTGCCAAGGTCGATCTCCTCACGGCTTATAAGCTTGAGATCCCACTCGCCGCAAAGCGACATATAGGAGTCGCGCTTCATCTGCGGACGGGGATATTCGTCTCTCCAATTGCTCGCGCGGTCTTCTTCAAAAGGAGTTCTCAGATCCTTACAAAGGCGCGGATTGTTGAAATATTTCGATGCGAGAAGAAGGACGAGCGCAAGGATTCCTATTGGGACGAGTGCGCCGAAGAAAATATTTTCGTTTGGAACGAAGGATTCGGTGCCGTCGTTATTTACGATCTTTTCCGCATTCGTGAGTATCGACTTACCGATGAAGGGACCGATGACGCCGGGCAGAAGGACTTGCGCAAAGATGCGGATGCCCTGAAGTCTGCCCGCCTTATCCTCGGGTGTGAGATCACGGATCTTCGCGCCGAAGACCGCCATTCCCGAAAGATATCCGCACATCATAAGCAGCGAGCCGATGAAGACGGGAAGCTTTGCCTTGAAGATGAAGAGCAGAACGTATCCCACTCCAAGCCATACGAGAGAGTATGCGGAGGAATATCCGAATCCCTTCTTATCGTAGACCTTGCCCCAGAATGCCGTTGCGACCGATGCGAGGATGATCGCGGGCGCCATTACGAGAACGTAATCTGCCATTCCGAGCGATACCTCGTAATATATAATAAGGTAGGGCATAAATATCTGTATCGAGATATTGAAGATTACGAATGACGCAAGGTAGAAGTAGAACGCGGGATTAGACTTTACCGTCGAGGGCATAAAGCCGTAGAATACGTTTTTGATGTATCCGCTCTCCGAGGGCGCGGGGCATTTATCCTCGATCGTGAATATTCCGATGATACCTATCGCGATAGTTGCGATACCGATTATGGCGAAGATCATCACCCAGCTTTCTGCGAGGTTGAGGTCAAATGCCATAAATCCGCCGAACACTGCAAGGATGGCGACGAGGGGCATCATCGAGTTGATTCCCTCGGCGGAGCCGCGGTTGGTCGAGTCGGTCGAATCGGTCAGCCACGCGTTATACGCCGCATCGTTTGCCGACGAGCCGAAGAAGGTCATAAGGCAGTCGAGGGCGATTGTCAGCGTGATGCCTATCGCTGCTGCGCTTGATGCGGCAGGGAAGAGAGCCTCAATTACATCGAGCCTGAGCAGTGCAAAGGCAAAGATCGAAATTCCCCAAAGAATATAACCGCCGCAAATAAACACCTTTCGCTTGCCTACGCGGTCGGAAAGTGCACCGATAAAGACGGTGGTCAGCGTTGCCGCAATCGCGCTTGCCGCGACCATAGCGGAAATATCCTCAGCCGAGGCGTTGAACATTTTGTAGATAAAGACGTTGAGATACATATTCTCAACGACCCACGCGATCTGTCCCATAAGCCCAAAAAGAACGAGCGCGAGCCAGAAGCGTCCCGAAAGCTTGGTTTTCATTTGAAAAGCTCCTTATATTTATTGAAATAATTTTATCATAAAGCGTGCCTTTTGTCAATGACGATGCCGAAAATCATTGACAATTAATAATATTAGTGCTATAATTTAATTAATAACTCTATACGGAGGATTTTATTATGGATTACGGTATTCAGCTTTACAGCATTCGCGATCTTGCAAAGTCAAATTTTGAAGAGGCAGTTGCGGCGGCAGCGCGCATCGGTTACGCATCAATAGAATTCGCGGGATTCTTCGGAAGAACAGCCGAGCAGGTCAACAAGGCTATGGACGACTCGGGCATTCGCATCTGCGGTACTCACAGCGGTTGGGGCGAGCTTGCGAACGATTATGAAAACACTCTCCGTTTCCACAAGGAGATCGGAAACAAGCATTATACGATCCCCGGCGCGGATCTTTCCACTCCCGAAAAGCTCCGCGATTTTGTTGAATTCCTCAACTATATGACACCAAAGCTTGCGGCGGAGGGCATCGAGCTTGCATATCACAATCACTCGCGCGAGTTCATCGTCAACGATTTCGGTGTAAGAACGCATGACGTCCTTGCGGCTGAAACCAAGGTCAATTTTGAGATCGACACCTATTGGGCATTCGTCGGCGGTGAGGATCCCGTGGCGGTGCTTGAAAAATACGCGCACAGAATGTCGCTTATCCACCTCAAGGACGGTACTCCCGAGGGACATGGCAAATCGCTCGGTCTCGGTGCCGCACCTCTCGCGGACGTTGTTGCGACCGCCAAGAAGCTCGGACTTTATATGATCGTTGAAAGCGAGGGACAGGAGCCCGACGGTCCTGCCGAGATCACTCGCTGCATCGATTGGCTCAAGATAAACGGCTGATGACGTCCGCAGTAAATAAAAAACGCCGCAAGCCTCTCGGCACGGCGACGGTTATGGCACTCGGATTTCTCGCTATAATCGCGCTCGGAACTATTCTTCTGACACTTCCGATATCGAGCGCGGAGGGCAAGCTTACGTCCCCGCTGACCGCTCTTTTCACCGCTGTCAGCGCGACCTGCGTGACGGGACTTGTCGTAGTCGAGACGGGACTTTACTGGAGTCTTTTCGGTAAGATCGTCATAATCACACTCATACAGATCGGCGGTCTCGGATTTATGACGATGGCGGTTCTGCTTTCGATCATCATTCGCCGAAGACTTTCACCGCGTGACCGTGTGCTCGTTGCCGCATCGTACGGCATTACGGATTTCGGCGGGATCAACGTGCTTGTCAAAAGAATTCTGCTCGGTACGCTCTGTATTGAGGGAGCGGGCGCGCTGTTGCTTTCGATTCGTTTTATTCCCGAATTCGGATTTTCTAAAGGACTCGGATACGGTGTGTTCCACTCGATCTCCGCATTCTGCAACGCCGGCTTCGATATACTCGGAAACGGAAATTCTATGGGCGCGTATGCGAAGGATCCGCTCGTCAGCATTACGCTGATGCTACTCGTGCTCCTCGGCGGCATCGGATTTCCCGTGTGGAACGAATTTATCGGACACAAAAAACGTCAGAAATTCAGCGCGTACACAAAATTCGTGCTTATTTTAAGTGCCATATACGTCGTCGGCGGAGCGCTTGTCGTTGCGCTGCTTGAATGGAACAATCCTGCCACCCTTGGCGAGATGAGCTTCGGTGCAAAGGTGCTCAATTCCTTCTTCCAATCGGTGACTTGGAGAACTGCCGGCTTTACCGCGGTAGATAACGCTGCGCTGAACGAGGAAACGAAGCTTTTCGGACTTTTCTGGATGTTCTCGGGCGGCGCGTCGGCATCTACTGCCGGCGGTGTTAAGATCGCAACCATCGGTGTAATTATGCTTGCCGCGTATTCTGTCGCGGTCGGAAAAAGTGAGATCAACTTTATGCGCCGTCGCATTCCTTTTGATGTAATGATGCGCGCTCTTTCGCTTGTTGTTATTCAGCTTATACTGACAGTTGCCGCGACTATTATCTGCACAGTTGCCTGCGGCGGTATGGACGTCGAGGGTATCGACATTCTTTATGAGATCGTTTCAGCGGGTGCGACCGTAGGTCTTACTGCGGGGTTGACCCCCTTGCTCCCGCCGTCCGCCCTGATCGTTATAATATTTATGATGTATTTCGGACGCGTAGGAATTCTGACCGTTACCTTCTCTTTACTCGGTAAGGCGGTTAGAGGTTCCTCGTCGATCAGCTACCCCGACGCCAATATTTTAATAGGATAGGAAATTTATATAATGAATAGCTTTTGTATTATAGGACTCGGTAAGTTCGGTACCTCTCTTGCAGGCGCGCTTGTGGCAAACGGCAAACAGGTTATGGTCATTGATAACGATCCCGAAAAGGTTACCCTTATTGCCGACAGCGTAACCAACGCCGTGATCGGCGACGCGACAAATGTGAATCTGCTTAAAGCCTCGGGTGTTGCCGACTATGATTGTGCCGTTGTTTGTATGACCGAAAACATCAGCGATATCATCCTCGTCACGATCCAGCTCAAGGAGCTCGGTGTTAAGCACGTCATTTCCCGCGCGGTCAACGAGGGACACAAAAAGGTGCTCTCCCACGTTGGCTCCGATGAGATCGTTTATCCCGAGCACGATATGGGAGAGAGACTTGCTTTCAGGCTCTCTCATTCCACGATTACGGATTTCGTGCAGTTCAAGGGCTACAAGGTCGTTGAGATCGCCGTTCCCGAATCCTGGGTTGGCAAGGACCTCATTACCCTTAATCTCCGCAAGAATTTCGGAGTTAACGTCATCGCCGTCAGATACTGCGACGGCAGACTTGACGTTTCCCCCTCGCCGACGCGCGAGTTCAATGCGGGCGAGATCGTTTCCATTGTCGGCGACGATCGCGACATTGACAAAATGACCGAAAAGCTTAAGTGATAAGCTTGGTAAGCAGACTGCGTTCCCCTGCAGTCTGCTTTTTTTCGCGATCCCGGACAAATTGCCATACGTCGCGTGCCTTTCCGAGACGGCGGTAAACGGTTCTGTCATCACAATTTTCTTCATACGCCAATCTTCGAATGCGCAGGGTTATCTCGCCCGCCCGCAAACGTTTTTTTGCTGTAGCAAAATAAATTTCCTTAACAGCGCGCAGCGCAAGCGTATCTCTATCGAGCTCAAGCAGACGAAGCGTATCGAAAACCGCAAGCATATCGAGAGCGGTGCGGTCACTGCATATCCCTCTGATGCGGCATAGAACCTGCAGAGCCGAATTACAATTGCATAACGAAAGCCGCGCATAGCATCGGAAGGCTTGCGCGGCTTTTTCTTTCATAATATCTTTTTTCACGGTTACCTCACGATATAGAACGATTGTTCTATAATTATATCATACCGCGAAGGATTTGTCAAGTTATTTTTTCGGTAGCATACTGCCGTCTGCGATCGAGGCGAGGTCTCTTTCGTGGATGAAGCAGATAACGTACGCGGGATCGGTCTTCGTTATTACCTGAGTATTGAAGTCAAGCGAAGTTCTGTAGATCGCGGTTCCGAAGGTGTTTGAGAAATAATCGATCATTATAATGCGATCCCAATCACTTGAAAACTGAACTGCGATACGCGGCTGGTCGGGTAGCTCCTCCTGATACTGCATCTTTGCAAACGCCATATCATATGTGTCGTAGCGGAGGAGAACCTGATACTTCTGGACGAAGTCTGTAGAGAGCGATACCGTGCGGTTCTTGATTACGTTTTCAAGCGTTGCGGTGCGGGCGAGCTCCTTGCCGGTGGTGGAGTGGAGCACGAAGTCAGAGTCGGAGAGGTATATTCTTCTTATCTTTGCGTTGATTTCACGGGGGAGCATATCGAGCACGGCGAGGTAGGCGTAATATGCACCGCGGCTGTTGAGTGAGTCCTCGGTGTTGTTATAGAGCTCGCCCTCACTGCGGGCTCGCTTTAAAGCATCGGTAAGATCGAGAAAATTGGTTACTCCGCGCCGTGCGAGATACGCGCTGACCGATTTAAGCCGCGTTTCCTCGCTGATGTTGCCCATATATCCGGGCATTCTGTCGGAATAAACGGTTTGCGAGTTCGGGATGATAGCAAAATAACACGCGATGCCGTATTTTTCATATTCCGCGGTTATATCAAGAACTGCGGTATAATATGCATTAAGCTCGTCGCTGTTGAGGTCTAGTTCACCGAGATAATCGGCAACGTAGTTGTAATCGCTTTTTTCGTTGTAGGTGGGGAAGAGAAACTCGTCCTTGCCGAGTAGAACGCTGTCGGTAGGGAGTCGGCGGAAAAGGTAGTAGTCAACGCTTGTGATATTTTTTCTTATCTTCTCCGAGAGGTAAAAGGTGTCGGCAAAATCAGACAGGATGATGTTCGGATGATCTTGTTCGTCGTAGTAGTTATCAACAAGCTCCTCCGAGCCGAGATAGGCAGACACTCCGAAGTTGACGAGGAAGGAGAGAAGGATGCCGATAAACAGTACGATAACGATCACGCCGAGCGCGCGTGCGCCGCGGCCAGAGGTGAAAATATATTCGATATTGCAATCTGCGCGAAGATTAAGAGATGATGTTTCGCGGTGCTCTTCTTGCTCTTCGATATTATCAAAGCGGTTGTCGTTCATGGTATCCTCCTTTCAGGAAAAGTATCAGAATATTATATCGCGGAAGGGTTCGGTTGCGAGAGCGGGATATTGGGGCAGATAGTAATAGATGCAGAGTATGAATACCGCAAGCAGGAGCATTGACCAAGCAAATCTCCATTTTCCGCTTTTGAGGAATGGAGATTGGCGTCGCTTAAAGGTCATGCCGAGTATGACGGGCAATTGAACAAGAGCGATAAATGCGAGTATGATCGGTAATTCAAGGTTTATCAGCGTTTGGCTTGTAAGATAATACTGAAGCGGCTTGCCGATGGTGATGTTTCCGAAGATGACCTCAAGGCTTGAAAGATCGCGAGTCCTTATCAGCATCCAGAAAAGGGTGATGAAAAGAAATGTGGCGATCGATCCGATGGTTTTTAAGATCTTTTTTCTTTCAAACAATTCCTTCAGATCAACAAGCTCTCCCACCACAGGAGGTATGAGCAGTATAGCAATCGCGGGGAGCACCCTGATTCCTATCTTGAACCAAAGGAGCATAAAGAGGGCGCAGATGGCAGAGATGAGCGCGTTCAACGCCTTCTTTTTGCGACGGTCTTCAATATCCTCCGGCAGCATAGCTGTGAGAGGGCGGCGGATGTAATCGCGTATCCATTCGCCGAGGCTCGCAAGGAAATTATTTGCATACTCCATCGGAGTGTGCGCGAGGATGCAGACACCAAAATCGGGCTGAAGACTTATTCCGAGCATAGCGCAGATACCGCGCGCCATATCGGAATAGCCTGAAAATGCGAAATATACTGCGGTGAGCAACAGCACTGCAAGGATCAATCCGACACCGACGCTGATAGGCTCCTCGGTGTAATCCATCATTCTTTCTACAATCGAATCATAAGAAGCGTCAAAAAATGATGCGATCGCTACGCGCTTGATAAATCCTTGGGCAAACAGAATGATTCCCGAGGAGACACCTGCTGCCGTGAAATGCAGGCTTTCAGGCTCAATCAGTTTGCGAAAATTTTTATATTTGATCACAGGACCTGCGATCATTACGGGGAAGAATGTGATGTAGGTTAAAACCTCGATGAATCTTCGCGGCATCGGTGCATCTCCACGACGGATATCAACGATACAGGAAAGGCATGAGAGCAGATAAAAGGATGCGCCGATGGGAAGGTAGCGGCGAGCGGCAGCTTCGTCCGCCCACACACCAAGATATCGAAGTACCGCAAGGACGCCGAAAAGCACACATACGACAAATATGATAGGATAGGTCTTTTTGACGCTGAATACGGCAAATGCGGCGCAATAGGTAAATACCGCGCAAAGAAGGATGAATAGTAATGACGCGGGGCTTTCAAAGCAAGCAAGGGCGTAGAAAGCGAGGTTGAAGATAAGTATCGCACGCGGGCGCAACCTCGGAGGAGTCAGCGTGTAGACTCCGAGCATCAGGGGTAAAAAAAGCAGCAGAAAAACAGGTGACGTAAATAACATTATCACTACCTCCTTTTCTGCTTGATATAATTTATGTATTATATAATAATATAATATCACATTCATGAGGATAATTCAAGTGCCGCGGCGAAAAAAGTCGGATTCTCGAATATTGTTGATACTTTGTTAAGAATTTCATTAAATATTTTACAAATTCCATTGACAAATGTTCGAAAGTAATGTATAATAATTGTAACTAAATTTAATATGAAAGGAACACGCAAAATGAAAAAAGCATTATCAATTCTGCTGTTCACGGCTATGATCGTCGCTCTGTTTGCTTTCCCGACGAGCGCGGCTTGGGACGGCACGGCTTCCGCTTCCCTTAAGGGCGACGGAACTCAGGATTCCCCCTACCTCGTAGAAACAGCCGAGGATCTCGCATTCCTCGCAAAGTCCGTAAACGAGGGCAACACCTACGAGGGTAAGTACATCGTTCAGACTGCCGATATCGATCTCGGCGGTAAGGAATGGACTCCCATCGGTCATCAGAAGGTCAACTCCGCTGAAACCGACGCTCCTTTCTCGGGCGTTTACAGCGGTCTCGGCCACAAGGTAACCGGTCTTTCGATCACTACTGCAATCGATAACCACATGGGTCTCTTCGGATACGTAATGTCCGGCGAGGCAGAAGCAGGTATCGCAAACCTCACGGTTGAGGGTGCCATCACACTTTCCGGTATTACCCAAACCAACATCGGTATCGGCGGTCTCGCCGGTTCGATCGGTAAGGATACCTCCTCGTTCAAGGCGAATATCGTTGTCATCAACTGTACCTCGAACGTAACCGTAACTCTTACCGGCACTACCGGTGAGCCCAGAGTCGGCGGTCTTGCAGGCTACGCATTCTATGCAAAGCTTGAAAATTGCGTCAGCAACAACGACGTCAAGGTTGAAACCAACAACCAGTCGAGAGCCGGCGGTCTCGTTGGTCAGACCAACCGCTCGCACTTCCTCGGATGCGTTAACAACGGTAACGTAACCGTTGATATGGGTACTGCCGCAAAGGCAGGCCGCGCTGCAGGTATCGCTTCTGTCGTAACCCGTGGCGGCGCCAAGGGCGACGAGGCAACCGCTACCTACACCGTATTCGAGAACTGCATCAACAACGGTGCTATCTCGGGCAAGAACGGCAACAATATGTGGGTTGCAGGTATCGCTGCTGACTTCTATGTAAACGCTTCCAACTGGCCCGGCAAGGATGCAAAGGTTAAGTTCATCAACTGTGTCAACAACGGCGCGATCGCTTCCGAAACCTCCAACACCGCTAACTACCCGCACGCGGGCGGTATCGCAGGCTACACTCAGAACGGATACACCGACTACGAGTTTATCGGCTGTGTAAACACCGCTGAGATCTCCAGCGTAGGCGGTAAGGAAGTTCGTGCGGGCGGTATCGTAGGATCTGTTTACGCATCCGCTGCAGAGTACAAGTTCGATAACTGCATCGCAGTCGGCGAGCTCAAGTCCTCTTGCTTCTCCCTTAAGAATAAGGCAGACGCTCTTGCAACCTCCACAGCTAACGCTGACGCCGCTACCGTAGCCGCAGCAGTTAAGGCTGTTGAGGATCAGATCAAGACCTCTGACACCACCATTGCAGGCTTCGATGCCACCAAGGGCGCTCCCGCTCCCGAGGTAACCGAGCCCGAAACCACCGAGCCCGAAACACCTCCCACCACGGGTGACGCTTCTATGATCTTCGCAGTAATCGCAGTTATCTCCCTCGCAGGTGTAGCTGTTATCTCGAAGAGAAGAGAAAACTGATACTAAAGCAATAGAATAAAAACAGCCTCACGCGGCACGCCGCGTGAGGCTGTTTTTGCTTATGCTTACTTAACGATGTAAGCCTCGATCTCTGCGAAGAAGGGATCAGTGCTGTCGGTGTGAGCGGTGAGCTCGAGCTCTTCTCTGAGGTCGAGACAGAACATACCCATAATAGACTTGCCGTCTACGGTGTATCTGCCCGACTTGAGCTCGACGTCAAAGTCGTATTTGCCCGAGATAGCGACGAAATTGTAGAGATCAGCGATGGTTACAAGGCGGATCTTGACTACGGTAATGGATTCCATGATTTGTACCTCCGTGGTGATTTATTTAACACTATTATTTTACCATTAACGAGAGAAAAAGTCAATGGTACAGCAGTTAATTCGGATAAAAAATAGAACGATTTTTTGCGACATTTTAATTTACCTTTTTGTGCATTATATTTAATATCGAAATGTATAATACAAATTCATTAGAAAACCATCGAAATAAGATTAAAATGATACAAAATATATTAGAAAATCGTGATATTAAAAAAGCGCAAATTGGGTATTGCAAAATTGGGAAAAATAGTGTATAATATTATATATACGATTTGATATACAAGGATAATAAATATGGCAGCAAAAAAGACAGAAACGAAAACGAAAAAAAGTGCCTCCGCCGAGCCTGAAAAAAAGGCAAAGGCAAAGGCTAAAGGCGCGGCTGCGGAAACAAAAAAGGTACCGGTTTCCGACGATCCCGCTGCTTATAACAATGACAGTATCGTCCTCTTAAAGGGCGCGGACAGAGTAAGAAAGCGTCCGAGCGTTATCTTCGGCTCGGACAATATTGAGGGATGCAAGCATTGCTTTTTTGAAATTCTTGCTAACGCGATCGACGAGTCGAACGCGGGTTACGGACGCGAGATCAGAGTCTATGCATACAACGATCACTCAATGAAGGTCGAGGATTTCGGCCGAGGCGTTCCTCTGGGATACAACGAAAAAGAGGGAAGATATAACTGGGAGCTCGTCTTCTGCGAGCTTTTCGCGGGCGGTAAAATGGACAACAATACCGACGAGGCAGTCTATAAATCCTCTCTCGGAACCAACGGCCTCGGTGCTTGCGCGACGCAGTATGCCTCCTCGTTTATGACGGTCGATTCCTTTGACGGCAAGTACGTGAGCTCGATCAGATTTGAAAAGGGTGAGCCCGTGACCGAGCTTGAACGCTATGAGCTCTCGCCCGCCGACAGACGCACGGGCACGGTTATTCATTGGCGTCCTGACCTCGAGGTCTTCACCGATATCAACATTCCCACCGACTATTTTAAGGAGGTCCTCCACCGTCAGGCGGCAATAAACTACGGCGTGAAATTCTTGCTCGAAATCGAAGGTGATGACGGCAAGGTCGAAAATTTTGAATATTTCTATTCCGCAGAGGACGGTCTTCGCGAGTATCTTTGCGAGCTCGCGGAGAATAAATTCCTGACCGAGCCGGTCTTCTGGCAGTCGAAAACACGCGGTAAGGACCGCGGTGACAGACAGGAATATCCGCTCGAAGCCGACTACGTTTTCTGCTTCACGCAGGCACTCGGCGTTCAGGAATACTACCACAACTCGAGCTATCTTGAGCACGGAGGCTCGCCCGACAAGGCGGTCCGCGCGGCTTTCGTCAGCGCGATCGACAAGTATCTGCGAGACTCGGGCAAGTACAGCAAAAACGAAACAAAGATAAATTATTCGGATATCGCCGACAGCCTTGTGCTCGTTATCTCGAGCCATTCGACGGTTGCTTCTTATGAAAACCAGACGAAAAAGGCAATCACCAACTCCTTTATTCAGGAGTCGATGACCGACGTGCTGAAGGAAAATCTTGCTACCTATTTTACAGAAAAGCCCGCCGAGGCAGAGAAGATCGCGGCTCAGGTTCTTATCAACAAGCGAAGCCGTGAGAGCTCACTCAAGAACCGCCTTGATATCAAAAAGAAGCTCTCCGCCGCGATGGATGTTTCCTACCGCGTTGAGAAATTCGTCGGCTGCCGCTCGAAGGATCCCTCGATCCGCGAGCTGTATATAGTTGAGGGAGACTCCGCGCTGACCTCCTGTAAGCTCGCGCGTGAGGCGGAATTTCAGGCAATCATACCCGTCCGCGGTAAGACTCTCAACTGTATGAAGAGCGACTACAAGCAGATCTTCGCAAGCGAAATTATTGTCGACCTTCTCCGTGTTATCGGCTGCGGAGTCGAGCTTGACTCGAAGGCGAAAAAGCACAGCGATATGAGCGAGTTTGATCTCTCTGCGCTGCGTTGGTCGAAGATCATTATTTGTACCGATGCCGACGAGGACGGCTTCCAGATCAGAACTTTGCTTTTGACGATGTTCTACCGTCTGCTTCCTACCCTCATCGAGGAGGGCAAGATCTTTATTGCCGAAACGCCCCTCTATGAGATCACAACTAAGGATGATACCTTCTTCGCCTACGACGAAAAGGAAAAGACCGAGATACTCAAAAAGATCGGTGACAAAAAATACACTCTTCAGCGTTCAAAGGGACTTGGTGAAAACGAGGCTGATATGATGTCTCGCACCACTATGAAGCCCGCAACGCGCAGACTTATTGCCGTCAAGCCCGCAGACGCGGCGGCAACAGAGGAGATCTTCGACGTTCTCCTTGGCAACAACCTTGCGGGAAGAAAGACATTTATCGCGGAACACGCGGGAGAATATATGAAAGACGTTGACGTCTGATGAAAGGATTTTTACAATGAAGAAGCTTATTTCAATTTTAGTATTCTTGCTTGCGGCAGTAATGCTTGCATCTGTTTTCACCGCTTGTAACGGTGAGGGCGAAACCACCACCGAGGCGGCAGATACCACCGAGGCGATCGAAACCGAAGCGCCCGCTCCTGCTACCATCAAGCTGACCGAAGGCAAAAAGCCACTCTACACAATCATTCGCCCCGACGAGTCAGAGCAGGCTATTTACGATCTTGCAAGAAATATTGCGGAAGATCTTAAGAAGGCAACCGGTATGACCTTTAATCACGGCACAGACTTTATGGGCTGGAATACCGTTCGCGATCCCGAGGCTTACGAGATACTCCTCGGTTATACAAACTACGACGAGACCGCAGAGATCATGAAGGATCTCAAATATTACGATTACGCTATCGTTATCCGCGGACACAAGATCATTATCACCGCGTATACAGATTCTACTCTCAGAAAGGCGGTCACCTACTTCCGCAACAATATGCTCCCCCTTATCGCGCAGGGTGAGGACGGTGACTATACCATCAACCTTTTCGAGGATTATATCTACCACGGAAAGTATAACGTCGACACCGTGACTCTCGACGGCAAGGATCTTCGCGATTACGTTATAGTCTACGGCAAGGGAACTCCCTCGGGAGAAGCAGCGGCGATTAAGGTCGCCGAGGTCCTTGCAAGTGCAACGGGCATTTATCTTCCCGTCGTCAACGATAAGGAAGCCGAGACCGATTGCGAGATCCTCGTAGGCAAGACCAACCGTGCGGCAAGCGCGGGCTCCGAGACGGTGGCTAATCTTTCCTACAACGTCTCCCTCCAATCGGGCAAGCTTGTGTTTGATTGCAGAAGCCTGCAGACCGCAGAGGCGGCTGCCAGAAAGTTTTACGCTTCAAATATGTCCTCCGGCGCAAACGTCGCCCTCACCTCGGGTGCGCTTTGCTCGGGTACTCTCCTGACGGAGACCGATTTCCCGATGACCGCGGGAAGCGATATTCGTATCGTTACCTATAATATCCTCACCGAAAAGTGGGGCGGAACCGAGACCTCTGCGAGAGCGGAAGTCTTCGGTGCATTCCTTGACGTATATAAGCCCGACGTCGTAGGCGTTCAGGAGCTTTGTGAGCAGTGGAGAAAGTATCTGCCGAGCCACCTCGGCAACTACAAGCTGATCGGTACCGTCCGCGAGGATAAGGGCTTCAGCTATTCCGCGATCGTTTATGATGCTACTAAATACGAGGTTCTCGCGCAGGGCTGTGAGACCTATTCCTACCACGCAAGTGCCGAGTGCCGCAATATGTCCTGGGCAGTATTTATGAATCCCAAGACGGGCGTGAAGTTTGCATTTATCTCGACTCACTGGGACTTCGGTAACGAGGATAACAAGCAGCAGATGCGTAAGGTTCAGGCTGAAGAAATGACCAAGAAGATCGAAAGCCTCAAGGCAGAATACGGTTGCCCCGTTATCATCACGGGTGACTTCAACTGCAACAACAATTCCGATTCTTATAAATACTTTATGAGCATCAACGGAATGACCAACGCGCTGACGAACTCCGAGTATTACTACAACTCCAAGGGCACGAACTCGATCGACTTCGTTATGATCACGAAGGAGGACGGCGTGTTCAAGGGCTACCGCAAGCTTCTTGATAACGGCCTCGAGACCCTTTCCGACCACAAGGCAAACCTTGCGGATATTGATTTGATTCCTTAAAATAAGCATAAAAATAAAAACGGCACATCGTGCCGTTTTTATTTTTATCTATTCATCATCGTGTCCGAGATGACCTTGAGGACTCTGTCGTAGCAGCCGCCGCAGCCGGTGGAGCAGTGGGTGGTCTTCTTGACGTCCTCGAAAACATCGAGGAGGTTTTCAACCTTGGAGTGCTTCTCAAGCGCATCGAGTATGTTGAAGTAGCTTACGTTCTTGCAGTTGCAGATCTTGAAGTCGGTTGCAGAGTTGGTGTTTACGGGCTTAAGGTCGCAGGTCTTGTTTTCGTTTGACATTGGTTTTTCCTCCGTGTCTTGTTTTATTGTAATTATTATATCATATCCCGGTCAGAATTTCCGTGATTCGGTCACATTCCGGGATTATTTTTTGAGTTGCTTTTCGACGGCGGCGATTCTGTCGCCGAGGGGCGGGTGGCTGTATTCGAGGACTACGTTGATCTTTGACGGGGAGAGATGGGAGAAATTCTCACGCGCGAGCTTTTTGAGTGCGGAGATCATCGCCTCGCCGTAGCCTTCGCTTACCGCCTGACGGTCTGCGCGATACTCAGCCGCGCGGCTTTTTGCGTTCATAAGGAGTGACATAAAGGGCTGCACGATTCCGAGTCCCGTGCCCATAAGCAGGTAGACGAAGCCGTAGTTCACGCCGTCGAAGCCGAAGGCTGTGTGAAGCTCGGGAGCGCTTACGGCGAGGAAAGCGACCGCGCCCATCAGCGCCATATTGATGAGGTTGAGGGCTTGCGTTTTAGGAACGTCCTTGTGGAGTCCGTGACCGAGCTCGTGTGCAAATACGGCGCAGATCTCGTCGGGAGTCATCGAATTGACGAGGTTATCGTAGAGCACGATGGTCTTAAGCTTACCAAAGCCCGTAAAATAGGCGTTGAGCTTCGTGGTTCGTCTGGAGGCGTCCATAACCTCGATCGCCTTAACCTTGTACCCGTGCTTGGTAAGAAGGCTCATAAGGCTTTCTTTGAGCTCACCGTCCTCAAGGGAAGTAAACTTATTTCCGATGCGGCTGAGGATGGGATAGAGGAAGGAGATAACGAGCGAGAAGCAGAACATCGCGCCCGCGAAGATCGGGATCATCCATACGCCGACGAGACTGTAGAATCCGAATACGGCGTAGCAAATAATGATCGAGAGGATAAGATTGAGAAGGAACGAGCGGATACGGTCGGCGATGAAGGTCTTCACCGTCATTTTGTTAAAGCCGTATTTCTGTTCGATTATCATATTGGTAACGTAGCTGTCAATGATCTCGAAAACTGTCGAAATGAGTGTGGCGAAAACGATCACCGAGATCAGTCCCGCGTGGTCGCCTGCGGGGAAGATCGATGCAACCGCCGAGTAGGCATCGGTTGCGAGGAGCGCAAGCATAATTATTCCGGTCACTATAGAGGAGAGAATGCTGTACCTAGAATGCTCAGCCTCGTATTTTTTCCATTTTGAGTAGGTTTCATCGTCATAAACGTCCTTTAGGTTCTCGGGCGTCGGATTGCTCGCGGAGGAGTGCTGAACGATATTCAGCACGATACCGTAAAGTCCTCCGATGAGGGTGAGTATTATAATAGCGAGCTTGATCATTTTCCGTTCTCCTTTTTATCCATTTCGGCAAAGAGCTTTTCGTAGGGCATAAGCATACCCTCGTTCATCTTGTTGCCCATTTTTGCAAGTATTTTTTCATTCGACAAAAGCATACCTACGAGGTACATCTTTGCAGAAGTGAAGAACTTCTTCTGCGGGAAGTCGTAAATGCCCTGCTTTTTGTAGAATTTATGGTCGGCGCGCATCATTCCGCGCATCTGATATATGAGGTCGCGGAAGATCTTCATACCGCCAACGCCCCAAAAGCTCTGCGGAACCGTGTGCTTCGTTTCAAGCGCAAAGGTGAGGGATCTCGCAAGCGCGTCGATCTGCGCATCGGTATCGTGTTCGTCGGTTGCAACGCCGGCAAGGAAATTGCCGCCCGTATCGGCGCGCGCCTCGATAACGGTGCGAAGATTGTGCTCCTCGGAATAGTTGCCCGAAACGAGATATCCGATCGGCATTCCGACCGTCACTGTGCGGTGACCGTTGCAGAAATTGCGATCGTCGTACATCTTGAAGCGCGCGCCCATCGAGTGATCGGAGACCGAAAAAGCATAGACGATAGCGTCCGCAGTCTGAATGTTTTCGCGAAGAAAGCTGTCGAATCCGTCCTTGTAAACGCATTTTTCGGATACCGCACAGCGGAAGCAGCCGAGACAGCCGCCCGATAGAGGATATTCCGAGATGTTGACAATTCTTGTGTTATATGGGAAGACCGCGCGGAAACGTTCGGTCATACGCGCGAGGTTTGAATTGCCGTCGGTGTTGTCGGTGATGATGACGATATCCTTGCTGTCTTTTTTGGAGACATCTTCGGCTTTATTGGCGGGGGCGGGGGTGTAGGCGGAAAGCTTTGTTACTTTGGTTTCAAAAATGCCTTCAGCTACCGACCATAGGAAACGCTCGAAGAACATTTCGGCTTCTTGCTGACCTTTCTCGGTGAGCAGGTCTTCCATATCAGCAGAAAGACCGCGGATATATCGCATACCGAAGTCAAGGACGTTTTCCTCGACGTATTTGTGCGCCGTGACGTCATAGAAGTGCTTTGACGTCGTGATTTGCGTAGCGTATTTGTCCGAAAGATCAACGCCACTCGCACGGGTCAGCTCGATAAAACGGTGGAGCTGAGAGGGCGCGAGGAAGGTGTAGACGGGGTAGGAGAAGAGAAGCGCGTCGGCGGAGACGAGAATTTCTTTCGCTTCGTCAAAATTTCTCTCAAGAGCCTTGATCTTCTGACCCGCATTCAAAACTGTAAATTCGTGTTCGGGATATTTGCGTTCGAGGTAGCGAACGGTTTGAAGAGTGATGCTGTATTGCCCTTTTGGGCTACCGTTGATTACGGCTATTCTCATTTGGTGCTGTCCTTTCCGATGATGTATTTCCTATAAAAGATGATTATGAAGGGAATTGAGATGAAGAAGGTGCACATATCAGCGATCGACTGCGCCGATTGAACGCCCGTGAGGTCGATGAAGAGGGGAAGCATCCAGATGACGGGCAGGAAGAAAATTCCCTGACGGCAGGAGGCGAGGAAGGTTGCCTGAAGCTTGAAGCCGAGGCCCTGATAGAGCTGGTTGACAAAGGTGCTGAACGCCATAAAGGGGATGCACGCGCAGAGGAAATAAAGCGTTTTTGTGCCGATGACGGCGACATCTGCGTCGTCGCAGAAGAACCACATTATTTCCTCGGCAAAGAGAGCAGAGAAGCCGCCGAAGACGAGGCAGATTACCGTGCCTACCTTGATTGCGAAGGTGAAGCATTCCCAAGTGCGCTTTTTGTTGCCCGCACCGTAGTTGTAGCCCGCGGCGGGCTGGAAGCCCTGACCGAGACCGACGATGATGTTTCTAACGAGCATATAGACTTTATTGGCAATGGTCATCGCGGCACCCGCGGCATCACCGCCGTATTCGATAGCCTGAATGTTGAGCGCGGCGGAGGCTACGCTCGCAAGTCCCTGACGGAATATGGTCGGAATACCCGTGGTTACGATTGCTCCGTAGTCCTCAAAGTGTCGGCTGACACTCTTCATATTGATCTTTACTATCGACTTGCCGAAGAGGAAGAAGCTGAAAAGTATCGAGAAGCTGACGACCTGGCTTGCCATCGTTGCAATAGCGGCGCCGCCCGTGCCCATATCGAAACCGTTGATTAGTATCGGGTCGAGGATCATATTTAGAATACCGCCCGTGGTTATGCCAACCATTGAAAAGAGTGAGAGTCCCTCGCTTCGGAGCGTGGTATTCAGAACGAAGGTCGCACAGTTGAGCGGCGCGGCGATGAGGATGAAGCGCGCGTAGGGAATAGCGTGCGGCATCATCGTGTCGGTGCATCCGAGGAATCGGAGTATCGGCTCGAGAAAGAGCAGACCGAGCAGCATTATAAGCGAACCTACGGTTATAGATGCGAAGAACGCGCTTGAGGCGTATTTATCTGCGGCGGCGTTATCCTTAGCGCCGAGCTTTCTGCTGATAAGGCTGCCCGCGCCGACTCCGAGACCAAAGCCGAGAGCCTGAATTACCGACATTATCGAGAATACCGCACCGACTGCGGCGGATGCGGATTTTGATATCTGCGAGACGAAATATGTATCTGCCGTGTTGTAAATAACGGTGATAAGTGAGCTGACTACCGTCGGGATCGACAGCGAAGCGATCAGCCGAGGTATCGGCGTTTCCATCATTCTTTTGTATTGAGCATCGCTCTGATTCAAAGGTATCATCTTCTTTCGGGTAATAATTAACTATATTATATCACATAAATAAAGGAAATTCAATGAAAAAACCAAAGAAGCCGGCGAAAACCGACTTCTTTTTTAAAAAATTATTTCTTTGCTTTTTCCTTGGAGCGCTTATCGTTGATGATCTTCATGTGCTCTGCGGTGACGAGCGTGACACCGTTTTCATTTGCCCACGCGACACATCCCTTGAGAACTGCGGGGAGGAATACGCGCGGAACGCCGAGGATGGTTTCGAGCGCATCGTCGGTGAACTTGACCTTATCGTCGATGCGGTCTGCGGCGTAGCGCACAGATTCGAGAGATGCCTTGCGTACCTGAAGAAGCTCGGCGCGCATCTTTGTTTTTCTGTGGAACCAGAAGTTCTTCGAATCGCGGTAGCCGTAATCAACGGGAAGGGCGGGGAAGTCCTTGGCGCGAACGCCGTTGATGATAGCGTCGCGGTACTTTTTCTTCATAAGTATCTTATCGACCTTGAGAATGAAGTGCGCGCCGAATTTAGACGTGATACCGTTGAAATCGTGATAGGGAGGCTCGTAGCCTGTCAGCTCACCCGGCATATCACGGTCTGCTCCGTCAAGCTCGCGCACCCAAGTACACTCAATGACTTGAATCGCGTCGGAGAGTACCATAGGTCTCGCCTCGCCGCTCTCCTCCTCGATCATACTCTTTTCAAGCTTGAAGTTGCACTTGGGCATCTTCTCAGAGGGTTTGTCGCCGGGCCATGATAGCTTTACTGCTTCTTTGAAGGTCGCGGGTTTATCGTCAATGAAATTGATCGCGCACTTACCCGAGCGGAGAATGTTCTGCGCGGTGTTTGAGGAATTTCGGCAGCATAGAAGCATAGCGTAGAAATCCTTGCCTGCTACGTAGTAGGGCTGCACGAGGGAATAGGGACCGAGAGTGGTCGTACCGTCCTCACAAAGCGTACTGATGATGACGGTGGGCATCGGGAAATAGAGCGAGGTCTGATAGAAATTATCCACGATGCGAAGGTTTTCAAAACTGCTCATAATGAATGCTCCTTTTATAATTGAATTGTCAATATTATTATACCTTTCTTTTTCCGAAAAGTCAAGTGTATATCAAAAAACCATCCCCGAAATCGAGGATGGTTTTGAATCTTATAAGAAGCACTTATCACAGACGAAGACGTCCTTGTGGATCGCTCCGACGGGGCAAGCGTCGACGCAAGCGCCGCAGCTCGTGCACTTGGAGTGATCGAGAAGGGGAAGGTTTTCGTCCATGGTGATCGCGCCGTTGGGGCAGGTACGTGCACACTTGGTGCATCCGATACAGCCGTTTGTGCACATCTTACGGGTGATAGCGCCCTTATCGTGGTTGGAACAGCCGATCGCGATGATGGTGCCGTCCTCCTGCATCTTGATGGTGCTGTGGGGACAGGTCTTTGCGCAGAGTCCGCAACCCGAGCAGAGGCTCGAGATAACCTTTGCTACGCCGTCGTGGATGATGATGGCGTTGTTGGGACAAACAGATGCGCAGTCGCCGAGACCGATGCAAGCGAAGGTGCAGACGTTTTCGCCTTCCCAATGCTCTGCTGCCTCACGGCAGGTGGTGAAGCCGTCGCGGAGGTGCTTTTCATCCTTCTTGGTAGCCTCGCAGGTGCCGTGGCATCCGACGTAGGCAAAGAGCTTGATGGTCTTGCCTGCCTCAACGCCGAGGACGTTTGCGATCTCCTGCGAAGTGGTATCGCCGCCGGGAACGCAGAGGTTGGTTTCGGTGATCTTACCCTCGGAGAGGGCACGAGCGTAGCCGTCGCATCCGCTGAAGCCGCAAGCGCCGCAGTTTGCACCGGGGAGCGCGTCACGGATAGCGAGGAATTTTTCGTCCTCTTTGACTCCGAAGAGGATGTTGGAAACGGTAAGTATGATCGCGCAAACTACTGCGACCGCAAGACAGATAAGAACGGGAATAAGTATTGCCATAATTTCTGCCTCCTTATGCGAGAAGATTTTCAACGATTCCCGCAAAGCCGTAGAACGCCATAGCTACGATGGATGCGGCAATGAGAGTTACGGGAAGTCCGCGGAAGCACTTGGGTGCGTTCGAATCGTCGAGCTTGGAGCGAACGCCCGCGAAGAGGAGCATTGCAAGCAGGAAGCCGAGACCTACGCCGAGGGAGGAGATCATAGACTCGAGGAAGGAGTAGCCCGCGGTGATGTTGTTGATGGTAACGCCGAGAACCGCGCAGTTGGTGGTGATCAGGGGGAGATAGATACCGAGCGACGCGTGAAGCGAGGGGATGAATCTCTTTAAGATGATCTCAACGAACTGAACGAGGGTTGCGATTACGAGAATGAATACGATGGTCTGGAAATATTCGATCTTGAGGGGAACGAGAACGAAATTGTAGATCGGCCAGGTTGCCGCGGTAGCGAAGAGCATAACGAAGATAACCGCCATACCCATACCGCTTGCCTGATTTACCTTCTTTGATACACCAAGGAAGGGACAGATGCCGAGGAACTGATTGAGGACGTAGTTGTTGATAAGAACGCCGCCCATAAGAATAAGGATAAGACTCTTAAGCATTTTCTACTTCCTCCTTCTTTTCATTGTTCATACAGGACTTGCTTGTGCAAACCGATGCGGAGGGACAGCCCTCGCAGGAGAAGGACTTCTTCTTGACGCCGCCCTTCTTTTCGGTGAGCTTGTTCATAATGGCGATGAGGATACCGTAAACGAGGAAGCCACCGGGAGCCGCCGCGAGAACGGGGATCTTGAACATCTTCATAAATCCGAGCTCGAAGCCCATAAACGTACCTGCGCCGAATACCTCACGGATGAATGCCATAAGGAAGAGCGCGAGGATGAATCCGAGACCCATTCCGAGGCCGTCGAATGCGGAATCAAGGACGGTGTTCTTTCTTGCGAACATTTCGGCTCTGCCGAGAATTACGCAGTTAACGACGATGAGCGCAAGGTAAACGCCGAGCATTTCGTAGATCGAGGGGAGGAATGCCTGAAGAAGCATCTGTACCGCAGTTACGAACGCCGCGATGATAACGATGTAGCAGGGAACGCGGACGGTATCGGGGATCACCTTACGAAGCGCCGAGATAACGACGTTCGAGCAGATGAGAACGACAGTTGCCGCGAGACCCATGGAGAGTGCGGAGGTGATGTTGCCGGTTACCGCAAGGGTAGGACAAGTACCGAGAATAAGAATGAGAACGGGGTTCTCTGCGATTATACCGCGAAGGAGAATAGATAACTTATTGTTTTTCATTACTGTACTCCTCCTTTAATGGAATTGAATGCCGCGAAAGCGTCCTCGGTGGACTGCTTCATAGCGTTTGAGGTCATAGTTGCGGTTGCGATGACTGCGGCGTCACCGGTCCAGGTCTCGGAGGTAAGTCCCTCGAAGCCTGACTTGTAGGAACCGATGTCCATACCGCCGAATGCCGCGAAATACTCTTCGTCGAAGATATACTGCTTAGCTTCGATCTTTGCGATCGCGCCGTTTGCATCGAGGATAACGTAAACGTCCATCTGATGGAAGCCCATGCTTCTCGAGTAGAATGCATAGTAATCAGCGCCGCTTGACTTGAAGGTGGATGCGGAAACGAGAGTGCCGAAGGTGGAAACCTCGATGGATGTGATATCCGAAGCATCTGCGAAGTTCTTGGTGATCTTAGCGGAGAGATCGTCTGCGTAGGATTTCTGATTTGCAGCTGCGTGTGCCTTTGCTTCCTCTGCAAGTGCAGACTGTGCATCGGTCACGTTGTTGCCCTCTGCGTCATAAACAATGCATCCGCCGGTTGCGTTGACGAGGGTGAGGAAGCCGTTTTCGCCGTCGGAGGAGATGTATGCAAAGCCTGCGTCGTTTGCAGCCTTAAGGATCTTCTTGAAGCTGCCGGACGCATCGATTGCCGCGGGATTTACAAATCCGGGAGCGAACTCTGCGATCTTCGCCTCGAGTGCGATAGCGGGATCAAGCTTGCCGCCCGATGCGAGGGTGAAGCTCTGGAGCGCGTTGTTTACCGCGTCGCGGTAGCCGTTACTGGTCATGGTTGCGCCCGCGATAAGGTTGGGAGCGAAGTCTGCGAGAGACTGACCGTTGTAGCTGTTGTCGATCAGGGGCTCCTTACCGAAGGTGTCCTGGGTTTCAAGGCACTTCGAGCCGGTGATCTTACCCTCGGCGTTTACGCCGACCATAATGACCATACCCGACTTGTAGCCGGTGGACACAACACGGAAGACGTAGCCCTTGCCTGAGGTTTCTTTGTAAGCGTTTGTGATTGCCTCGGGAAGACCGAGGGTGGAGATATCGAGCTCTTCGAAATTGGTGCCGTCGGGCATAACCTCGAGGAGTGCGCCGTTTGCCGCTGCGGCTCTCTGCGCCTCAATGATGGGGCCGGTTATCATATTGATTCCCGAAAGGATGAGGGCAACTGCCATACAGATGCAGGAGAGGACGATAGTGGGTTTAACGTTATTCATTACTTTGCTACCTCCTCATTCTTCTTTGCACCGATCAGGTCGATATAGGGGCAAAGAATATTCATAAGAAGAATTGCGAAGGGAACTGCTTCTGCTGCAGTGCCGTAGAGGCTGATAAGTACGGTGATAAGCGCACAGCAAAGAGCGAAAACGATCTTGCCGTACCACTTCTTGGGAGAGGTAACGGGATCGGTTGCCATAAATACTGCACCGATAACGATGGTTCCGCCGAGGGTGAGAGCGAGCGCACCCGAAATATCAGCACCGAATGCAAGCGAGAGAAGGAACGCTCCGCCGAGATAAACGACGGGAGTCTCCCAGCTGATCACCTTGCGGATGATAAGGTAGATTCCGCCGACGAGCAGAGCGGCAACGCAAGCATCGCCGAGAGAGCCCGTGCGGTTGCAGATCAGCATATCAAGCGTCGAGGGAGCACTTTCACCTGCTATCGGGGAGATGCCGGTGAATGCGATGAGCAGCATTACCTTTGCGGCAACGGCGGGATTTACGAAGTTCTTGCCGAGTCCGCCGAATGCGCACTTGACGATAACGATCGCAAACACACTGCCCACAAGACAATGCCAGATTGTTACGTTTGTTGAAAGGTTGAGCGCGAGCAGAAGTCCTGTGACAACTGCGGTGAGATCGCCGACGGTCTGTTCCTTTTTCGCGAGTATGTTAAAAACAAACTCGGAAACGAGAGCAGTACCTACGCAGACCGCAATGATGATCGCGGCTTTGAGTCCGAAGAGGACGATTGCCGCTACCGTTGCGGGAGCAAGGGCGATCAGAAGATCGAGCATTACGCTTTTGGTTTTACGCGGCGCAATGCAGGAAGAATTTGAAGTGTTCAAATTTTCCATCTTTTTTTACTCCTTTTGTCTATGTAATAAAAGTTTTTTCAGAATGTATAATGAAACTGCATTATAATATAAATATTAAATGCAGTTCCGAAAAACCCCATTATATTATACCACAAAAGCACTTCTCTGTCAAGCCAAAAATTGCGCTGAATGAGTCTGAAATTAAATTGCCAACTGTCGGTTGCGAGATGTAAATCAAAAGCTCCCAAAGCACAGTTTGCTTCGGGAGCCTTTAATTCAGTTCTTGAATGCGTCGGATTCGATAAGGGATTTGAGCTGTCTTTCAAGCACAGTCTCAAACGAGCCCGCGGTGGTCTGCCAGCCCTCGGTAGAGGTGCCTGCGAGAGCCTTTCTGATGGTGCGGTAGGTCTCGTAATCGAAGATGTGGGTAAAGGTACGTCCAACCTCAAAGGATACGCCGTCGCGGATATGGTCGATCATTCTCTGCGAGGTGGAGTCGGTGGTGTATCTGATCTTCATTGCTACCTCGTAGAGATTGGGAGTTACCTTGCGGTAGCTTTCGGATGCGAGAGCCTCGAGGGTGTATGCCGCAATCTCGGGAATATCGGTTGCGCGAGAGATAGCGTAGAGGGAATACTTATAGTTGAGCGTGGTGGAGTATTTCTCCTGCGCGGTGTCGTATTTCGGAATGGGAGCAATTCCGAAGTCGATTCCGCTGCCGGGGAGGTAGTTCATAGCGTAGTCGAGGGAATAGATAATAAAGAGGGAATTGCCGTCGGTGAAGGTGCTTTCGTCCTTCTTGGAATCGTTGAGTACCGAGTCGGTATTGCAGAAAGCAGCCATCTTTTCGATGAGGGTCTGCGCCTTGTCGCCCTTCCAGCTGTCTGAGAGAGCGGCTTTATCCTCGTCATTCTTGTCTACGAAGCGGAGATCCGAGCCGTAGAAAAGTGCCTCAACGGTAATGGCATCGTGAACGAAGCCGTATGTGATACCGCCGCCGACGGATGCCTCGCCCTTGATAGCCGAGCCAAGCTCGATGAACTTATCAACAGTCCAATCACCCGAATCAACGAGCGCGTAAGGATCTGCGAGAGCATTGTTGGTCACGATCTCTTTGTTGAAGAAGGTGCCGTACATACGGAGCAGGTAGTTTGTCGAGATATCACCGGTTGCGAAGTAGAGCTTACCGTTGATGGTTGCCATATCGGTAAGGTCGGCACCCCACCAAGGCATATCGAGCGAGAGCTTGCCCGAATATTCCATCAAATCGAGGACGTATCCGTAGGTTGCCGCCATTGCGATGGTGGTAGAGTATGCAGAGATGATGTCATACATACAGTCGCCCGAAAGGTCTGCGGCGATGATGTTGTTGAAGTCGGCGCGCTGACCGTAGTCACCCTTTTCACCGATCCAATTGAAGGTGATGCCGAGACGGTCCTCGACCGCGAGGTTTCTGTAATAGATGGATGCGTTTACGCTGTCGCCATCGTCCTCGGCGGTGTATTCTACGTTTTTAGCGTTGCTCCAATAAAGGACGTCAACGGTCTCGCCACCGTAGTTGAGCTCGGGGATCTTGTCCTTGAGATAGCCGTTTTCGTCGAGAGGATTTTCGGTCTCGGGGATAGGCTCGGTCGTTGCGGCAGCCGAGGGATTGGCTGTGGTCGTGTCGCCCTTATCTCCGCTTTCAGCGCAGGCAACCGCCGCGGGGAGAAGCATAAGAAGAGCGAGTAAAAGCGAAATTAACTTTTTCATAATGTTTACCTCCATAGAAGTTGATTAAATACATCATAACTATACCACATTTTTCTCTCCGCGTAAATGGTAATAATGACTGCATTTTATACAAAAAACGCCGAAAACACGCCCAAAATGCAAATTTATACTTGAAATAATGTGCATTATATTATATAATTAGGTTATCAGGATTTACGGAGAAGCAAAATGGCAAACGTAAAATACAGACAGCGGTTTCCGGGCGGTAAATGGAAGTCTTACGGGTCGCCGTCCGAGTTCAATAAAAATGCCGAGTTCTATACCGACATAATTAAAAACTACGACGAGCTTCCCTCGATCGCCGTATACCATATCGGATTTTGCCGTCATAATGCCGACACAAGGTATTTTAATCACGTTACCAAAAGATACAAGCTTGTATACGTGCTTGAGGGGGACGGCTGGTTCAACGGACTGCGCGTCAGAAGCGGACAGGGATTCCTAATGTGGCAGAATCACGTCAACAGTATGTCCGCCGATATTCGCTTGCCTTGGAAATATATATATATTTCATTTTCCGGCAGTCTTGCCGAGCAGTTTTTGCTTCGCGCGGGATTCACTCCGGAGGATACCATATTCGACATAGAGGACGTCGGGCGTGTCAGAGAGCTTTGTATGAATGCGATCTATACCCACCGCCCCGAAGAAACCGCGGATATGTATATGCTATCGGTCCTTTTTGAGCTCCTTTCACAAAATAAGGTGCAAAACAAGGATGTGCGCGGCAGTATTCCCCCTGCATCGGATATGAGTGCGCACGTATATAACGCAATAGCGTATATGAGCAAAAATTACCGCTCGTCTATCGGAGTATCCGACGTTGCCGCCGCCGCTCACGTTTCTGAAAAATATCTGCGCGAGCTTGTCAAAAAGGAAACGGGAAAATCCGTACAGCGGTATCTTACCGACCTTCGTCTGGCGGCGGCGAAAAATCTGCTCTCGAATTCAAAATACAATATCGGTGAGGTCGCGAATCTTTCGGGATTCGGCGAATACCGTAATTTTGTACGTATTTTCAAGGAAAGATACGGCATAACGCCGACCGAGTACCGTGTCGGACAAGTAAATAAGGAGTGAAAAATGAAGCTTGGAATTTTTGCAGACCCGCATTACAGCACGGTCGCAGAGATCAAATCAAGACGTCCGTCGCTTTCGGCGGGCAAAGTGAAGCGCTTGATCGAAATATTCAAAAGCGAGGAAGTCGATGCGATAATCTGCCTCGGCGATCTCATAAATTCGGAAAAGGATCCCAAAAAGGATGAGGAAAATTTAAGGCTTATTTCCGATATTCTCCGCGAATCCGGGCTTCCCGTCTATTGTGTCATGGGAAATCACGATTCGGAGGCGTTTACCCCTGCCGAATTTTCGGAAATATCGGGCTTCAGAGCCGCGCCGTTTTCAATCGATCGGGATGATGTCCGTCTGATATTCCTCGATTGCTGTTATACTGACAACGGAAGCACCGAGGGGGTAGGATACCGCAACGGCAACTATCATTGGAAAAATTCCTATCTCCCCTCCTCGCAGATAGAATTCCTGAGGGAAAGATCTGCGGGTGCGGAGCGTGTCATCGTTTTCACGCATCAGAATCTCGATGACCGTGACAATCCGCATTGTATAAGAAACGCCGAGAGTGTTCGCGCTGCCTTGGAGGCGTGCGGCATCAAGACTGCGTTTTCGGGTCATTACCACAAGGGCGGAGAGTTTACGATAAACGGTGTTCGCTATATCACCTTGCCCGCTCTGTGCGAGCTTGATTCGCTTCCATATATTATTTATGAAACTTGAGGTGGCTGCATTGAAAAGAAAATTATTACCCCTTTTGATTTTATGCCTGATTTTGATTTTTAACTCTTGCGAGGGAGGGGAAGAGACTACTGCTCCCCCCGAAACGACCGGGGATCCCGCAATTGAAACAACGCCCGCTCTCGTTTCGGGTGACGGTGAAGCACAGTACGCGCTCATCCTTCCCGAAAACAGCAACGGCGATATGCGTACCGCAGTAAACTCATTTGCCGATAAGCTTACCGATCTTTACGGAGCGAAGTTTGAGGTGAAGAAGAATTCTTCTCTCGCCGAGGGAAAAAATCTCATTATGATCGGTGCGCAGGAAGATACTGAATACGCCTCATATTTTGCCGACGTCCCCTACCGCGATTATGCGGTGAAGATCACCCATGACGGTAATATCGTTATTTCGGCATGGAGTCTTGATGCGATCGGTAACTGCACCTCAAAGCTCTTTATGCGTCTGAAAAGTGCATTTGAGTCGGGCGATACCGTTGGTTTTATTACCGATGATATTCTGATAAACGGCGCTGACACCTCGATGCTCGATGCGTCTATTCCGCAGTTTTCGCCGAGCCGTATGCCTCGTATATATCATATAGCGGGCGCACGCGGTGCATACGAGCTCAGCTTCAAGGATAGTTCGGTTTCCGATTTTGAGGCTTACACGGAGATGCTGAAGATAAATGGCTTTGCCGAGGTTCAGCGCTTTAGCGGTAAGGATGCGTGTTTTGCAGTATTTACCAAGGAAGGCGTTGAAGTAACGGTCAACCTTTGGAATAAAACCGGTGAGCTTTTGATACTCGTTGACAAGCCCGCTACGGAAAAGCCCTTTAAGTCCGATGACGTTAATGCAACGACAGTTCCGAAGGTGATTGAGCCGGGACTTGAATACGACGGCGCATTAAAGGGGACTTGTTACGTCATTCAGGCGTCGGACGGAAGCTTTGTCATCGTAGACAGCGGCGACAGCGATCCGAAATTCCTCGACAGGCTTTATTCGACCTTGAAGTCGCTGATCCCCGAGGGAGAGAAGCCGCACATCCGCGCGTGGTTCATTACGCACGCTCACGGCGACCATATGAACGGTCTTGTTGATATTTCGACTTCAAAATATGCCTCATTGATCAAATGCGATGCGGTTTATTCCAATATGCCTTACGAATCCTATCAGACAGCGTACGATAAGAGCACTTACGCAAACCGCATTTCAAAGCTCGAAAAGGCGGCAAAGACGCTCGGTTCGGCTTACGTTACCGCGAGAACGGGACAGACTTATTATTTTGCTGATATAAAAGTCACCGTCCTCGGCTCCGTTGACGATATGCTCGTCACCGAATTCGGTGATCTTGACCAGACGAGTCTTGTCTTCCGCGCGGAGGCGGGCGGCAAGAGTATGATATTCTCGGGCGACTCGGGTCCTGCTTACATAGGTCAGTATATTAATAAAAGATATACCGCCGAGACGCTTAAATGCGATGTGGTTCAGGCGACCTCGCACGGTCAGAACGGCGAGGCGCTTACGGAATATTACAAAATGACCGATGCGGACTATTATCTCTGGTCGGCAACAAAGGATTTTTACGGCAGACACACACCGAACAAGTATATCGAAAGCGATAAGAGTGCGAAAATAATATATTCGTACGACGGTGCGTATACCGTTGAGCTTAAATGAGAGGGAACAAATGAAGATACTTATAATCCGCCACGCGGAACCCGATTACGAAAATAATACCATCACCGAAAAAGGCTGGCGCGAGGCGCGTATGCTTGCCGAAAGACTTGCCAAATTACCTATAAGCGACGTTTACGTTTCCCCGATGGGCAGAGCACAGCACACGGCGCAGCCCTACCTTGAATTGACGGGGAAGAGTGCGCAGACGCTCGATTGGCTTCACGAATTCCGAGGCAGAGTGTGGGATGAAGAAAAGGGGAAGAATCGTTGCGCTTGGAATATGAAGCCGCGCTTCTGGAACGATCATCCCGAAATGTTCGATAAGGACCGTTGGCTTGAAAACGAGCTTATGAGCTCGGGCAACGTTGAGGAAGTATGGCAGGAGACCATAAAGGAATTCGATGCCATCCTCGAGGGCTACGGATATAAGAAGGATGGCTTCTTCTACCGCACCGAGCAGAGCCCCGATACCACTATCGCATTCTTCTGCCATTTCGGACTCGGAATGGCACTGATCTCGCATCTTTCGGGCGTTGCGCTCCCGATGCTCTGGCAGTCCTTCTTCATGCCCGCATCGTCCGTCACAACAATGGTCACCGAAGAAAGAGTCAAGGGCGAGGTCTTCTTCAAATGTATGCAGCTCGGCGATACCTCCCACCTCTACGCAAACGATGAGCCCGTGTCGAAAAAGGGACTTGCGAAGGAGTTTTACGAATCAAAGGAAGACGCGGTTTTGCCGAAATAAAAATATAAGGGACAGCCTCTCAAAAAGAAGCTGTCCCGATTTTTATTTTGTTTAGCTAATCGGCGATACGCCATTTCATTGATCTTGCGATAACGTAAGAGCTATCCTCCAACCGCTCGGAGGAGGTGTATATCTCACTCGACCAGACTATATATCCCGGCTCTATGTTAACGCAAGCCGCATACAGATAGTCGTTTTTGCTGTTTATCTGCCACCGGAGAAGATTTTCAAATTCGATCTCAACTATGGCATCAAAGATACTCGGCGCAAATATTTTAAGCGTCAGCTTGGTTTCGTCGGGATGAAAGTGAAGGCAGTTATCTATCCTCTTGATCCCGCTGTGCTTATATTGAACGTCAATGATACATCCGTCGTGCAGAGCCCGTGTTTCTTCAAGAAAATCATTTATATCTTTTTCCGATTTTATTTCCTTCATCGTTGATCCTCATTTATTCCGTTGCCTTGAAATGGTAGATCGGCTTGATGCGGCAGACGATCTCTGCTGTGGGAGTGATGTTTTCAACGATCTCGTCCATGCTCTTGTATGCCATAGGCGACTCGTCGAGGGTGTCGGGAACTACGCAGGTCGAGTAGATGCCCGACATCTGCTCCTCGTATTCCGCCATAGTCAGCCGCTCAAACGCCGCAGAGCGCGACATAAGTCTGCCCGCTCCGTGGGGCGCGGAGAAATTCCAATCCTCGTTGCCGCGACCGATGCAGATGAGCGAGCCGTCGCGCATATTGATGGGAATGAGGAGCTTTTCGCCCTCCTTCGCCGAGACCGCGCCCTTGCGGAGGATCATTTCGTCAACGTCGACGTAGTTATGAACCGTCTCGAAGGCTTCAAGCGCGGTGAGTCCGACTCTTTCAAGCAATATCTCAGCCATTCTTTCGCGGTTGCGCTTTGCGAACTTCTGACAGATGTCAACGTCGTGGATATAATCCTCCATAAACCGTCCGTAAAGATAGCAGAGATCGGCGGGGAGCGTGGGCTCCTTTGCCTCCCATTCCTTTGCCATAGCCTTAAGAACAGCCTGAATCTCGCTTCTGCGCCCCGCCTCCTTGTAGGTGCGGATGATCTCCTCGCGGCGGTTGAAGTATTCCTCCTTTCCGAGGTTGAGATCGACGGCGATGCCCTGATAATATTCCGCTACTTGAGTGCCGAGATTGCGGCTGCCCGAGTGGATTACGAGGTACTTGTTGCCCTCATCGTCCGAATCAATTTCGATGAAATGATTACCGCCGCCGAGCGTGCCGAGGCTTCGCTCAAGACGCTTTGAGTCTCGGAGATATCTGTAACAGCGGAGCGCGGTGAGATCGAAACGTTCGTCGCGCCCCTCCCAGACATCTCTGCCCGAGGGGATGAAATGCGCGGCTTCGTCGAACCTTTCAAGGTCGATATCAACCTTGCCGAGCGCGACGGTGTACATTCCGCAACCGATATCAACGCCCACCATCGCGGGAACTATCTTGTCGGTAATTGTCATTGTCGTACCGATGGTACATCCCTTGCCCGCGTGAACGTCGGGCATTATTCTTATCTTCGAGGACGAAAACGCCTCGGTATCGCAAACCGTCTTTATCTGCTCGCGCGCACCGTCCTCAAGGGTGGACGCGAAGCACTTTGCGGTGTTATAAATTCCTATAATTTCTATCATATTTTCTCCTTTCATCCCTCAAAGGGAGTCTCTAAAACGTAAGGCAGATGTGTGTCGATTTCAAGCTGAATGACGGGGGAGGGAAAATCTTCGTGAAGCAGGGCCTGGTCGGGTATCGGGAGCACCATAAAAGGAAAATCCGGATCGGGCGAGTAGCTGTGCTCCCAACAAGTTCTTTTCAGAATAACCCCGGTATCAAGCAGAGTTTCCTCAACCATATCGGGCGATTCCACTATTCTGCCGCAGACGTGGTACCAACCGTTGTACCAGATCGTGCCCTCTTCTTCAAGCAGCCCTGTGACGTTATAGACCTCGGGGGGCTTGCGGGGATCGATGCCGAGGGAGCGTAAAAACTCCGTCACACGGTCGGATGCCTCCATAATGACTTTATCGAAATTTTGACATCCGCAGCAGCTGCACTGCTCACCTATTGACTTGATATCCGTGCGCTCATAAAACGCCCGCGTGCGCTCGACGTCGATGTCGAGCACGAAGCTTGAAAATCTGAAGATCATTTTGATTTTTCCTCCAATCGGTAGTTTGAAAGCAATTTGCGGTCGCAGTAGAAAGGACCGCACCAGGTACCTTCGTGAGTCCATATATAAGTCCACGAAAAATCCCGCGCAACGACGTAAATTTCCGTGCATTCCGTAAGATCCTCTGCGCAGATGTTTTTGCGGTCGGAAAGAGAAGGCAAATACTTGCCGAAGCGTTCAAAATATATCGCGCTTTCTTTTTCCTCGGGCGTGAGACTGTCGAAAGCCAGCGCGGCGTCGACACCCATAAGAAAACATTCCTTGGGAAGATAACCCCACGTGAAAAGATGCCAGATATACTGTTCTGCCCTGATCATAGACTTATCACAAGGATTGTCATTTAGGGGTGCAGCAAAATGCTTGAGCCATTGGTTTTTGAATTTTTCGTACGTCATGGTATCCATTCCGTTCTTTCGTTTTATCTTACACTCATATTTTACCACTCAAAAAGACTTTTTTCACGGAAAAAAAGCTGCGAACTCGTTAAAGTTCGCAGCTTTTTAGTGATTTTTATCTTAAATTCAGAAGCTTTTGAGCCAAAAGCTTCTTTTTTATCAGCTCGACGAATGAGTCGGGTGCTTCGGCTTTTACTCGCGCGCCGAAGGAGAGAGTTCGGATGACGATCTCGGACTCGTCCTTGTGGTCGAATTTGACGTGAAGCAGATATTCGTTTTTGCCAACCCGCTCTGCGCGCTTTTCAAAGTGCGCAAAGTGGAGCATACACCGCTCGAGGGCGTTTCGCTCGTCTTTGATTCGGAGCGTGACGGTGTCGTATCGCTCCTCGCGGGGGATGTGCTTGAAGGTCTCGCCGCAATATTTTACCGATCTGATCTTCGAGAGATTGATCGTGTGCAGATACTTGCATCCGTCTGTGATGAGGCGGAATTTGTCATCCTTTTCGGAGTACTCGAGCCGCAGGGGCATGACCTTAGCGTACATTTCCTTGCCGCTTCTGTTGGTGAGATTTACCTTGATCGGAGTACCTGCGCGGATAGCGGAGAGGATGATGCGAAAGCGTTCGATATATCCCTCGTCGGAGAAATCGTCGCCGTCGCAGTATTTATCGTAGACGTAATAATCGTCGGGAGTGAAGAGAGGATCGACGTCATCGAGTCCGTTAAAGGAAACGTCAAAGAGCTTGACTCGCGGATCGAGCGATACCGCATTAAGCCATCTTTTTTGCAGATTTGTCAGCGGAACACTCGGCTTGTGCTTCAAAACCGTGCTCATATCGGGACGGAGAAGCTGCCATTTACCGCTTTTAAGTGCGGGGAGGATGGTTGTAACGCTTTCGCCGAAGGCGTGCTCCGAGACGATCTTCTGAAGCTTGCGCTCGTCGCGCTCGCCGTCGATGATCCTTGAAATTATTTCCGCGACCGTGTTGTAGTAAGCGGAATAAAGCTCGCTGAATATCATTGACCGCTCACCTCGATTCCGTACATTCTGTACATTTCTTCAAGATCGCGCCTGAATTTGTTTTCGTCGGTTCGGTTTGAAAAATCCAATTGCACGATGCGGCAGATGAAGGTTCGGATCCAGGGGATTATCTCGCTCGTTTCGTAAACGTCGGCGGTGAATCGGTAGGTGGAATCGTCGATCTTTTCAACCGTGCCACCCCGCTTTTCGCGGTATAGACGCTTGATTATGTAATCCTCGTTCGGCTCGACCTTGACCGTAAAGGTCACGCGCTCGAGCGGCTCTTTGCCGCGTTTGCCTCGGTTTACCACAACGCCCCACATATTGCTCTGCTTCAGGTCGAGCATAGCGCGAAGCTCGTCAAAGCGCGGCGTGACCTCCTCAAGCTTGACGGCGGAAAGATAGTCGATCCTGAGGGAGCGGAAATTATTGAAGTCGGGCTGATACGCGATCAGATGTTGCTTGCCATTCTGCGTGCTGATGAAGATGCGCAGCGGGATTATGCGGTTTCGCCTCGGCTCGTCTGAGCGGCGGCTGTGATTCGTTACCGTGATAACTCGCTTCTGCCTCATAGCGGTAAAGAGCGCGGCAAGGACTTCGCTGTCCATCGCGCCCGTGATGTAGTGGTGCTTGAAGCCAAAGGCGTTTTTGTGCGGGCGCGTTCTGTCGAGCAGAAATGAGCCGATAACGCCGCAAGGTGCCGCCTCTGAATAGAAATCAAGAAGATCACAGTAGTCCGAAAGATCAAAGTCTTCCGCGCGGCGGTAGAGCATACGCTTGCCCGATTTTTCGGAGATTATAATGCCTTCATCGCAATATTCCTTAAGCTTCTTGCGCAGAGTCGATTCGTCGAACATCAACGGTGAGTCGAACTCGGAGAGATATTCGCGGTCGATTATTTGCATAATCTCGGGAATTGAAAGCGCGATCTCCGGGGAGTGAAGAATATCGAAGAGGATGAAATGGAGGGTAATATCGCCGTCGGTGAAGCTTTTTGATTTCCAAGCCTTATAGAAGGGATTGTGGCGTGATGATCGGCTGTCGATCGAGATGAAGATATTCTTGCCCTCGGGCGTGCGGACGAAGCTCATATGATCGCCGAGAATGCTTTCCATACGGCGGCGCTCGTCGTCATACGATCGCGCGCTTTTTTGGTTGTACCCGTCGCGGCTCTTGAAGCCGTAAACGTAAAACTCGCGCATATAAGCGCGTATTCGCTCAAAATTCTTAATGAGCTCGCTGTAGGACGACATTGTTGCCTCCTTTCTTCCTTGATCTAGAATTTTTTAATTAATCGATAAATTTAACGATCTCGTCCATATCCTTGCGCTTTTTGGTGCGGAGTTTATCGCCTTCCTTCGGATAGCCGATAGTGATGACGAGGCGGACGGGTGCATCGAGCGAGCAGATCTTGCGGATCTCCGCGTCGTCGAGCCAACCGAGAATGCAGCTTCCGAGCCCCTGCGCGGCTGCTTCCGCAGTGATGTAGGCGGAGAGGATGCCGATGTCGATCGAGCGGTAGTTGTTGCCCTTGACCTTTGCGCCGAGTGCGGCGGATGCGACGTAGGGCTTCTCGGAAATTACGATCAGCACGGGAGCATCGGTTGCAAATTTGTTCATACCCATACCCTGAACGGCTTTTGCGACCGCTTTAGCCGACTCGCCGCGGCAGACCGTCATAAGATACGGCTGACCGTTGCAAGCGGATGGGGAGAGACGTGCGGATTCAAGTATTGCTTGAAGTTTTTCCTCTTCAACCGCCCTCGCCGCATCATAACTGCGGCAGGATTGGCGGGTGTTTGCTATTTCTGTGAAGTTCATAGTTTTCTCCTTTATACCGTCAGATCAACCAGTTCAAATTTCAGTGCTTTACGAAGTTCGTCAAGCGTGATCTCGACCTGATATCCTATCTTTCCCGCGCTGAAAAGGATGGTTTCAAAATTCGCGGCAGTTGCGTCCGTGAAGGTGGGAAACTGCTTTTTCATACCGATCGGCGAGCATCCGCCGTGGATGTAGCCCGTCAGGGGGAGCAGTTCCTTTTGCTTTATCATCACGATATTTTTCTCGCCCGCGGCGCGAGCGGCTTTTTTGAGATCAAGCTCACGCTCTACGGGGATCATGAAAACATAGTAATTCTTCGATGCGCCGACCGTCACGAGAGTTTTGAAAACGTGATTAGGGTCCTGATTCAATACCGTCGCGATCTCGATGCCGCTGATCGCATCGGTGTCAACGTAAAGATGCTTTTCGTACTTGACCTTTTTCGAGTCAAGCAGACGCATCACGTTTGTTTTTTCGTCTGTTTTTTTCATTTCAGATCAAATTCACCGAGCTTTGACTCTGCGATATAATCATTTCTGAATGCGCGGAGCTTTGCCATGTGGGGCTGACCGATGTGCACCTGCTGGTGCTCCTTCGACTCCCACGCCTCAATGAGCAAAAGTTCATTGGGATTCTTATCCGAATAATAGTAATCGTAGCGGATGCAGCCGTCCTCTGCAAGCACAGCCGCGAGTACGCCCTCGGATTTCATTCTCTCGACAAACGCCTCGCGCTTGCCCTCGTGGCAGATGAAACTAACGTAAATAGTGTACATTTTTAAATCCTCCTTAAAGTTCGGCTAAAATGTCAGCCGCGTTTGTATCGGGTTTTACTTTCGGCATGATCTTTTCGATATTGCCTTTTTCGTCAATGATAAAGGTGGTGCGTACAACGCCCATTGAAACCTTTCCGCACATCTTTTTCTCCTGCCATACGCCGTAAGCCTCGATGGCTACGCGGTCGGGGTCGGAGAGCAAGATGAAGGGAAGATCGTATTTTTCGGCAAACTTAACGTGCGATGCCACGCTGTCCTTGCTGATGCCGATGACTTCGACGCCCTTTGCCTCGAATTGCTTGTATGCTCCCGCAAAGGCACAAGCCTGACGGGTGCATCCGGGGGTGTTGTCCTTGGGGTAGAAATAGAGAACTACCTTTTTGCCGAGGAGCGACGAGAGTGTAAAGTCATTTCCGTTTTTGTCCTTGAGAGTAAAGTCGGGGGCTTTCATTCCGATTTCAAGCATTATTTTGTCTCCTTTCAGAATTCGAACGGTTCGCGTTCGTATATTTTTTCTTTTTGAGTGTTTATAAGCATTCTGCCCTTGTAAAATCCAACGCATTCGACCTCTTGGTCGGCAAACGGTGCGGTTGAAAGATCCTCGCAGAGCGCGTATTTTTTCTCTTTGAGGTCAATGACGTTGAGCGCGTCGGGGGTGTCCTCTCTGCCAAAGCCGAAGGAGTAGTAGAGCTTATCCTCATATATCGTTCCGCCCTGAGTCGCGAAAGCATTGAAGGGCAGGGTGAACTGATCGATAATATCGTCGGCGGTGAAGGTAACGTCACCCTCGTCGGGGGTGGGCAGACGGAATTTTGTAACGATATATTCGTTGTCGGGGCGGTACATCTCACGCTTGGTGCGATAGCGCGCCGAGTGGAGATAGAAGAAGCCGTTCTTGACGTCAACGAGTGACGCGGGCCATCCCCAACCGGGCACTTCAAATTTCGTGCCGTCCTTTTCGGTCGGCTTGTAGTATATGCGCTGTATGGTTTCCGCCGAATAGACACCGCCTTTGAGTCTTATCTGCTCAACGGCACAGTAGGCGATCCAACCCTTTTCATCCGCGTCGCCGCTGTTGCCGGCTGTGACGTACATCAGAGGGAAATCCTCGCCCGGCACAGTCGCGCCGAACATAGCGTCGTTTGCGTGGTTATCGTATCTCTTGTCTTCCTTATTTCTGCAATAAGAGCCGAGCTTGAAAACGCCTACGGGCTTCGGGTTGCGGTTGACGAGATCGTACGCGCCGCAAACTCCGCTGTGGTAGAGGACGAACGCGGTGTCGCCGTGTATCGCCATTCCCTGAACCGAGCGGCGTTTGCCAAACATCGCTTCGGTGGGATTTTCAAATTCCATATAAAGCTTATACATCTTCCTCGCTCCTCTTGACAAGCTCGTCGATCTTATCGGAAGTCAGGCGGTAGATCGTCCATTCGTCCATCGGGACAGCTCCCTTGGAAAGATAGAAATCAATGCTCGGCTGATTCCAATCAAGACAAGTCCATTCCACTCTGCCGCAGCCGCGCTCCTTGGCGATTCGCGTGACCTCCGTCAGTAGCGCCTTTCCGTATCCCTTTCCGCGGTATTCGGGCCAGACGAAAAGGTCTTCAAGATGGATGCCCGCGCGTCCGACGAAGGTGGAGTAATTATGGAAGAAGAGCGCGAATCCGACCTCTTTTTCGTCTTCAAGTGCGAAGATGACCTCCGCGTGTCCCTTGCCGAAGACGACTTCCTTTATCATTTCCTCGGTGTTGATGACCTCGTCGAGCATATTTTCGTATTCCGCGATGCCGCGGATGAATTTGAGGATCAGCGCGGCGTCGGCTTCGGTTGCATATCTGAATTTTACCTTATTCATTATATTTTCTCCGATTAAGTATTAATTTAATTTATTATAGCATATTTTTGCCGATAATTCAACCGCTTTTTCGATGCGGCTTACTTGAAAAGCGAAGATTTTTATGGTATAATGAATTATCACGAAAATCGGAGGACAATATGAAAAAAATCAGCTTATTAATTTTGTTTATAGCATTGGCGGTACTGCTTCCCGCTTGTGAAAAAGCTCCCGAAGGGGAGGTGACGGAAACCGAAGCTGTGGAGATCACGGAGGCAAAAAAGGAAATGATTACAGTTGTTTCGGGCGGTAAAACCGAATTTGAGATCATCCGCTCCGAGGAAAACGACGGAGCACGCGGACGTCTTTTTGCGGCGTTTGAGGCGGAGTTCAATAAGCGCTTCGGATGCAAGATCGAGAGTACCTTTGACATTATGGCTGTGCTCAAGCTTCCCGCGCCCGACGCCAAGGAGCTGATCCTCGGCGACACAAACAGAGCGGAATCGGCAACTCTTAAAGCCAAGCTCGACGAGGCGGGCGGCAACCGTTTCGGTATCGCGGTCATAGGCAACAAGATCGCAATAAACGGAACGAGCTGGTATCAGTGCTATCTTGCGCTCGATTATTTTTTTGAGAATTTTACAAGCGGCTCGACACTTGCCATCGAGGCGGGCTTTGAATATATCTCCGAGCCCTCGGAGGATGATGCTTTTGCTATCGCCGAGCTCATTTCGGATGGCAGTGGAGTCGCGTTTGCGGCAACCGAAAAGGTTTTGAAGTTCAAAACCGTAAACGGTGCGGGAACGGTTCAGGGCGGATGCACGGACGGCAAATACGCCTACGTCGGTATGATGGGCAAGAGTGATGGCGTCGAATTCGGCGTTGTTTCGAAATACGATATTACCACGGGTGAGATCGTGGGATCCTCGGAGCGTCTGCCCACCTTCCATACCAACGATCTGACCTACGATGCGAAAAATAACAGGATCGTCATAGCAACGCTCGATGCGGGTTGGACACGCCTTTCCTTCGTTGATGCCGAAACGCTTGAATACAAGGGCGATCTTATCACTCCCATCGGCATACGCGGACTTGAATATTTACCCGATAGTAACACCTACGTTGCCGCCGGATTCAATATCGAGATAATGATCCTCGACGAGAATTTCAATAAGCTCTCCTCGCATATCTGCGCGGATCAGACGCTTATGACTCAGGGACTTTATTCGGACGGCGAGTACGTTTACGATCCGAGATATCTTGAAGGCGAAGCGGTTCACCTTATGGTGGTCGAGGATATGGAGGGCAATCTCGTATCAAGTGCCAACCTCTACGGACTCTCGGGAGCAGAGCCCGAGCATATGTATAAGATCGACGGCACTATGTATATCGGATGCAATTTTTCGGGTTGGCTTTATAAGGTTGAGATAATTCCGCAGAATTGGTGGTAAATCTCAAAACAAAATTGAAATTTCATATTGAAATTTTGCATTTTATACTGTATAATTAATTTATAGGCTTTGCCTACACAAAGAATAAAATTACGGAGGTCATTCAAATGGCAAATCGTTTCGTATCCAACGCAATATCATATCACGGCAAGGGCGCGATCCTTGAGATCCCCGCGCTCGTTGCCGCAAAGGGCTTTACCAAGGCTTTCATCGCAACCGACCCCGATCTTATCAAGTTCGGCGTAACCAAGAAGGTAACCGATATTCTCGATAAGGAAGGAATGGCTTACGAGATCTATTCCGATATCAAGCCCAATCCCACCATCGAAAACGTAAAGAACGGCGTTGAGGCTTATAAGGCTTCGGGTGCAGACTATATGATCGCCATCGGCGGCGGTTCTTCTATGGACACCGCAAAGGCTATCGGTATCATCATCAACAACCCCGAGTTCGCGGACGTTCGCTCCCTCGAGGGCGTTGCTCCCACCAAGAACCGCACGGTCTACACCATCGCAGTTCCCACCACCGCAGGTACAGCGGCAGAGGCAACCATCAACTACGTTATCACCGACGTTGAGCGCAAGCGTAAGTTCGTTTGCGTTGACGTAAACGATATTCCCGATATCGCTGTCGTTGACCCCGATATGATGTCCACTATGCCCAAGGGTCTCACCGCTTCGACCGGCATGGATGCTCTCACCCACGCGATCGAGGGCTACACCACCCGCGCTGCTTGGGATCTTCCCGACTGCCTCAACCTCGAGGCTATCCGCCTTATCGCAAAGAGCCTTCGCGGCGCGGTCAACAACGAGCCCGAGGGACGTGAAGGAATGGCTCTCGGTCAGTTTGTAACCGGTATGGCGTTCTCGAACGTAGGTCTCGGAATCGCTCACTCTATCGCGCACACCCTCGGCGCGGTTTACGACACTCCCCACGGCGTTGCTTGCGCTATGATGCTCCCCATCGTTATGGAGTATAACGCAGATCAGACCGGCGAAAAGCTCAAGGCAGTAGCAGAAGCTATGGGCGTTGATACCACCGGTATGACTCAGGATGAGTACCGCAAGGCGGCTGTTGACGCGGTACGTCAGCTCTCCATCGACGTCGGAATCCCCACCAAGCTCGAAGCCCTCAAGGAAGAGGACCTCGACTTCCTCGCAGAGTCCGCATATGCAGACGCTTGCGCTCCCGGCAACCCCAAGGCTGCTTCGGTTGAGGATATGAAGGCGCTTATCAGAAAGCTTATGTAAAAACGTTTGCGAAGCAAACTCATAACGGCGAGCGTAAGCGAGCCTCATAACTCTAAGTTCTAAACTTCAATACGGGCAGAGATTTTTCTCTGCCCGTATTGCTCTATGACACATTTGCAAAATTTAAGTGAAAGTGGCATTAAAGGAATTTAATATTATTTTATTAAAATGTATTGCAATTTGCTATACAATGTGATATAATATAGTAGAAAGGTGGTGCATACTATGGCAACTAAAACCGCAAACGTATCTGTACGCGTTCAGCCTGAGATCAAAGCGCAGGCTGAGGAAATACTTGCACAGCTTGGCATTCCCGTGTCGGTACTGATAGATTCGCTTTACAGACAAATAATTATGACTAACAGAATCCCGTATTCTTTCAGCCTTCCCACGATACAAACCCGAGATACAATGACCGAAGAGCAATTCAATGCAATGATGGCAAAGGGGCTTGATGAAGCAAAATCAGGTCGAGGCGTTAGTGTTGACGATGCTTTTGAAAAGATAAATCAAAGTATTGGCAAATGACTTATCAAGTTAATTTGACCGACAGTGCTTTTGTTCAGCTTAAAGAGGCTATAATATATATATCCAATGTCCTTTTTGAGCCGGAAGCCGCAAATCAATGGTCTGATAGAATTAAAAAATCTATTTCTTCCCTTAACAATATGCCTCGCAGATTTCCTTTGGTTGATGAAGAGCCGTGGCGTACGGAAGGAATACACAAAATGACTGTTGACAATTTCATCGTTTACTATTGGGTTAACGATGATACTGAGACGGTATGGATTACTGCTGTTGTTTACGGCAGAAGAGATCAGCTTGCCGCGCTTCGCGATATGCCAAAAGAATAACGATAAAGCACCACGGATTTTTGTCCGTGGTGCTTTTTGTTATATAAGCTTTTTAATTCTATCCGCTGCATCTGTAAAAGCGGTTTTTGCATCGGGGTATTTATAAGGATTTTCAAAAGCTCTGCCAACAAGGGCGTTGAGACCCGAGAAGAGCTCGAGGTGGGGTTCGAGCGACACGAAAAAGTCGCAGTCGGCGTATTCTTTATGCTCCGCGAGTATCTCTGCGATCTTTGCCTCACCGCAGCCGGGAGGGACGATCGCGCCCGCCGCGAGGGCGTCCTTGATGTGGAAATATGCGATTCGATCCTTGAGAAGACGGTATGCCTCGGGGTAGGGATCGACTCCTTCAAGAACGAAGTTGCCCATATCGTAAACGCAGGAGAGGGTGGGAAAGGCGTCGAGCAATTCGCGGCAACGCTCGGGAATGTCGCCGTAGATCTTTGCTTCATTCTCGTGGCAGAGGATGACGCCGTATTCGCGCGCGGCATCGAGAAGTCTGCCGAGGGCGGAGAAGACCTCGGTCTTCATATCGACGATATTTTTGCCGTCGGGCGCGTAGAAGCTAAACATTCTCACGTATTTCGCGCCGAGGATGTTCGCATATTCATACACGCGCTTGGCGGTTTCAATGTGACCGTCAAGGTCGCCGTCGAGCTTGATCTTGCCGAGGGGTGAGCCTATTGCGGAGACCTTGATTCCGTATTTGTCGAGCAGCTCCTTGGCTTCAAGAATTTCCTCTTTGGTCAAAACCGAAATGTTTTTCTTGTTGACGTGGCGGATCTCAATATGAGATATTCCGAGCTTATTCAGCCCTTGAAGCTGTTCCTCAAAGCTGTCGGAATATTCGTCGGCGAATGCAGAAAGGATTATCTTTGCCATAATCACACCTTGATCTCGGGGAGCTCTTCGGCACATCCGCTTTCAAGCGAGCGCATAATGGCATTCATAATGAAGACGGGCGAGATGAATTCCTCGTGAGTGCAGGTCTGATCCGCACCGCCCAGGATCTCCGTGAATTCCTTGAACTCGCGGTAATACCAATCCGAGGTGGTGGGGATCTCAAAGGATTTCGATGCCTTTTCAGCCATTCTTGCGGCATAGTAAACGTAAGTGCCGTCACAGAAAAGTCCGACGCAATCGTAATTATCGTAGTGGAAAAGCACGTTGATCGTCTTGCCGTTCTGCTTTGCCTCGACGGATTTCGGGAATCTGCCGAAGATCTCGCAGACCATTTCTACAAGGTGCTGGGCGTAGAAATAGAATCCGCCGTAAGCGTTCTCAGCCTGATAGGGAGCGCGGATGAATCCGCCGAGAGTCTTGCCGCCGACCTCTGCAAGAGCGTCCGCCTTCAGCTCTGAGACGTAAACGTCCTGCTTAAGCGACGAACCGCCCGAAATTCTCGTTCCGCGTGCTTTGAGTGCCTGCATAAATTCGACAGCCTCCTCCTCGCTGACCGTGATCGGTTTGTCGATGAACATCGGGATGCCGCTCTCTATGTAGGGCTTTGCGAATTTATAATGATCGCCGCCGTGGCGCGCGGTGATGATAAGACCGTCGATCTTGCCTACCGCGCTGTCGTAATTTTCAAGAACGGGAACGCCGAAGTTGTCGCGAAGCTTTTCAGCCGCCGCGGTATCGACGCTGTAAACGCCGATGCACTCGATGTCCGCGAATTCTTCCTTTTCCTTAATGAACTTCAAAAACGCATTAGCGTGCGAGTTTTCGCATCCGAGAATAGCAATCTTTTTCATTTTCGTGTCTCCTTAAAACTTCAAGGGAAGCGGATTCTGCGCGTGTACCGTTTCGATAACTCCGATTACAGCCGCCGCCATTTCGGGGGTGACGGTCATAGGTCTGCCCTCGGTGATCTTGTAGTAGAGCTGTTCGTAAAGCGAAGCGGTGCCGACGTCGAATGCGGTGCCGTTGAATTTGCCCTCTTCCTCGTGCTTGACGAGCTTTTCGGAGCAGTAGACGGGATCACCCGCATCGTTCTTGATGAATGTCTCGGATACCTCCTTTTCGGGGTTCTCGCCGTCAACTATGTAGGTCATATTGTAAGCCGCGGGGGTGCACTTGAAGCAGCCGCGTGTGCCGAGGATCTTGACGTTGTAGTTCGAGAAAGCGTCAATAGAGGTGACCTCGATATCCACAACGGGCTTGTTGGGAGTATCGATGATGATCTTTGCAAAGTCATCCGAGTCGCCGAAGGTCAGCGCACAGCCGAGCTTCGAGTAAACCACGCGTGCATTTTCGTCGAAATCAAGGAATCCGAGTGCAAGTCCGATGGGGTGAGGACCGGTGTTGTAAACACCGCCCGCGCACTTCTTCTGCAGAGTCTGCCAGTCCCAACGGCGGGCGAAATTATTGTAGCGGATGCTGATCTGCTTGATCTCGCCGAGCTTACCCGACTTCGCAAGCTCGTATGCAAAGGGATAGAAGGGAGCGAGGAAGGTCTGCTGGAATACAGCAAGTGTTACGCCCTTATCCTTTGCGATCTTGATAAGCTCGTCGCATTCGTAACGAGTGCGGCCGAAGGGCTTTTCAACGAGCACGTTGAAGCCGTGAAGGAGAAGATCCTTGGTGATCGGATAGTGCATCTCCGAATAGGTGGAGTTTACAACGAGGTCGATATCGTCAAGCTTGAAAAGCTCGGTGTAATCGGCGAAGGTCTTGCATCCGGGGTAGATCTCCTCGGCAACACCTCTGCGGAACTCGTCCGCGTCGACAACGTATTTTACGTCGTAATAGAGATTGTCCTTGCTGCGGTAATATTTTCCGTGGATGTTTTTACCGCTTCTGCCTTGACCGATGATGGCGAGATTGAGTTTTTTCATTGTTTTGATCTCCTAATTTATAATTTCAGGCTTTTATTGAATTCGTTAACGAAATCTATATCTCTTGCGGTGAGCTCGACCCAAGCGGGCGAGAAGCCGCATTTGATCGCGTTGCGCGCGGATTTGAGATTGCACCACGCGGTGCAGTAGAAGGGAACTTTATCGAGCTTCAAAATCTCGATAGCAAGGCGGCTCGTCAGCGCCGAGGCGATTCCCTGTCTGCGGTATTCGGGAAGAACGTCAATGCCGATCTGATACATATCCTCGCAGTCAGCCGAGCATCCCGCAAGACCGACGAGCCGTCCGTTATCGTAAGCACCGACACCCAGAACATCAAGCTCGCGGCGCTTTTCGCAAAGGGCGTTGCCCCATTCGGGAAGATAGAGGTCAGCAAAATCCTCTTGATGAAGGGTTCGCATCTCGTAAGGGCAGGGAAGCTCGCGGAGCTTGTCAACGTCGGGAAGGTAGTAGACCGCCGTGAAGCAGACCTTGAGGTGATAGGGGAGAAGCATTTCGTCGAGCACGTGTACGTTCGGCGTTTCAAATGAGTGCGCGACGACGTATTTGCTTAAATATTCACGCACCGCCTCGCGAGTCCGATCGCTTGTCTGCGCCACGACGTTGTTGCCGTAGCTGACGAGGTCGCATTCAAAAGGAAGGGGGAGATATTTCCTTGCCTTCGGATGCTTCACCGAGGAGGTCAGCACGTGGTCCTCTTTGAGAAAATCTTCGGGTGAGCAATTGCAGTCGTATGCCGACTGCTGCAGAGCAATCTGCATTATTTTTTCATTTGTCATATCAGTTGCCTTTCGATCTCTTCCAGATGAGAGGATTGAGTCCGAGCAGAAGAGGGAATACCTCAAGTCTGCCGAGGAGCATTGCGAATGAGAGAATAATCTTTGAAAATCCCGAATAATCCGCAAAGCTTGACGCGGGACCGACAGCACCGAATCCCGGTCCGATATTGTTGAAGCAGGCAACCGAGGCGGTAAAGTTGGTCTCAAAATCGAAGGGCTCGAATGAGAGAAGCACGAATACCGCGATTATGCAGAGCGTATAGACGGCAAAGTATGAGGTTACGCCGTTCAGCGTTTCATCGTCGAGCTTCTTGCCCTCCGACATAACCGCCTTTACAGAACGGGGATGGAGAAGTCGCTTGAGCTCCTTTTTGATGGATTTGAAAAGGATAACGACTCTTGCCGCCTTAAGACCACCGCCCGTCGAGCCCGCACAGCCTCCGATGAACATCAATATAAGCAAAAGTGCCTTGGAAAGTCCCGGCCAGAGGTTGAAATCGGCTGTTGCATATCCTGTGGTTGAAACGATGGTACAAACCTGAAAAGCGGAAAGGCGTATCGCTTCCTCAAAGGTTTCGTACATCGGGAGAATGTCAACGGTTATCGCGCCGATGCAGAAAAGCACGAGGGCGCAGAAGAACCAAAGCTCGTCGCTCTTGAACACCGCGCGGAATTTTCTGATCAGCATAAGGTAATAAAGGTTGAAATTGATTGCAAAGAGGAACATAAACGCGGTTATGACCCATTGCAGATATGGCGAATATGATGCTATACTGTCCGCCTTGATGCCAAAGCCGCCCGTGCCTGCAGTACCGAAGGCGTGAACGATGCTGTCGAATATCGGCATTCCCCCTGCTATGAGCAGAACGGTGAGGATAGCGGTCATACCGAAATAGATCCAATAAAGTATCTTTGCCGTGTCGCGCGAGCGGGGAACGAGCTTGCCGACTGTCGGACCGGGCATTTCGGCTTTGAGGATATTGAGCGATCTGTCCGCAATGTTAGGCACGACCGCCGTTACGAGTACTAAAACTCCCATACCGCCGATCCAATGTGTAAAGCTGCGCCAAAAGAGCATACATTTGTCGAGCGATTCAACGTCGGTCAGTATCGATGCGCCCGTCGTGGTGAATCCGCTGACGGTCTCAAAGAACGCATCGATATACGAGGGGATCGCGCCGCCGAGGACAAAGGGAAGCGCGCCGACGGCGGACATAAGAAGCCACGCGTAGGCAACTATCGCGAAGCCCTCCTTAGCGTATATAAGTCGGCTTTGAGGCTTGAAGAAAAGAATGAAGAACATTCCGACGGCAAGCGAGAGCGCGGCTGTGATAAGGAAGGAAAAACCGCTTTTTTCGAGGTATATCAAGGCGACGAGTGCGGGAAGAAGCAGCAAGGCAGCCTCAACCAAAGCAATATTGCCGACGGTGTAAAAGACCATTTTACGATTCATCGTGTGCCTCCGCTTATTCGATTATATCCGATAGGTCGTAAAGTCGGTGGTTTGCCGCGATGACTATGACCTTGTCGCCCGGAAGAATGACGTCATCACCGTTCGGAACTATCGGGCGGCGGTTGCGGAGAATGCCGGCGATAAGGATATTTTGCTTGAACTTTATTTCCTTAAGCGCTTTACCCGCGTGGCTGAAATCGGCACTAACGTTGAATTCAAGTGCCTCGGCTTTACCGTCCATAATTTTATAAAGTTTTTCAACGTTGCTTCCTACCGTGTTCTGAAGCGCACGGGCGTAACGTACGACCTCGTCGGCAACCGTATGGATGGGCGAGATGATCGTGTCGATTCCGAGCTTACCTGCAATGGGGTGGAACTCGGGTCTGTTGACCTTTGCAATGACCTTTCCTACCTTTTGTGAAGATGCAAAGTAGGAAATAAGGATGTTGTTTTCGTCGTATCCGGTGAGCGCAACGAAGGCATCCTTTTGCTGTATGCCCTCCTCAATCAGCATATCCTGATCCGCGCCGTCACCGCATATAACGGTCGCCCCGGGGATAGCCTCGGCAAACTCCGCGCATCGCTCGGGCTTCTTGTCGATTACGGTGACGTTATGCCCGGAGGCAAGAAGCGACTGAGTGAGATAATATGCTATGCGGCTTGCGCCGAGGAGCATTACGTCCTTTGCTTTTCTCGTGATAAGACCAAAGCTTCTGAGAAGCTTGCCGATCTCGTTAGGTGCGGCGGTCAGCGCGATCCGGTCACCGCCTCGAAGCTCGAAGCGACCGTCGGGGATAATGACCTCATTATCGCGTAATACCGAGCATATAAGAAACTTTCCGGTGCTGTGGCGACTCAGGTCGATCATATTTTTGCCTATTAGTGGGGAATCGTCGTCGAGTATCATTTCAACTATCTGAAATCTTCTTGAAGCGAAGGTTTCAATATTGACCGCCGAGGGGAATTTAAGAATATTGGCGATCGTGTGCGCGACGGATGCCTCGGGATTGAGAGCAGCGGAAAGCTGAAGCTGTGTTACCATAAACCCAAGACTCTTGTCGTTGTATTCGGGATCGCGTATACGGGCTACAGTATATTTTGCTCCGAGGGTTTTTGAAATGTAGCATGAGAGCATATTGAGCTCATCCGATCCCGTTGTGGCGATAACTATGTCCGCTCGCGCCGCACCTGCCTCGGATAGCACCTCACAGTCGGTGCCGATACCGCAAAGACCGATAACGTCATAAGCGTTTGTTACCTCCTCAATGACATCGGGGGATTTATCGATTACGGCAACGTCGTGACCTTCCGAAACGAGCTTTTCAGCAAGGCTTTTTCCTATTTTACCGCATCCTACGATAATGATTTTCATTGTTTACTCCTTAATTTTGAGAGGGAATGTAATTCTGATATATCCAATTAAGTCTGCCGAGGGGCGCAACGTCACCGTAGGTGTAGAAGTCCTCCATTGTCGAATATTTAATATTCTTATCGGCATCTGCCCACTTGAATTCGAGGTAAATTTCATTGTAATTATCAATTCCGAGCATAGAGAGGGGAACCGATATCATCATTTCTGCGCCCTCGACACGGTAAAAAGTCTTGCCGACCTCGGAGGTCGCGAGAACACCGCCGTTTGAATTGCAGGAGGCAACCGTCGTCTTGTCCGCACTTTCAGGTGTAGCATTGATGAGAAAATCGTAGCCGTACCAGCCGTCTTTGGCATCGTTGTTGACGTTTACGAACAACTGCATCCACGAATTATCCGTGTTGAATTCCGAGATATCCTCGGCGCATCTGACGTAGAAATAAAGATTTTCCGTGTCATTCGTCACCTTGGCTTCAACTATATCGTTGTTGCCTGTGCGATCCTGAAGAACCTTGCCACCGAAGGATTTTGAAGATCTGTCCTTGGTGTCACCCTTGGGATCGGTGTAGGAAACGATGACCTTATTCCATTGATCGAATGATGCGGCGAGGTCGATCTTGTTTCGCGCATCCTGAATGATGACGGGCGCGGAGCCCTTGAGCGCTTGGATATTTGAGATCAATTGCATATAGTAGTTATCAAAATATCCGCCGCGCATCATTTCGGCATCGCGGGAGAATTCCATCGAAGCGGTGTCAACAAAGTGAACGAAGCTCGCGTCGCCGCGGTGCTGCTGACCGTTTTGCCTTTGCGCTACCCACTCGTTCCAACCGGTCACGAGAACGTAGGGCACTCCCGATTCGATCGCTCTGTCCCATTGAGCCTGAAAGTTGAGACCGAGATTGGTGATAAGGTTATCCGCATCAAATGCCGCGCGGTAGGCTTCCATAGAGGCGTTATCGTCCTTTGCACCGTTGAAGCTTCTGCCTCGGTTATAGGCATAGCCGTAGAGAGAAGAATCCGAGAAGGTGACCGACTTATTGTGCTGTGCTATCGAAACGCTTATCGCGCTCGGATTGCCGTTTTTGTCGCTGAATATTCTCTGCGGCCATTCAAAATCCATCCAGGGCCAACCGTTTTTCTTGTAGTCCTCGTTAGGCCACTGAGCCGCCTTGACGGTGAAGAATCCGTTTATATTTCCTTCCTCAACACCGACGATGCAGGGCTTGCCGTCAACGTAAAACCACGTGTCGGGGTAGAGCTCTTTTGAATATATCTCATCGTAAAGCTGCTTCATAACTGCTTTCGAATTCGAATTGGTGTAGAAGACCACCTGCGGAGCGTCGTAGCCCTGCTCATTCAGCTCGTGGCAGGTCTTCATGACCTTGAGTGCGTTGTCCTTATAAATGTATCCGTTTGTAATGTCGAAGTAGAGAAAGTCGACGTTTGCGTTTGAAAGAAGCTCCATATGCTTGCGGATGACCCAGCTGTCGCTTGCGTAGTAGTATCCGTAAAGAGGCTCGGCAAACCAATGCATCGTGCCGATATTGCCGTAGATGTTTTTGCCCGTGGCGGGATCCTTTGCGTTTGCGTCCTTGGCAAGCTCGCCGTAGGTGTTCTTGATCTTTTCGAGATCGTAAATACCGTCGTCGCCGTGCTCACCCTGCCAGAGGAAGTAGAAGATGCCGACGTATTTCTCGCCGTTTGAACCGTAGATTCCCGTGGTCAGAGAGGTGGGAAGGGATCGTCCAACGTCATCGGTTGCGGCAAAACCGCCCGAGAGGTAGTTCGCATTATTGGGAACGGTGTGAGAGACCTTTTCGCCGTTCAGAGTGTAGGAGATCACGACGGTCTTGCCGTCGGCGCTCTCATCAAATCTTAACGTGCCTTCGTAGTTATCATCGGGATTGACGTACATTGTTTCCACTCCTTCGGTCAGGGTAGTTTCGGGTGATTCGGCTTCATCATTGCAAGCACCGGCTATAGGCAGAGAGCAGAGAAGCAGAAGAACGATTGCCCGTTTGGCAAATTTACTTATATTCATCGGAATTCCTTCGTGTTAATCATTTATCAATATTTATTTAATTATAGCACTTTTATTATTAATTTGCAATAGTATAGTGATTCTTTTCGGTTGACTTGTGCGATTTTTTGTGATATAATTAGTCGAAATCGATATAGGAAGCGTGAAAATGAAGAATTATATTTACCGATTTGCCGCGATGCTTGCGGCGATACTGTTGCTTGCTTCGCTCGTACCGACGGCGGGAGCGTATTCTGATACGAAAAATACGGGCACACGAGGAGAGCTCTGCGCGACGCTTGACGGAACGGGTGCTGCCAATTACTATGTCTCGGGCTACGGATATGATGAACTTTCCCTGCTCGGTGCGGACGAGCTTTTTGCACAGCTCCGCAAGCTTATGACGGAAACGCATACCTACAAATCGACCTATGCCGATTCAAAAAATTACGCTGACAAGACCGACTGCGAGCAAGGCGGGGATGGAATCACTCTGCTTTACACCTCGGTTTCGGTGAAGTTCTCGGATTTTATCGGCTCGGGCAGCATCGGATGGAACCGCGAGCACGTCTGGCCGAAGAGCCTTGGCGGATTTGACAATTCGGGCGCGGGTGCAGACCTGCATCACATTCGTCCCGATGACGTGACCACCAACGCCAAGCGCGGCAATCTCAAGTACGGAAATGCGAAAAACGGCAGCGAGGTTAAGGGTTCGACGCTCGTTTCGGGTGCGCTCGGCGGTCACAGCGCGGGAGGTTACTTTGAGCCCCTCGACGAGGTCAAGGGCGACGTCGCGCGTATATGCCTCTACGTCTGGGCAAGATACAGCGGTGAATATTCGAAATGCTCATCGATCACGGGCGTTTTCGAGAGCGTTGACATTCTGCTCGAGTGGTGCGAGAACGATCCCGTTGACACTTGGGAAATGGGACGGAACGAGGTCATCGCGAAGATACAGGGCAACAGAAACGTGTTTATCGACTACCCCGAATACGCGTGGCTCGTTTTCGGGCGCGAGGTGCCGCAAAATATGACCACTCCCTCGGGAATGGCTATGCTTAAGGAAGAAACAACACTTGAAGAAACGATACTTGAAGAAACAACGGCGGAGATCACCGCTTCGGTAACCGAAGCCGAGACGACCGCAGAGGTCATAACGGAAACCGCCGCGGAAGCAACGACACAAGCGGCGATCACCGTCACCGAGCCCACCGACGAGCAGGGCTGCGGAGGATATTCGGTGTACGCGATATTCGCGCTGATCCCGATCTGCTTTGCGGTTTTTAAGAAAAAGAAATAAATGAAGAGTGCCGCTTGGAATTATCCAAACGGCACTTATCTTTTATACAAATCTTTCAAACCACATAAGCAGTTCTTTTTTAGTCGTGTCGACGACCTTGTGCGCTACTCCGTCGAGGACGTGAAGCTCGGCAAAGCATCCCGCGCGGCGGATCGAATCGTAATACTCGCGCGTGAGAACGGGATCTACCGTCTTGTCGTCCGCGCCCTGCCAGATCTTGATGGGGCAAGGCGGGAAAACGGCGCGCTTGCCCTCGGCGTTCACGATGGAGCGCGTACGGTAGGGCTCAAATCCCGTTGTGTTGCTTTCGGAAAATTCCTCGGTCGGGAAGCGGTAGTATTCGGTTATGACCTTGCGGTAACGGTAGCCGTCCTCAAATTTTCTGTCCCACGGATTTCGGCAGACGTAATCACCCAGCTCCACGGCGTGAAAGCTGAGGCATGGATTTACAACTCCGAGCGCGATCACGAGGGAGGGGAAGGTGCTCGCAAAATTGATCGACGTCGCGCCGCCCATAGAATGACCGACGACAAGCACTCTTTCGGTGAGGTTGTAATGCTTGATCGCGTATAGGTACGCCTTATAAAGCGCGAAAATATGCTCGGGACAAGCCATAGTCAGCCCGTGAGCCGCGCTGCCGCTGATGTCGAGTGCGGCGTATCCCGCGCGGATGCATTCTGCGGCATATCCGAGACCGCCGAGCTTACCCGCCTCCTCGCTTACGGTATGTCCTGCGCCGTGACAGGAGAGAATGAGCTGAGTCGGCTCGCCGTCGGGCGAATAGGAATCGGGAAGGCAGAGAACAGCCTCGCATTCCGACCATTCCTCGCGGTCGAGCACCTCGTTCGCCGTTGAAGAGGATACCTCGCGGAAATTGTTGAATTTTACCTTAAAAAATATCTTTTCCATAGTCTTACCTTTCGATGAAATCAAATATTGTGTTCCAAAGCACCGCATCTTGCTCGGTGATCTTTTCCCAATCCCACGAGGTGCGGAACGCTTCGATGGCTTCGGGAGTTTCAAAAGCCTTTTTCTTTATTCCCTCTGTCATAGCCGCACTCATTTTAGAAAGCTCTGCAACGGCTTCTGCGGTGTAATTCGGATTGTGAAGCTTGCCGTGAACGAGGAAAAACTCGATATTTGCGCCCTCGGGCGGATTCTTTTTGAGCGTGTCAAAGTGGTAAGCGGTCTTTACTGTCGGATCGTTGTCGGACGCGACGTAAAGGATGCGGCTCGGCGAGTTTTTCAGACTTCTGCGAGCGTCGATGAGGGAGTACATCGGATTCGCTTCGGATTCAAGACGGAGGATCGACGGACGGTAGAATTTAAGTATCCCCGAGAAAAACTGCTCGATCATCCGCTCGACTCCGATGAATCCCGAAAGCGAGATGCAGGATTCGATCTCGGGGTGAAGTGCGGAGATATTCAGTGCCGCAAAGCCGCCCCAGCTGTGACCGATGACGGTGAACTTCGCATCGCCGTAATCCTTCGCGGAACGAAGCGCGTTTACGGCGTAATCGAGGTCGCAGAGCGACTGCGCGAAGCCGCCGATATCCTCGCCCTCGGATTCAAGACAGCCCGTGTGATCGTAAGTAAAGACCATATATCCGCGGCGCGCGATGAGCTCGATCTCCTTGAGATAAGCCACGTGACCGCTGCCCATTCCGTGATCAAATATGATAAGTCGGTCTTTTCTTGCGGAGGGATAATAGTAGTAATATCCCTGCAACTTTTGTCCGTTGTTGCCCTCAAAAACGAACGGTGTGCGCTGGAGTCCTTCAAAGTCGGAGACGGAAAAATAATGAAGCAGGGGATTGCCATCCTGACGGGTCTTGATGTTGTTTTTATAGGCGTTTATTATTGTTTTCTCAAAAATCATAATTTTACTCCAATTCAATACCGACGGGACAATGATCGCTGCCCATTACCGAGGTGAGGATAAAGCTGTCCTTAACGCGGTCAAACAGGCGGTTAGATACAACAAAGTAGTCAATGCGCCAACCGACGTTCTTTGCGCGGGCGGAGAACATATAGCTCCACCAAGAGTACTCAACCTTATCGGGATAGAGTGCGCGGAAGGTGTCGGTGAATCCGCTTTCAAGAAGCTCGGTGAATTTGCCGCGCTCTTCGTCGGAAAATCCCGCGCTCTGACGGTTGGATTTTGGATTTTTAAGGTCGATCTCATTATGCGCGACGTTAAGATCACCGCAATAAATGACCGGCTTCTTTTCGTCGAGCGATTTGATATAACCTCGCAGAGCATCCTCCCAAGCCATTCTGTAATCAAGGCGCGCAAGCTCACGCTGTGCGTTCGGAGTATAGACACATAGAAGATAAAAATCCTCGTATTCGAGGGTGATCGCACGCCCCTCGGTATCGTGCTCGGGAATGCCGATGCCGTAGGCAACCGAAATAGGCTCGTGCTTTGTGAAGATCGCAGTTCCCGAATAACCTTTCTTTTCGGCACTGTACCAATATTGATAGTATCCTTCGGGTTCAAATGCGGCTTGTCCCGGCTGCATCTTTGTTTCCTGAATGCAGACGAAATCGGCGTCCTGCTCGGCAAAAAACTCGCCGAAGCCCTTATCAAGACACGCGCGGAAGCCGTTTACGTTCCAAGATATGAATTTCATTTTATTACCTCAAAATATTCGCAGAGTGCGGTGTATTCGCGGAGATAGGAGCCCCTTGTTTCCTCGCGCTTGAATTCATCGTGACGCGACCAAAGATCGCGGATGAAATCAAGGTCTACCCATTCGGGAACGAGGCCGCGATCGGCTTCTTCCGTTGTCAGGTGAATTTCCGCCTCTCCGACGGCTTCGCAAATGAAATAGTGCGTTATATATTTCCAGTCCTCATAATACTCGTTGACCGTGACGATCGGCTTTTGAACCTTGACGATAACGCCCGTTTCCTCGCAAACCTCACGGATACAGCACGCCTCAAGCGTTTCATCCTTTTCAATTCCGCCGCCGGGAGAGAAGAACTGCCGGTCAACGAGCTCGTGGCAAATCAGTATTTTGCCGTCTTTGACAATGAATCCGCGACACGCAGTGCGAGTCTTATTGACTTCGGGTAATTGGTTACTCCCGAATATATCAACTGTTTTCATTATTGTTGCGGAACAACGGCAAAAAATACGAGATCCTTTTTGCCCTTATTGATAAAGCAATGCTCGTGACCCTTGGGGCAGTAGTGACACTGACCTGCTTCGACGGTTTCTTCTTTTCCGTCAAGCACTGCGGTTCCGACGCCGTCGAGAACGTAAATGACCTCGCAGGAATCCTCGTGGCAATGCATTCCTATCGAGGAGCCGGGCTCGAGGGTGATTCTCATAATCTTATTTTTTTCGTCAACGAACATCTGCGCGGCAGTAACACCGTCGCCGCCCTTAAAGTTAGGCATAAGAGTTGCCTTGATATTTGAAAAATTGATCATTATTTTTTGCCTCCAAAATTAATTTGTACTTGACAAATCTTCAATATAATGATATTATATACTTAATATCGCCAAAAGTCAAGACTTTTCGGTCACACACAAGGAGATAAATTATGATCTATAAGGAATTTAAAGGCAAAAAGCTTTCCGCGCTCGGTATGGGATGTATGAGATTCCCCACCTACGGCGAGGATAAGACCATCGACGAGGCAAAGACCGCCGAGATGTTCGACTATGCAATTAAGAACGGCATAAATTATTTTGACACTGCTTGGGGCTACCACGACGGCAAGAGCGAGCCGATGGTCGGCAAGCTCCTTGAGAAATATCCCCGCGAGAGCTTCTATCTCGCATCCAAATTCCCCGGCTACGCGCAGGCAAACTGGGGCAAGCACGAGGAGATATTTGCAAAGCAGCTCGAGCGTTGCCGCGTTGACTACTTTGATTTCTACCTTATCCACAACGTAACCGAGTCGAATATCGACGCATATCTGAATGACGATTTCGGCGACGTTATGTATTTTGTCAAGATGCGCGAGGAGGGCAAGATCAAGCACCTCGGCTTCTCGACTCACGGTACTCTTGAAACGATGCGCCGATTCCTCGATAAGTACGGTAAGTATATGGAATTCTGCCAGCTTCAGATCAACTGGCTCGATTACAGCTTCCAAAACGCGAAGGCGAAGATCGAGATGATGAAGGAATACGGAAATATTCCCGTTTGGGTAATGGAGCCCGTCCGCGGCGGTAAGCTCGCGACCCTTGAGGAGGCTTACGCAAAACAGCTTCAGGCTCACAGAGAGGACGAGAGCATTCCTGCCTGGGCGTTCAGATTTATTCAGAGCTTGCCCGAGGTCTGCGTAACCCTTTCGGGTATGTCCGACTTTGAGCAGGTCAAGGCGAATATCAATACTTTCTCAGAGGAGAAGCCTTTGAACAAGGACGAGTGGGATACCCTTATGTCTATTGCCGACAGCATGGTCGGAAAGAAGACACTTTTCTGCACGGGCTGCAGCTATTGCACCACCCATTGCGCTATGGGACTCGATATTCCGCGCATCATCGAGCTTTACAACGAGCATATCTTCTCGGACGGCGGCTTCATCGCTCCTATGGCACTCTCCACCTTCCCCGAGGATAAGCTCCCCTCCGCTTGCATCGGTTGCACCGCCTGCGAGGAGGTTTGTCCGCAGAATATCAAGATCTCCGAGATGATGTCCGACTTTGCGGCAAAGCTTAAGTAATATGAAACGATCAAGTGGAGTGCTTATGCACGTTTCCTCCCTTTGGGGAGAATATTCCGAGGGCAGCTTCGGCTGTGCGGCGCGCGAGTGGATCGATCTGCTTGCCGATTGCGGCTTTACCTATTGGCAGACTCTGCCGTTTTGCCTGCCCGACGAGGCAAATTCGCCCTATAAATCATACAGCGCATTCAGCGGAAATCCCTTCTTCATTGATCTTCCGCTTCTTTGCGACGTCGGACTTATCACCCGCGCCGAGCTTGACGAGGCACGGCAGAAAACACCTTTTTATTGCGAATTTGACAGACTGAACGAGGAGCGAATGACGCTTCTTTCAAAGGCTTCGAAGCGTATGACGAATTACGCGCCCGTTGAGGATTTTATGAAATCGCATCCCGGTGTCGAGCGATTCTGCCGATTTATGGCTCTCAAAAAGGCAAACGGCGGCAAGGAGTGGACCGAGTGGACGGTCGATATCCCCGATGAAGACGAGCTTCGCACTTGGTATTTCTCGCAGTTCGTATTTTTCACCCAATGGGCGGAGATAAAGGCTTACGCGAACAAAAAGGGAATAAAGATCATCGGTGATATCCCGATCTACGTTGCCCACGACAGCGCGGACGTATGGGGCTCACCCGAGCAGTTCCTGCTCGAAGAAGACGGCTCGCCATCCGCGGTTGCGGGAGTTCCGCCCGATTATTTCGCCAAGGACGGTCAGCTCTGGGGCAATCCTCTTTACGATTGGGACTATATGAAAAAGGACGGATATTCGTGGTGGAAGAGCAGAATGGAATTTATGCTCGAGATCTTCGACGGCGTCCGCATCGACCATTTCCGCGGCTTTGAAGCCTTTTACAGCATCCCCGCGGGAGAGAAGACCGCGAAGAACGGCAAATGGGTGAAAGGTCCCGGCATCGAGCTCATTAACGCCATCAAGCCTCTTTGCGAGGGAAGAATGATAATTGCCGAAGATCTCGGAGATATTACTCCCGAGGTCGAAAGGCTCGTCGCAGACAGCGGCTTCCCCGGAATGAGGGTGCTTCAATTCGGATTCCTTTCCGAAGACGATTGCCCTCACACGCCTCACAACTATCCCGCAAACTGCGTTGCTTACACAGGAACTCACGATAACAACACACTTCTTGGCTTCGTTTGGGAGCTTGACGGAGGATCTCGCCGCCGAGTCTTTGACTATTGCGGCTATAGAGGCGACGATCTTGACGAAAGCTATGATTATCTCCTGCGCACAATGTTTTCAAGCCACGCGGATACGCTTATTATACCCGTTCAGGATATGCTCCTTTACGGCTCGGATACCCGAATCAACAAGCCCGGCATCGCAGAGGGCAACTGGTCGTACCGCGTGACGAAAGAGCAATTTTGGCGCATTGACCGCGAAAAATTCAAATACCTCAATCGCCTTTACGGCAGAAGGAAATAATTATGGATTATAAGCTTCAAAAGATCAGAAGATATTTCGATATCGTCAAGAATTGCAGATGGACAAATTCCGAAAAGGCAGAGAATATTCTTTTCTGCAACTGTGACTACAAAAAAGACAATACTCCGCCCGCTATCTCTTCGCTCTCTCCGTTTGAAAACGGCGACGATTGGGGCACGGGATATGACAGCCACGCGTGGTTCCACCTTACCGTCAACTCTACGGATAAAAACAGATATATTTTCGTTGAAACCAATAAATCGGGATGGGATGCATCGAATCCGCAGTTCATCGTTTATGTAAACGGCGAGATGCGTCAGGGTGTCGACGTAAACCACCGCGAGGTGCTCCTCGGAGATTGCGGCGATGCGGAGATATGGCTCTACGCATATACGGGCCCGAGAATCGAAAAAGCACGTCTTTTCGTTACCTTGCGCACGCTCGATACCGACGTCGACGGACTTTATTACGATATGTTCTATCCGCTTTATATGCTTGATTATCTATATCCCGACAGTGCGGAATACGGTCATATTGAGAATTTCCTTTACAAAGCCGTTTCAGTGCTCGAACTTTATGATATCGGATCCGAGGAGTTCCTTGAATCTGTTCGCAAGGCGAGAGAGTATCTTAAGACCGAGCTTTACGACGGCTATTGCCGCGAACAGACCGCAAAATCCATCTGCATCGGTCACACACATATCGACTGCGCTTGGAAGTGGACTCTGAAGCAGACTCGCGAGAAGGTTCAGCGCTCGTTTGCAACCGTGCTCGAGCTTATGAAGCGTTACCCCGAATATAAATTTATGTCCTCGCAGGCACTTCTTTACAAGAAGCTCAAGGAGGAAGCTCCCGAGGTCTATGCCGAGGTTGCGAAGAAAATTGCCGAGGGAAGATGGGAGTGCGAAGGCGCGATGTGGGTCGAAGCCGACTGCAACCTTTCCTCCGGCGAAAGCCTTGTACGTCAGGTAATGTACGGCAAGCGTTATTTTATGGACGAATTCGGCGTTGAGAACCGCGTTCTCTGGCTCCCCGACGTTTTCGGCTACTCTGCCGCACTCCCGCAGATACTTAAAAAGAGCGGGGTCGATTGGTTCGTTACCTCAAAGATCAGCTGGAACGATAAAAATAAAATGCCCTATGATACCTTTGCTTGGAAGGGAATCGACGGCACCTCGATCAATAGCTATTTCCTTACTGCGACGGATACCCAGAACACGAAGAACCCCGAACAGCTCAGAAGGCACGAGTACCATACCACAACGTACAACGCCAACACCTACCCGAAGCAGATCGCCGGCACTTACGAGCGCTATCAGCAGAAAAACCTGAGCGACGAGGCGCTTGTTACGTTCGGCTACGGTGACGGCGGTGGAGGACCTACCTCCGAATTTATCGAGCTCCTTCGCAGAAGTGAAAAAGGAATTCCCGGTTCGCCTCAGACCAAGATCGAATTCGCGGGCGACTTCCTTCGCCGACTTGAAAAGAAGATCGAGGACAATCCCGAACTGCCTACATGGCAGGGTGAGCTCTATCTTGAATTCCACCGCGGTACTTACACCACGATGGCGGATAACAAGAAGGGCAACCGCAAGGCGGAATTTCTTTATGAGAACGCCGAGCTTCTCGGCGTGACCGCAAAGACGCTCTTCGGCGACGCTTTCCCTGCGGAAAAGCTCCACAAGGGATGGGAAATGATCCTCACCAATCAGTTCCACGATATCATCCCCGGCTCGTCGATCAAGGAGGTCTACGATCAGAGCAAGATCGATTACGGCGTCATCCACGGCATAGGAAACGAGATCGTCGACGGAATCCGCGGAAAGATCGCCGCTTCGATCGATAAAAAGCACGGATACGTTATCTTCAATCCCAACGCATTCGAGGGCGAAGGATTCGTAAAGATAGACGGCAAGACCGCTTACGTCAAGGGAATTGCACAAAAGGGTTATTCCGTGACAAATGATTTTGTAACCGATAACCGCGTTGCAATAGACGGTAATAAGGTCGAGACCGACCGCCTGACCGTTACCTTCGACGATGCTTGGCAGATCGTTTCCATCTACGATAAGCAGGCACAGCGAGAGCTCGTCAAGGCTGGCGAGGTCGCAAACGAGCTTCGCATCCACGCTGACTATCCGCCCTATTACGACGCTTGGGAGTGGAGTCAGTATTCGACAACCGAATACAGAACTGTCACCGACGTTTACGCCGTTGAAGTAGTAGACGGCGGCGCAAGACGCGGCATTAAGATCACCCGTAAGTTCGGCTCATCTACCATTGAGCAGACCGTATGGTTCAATGATCACTCTGCACAGATCGATTTCGAAACTCACGTTGACTGGCACGAAAGCCACAAGATGCTCAAGGCGGTGTTCCCCGTTGACATTCTTGCGGATAAGGCGACTTACGATATTCAGTTCGGCAGCATCGAGCGTCCTACACATAAGAATACAAGTTGGGACGAGGCAAAGTTTGAGGTCTGCGCACATAAGTACGCCGATCTTTCGGACGGCGGCTACGGCGTTGCTCTTATGAACGATTGCAAGTATGGCTACGATATCCACGATGGCGTGATGCAGCTTTCCTTGCTCCGTTCTCCTACCGACCCCAACCCCGTGGCTGACGTCGGAGAGCACAGCTTCACCTATTCGCTCTATCCTCACGAGGGCACGCTTGTGCAAAGCGATACCGTACGCCGTGCATACATGCTCAACGTACCGATGACGGCACTTCCCGCAAGCGGTAATGCGGATATCATCCCGACCGAGTTTTCTGCAATTGCGCTCGGCTGCGATCACGCGGCGTGCGAGACCGTCAAGGAAGCCGAGGACGGAGAGGGCACCGTTATTCGTATCTACGAATATAAGAACATCCGCGGTAAGCTCGAAATCTCCGCTGCTATTCCGTTCAAGAAAGCGTACCTCTGCGATCTTCTCGAAAGAGAAATTTGCGAGCTCCCCACAGAGAACGGCAAGATCATTTGCGGTATCAAGGGATTTGAGATAATTACGCTGAAGTTGAAGTGATTTTTCGGATATTCCGATTAAAGGCGGAGCCGGCTCCTTTGAAGCCGGCTCCTTTTTTACATTTTTTATTTTAGATCGTTCCGGTTACGCGGATAACGGAGCTTCCGGGGATCACGGATACGATACCGGTGGTAGGATCGGTAACGTAGGTTGCCGCGGGAAGTGTTATTGCGCCGGGCAGGGAAGCAAATATACCTGTTGCTTCGTCGTAGGTGTAATTCACACCCTCGGACCATACGGCACCGTTATAGGTTACGGTGATGTTTTCGAGGATGGGGTCGAAAATATCACTGACAACGAGGTCGGAGGTTACGGGGGCGTTGCCGCGGTTTTCAATGAGAAGGGTGTAGGTCACAGTGCCGTTCTCGGCTACGGTTTCGGGCGAGAGCGACTTGAGGATCGAGAGCAGAGGCGCGTTTGCGACACTGATCGTTTCCTCCGCGGTGATATCGCCGAGTGCGGAGTTGCCGGAAACGGTTACCGTATTGGTGATCGCAGATCCCGCTGTGAGGGGGGCGTACTCGTTGGGAACTGCGTTATAGATGATAACGGCGTCGCCGCCCGCGGGAATCGAGATGCCCGAGAAGCTGAGGGGCGATGCGGTTATGATCGGGGGAGTGGGCTGAAGAACTCCGCCCACGTAGTAGAGGAGCGAGCCGAGGACGTAGTCGAGAGGAGTGACGGAAAGCTTATCGCTGATCGCGAACTCGCCGAGATCGTCGGTCAGGGTGAGCCCCGTGAGATTCGTTGCGCCCGAATTGACGAGAGCAACGGCATAGGTGATAACGTCACCGAGTGCGTAGTTTTCGTTTGATGCTGTCTTGGTTGCAGTAAGAGTCTGCAGTATTTCGCCGCTTACGGTGTTCGAGGATATCGAATTTGTTCCGTAGGTCAGCGTTGCGCGGTTGAAAAATGTTGCCATGGTTTTATTCCTTTCTCAAATTTAGACTTTGGATGTCCTTGCCATCCTCTAACATTATATGACGCTTTTCGCCAAAACGCGACAAAAGTTAAAAATATTGCTTCATTAATTACTTATAGGTATTGATTTTTGCAAAAAAAGCGAGTATAATATATACTGTATAAAATTTGAAACGAGGTACACAAAATGAAAATCATTGTTTGCAAAGATTACGCTGAAATGTCCCGCCGTGCGGCTGACGTTTTCGTTGACTACATCAAGGAAAATCCCACCGGCATTCTCGGACTTGCAACCGGCTCTTCCCCCGAGGGCATCTATGAGTGCCTGATCGCGGATAACAAGGCAGGCAAGATCGACTTCTCCGGCATCAAGACCTACAACCTTGACGAGTACTATCCCCTTGAGCCCACCCACGAGCAGAGCTACCGCTACTTTATGAACGATAAGCTCTTCGATCACATTAACATCGACAAGGCGAATACATACGTTCCCGACGGTAAGTGTGCTGATCCCGATGCATTCTGCAAGGCTTACGACGAGCAGATCGCGGCAGCAGGCGGCGTAGGAATCCAGCTCCTCGGTGTTGGACGTAACGGTCATATCGGCTTCAACGAGCCCGGCGACGAGCTTATCGGCGCAACTCACCTTACCTCTCTCTGCGAGAGCACCATCGACGCAAACTCCCGCTTCTTTGAGAGCCGCGATGACGTTCCGCGTCACGCTATCACTATGGGTATGGACGGCATTCTTTCCGCAGAGTGCATCGTTCTCGTTGCATCGGGCAAGGAAAAGCACGAGGCAATTGCGGCACTTCTCAGCGGCAAGTACTCTACAAATATTCCCGTAACCCTCCTCCGTTCGCACAAGAACGTTTACATCTTCTGTGACGAGGCTGCTTACAACGGCTGATAAAATGAGCGAATTTTTCGACAAAGTTAAGCGCGAGGCGGAGACCGTTCTCACCGAGCTGCTCACCGAGGCTAAATTGAAGAAGGGCGATATCCTAGTCATCGGATGCTCGACCTCCGAGGTTGCGGGCGGCAGAATAGGTAAGGATTCCTCCGCAGAAGCGGCTGAGGCTATCTTCGCGGCGGTCAAGCCTATTCTTGACGAAAAGGAAATATACCTTGCCGCGCAGTGCTGTGAGCATCTCAACCGCGCACTTATCGTCGAGCGCGAGTGCCTTGAGAAGTATAATCTTCCCGAGGTCTGCGTTCTGCCGCATCCTCACGCGGGCGGCTCTTGGGCAACCAAGGTCTGGAATGAATTTGATTCCCCCGCCGCAGTCGAGAGCGTTTCCGCACACGCGGGAATTGATATCGGTCTTACCCTTATCGGAATGCATCTGAAAGCAGTTGCGGTGCCTGTTCGCGTCAGCCTTTCGAGGATCGGAAACGCGACGATCACCTGCGCGCGTACACGTCCGAAGCTCATCGGTGGGTGCAGAGCGATCTATCCCGATTAATTAAAAAAGAAGCCGGCTATATGCAGGGCTTCTTTTTTTGACAAAATTCCCCAATAAAATACATAGAAAGGTCAAAAAACGTTAAAAATATTTTTAAATGCAATTGACATTCGTACTCAAAGTGTGATATAATATTATATATATTTCTGCAAGGAGGCTGATCGACAGGTGAACGCAACAAAAAACGGTATGAAAACCTTTTTGATAACCTCTTGTAAAGGCGGAGTGGGGAGATCTACCGTTGCGGCAAACCTTGCGTCGGCAATCGTAAAAAAGGAAAAAAACGTTCTGCTTGTGGATTGCGATTTTTCAAATCGCTCGCTTGATCTTATCCTCGGCTGTGACGATAGGGTAGTTTACGACGTATCTGACCTTGCGACAGGCCGCGCGGATGCAACTAAAGTCGTGCTCAAGGATGAGCAGATGCCTCATTTATTTTTTATCCCCGCGCCTAATTTTAAAGATGACGCTTTTACTCCCGATCAGCTCGGTGATGCATTGAGCACCGCCGCA
>JAFOEU010000059.1 GCA_017387685.1 Clostridia bacterium
AGGAAGAAGCAACCCAATAATAGCCAATGCCAACAATAACGATGCTGCAATTACAATAATACGAGTGACGGTGTGCTTCTTTTTAACCTTGTTATTCATTTTCATTACCCCTTTATATCATGGAAGTTATAAAATCTGAATACCGTGTTAGTATTCATATCTTCTAAAATATCACGAAAGCTCTCGTCCATTCTGAAATTAGTATGGCCCGAAAGATATAATACTTCATCTTCATTTCTATAATCTTCCGGGGCGCGAGTTATTATCATTGCATGAGTACCAATGCCATTTTCCATCATCATAATAACATCGCCCACTTCAAAATTATACAATCCCTCGGGTTTATCATCTGCCAATAACTGACCTGTAGTAAAATCTTGATGCGCTACCCGATCTCTCCAATATTCATCAAAGCCTTTGGCACTTATCCATGGATTATTATCATCAGAATCATCAACTTTCCAACTATTATTAAAATGATCACTTAGGGTAGGATAGGGATTATCATCATTAAGCTTGTAAATCCACCAGCGACCCTCGAAGTTTACTCCTCCTGCCAGCAAACACTGAGAAACGAAGTTGGCACAGTCAGCATCATCATACCTATTTGGAGTTAATATATTCGAATCCTTTTGATTGAGCCATGGATACATACCGGGAACGTTCTCAGGTATGTCATCATCATTATTAAGCGCATATTGGAGTAAAAGTTCTTTTGAAAAATAATCTACAGGTTCAAATATCCATTCAGATAGTTCTTAACCATCAACATATGCTATGAGTACAATTTCGGTATTTTCCGAGTAATTCTCTCCATTGACAGAAATCGCCATATCACCTTGCATATTAGCCGCGATAATTCTGTATGAGTAACCATCGGTGTTTCTTTCTATTATAAAATCTCCATTAGAGTTACTCACATATGTATTAAATATTACATCATCGCCCGTAGCCGCACACAACGCTTTCCCGGAATGCAATTTGGATACCAGTTTATATTCGTTCTCCCCGATAAGAACAATCTTCCACTTCTGCCCATCGTCACCGGAATCAAACTTTTGTACAATATCCTCATCGGTACTCACGTTGTCTTGAATGGATAAATATTGCCCCGTCATTTTATTCTTCAAATAATAATACTTGCCGCTAATCAAGTTAGGAGCCGTATTCATATATGTAATAGAAAAATACGGATAATTACCATTATTCCATTCTGTTGTTCTGAAAGTTGCATAATGAGTTTCTGTGGTGTCGTTTTCCATTGAAATTTTCGCGACAGCGAAAATCACCTATTCACTAGCCACTAGCAACTAGTAACTTATTCTTCCACGCCGTCCTGCAGATATTCTGCAATATCAGCCTTGGTAAGTCCGAGAGTATCGGCAACGGTATCGCCTACGCGGATGATCTCAAGGCTCTTTACAGAATGTGAGTCTGTACCGAACGTAAACTGACAGCCCGCCTTCTTTGCGTTTTTGAATACGCGGATAAGCTGATTTGCCTCAAGATCCATACCGTGCTCGGTCACAGCCGCGCAGTTGATCTCGCAGTAAGCTCCGATCGCCTTCGCCTTGGTAAAGCAATCGTAAAGCACCTCATCGGGGATATTAATAAGGAAAGAATTCTTGATCTCGTTGGGGATTCCGCAGAACGCGAAGGGATGCGCGATCGAGGTGGGAACGGTTGCGCAGATCTTGATAAAGGTTTCGTTTGCGCAGAGATCATAGAAGCTCTTTACAGCCGCGTCTGCCATATACTTGCCGAGATCGGTCTTCTGTTCAACGTATTTCTTAAGATGTGCTTCGCCGAGGGCATTTGCCATAACCTTAACGGTATCCTCTGCGAGATAGGGCAGAGCCGCCGCAACGTCAGCCGCGATCTTTGCGCGCATCTCCTGAATTTCGGGGAGATCCCAGAGCACCTGATTTCTCATATGCTGATGAGAATGAGGAATGAGCATATAATCAAAACGCTTCGCGCCCTCAACGGACATTCCGAGTCTGTCGTGGCAATGGAAATACTCGCTCTCCGCTCCGAAAAGGCACTTGAGCGACGCGGGGGCTTTAGCAAGGTAAGCCTTTGCCTCCTCCGCCTTGGTGATAGTCTGCTTGCTGTACCAATAGGATGCGCCCTTTACGCTTTCATCCCAGATGTGGTTGGAAAGACCGAAGATCTTGTTGCCAAGCTCAACTTCCCTTGCGACAAAAGCATCGGTGGACGCGGAATTGTCATTACAGCAGTTGGAGAAAATATTGTGATTGTGTACGTCGTGGAGGATTTTCATAGCGTTTAATTCCTTTCCTTAAAACTTCGCCGAAAGGCGAAACATAACTCGGCGCAGCCGATCATAACTCCGCTGAAAGCGGATCATAACTTTTTCAAAACGGCGGCATTTGCCGCCGTTTTGAAAAATATTAATACTGACGTCCCCAGACGACCATATGCTTTGCGGGCTTGCCGCAGCATACGCAAACGTCGGAGATGTGTTCCTCTTCAAAGGGGATGCAACGGGACTTAACGCCGCCGGTCTCGTCCTTGATCTTGTCCTCGCACTCGGAGCAGCCGCACCACATTGCGCGGATGAAGCCCGACTTGTTCTCGGCGATGTCAAGGAATTCCTCCCAGGTCGCCGCGTTGGAGGTACGGGTCTTGAGGTTCTCGAGAGCACGGTTGTAGAGCTCGTCGTGAACGCTCTTGAGTCCTGCTTCAACCGATTCCTCGATTCCGTCGAGGGAAACAAAGGTCTTCGCGCGGCTTACTCTCGAAACGAGAACGCAGGAGTTGTTTTCGATATCGCGGGGACCGATCTCGATACGGAGCGGTACGCCCTTCATCTCATACTGCGAGTACTTCCATCCGGTGGAGTTGTCGCTGTCGTCAACCTTTACGCGGAATTTAGCGGAAAGCTTGTCGCGAAGAGCGTAAGCGGCGTCAAGAACGCCTTCCTTATGCTGTGCAACGGGAATGATAACGACCTGGGTGGGCGCGATAGCGGGGGGAAGAATGAGTCCGTTGTCGTCGCCGTGTGTCATAATGATCGCGCCGATCATACGGGTAGATACGCCCCAGGAGGTCTGGTGCGGATACTTGATCTGATTGTCGCGCGCGGTGTACTTGATGTCGAAAGCCTTTGCAAAGCCGTCGCCGAAGTAGTGAGTGGTACCGCCCTGAAGCGCAACGCCGTTGTGCATCATGGGCTCGACGGTGTAGGTCTCAACCGCGCCCGCAAACTTCTCCTTCTCGGTCTTCTGACCCTTGACTACGGGGATAGCAAGCGACTTCTCGTAGAAATCAGCGTAAACGTCGAGCATACGGATGGTCTCCTCGCGTGCCTCCTCCTCGGTCTCGTGCATAGTGTGGCCTTCCTGCCAAAGGAATTCGGATGTACGGAGGAAGGGACGGGTGGTCTTCTCCCAACGAACCACGTTACACCACTGGTTGTAGAGCTTGGGCAGGTCGCGGTAGGACTGAATAATGTTCTTGTAGTGCTCACAGAAAAGTGTCTCGGAGGTAGGACGAACGATGAGACGCTCGGAGAGCTTGTTCTGTCCGCCGATCGTTACGATCGCGCACTCGGGAGCAAAGCCCGCAACGTGGTCGGCTTCCTTCTGAAGAAGCGACTCGGGGATGAACATAGGCATATATACGTTCTCGTGACCAAGTTTCTTGAACTCGGCGTCAAGGATGCGCTGGATATTTTCCCAAATTGCGTATCCGTAGGGGCGGATGATCATACATCCCTTAACGCCCGAATAGTCAACCAGCTCCGCCTTCTTAACGACGTCGGTATACCACTGGGCAAAATCTGTTTCCATTGATGTGATAGCATCAACCATCTTCTTGTTGTCAGCCATTTTTTGATTCCTTTCGCTAACATAGTAATACATATTATATTATAAATCAAAAACAGCAAGATGTCAAGCATTTTTCTATTGATTAGTAAGAAAAAGTGTGATATAATTAAATATAATGATTTGATGGAGGCAAAAATTGAATTGAAAATTAAAGTTCTCGGCGTTTCCTTTGACGCGGTTAATAAAAAAGAAGCCTCCGCGCAAATCTTATCCGCTATTCAAAACAAAAATGAAATACCCCTCACTGCCGTCACCCCGAACCCGATAATGGTTATGAACTCCCAAAATAATGAAGCACTCTTCTCCGCCCTCTCATCCGCAGATCTGTCACTCGCGGACGGCGTGGGTATCATTTCGGCGGCTAAACGGATGGGCATACCGCTCCCCGAGCGCGTGACGGGCATCGACACAGCTTATTCGGTTCTCCAAAAGCTCGCAGAAGTCGCCGGAAGTGTTTATCTTTTCGGTGCAAAGCCGGGGGTTGCAGAGCTTGCGGCAGAAAAGCTTATCGATCAGTTTCCCTCTTTGAACATCGTCGGCACTCATCACGGCTATTTTGATAAAGATGAAGAAATAATTTCGGATATCAAACAAAAATCCCCCGATCTGCTCATAGTTTGTCTTGGCAGTCCGCGGCAGGAGATTTGGGCTCACGAAAACAAGGGAAAGCTCTCCGGAGTCGGCGTGATAATGTGCCTCGGCGGTGTGCTTGACGTGTGGTCGGGAAATATCAAACGCGCTCCCTCGCTCTTCATAAAATTGCATCTTGAATGGCTCTGGCGAATGCTTCTCGAACCGAAAAGAATGAAGGAACTCCCCAAAATGCTCAAATTCCGTATTCTGACGGGAAAAAGTCGCCAAAACCAAAAGAGTTTTAAGTGAAAATATTGGAAATTGTTATGAAATTGATAATTTTTGTTCAAGACTCTTGTAAATTGACTTAAAATAGAGTATAATATATAAGGCAAAAATCGGGTGGATAGCCCGATATAACTACGAAAAAATAAAAAACATATAAAACGGAGGAATTCCAAAAATGTCAGTAAAAGTAGCAATTAACGGTTTTGGCCGCATCGGTCGTCTCGCATTCCGTCAGATGTTCGGTGCAGAGGGTTACGAGGTTGTAGCAATCAACGACCTTACCAGCCCTGCAATGCTCGCTCACCTTCTCAAGTATGACACCGCTCAGGGCGCATACTGCGGCAAGATCGGCGAGAACCTTCACACCGTTGAGTCCACCGAAAACTCCATCATCGTTGATGGCAAGGAAATCATCATCTACGCAGAGAAGAACGCTGCTGACTGTCCTTGGGGCAAGCTCGGCGTTGACGTAGTTCTCGAGTGCACCGGCTTCTACACCTCTAAGGATAAGGCTCAGGCTCACATCGTAGCAGGCGCAAAGAAGGTTGTTATCTCCGCTCCCGCAGGCAACGATCTTCCCACCATCGTTTACAACGTAAACCACAAGGGCCTCACCGCTGAGGACACCATCATTTCCGCTGCATCCTGCACCACCAACTGCCTCGCTCCTATGGCTCAGGCTCTCAACAACTATGCAGCTATCCAGAGCGGTATCATGACCACCGTTCACGCTTACACCGGCGACCAGATGATCCTCGACGGTCCCCAGAGAAAGGGTGACCTCCGCCGTGCACGTGCAGGCGCACAGAACATCGTTCCCAACTCCACCGGCGCTGCAAAGGCTATCGGTCTCGTAATCCCCGAGCTCAACGGCAAGCTCATCGGTTCCGCTCAGCGTGTTCCCACCTGCACCGGTTCCACCACCATTCTCGTTGCTGTTGTTAAGGGTCAGAACATCACCAAGGACGGCATCAACGCTGCTATGAAGGCTGCTGCTACCGAGAGCTTCGGTTACACCGAGGAAGAGCTCGTTTCTTCCGACGTTATCGGTATGCGTTACGGTTCTCTCTTCGATGCTACCCAGACCATGGTTGCAAAGATCGACGAGGAGACCTACCAGGTTCAGGTTGTTGCTTGGTACGACAACGAGAACTCCTACACCAGCCAGATGGTTCGCACCATCAAGTACTTCGCAGAGCTCAACTAATTTTAGTTCACTCGCAAGTTAATATACACCGCTCGGATATTCCGAGCGGTGTTTTTTATATTTTTTTATTGACATATTGTTAAATAAATGGTATAATAAATTATCATCAAAAACCTTGTGAGGTACAAAAATGACAAAAAGAAACTTTATGTCCGTTATCGCGCTTCTTCTCGCGCTGATAACCGTAGTATCCTGCGGACCGACAACACCCGTTGAGATACCCGATACCACGGAAGCGCTCCAAATCACAGACAGCACCACCGCCGCTATTTTCGACCCAACCGTTCCCGAGGGCGTACTGTTCGCGGGTCCCGAGATCAGCTCCACCTGCGCGGTAGTTTACCCCGCGGGCGCAACGACTCTGCGCGATGCTGCGGAGAATTTTGCAAATTACTTTACAAAGCTCATCCCCGGCTCAAGCTTCACCTTCCGTTCTCCGAACGAAACAGCCGAAGAGGAATATCAGATCGTCATCGCAACCGATGCCGCTATCGAATCCTCCTTCTCTGTCAAGCTTGACGGCAAAACGATCAACGTAACGGGCAAGGACACCGCCAACACCCTTCAGGCGCTCTCCTACCTCAAGCTCATCGCTTACGTTGACGGATACTTCGCTATCCCCGAAGCACTCGATTTTGTTTCGGGTGACGGTCCTATTCTCTTTGAATACACCCCCGAAAATCTCTACTATTATGAGGATGTCTACACTCCCTCTTTCTTCTACAAATTTGCAGACACTATGATCAATAAGGAGGCTTGCCGCCTCGTTATCGACGGCGTTGACGTTACCGACCGCGCTGTCTGGGAGTTCGGCAGAGTCACGCTCGACAGCGTTACCGTTGATCCCGGTGAGCACACCGCGATCCTCTGCCTTGCGGATGACAAGGGCAGCGTTGAGATGGTTGAAACTCTCTTCACCTGCGGCGATGCATCCGAGATGAATCTTTATTCGGGTGAGCTCCACGCGCACACCGGCGACTCCGACGGTAAGGAAACCGTTAAGGAAGCTTACAAATACGCGCGCGACGTAGCAAAACTCGACTTCTTCTCCGTCACCGACCACTCCAACTCCTTCAAGAACGATATTTATCAAAATAAGCATCAATCCAACGCCGATTACTATAACGAGCCCGGCAAATTTGTTGCGCTCTTCGGCTTTGAGCAGACCTATAACAACGCGACGTATTACGGTCACCTTAACTCGATCAACTACAAGACCCTGACCACCCGAAGCACCCTTCTTGAGGATTATTACACGAAGATGGGCACTCAGGACGGCGCGATCGTTATGTTCAACCACCCTGGCTACAAGTGGGGTAACTTCTGCGAGTACGAATTCTGGTCCGAGGAATATGACAAGGTCGTAAACCTCGCTGAGATCAAGGGTAAGGGCTACGATATCGAGTACGCCCTCTGCCTTACCAAGGGCTGGCACGTTTCTCCTCTCTACAACGAGGATAACCACACCGCTAACTGGGGCGGCGCATACGAATACTGCGGCTACGCCCTCGCTCCCTCTCTGACACGTCAGAACATCGTTGAAGCATTCCAGAAGAACCGCACCTACACCACCACCGATAAGACCCTTAAGATCTACTACAAGATCAACGACGAGTGGATGGGCTCCCGCCTCAACAATCCCGACAAGCTCAAGGTAAGCATCGATCTTTCCACCGGAAAGGCAATTGGTCTCGGCACCGTTCAGCTCGTAGCAGAGGACAATATCGTTGTTGCACAGCAGAGCCTTGGCAGAAAGAAGGAATTCACCTGGGAATTCGAGCTTGATCCCCTCTATGACTACTATTATGTAAGAGTAAGCGCAGATACCACCTGGTCAGTAACCGCTCCCATCTGGATCGAGAACCGCGAGGAGCTCACCATCACGGGAATCACACAGGAGCTCGTTGAATCCCCCGCTTCGGGCAAGGATCAGAGGATCATCGCGCACGTCAAGAACAACGCAAGCGTAGCTCTCACCGACGTCGTAGTTGATTTCTATACCTCCACCACGTCGGGCTTCACCATTACCTCCAAGTCTCCCATCGCAAGCGTTAAGCTCGGCGAGCTCGCAGCGGGCGCAACCGTTGAGGCATTCGCCGACCTTGCATACTCCGAGAGCAGCAACCGTATCTACGCAGTCGTTTCGGGCAATGCAAACGGTCAGAAATACGGCGCGGTAAACTATTGCGAGATCTCCAACCTCTACTTCACCGAGGTTCTTCCTCAGTGTCAGCAGGGCGGCGCAACCGCTTACGAGTTCATTGAGCTCTATAACAACTCCAACCAGACCATTAATCTCGGCTCCTACTCCATCCGCTACTACGCAAAGCCCGGTGCAAATGCAGATTCCCTCACCGAAAATACCTGGAAGCTGACGGGCACTATCGCTCCTCACTCCACCATCGTTCTCTGGTTTGCAGGCGAAAACAGCACCCTCAGCATTGCGGACTTCAACAAGCGTTACGGCACCAACCTTCTCGGCGGTAAGGATATCGTCGTTATCGTCGGCAAGAACCTTCCCGAGTCGAAGCCCGTACAGCTTGAGATTCTTCACGGTACAAAGGTCGTTTCCCGTTGCTGGTATAACTGGGAAGGTGACCTCAACATCGTCCCCGACAGATCCGTAACCTTCAATTATCCCACCTGCTATACCTTCACCGCAAGAGTCGACAAGGTTCGCACAGCTCCCACCCCCGGCACACTCCTTGAGGGTCAGATGCCTAAGGTAGTTAAGTAAAAAAAATAATGCCGACGGCGATTTCGCCGTCGGCATACTGTTTATTTCAGCTTTTCAAATTCAGCTCTGATATTCTCCACGGTTCCCGTGGTGATATAATAGGAATATTCAAACACGTCAAAGGACTTGTGGGTGTAGGTAATCAGCGGAGCAACGTAATTCGTCGCGTTATTGCGCGCGTCCTTTGAGCCGTTGTATTCAAAACGTCCCGCAAGAAGAATCTCGGCGATCGGGGTATAAACTCCGACTCCATAGCCGTTCGGCGCGACCCACGCGCACCAATTTTCCTTCGACTTGACGTTAAAATAAGCATCCGAATTGCCCGCCCAGAATTTGAGATCCTTCTTCACGGTCAGCTCATCCCCCTGCCATGCTTTGGTTCCGTTATAGAAAACGAAGTCGGAAAGGTAGCTGATAGTGTAGAACGCGGGAAGCTCCTGATGGGCGTTGCGGTGAATATAGCCAGAGAAGTCGATAAATCGGTTCTCAACCGAGATAAGACCATCGACAATGGTGTAGGTATTCTCCATATAAGAGGGCGTACGCGAGTTTTTCTGCGCCCAGTCAAGGGGTTGGCATTTGACCCAAATGCTCCGTCCGTCCTCGGCAATCTTGAAATCAACGAGCTTTGAGCGATTGCCGTGCTGATCACCGCCCTGAACGGGGTTGTAGCACCACATGTTCTCGCCGTATTTAGCGGGCTTATAGGGTGCGCTGTCGGTGCCGTAATAGGATTGCTGAATGAGTCTGCCCGTGTCGTGATCGTTGAGGAGGTTGGTGATCGACTCGTCGCCGTCGGCAAGGTCCTCAAGATAAGGGCGATGACTATAAGGTGCTTATAGACGGTCAGTATATGCATAAAAAAGGAATGGTGTTCGGCTCGGCGGGACAGACCGACGAGGAAGGCAAGTTCTTTGCGGACATCAAGGAAGAGGACGGAGCGGTTATCGGCTACGCGGCAAACGAATACGGCGAGTGCGACCCCGATCCTGTGCGCCTTGAGGGCTACGAAGAGGTGTTCCGTACCGACGATTACGCCCTTGATGTGCATATTCCCGCAGACCTTCCATTAACACCCGATATATGCCTTGCCTCCTACGATCGCGCAAAGGAAATTATGAGGCGAGCTTATCCCGAATATAACTTCAAGGGCATAGTTTGCCGCTCGTGGATGCTTGAAAAGCGCCTTGAAGAAATACATAGGATAATATGTTTTTAGGAATGCAGTTTGGAAACATATTACGGCGTAACTGAAGGAATGTGATTTGTTAAATAGGTATCCACCCTTTTGAGATAGGTCGTCACTAATCATTTTTGCGATTTCTTCACTATATCCGTTATCAATAATCTCTTGATATAGTTTTGCTGATTCTTCCTTCACCAACTCAATATTCTTTTTGCCGATTGCTTTACGGAAAAGGTCGGCACCACCATAACTTCGTCCACC
>JAFOEU010000060.1 GCA_017387685.1 Clostridia bacterium
GGAGCGATCTCCTTGCAATACTGATCGTATACCTCGATACTGCAATTTTCCTTTTTGAAATTGGGCATAGAGCCGAGTCCGACGTAGCCCGCGCCGTAGGTAATATGCTCCTCGATAACTTTATCCGTCTCCTCGACGATGCGCTTATAAGCGGTATGAGTCAGGGGAGCGACGAGTCCGCAATCCTTGAGAAGATCGCGCATCCAAGCGGCGTCAAAGTCGCAAACGCCCGAAAGCTGAACTGCCTTGTAGCCGATCTCGGCAACACGGCGGATGGTGGATTCAAGATCCTCGGTGGTCTTGCAGAAATCTCTGAGTGTATAAAGCTGTGCACCTGCAATCATTGTGATTTTCCTCCGTTATATCTTTTCGATAAGTGACTTAAGTGTATTGACCGCAAAGTCGAACGCCTCGCGGTTGTTCTTGAAGGACGAGCCAACGTGCTGTGTATCTCCGCCCTCAAGCGCGGCGAGACCGACAAAGGACTTGAGATGGGGTTCGAGAGTGAGCACCTTGATTCCCGATTCGTAAAATCTCGGCAAAAGCTCGGGCAAATGTCCGATTCCGTCGCCGGGAGGCACGACCTTTCCGTCCGCCTTCGCATCCTTGATATGCGCGTACTTCATAAAGGGCTTGAGAAGCTCCCAGGCAACGAGCGTATCCTCCTCGCACTGAACGAAATTCGCAGGATCGAAAACGCCCTTGAATGCCGGAAGAGCCGTATGGAGCTTATAGCAACGCTCGGCGATATCGCCGTAGATGCCCTTCTCGTTTTCGTGACAAAGATCAACGCCCGAGCCGCGAGCCGCACTGATCATATCGTCAAGACGGCGGCAGATCTCGTCAAAGCAAGCCTGCGACGAGTCGGTCTTATAAAAGCTGAACATTCTGATATTCTCCGCGCCGCAGATGTTCGCGGTCTCGAGAACTCTCTTGAAACGGTCGAGCTCGTCCTGCGCGGGGGAGGTGATATCCACCTTACCGATAGGAGAACCGATCGACCAAACGGTGATACCCTCCGAGTCAAGACGATTTTTGAGCGCCTTTGCCTCGTCGGCTGTGAGATCGGCAACATTCTTGCCGTCGATACCGCGAAGCTCGATGAGCTTCATTGAATTTCCCTGCAAAGCCGCGATCTGACCCGATATCATCTTATCGGCTTCGTCGGCGAATGCACAAAGTCTGAATTTTTCCATATTGCACCTCATAAAAGGTTTTATTTGATGTAATTATACCACACATTAAAAGCAAATTCAAGTATAATTCAAAAATGAAAAAAGTTTTTGCTAAAATTTGCTCAAAGTCTTGAAAAAATATAGAAAATGTAGTATCATATATAAGTAATAATATCTACGTTGAAAGGCAATTCCAATGAAATTCAAAACCGAACTGCATCTCCACTCCGCGCCCGTTTCTGCTTGCGGAAAGGCATACCCCGAGGAGATCGTGCAGGAATATCTCGATCACGGTTACCACACCGTTGTTCTGACAAACCACTTCTCTCGCTTCACCTTCAAAAATAAACGAATGGGCGACCTCTCCGACCTTCCTTGGGAGGAAAAGGTCGATTATTATATGAAAGGCTACCACGAGCTGAAGGAAGCCGCCGATGGCAAGCTCAACGTCCTCTTCGGCTGTGAGCTTCGCTCTAATATTGACGAAAACGACTACCTCATCTACGGTCTTGACGAGGCTTTCCTCCGCCGTATGGTAGGATTTTACGATATGCCGACCGCAGAGGTTTCGGCAAAGATCCGCGAGGCGGGCTTCCTGTTCCTTCAGGCGCACCCCTTCCGCGACGCTATGCAGATGGTCAATCCCTCCCTGCTTGACGGCATCGAGGTCTTCAACGGCAACCCCTCCCAGGACAGCCGCAACGATATCGCCCGCATCTGGGCAGAACGCTTCGGTCTTATCGGAACCTCGGGCAGCGACTACCACCGAACCGTCGAGGGCGCATTCGCGGGCGGTATTCTGACCGACGAGCCGATCACATCGAACGAACAGCTTCTCGAAATTCTCCGCTCGGGCAATTACGAGATGATCAAGGATAACGATAAACCGCAATAAGGAGATTTATCAATGGAACTTCTCTTCCTCGGCACGGGCGCGGCTGACTGGTCGCCAAAGCACAAGGGCGGCAAGCTTTACCGCCGTCTTTCCTCGGCACTCGTAAACGATGATCTTCTCATCGATCCGGGTCCCTGCATCTACGATCTGGCAGAGGAAATCGGCAATCCCGACCTTTTCAAGAACGTAAAAAACGTTATCCTCACACATTCTCATTCGGATCACTTCAACGTGCAGACGCTTTTACGCATCACGCGTGAATCGAACCACCGTGTATGCTTCTGGGCGCAGAAGGCGGCTTATGAAAAGCTTCTTGCGGGCGCAAAGAAGGGTGATGATCTTCCCTTCTACCACCCGATGGATCCCTACAAGGCTGAAAAGGTGGGCGATTATGAGGTCATTCCCTGCTACGCTAACCACGGAGATCTCCCCGAGGGCGAGATCCCGCTCAACTATATCGTAAAGGACGGCGAGAGAAGCTTCTTTTACGGCACGGACAGCGGATGGCTGATCTATCCGACCTATCAGATGATCAAGAAGGTCAAGCCGAACGCACTTATCTTTGAATGCACCACGGGCTATGCCCCCGGTGACGAGCGCATCTTCGGTCATACCAATATCGCAATGATCGGAATTATGATGGAATCCATCGTCGCTCAGAAGGCAACCGCCGAGGATTGCAAATACTATGCAACTCACATGGCGCGCACCCTCCACGGCTCGCACGAGGACACCGCAGAGCGTCTCGCTCCCTTCGGTGTCACCCCCGCTTATGACGGACTTAAAATTGAAATCTAATTCAAGGAGTACATACCAATGATCAGAGTAACAATCTGGAATGAATTCAGACACGAAAAGACCAACGAGACCTGTAAGGCTATCTATCCTAACGGTCTGCACGCCACTATCGGCGAATTTCTTTCTAAGAACGATGACATCGAAGTAACTCTTGCCGCACTCGACGATCCCGATCAGGGTCTTCCCGACGAGGTGCTTAACAATACCGACGTTCTCATCTGGTGGGGACATATGGCTCACGGAGAGGTAAACGACGATCTCGTAACCAAGATCCAGCGCCGCGTTTATATGGGCAAGATGGGCTTCATCGCGCTCCACTCCGCGCACCACTCCAAGCCCTTCCGCGCTATCATCGGTACAATGGGCAACCTCACCTGGGGACGCGAGCAGAGAGAGATCATGTGGAATATGCTCCCCACTCACCCCATCGCAGCGGGAATCCCCGACAAGTTCTTCATCGAATCCGAGGAGCTTTACGCAGAGCCCTTCTTCGTTCCCCAGCCTACCGAGCTCATCTTCGGCGGTTGGTATGAGGACGGCTACATCTTCCGCTCGGGTATGACATATCTCCGCGACGCGGGCAGAATCTTCTACTTCCAGCCCGGCCACGAGACCTGCCCCTCCTTCCATAACCCCTACGTTCAGCGCATCATCACTAACGCCGTTTACTGGGCGGCACCCATCGCTCCCGGCTATGAATACAAGGACCATTGCCCCCACCACGTCGATAACTACGAAGAACTCGTAGCCGCAGGCAAGGCAAAGAGCAACGTTACTCCCAGCGTATTCAAGCAGCTTGGATTTGAGAAATAAAAAATAATTTCCGCAGAAATACGGAATTTATACACAAACGCGCGCCCGACCGTTTCGGTCGGGCGCGCTTTATATTATGTCAAAACATTTATTGATATGGGTATTTCAAAGGTCTTAGTTGGATTTTGAATAAGATTCGGATCGGCAGACTGTACGTAAGTATACGTGTGACCGGCTTCAAAGAAATCGTGGCTCATATAAAATTTGAACTCATGTATCTGTGACTCTCCGGGGTTAAGTCCGAAAAAATCAGCAGAATCCGAATATGGTCCCGTATGATGCTTACACAGTAAGATTTCTCCATCGTCCCTCAGAAAATATCCCGCGGTATACATAGA
>JAFOEU010000061.1 GCA_017387685.1 Clostridia bacterium
GATTCGGATCGCTTGCTTGACGATCGGAACAGAAATTCCAAGCTTATCGGCAATCTCCTGATTGGAAAGACCGAAGGCGGCAAGCTTGGCGACCTCACGCTCCTTGGCGGTAAGCGTGGTCAAAATCGTCTTTCCACGAACCTTACCCGAGAGCTTTGACCATCCCTCGTTATAAACCTTATAAAGTGCCTTTACTTCTTTCCAAACTTCGGGGTCGGCAAGAGTAAGTCGCTTTTCCATCAGCGTGTCAAGGGCGCGGCAATACTCGGCAAGCACACCGTACAGCTTATCGGGAAGCGCAAGCTCGATTGCCTTGTCGATGTGGTAGTTTGCATCCTCATCCTTGCCGCAGTTATGGTAGATCGCGGCGCAGGTCAGGCGCAGATATATCTCGGACATAACGGTATTATTAGCTCTCGCCCAAGAGATCATCGGCTCTACCGAGAAGGATATGACCGACATAATGTAAAGTCCTTGTGTTCCTTCTACCTTCACAAGACCCATAGCAACGGCGTAGCCAAGAGCGTACAAATACTTGGCGTAATATACCTTAGCCGCAGGATACGCATCCTTGTGAATGGGGTCAAAACGCCCTTTTTTGAACCATTCCGGGAAGTTTTCCACGTTATAAAGCATAATATCCACGGCGCTGATGGCAAGCTGCATAGCATCACGGTCGAGGTCGGTTTTGGCAGGCGCTTCGGCAATATGTACCTTTGCTCTGCGCCACATTTCAATATCGCCTTTCCAAATCGCACACTGTGCAAGAAGCATACCTGCGGAGAGAACGGCATAAAATCCCGAGTGCTTTCCAAGAAGATAATTGGCACTCGCATATACCTTGTCAATGTCGCCACGGGAGTAGGCAACCTCGGCTTCAAACAGAACCTGTGCCTCGTGGTTGTAGGCAAGGCTCTCACCAACGCTATCGGCAGTTCCGGGCGTGTGGTAGAGGTCGCTCATATAGAGAAACGGTGTCTTGCGAGGCAGAGGCATATCTTCATTTACGTGCGCCTTACCTGACTTAGTTCTTCCGTCAATAGGCTTCTTTGCATTCTTGGGGATCATCCAAGAACGACCGAAACGGGTTGCTCCCTCGATCTTGCCCTGCGCGCAAAGGGATTGCACACCTCTCTCGGAAAGCCCCCATTTTTTCGCCACTTCACATATCTTTAAGTACTCCATTTTGCACCTCGAAACACCAATTTTGTATCCTTCGTTTATCCGCACAATACAAGGCGTATATACTGCGGATATCCGCATAATATTATACAACTTTTTTTCGGGTTTGTCAATCCGTTTTTGATAGGTTAGGACGGTTTTTAATCGAAAAGGCATCGGAGGTTAATTTCCGATGCCCGATTTGCTGTTATTTATCTGTTAGTGTTTCAATTGCAATTTGCATTCCGAGTTTGAAAGCATACTCGAAGATGGCTGCTTCGGCGAGGCTCATATACTCGTTCCAACAATCGTGGAACTTTTCAAATGTTTCCTTCTGCTCGTCTGTGAAGCTCTTTTCGAGTTCCTCGTGATGCCTTGCCATATATCCGAGAAGTTCCTTCATTTCCTTGGAATTGGTTCGGCTATCTTCTTGCGGTATAATGTTCCCGTGCCAAAGCTCGTTGATAATCGACTTCATACCAACACCACCTCCTGCAAAACGATTTCTTCCGCGCTTGTCTTGATGTTGTTCATCTCGGCTACCCAACGGAGCATATCGCGAGCTTTCAAATCCTCGTCAATACGTCTTTCGATAGCGAGGCGAGGGATGATGGTTTCAAGCATTTCGTTTGCTTCAAGGTCTATCTCGTGCAACCGAGCGTTCAACTTGCCTTCGGTCAAAAGCGTTGTGTACCTTCCGCGACGGTGCTGTTTGATGTAGTCAAGGTGCATCCGTCCATACTTGCGGATCTGATAGTCGGTCTGTTCGGGAAGGGCTACGTTGGGAATAAGGTGTTCGTTTTCTTCGTGATAAGTTCCACCAAGGGTTTCATACAAGTTTTTCATTACAGTATCTCCATTCAAAATTATTATTTGCGATATACTGTATCGATTGTCTTTACCACTATTTTTTGAAACCTTCGTTATGGGACATCATCCTCTCGGTGCGGATTTTTTTACCTTGAAAAACGCTCAATGAAGGGATATACTATTTTAGCGAAGCGGCTTTCGCCCTCACCGTCAAGCTCGTAA
>JAFOEU010000008.1 GCA_017387685.1 Clostridia bacterium
ATCGACCTCGGCACCCGTGAATTTCGCAAGCATCAGCTCGTAAGCCGTCGCAGCCTGCGCCTCACCGAAAACCGACGGATACAGCTTGTAATCGGCGATCCGCGTCTTGTCGGAAAGTATCTGCAAGCCGCAATCACCCGTGGTGTCGCCGCCGAGGATGATATTTGACCATCCGCTTCCCGACGCGAGCGCAAGAATGCCCTCTGCCGCCACCTCATCGACCTTTACACCGTTGACGTAGATCGACGCGATCTTTGCGGCGGGATCGTAAACGCCGACGAGATGCGTCATATTCACGCGGTCGGGCGCGGTTTGAAGCGCAGGGTTGCGGTAGGAGCCGCCCGTGTGGACGGAAAAGGTGTATTTACCCTTATAAACCGTGAAGTTGTAGCCTCCGCCTTGAGTAGAAGATGCAAGACATTGCTCATTCGACGACGCGTTGAAGGAGTTCTGATTGAGAACGAGCATTTCAAGCGTAAAGCCGTCCGAGAGGAGCTCGTAAAGCGCGCCCGACACGCCGAGCTCGTTGTAGGTCAGCCTGCCGACACCGCCCTGGCTCTTGACGTAAAGATGCGGTATCAGGTATTTTTCTCCATTGATCGACAGCTCCTCATTGACGATATTGCCCTTTGAGCTGTCCTCAAGAGTGCAGTCAACGTGATCCATCAGATCGTAAAAGCCGCCGTCAGCGGTGAATTCAATATCAATATAAGGCTTCGGCATCATCCTCAGCTCTGCCTCGGGCTGCGCCGTCGTTTCCGCATCGGTTACGGGCTCGGTCGGCACGGAGGTCGTGACCTCGGGCATGGTGGTGTCCTCAATATCCCCTCCCGTGCAGGACGGAAGCAGGATCGCGAAAATGAGCGCGAGTGCAATAAGTGAAAGTCTTTTCTTCATTAACTAAAACTCCTTTCGTGGAGATTTTCTTTAGTATACCATAATTGCGCCGCGAGGTCAAGGTTTATTAAACAAAAAACTCCCATAGCGGGAGTTTTTTGAAGTTATGAATATACTGCGGGATTTGAGTTGATATAAGTAGCAAATCTGAAGCTGTACCCCGCGTCCTCAAGCGGCTCGGATACCGATTCAATCGTCCATCCCTCAAGCTCGTCGAAGTTCGGAATGAAGGTATCAACGCCCTCGGTTTCGGCGTCGATCAAGGTGATATACGCGCGGCGGCAGTACTTTGCGAGGTCGGTGTAAAGCCGTCCGCCTCCGATGAGTAAGACCTCATCCTCGGGGTATTTTGCGATCTCGGCAAAAAGCTCCGCGTAGTTATGTACGGCAACCGTGCCCTCGGGGGCATAATCAGGATTTGAAGAAAGAACGATATTCACTCTTTTCGGCAGAGGCTTGCCGCCCGGGAAGGATTCAAGCGTCTTTCTGCCCATAACCACGGTCTTGCCGAGAGAGGTTCTGCGGAAGAATTTCATATCCTCGGGGATCGAATAGATAAGGTCGCCGCCCTTGCCGATCGCCCAATTCTTGTCTGCGGCTACGATAAGATCCATTGCTTACTCCTTAAACCGCAACGGGGATCTTGAATCCCGTCGGGTTTGCCTGATAATTTTCAAAAATTACGTCCTCGACCTTGAAATCGTAGAAATTCGTGATCTCGGGATTGAGGCTGAACTTGGGCGCATCAAACTGCTCGCGCTCAAGCATTTCCTTAACGAGCGGAATGTGGCGGTCGTAAATATGCGCATCTGCGATAACGTGAACGAACTCGCCGGGGATGAGACCCGAAACCTGCGCGAACATACAAAGCAGAGTAGCGTACTGAACGACGTTCCAGTTGTTCGCCGTCAGCATATCCTGCGAGCGCTGATTGAGAATGCCGTTGAGGTACTTGCCCGTGACGTTGAAGGTCATCGAGTAGGCACAAGGATAGAGATTCATCTCGTTCAGATCAGCGTGATTATAGATATTGGTCATAATACGGCGCGATGCGGGGTTGTGCTTAAGATCGTAAAGCACGCGGTCGACCTGATCGAACTCACCCTCGCGGTACTTGTGCTTAACACCGAGCTGATAGCCGTAAGCCTTGCCGATGGTGCCGTCCTCGCCCGCCCAAGCGTCCCAGATGTGAGAGCCGAGCTCGGAGATCTTGTTCGACTTCTTCTGCCAGATCCAGAGGATCTCGTCGATGCAGTTCTTAACACCCGTCTTGCGCAGAGTCATAATAGGGAACTCCTCGCGAAGATCGTAGCGGTTGGTGATGCAGAATTTCTTTACGGTGTGCGCGGGTGTGCCGTCATCCCAACGGGGACGGACGTCGAGATCTGTATCGTAAAAGCCGTTTTCGAGAATGTCGCGGCAATTTTCTATATAAACCTTATCTGCGTAGCTCATTTTCAGACTCCTTAAATCTCGTGATCGACCACGGCGCGAGCGCAGCGGACTGTCTTTACAAAATTAGAAATAACGACGTGGTCGGGGTGTACCTTGTAGTTGTGAAGTGCCTCGAGCGAATCGAACTCGGTCAAGAGCACCATATCGTAGGACATATCGGTGCCCGAAACGTCGCGACCGATCTCCATACGGCGAAGACCCTCGATCTTGCCGCTTGCGTAAAGCGCAAGAAGACGCGCCTTTACATCCTCGAGATTCTCGTCCTTCGTCTTCCCACCCGCCTCGGGCAGGAATTTCCACATTACTATATGTCTGATCATTTTTGACCTCCGAATAAACTTAATTAGTATAATTGTACCATAATATTTGAGTTATGTCAAGATTTATAACCCTCGAGCACCGAAAAATCAAAATACTCGGGTGCGAAATCCTGATGTGCGAGTCCCCAATCGGGATTTTCGGGAATTATCGGTATAGCGGGCGGATTGAATTTCCCACCCTCGGTGAAGTACGCCTTGTTTTCCATTTCAAGCATCTTTATCAGCTCACCGCGCATATAAGCGAGCTTCTCGGGACGCTCGGAGGCATAGTTTTTCGTCTGCTCCGGATCGGATGCATTGTCAAAAAGTATCTCCTTATCATCGGGGAAGCTGTAAAAATACTTCAGATCGCGCTCGGCATACATCATATTCATACCCGCGAAATCCCAAGCCTCGTCCGAAAAATCGAAATTCTCCTTGCCGCAAAGACGCTGAACCTTTCTTTTTGACGAGAAGAATGAGTAAACTCCCCTTCGGCTTTGATCGCCGCCAAGGATGTCGACCAGATCCTTGCCGTCGAGCGACATATCCGAGCGATCCGCGCCGCCGATCGAGATCAGCGTGGGCGCAATATCAACGAGCGAAACGGGAGTATCGCACCGCTTACCGCCGACAAAATCGCCGCCGCGCGCTATCAGCGGAATATGTGCCGCGGCATCGTGCATACTGCGCTTGCCGAAACAGCCATAGTCACCCAGCAGCTCACCGTGATCGGATGCGAAAAGTATAAGCGTATTTTCAAGCTGACCGTTTTCTTCAAGGCGTTCAATCACTCTGCCGATCTGATAATCGACAAAGGAAACACAAGCGTAATAATATGCCTTCATCGTCCGCAACAGGTGCTCATCCCACCCGCGGTTCTTGTATTTGCTTCGATTTTGAATCTTATTTATAAATATCTGAAGCTCTTCATAATTATCAGGCAGCTTCGGAAGCGGCATCTCCTCAGAGCGGTAAAGCGTATGCCAAGGCGATGGCGGAGCAAAGGGCGGGTGAGGATGAATAAAGCTCGAGAACAGATACCACGGGCGATTGCTTCCCTTTTGCTCGTCGAGGAATGCCATCGTTCTGTCACCGATCCACTGTGTCGGGTGCAATCTCTGCGGCATCCGAGCGGGTTGCGGAATATAATACATCTCGCTTCGCACACCGTGCGGTTCGATACAGTAATCAAATCCCGCGGCAATGAGATCGTTCATATAATTCTCGCGTGACATATCCTTGAAGCCGATCTCCTCCTGATACTCGCGGCTCTCAAAGCCGCGCAAAGCGTACTTATCGGGCGAAAAATGACATTTCCCGATCGCGTGCGTGCGATAACCGGCGCGAGTCAGCGCATCAACGTAGGAAAGTCTGCCATCCTCGGGCATTTTGCTGTTTTCGTAGCAATTCGTGTGTATCGGGTACTGACCGTAATGCAGCGAGCACCTTGCCGCAACGCAAACGGGCGAGGGTGTATAGGCGTTGGTAAAGGTCACGCCCTCCCTTATCAGGCGGTCGAGATTTGGAGTCTTTATATGCGGATTTCCGTGCGCCGCGATCGCATCAAAGCGGAACTGATCGGCGAAGAAAAAGAGTACGTTCGGTCTCATGCGCTCACCTCGATTATATATTTATATAAATTATATCACATATAAATTAAGTTGTCAACAAATTTGATTTCGACACAAATCGCAGATCACTCCCAAATCCTGCGTTTTTATCAATTTTTTATCAATGTAGATATGTTCGCACCCTTTTACTCCTCCCTCCGGTTTACGGAGGGAGGGCGGGAGGGTGGTCCCGATTTGCCGGGGCAAAATTATAGGATATCGAGAAAATCAATGTAGCTGCACAAAATCCGAGCACTCAAAAAACATCGGCAACGCCGATGAAGAAGCCCGCCCGCTTGCGGGAGGGTTGGGAGGGTATAGATCGGCGCGCGGGATTTTTCAGCCGGAACGAACCCAAGGGCGAAATATAATTAAATCGAAAATTTCCGAGCGCCGCGAGGAAATTCTCCTTCAACTAGCAACTAGCGACTAGCAACTAGCAACTTTATAAAAACTCTTGACTTTTCCCCAATTTTGTAGTATTATATATTATGTATATTTATATTTACCCATAATAGGAGCAAAACAATGGAATACCGCATTTCAAACAAGCTCGCGGCGCTCAAGCCGTCGGCTATCAGAGAAATATTCAAATCCCTCTCCGACCCCTCGATCATTGCTTTTGCGGCGGGCAACCCCGCGGCGGAGTCCTTCCCCGTCGAGGCTCTCGCCGAGATCACTGCCGATATTTTCGCCAACGAGCCCGTCAAGGCTTTGCAGTACGGTCAGACCGAGGGTTATCCCCCTCTCCGCGAGGCTGTAAACCGTCGTCTCGCAGAAAAGTTCTCAATCGGATGCTCGGTCGATAAGGGCGACAAATACACCGACACCACTCTCATCGTCAGCGGCGGCAATCAGGGCATTGAGCTTGCTTGCAAGGTACTTTGCAACGAAGGCGACATCGTTCTTTGCGAAGATCCCTCCTTTATCGGCGCGCTCAACGCTTTCCGCTCAAACGGCGCGATCACAAAGGGCATCCCGCTCCGCGATGACGGAATCGACACCGATATTCTTGAATCCACTCTCGCGGCAGACCGCGCGGGTGAGAACAGGATCAAGATGCTTTATCTGATCCCCACCTTCCACAATCCCGCGGGAATCACCACTTCTCTCGAAGTCCGCAAGAAGATCTACGAGATCGCAGTAAAATACGAGCTCGTCATCCTCGAGGACAACCCATACGGTGAGCTTCGCTTCGCGGGCGAGGAGATCCCCACCATCAAGAGTATGGACACCGAAGGACTCGTTCTCTACTGCTCGTCCTTCTCGAAGATCCTCTCGGCAGGTATGCGAATCGGATTCATCACAGGTCCCGAAAAGCTGATGCAGAAGATGGTAGTCGCAAAACAGGTCGAGGACGTTCACACCAACCAACTCTTCCAGATGCTCTGCCACCGCTTTGTCACCGAGCGCGACCTTGACGGTCACATCGAGATGATCCGCGCGATCTATCGCCGCAAGTGCGGAATTATGATGAAGGGACTCGATGAAAATCTTCCCAAATCCTTCAAGTTCACACGCCCCGAGGGCGGACTCTTCGTTTGGTGCACCCTCCCCGAAGGCATTGATATGACCGAATTCGTCGCGCGCTGCCTCAAGAACAAGCTCGCGATCGTTCCCGGCACGGCATTCTGCCCCGACGAGAACGGCACGTCCAATTCGGTACGCTTCAACTATTCCACTCCCTCCGACGAGCAGATCGAGCGCGGCTGCGTCATTCTTGGCAACGTCGCACGCGAAATGCTTGCAGAGATCAAATAATCAAAAGAGGTAACAAAAATGATTGACAACAGACCCGTTTCCTACTCCGGCGTTCAGCCGAGCGGAAACCTTACCATCGGTAACTACCTCGGAGCGATCAAGAACTTCCCCATCTACTCCGAGCAGTATAAATGCTTCTACTGCGTGGTCGACCAGCACGCGATCACCGTTCGTCAGGTGCCCGCAGAGCTGCGCCGCCGCACCTACGAGACCATCGCGCTCTACATCGCATGCGGACTTGACCCCGAAAAGAACACACTCTACGTTCAGTCCCACGTTCCCGCGCACACCGAAATGGCTTGGATGCTCAACTGCTTCACCATGTTCGGCGAGCTTTCGCGTATGACACAGTTCAAGGACAAGAGCCAGAAGCACGCTGACAACGTCAACGCGGGACTCTTCACCTATCCCGTTCTTATGGCGGCTGACATTCTCCTTTATCAGACCAACGTCGTTCCGATCGGCGCGGATCAGAAGCAGCATCTTGAGCTCGCGCGCAACATCGTTGATCGCTTCAATCAGCTCTATCCCGACACCTTCACAATGCCCGAGCCCATCATTGCAAAATCGGGTGCAAAGATCATGTCTCTTGCCGAGCCGACACAGAAGATGTCGAAGTCGGACGAGAACGAAAACGCCGTTGTCCGCATCCTTGACACTCCCGACGCCATTATGCGCAAGTTCAAGCGTGCCGTCACCGACTCGGACAGCGAGATCCGTTTCGATCCCGAAAACAAGCCCGGAGTTTCGAATCTCCTTACCATCTACTCCTGCTTCTCGGGCAAGACCATCGAAGAAGCCGAGCGCGAATTCGACGGCCGTGGCTACGGCGACTTCAAGACCGCTGTCGGTCAGGTATGCTGTGACAAGCTCATTCCCGTTCAGCAGGAATATCAGCGCATTCTCGCCGACAAGGCATATCTTGAAGAGGTTATGAAAAAAGGCGCGGACGAGGCTTCTTACTACGCACGCAAGACGCTCTCGAAGGTCCGCAGAAAGCTTGGGTTTGTTAACTTATGAAAATAGGATTCGTTTCACTCGGCTGTCCGAAAAATCAGCTTGACACCGAGGTTATGCTTCACCACCTTCTCGAGGCGGGATATGAGATCACCCCCGACGAGACCGAGGCTGATATTATCGTAATCAACACCTGCGCCTTCATTGAGGCGGCAAAAAAGGAAGCCATCGACAACATCCTTGATATCGCGTGGTTCAAGGAAAACAAGAGCCTCAAGGGCATCATCGTCACGGGTTGTATGACCGAGCGCTACCGCGAGGCAGTCCTCGAGGAATTCCCCGAGGTTGATGCCGTTCTCGGAGTCGGCTCTATCCACAAGATCGTTGAAGCAGTCAAGTACGTTGAAGAAAAGGGCCGCGGCTACTCCTCCTTCCTTGACAAGGACGAAGTCGAGCTCGGCGGCGACCGCGTGCTGACCACTCCCGCGCATTGGACGTATCTCAAGATCGCGGAGGGCTGTGACAACCGTTGCACCTACTGCGCTATCCCCGATATCCGCGGCAAATTCCGCAGCCGTCCTATGGAGGACATCGTCAAGGAAGCCGTCGGACTTGAAGAGCTCGGCGCAAAGGAGATCATCGTCATCGCGCAGGACACCACCCGCTACGGCCTTGATCTCTACGGCGAATACTCGCTCTCAAAGCTTCTCGGAGAGCTTCTCAAAGCGACCAAGAGCGTCCGCTACCGTCTGCTCTACTGCTATCCCGACAAGATCACCGACGAGCTCTGCGACGTAATCGCACAGAACGATCGAATCATCAAATATATCGACATCCCTATCCAGCACGTTGTCGGCAAGATTCTGAAGCGTATGAACCGCCACGGCGGCGAGGATGCCGTTCGCTCGGCTGTAAAGAAGCTCCGCGAGCGCATCCCCGGCATCACACTCCGCTCGACCGTCATCGTCGGATTCCCCGGCGAGACCGAGGAGGATTTCGAGGCTCTTTGCGAGTTCATCAAGGAAGCCGAATTCGACCGCCTCGGCGCGTTCCCCTACTCCCCCGAGGAGGGCACTCCCGCGGCAACATTTGAGGATCAGATCGACGAGCAGGTCAAAATCGATCGCGCCGATATCATTATGCAGACTCAGTATTCGATTATGGAAAAGAAAAACGAGGCAATGATCGACAAGACCGTCCGCGTCCTCGTTGAGGACTTCGACCCCGTTTCCGAGATGCACTTCGGACGCGGCGACGCGGATGCTCCCGAGATCGACGGAAAGGTATACTTCTCCGCACGCCGCCGCATCGCCCCCGGCAGTATCGTCAGCGTTAAGATCGAGGACGTCCTCGATTACGATCTCTGCGGAAAGGCTCTGCTTTTCCCCGAAGCGTGAGGCACAAAATGGCTAAATCCAAAATGAATCTTCCGAACAAGCTGACAGTTATGCGAATGTTTATGGTTCCCGTCTGCATCGCCGCCATCCTCATTCCCGAGGCGTGGCTCGACCCCGACCTGACCGCCATAATCGCACTCGTCATCTTCGCCGCCGCATCGATAACCGATGCCATCGACGGCAAGCTTGCAAGAAAATATAATCTTATCACCGATTTCGGCAAATTTATGGATCCGCTTGCGGATAAATTTCTCGTTCTCGGAAGCCTGCTTGCCATCCTTTACCGCTACGAGCAGATGAAGGCGTGGCTCTTCTGGGCAGTTTTAGTGGTCATCTTCCGCGAATTTGCAGTAACCTCGATCAGACTTGTCGTAAGCTCGTCCTCGGGAGTGGTCATCGCGGCAAATTGGCTCGGAAAGGTCAAGACGGTAACGCAGATGACCTCGATCATCGTCCTCTTGCTCGAACCCGTGATCTATCACGCGATCGAGAAAAACGGCATCGCACTTCCCGACTTTTTCAACACCTATCCCCCCGCAACCGTTATCCTCTGCGCACTTATGACCGTCTTCACCGTCTGGTCGGGCGTCAATTACCTCGCGGCATATTGGGGATATCTTGATCCGGAGAAATAAGTTATTAGTTATTAGTTGTTAGCTATTAGTTAAAGGTAAATTTCCTCGCTTTGCTCGGAAATTTTCGATTTTCATTTGAAACAACCGTAAGTTGAGCAAAAATCCACTTACGGTTGTTCGATTTTGAGCCAAATCAACCTTCGATATCTTCATTTTTCGCCCCGCGAATGCTATAATTGAGGCAGAAAAAGAAAGGAGTTCACCAAGATGAACACTATCGGAAAAAGAATTTCGGAATACCGTAAAAAGAAAAACCTCAAGCAGGACGAGCTAGCCGAAATGCTCGGCGTTTCGCCCCAAGCGGTAAGCAAATGGGAAAACGACCTCTCCTGCCCCGACATTTCACTTTTGCCCGAGCTTTCAAGAATCCTCGGTATCAGTATCGACGAGCTTGTTCAGGGCAAAAAGGAAGAGCCTATCGTTTCGGTTCTTCCCGAGGAGCAGCGCAAGGATATAAACAAGCTGATGCTTCGAATCGTCGTTGACAGCGAGGAGGGCGACCGTGTGAGAGTCAATCTCCCGATGGCACTCGTTAAGGTTGCAATTGAAACGGGAATCGCGATGCCGCAGATAAACGGCAACGAGGCGTTGAAAAACATTGACTTTGCACAGATATTTACGCTCGTCGAAAACGGTGCGATCGGCAACCTTGTAGAGGTTGACAGCGCCGACGGCGATACCGTCAGAATTTTTGTCGAATGAAGATAGATATTACCACAGACGAGGGCAAGCGGGTCTTACTATGGTTCCCGACAAGGCTGTTCCTCAACCGCCTGACCGTCGCGATCGGCGTTGCCTACATTAATAAAAGCGAACGCGATTACGGAGTACCGAAACTCAGCTACTCACAAGTTTTACCCCTCGTCAAGGAAATACACCGCCAACGCCGTATCCAAGGCAGAAAATGGACCCTCGTCGACGTCGTTTCCGCGGACGGCGAGTGTGTCAAGATCATTTTATAACGGAGCATTATTATGACAAACATACGTCCATACACAAAACAATTCTATAAAAATAACCGCCTCTGCTTTGCATTCGCATTCAGCGAAGCAATCTTTTCGGCGGCAATTGCGCTGGTAATATCGTGGCTGCTTAGGGAAATACTCGACCTCATCGGCGGCAGCTCGGTATTTACACTGCGTGAGCTTACGCTTATATCGGTCGCACTCTGCTTCGTCGCAATCGTCGGCTACCTTATCGTGTATAAATCCAAGCCTCGCTTCATCACGCGCGGAATTTCGCAGTATAAGGAATACGTTTTCTCCGAAATATCGAGGAAAAACATCTCCGCGTTCTCGGGCGAGAATTCCTCGGTCTACATCTCCGCGCTGACGAATGACATTCCCGCAATAGAAAAGGGCTATCTGACAAATACCTTTCTGATGCTTGAAAGCATTCTCACCTTCATCGGTGCGATGGCGTTGATGCTCTGGTACAGCCCGCTTCTGACGCTGATCGCAATTCTTTTGTCGCTCCTTCCCCTCAGCGCCTCGATACTCACGGGCAATAAGATGGCAGAAGCCGAAAAGTCGGTTTCGGACAGAAATCAGACTTATACCTCAACCATCAAGGACTGCCTCAGCGGATTTTCTGTCATCAAGTCCTTCAAGGCTGAGGTGCAGATGTTGAGGATATTCGGTGAGAACGTACGCGAGCTCGCACGCGCAGAAGAAAAAAAGCAAAAGACCTACATCCTCGTTCAGATGTTCGCCACGGTTGCCGGAACGACCGCACAGCTCGGAGTCTTCATCTTCAGCGCATATCTCGCGCTGTCGGGAAAGGCGATCACCGCAGGTACCGCGCTCGTTTTCGTTCAGCTTATGAATTACGTTCTTCAGCCGATCGGAACCATACCGACCTGCATTGCAGAACGAAAAGCCGCCCGTGCACTCATCGAAAAGATCGCCGAAGCAATCAACGCAAACGTCCGCGAGGAAACAGAAAGCGAAAGCTTTGAGCTTCGTGACGGAATTAAGATCAGCAATCTTTCATTTGGTTATCAGGAAGATAAACAGGTACTTGCCGACATTGATCTTGATTTCAAGCTCGGCAAGAAATACGCCGTGGTCGGTGCTTCGGGAAGCGGAAAATCGACTCTGCTGTCGCTCCTTATGGCATCCTATCCGAATTACAGCGGAAGCATCACCTACGACGGCAGAGAGCTCCGAGAGATCAACAGCGCCGACCTATACGAGGTCGAGAGCATCATTCAACAGAACGTTTTCGTCTTCAACGCGACCATTCGCGATAATATAACGATGTTCCGCGAATTTCCCGAAGATGAGATCGAAAGCGCGATACGCCTTTCGGGACTTTCCGAGCTGATCGCGGAAAAGGGCGCAGATTATCTCTGCGGAGAGAACGGAAGCGGTCTTTCGGGCGGCGAAAAGCAGCGAATTTCTATCGCGCGAAGCCTGCTGAAAAAGTCGCAGGTGCTCCTCGTTGACGAAGCTACCGCCGCACTCGACGCAGAAACCGCATTCCGCGTTTCAAGCGCGCTCCTCGCCCTCGACGGCATCACTTGCATCGTGGTCACCCATAACCTCGATGCCACCCTACTATCAAAATACGACTCGATCATCACCCTCAAAAACGGCAAAATCGCCGAATCCGGCAGATTCGACGAGCTGATCGAGAAAAAAGGATATTTCTATTCGCTCTTTACCGTTTCGCAGTAAAAATCCATCCGAAGGCTTCCCCCGAAGCCTTCGGATTTTTATTAATTAAATTCCGAGCCAAGCGAGGAATTTTTCCTTACCTCTGCCCTCTTACCTCTGCCCTAAACCTTCACCGCGCCCTTCGGATTTTGCTTGATCTTCGCGCTTCCGTACTTCGCCGCCGCGCCGAGGCAGGATTCTATGGTCAGTAGGCGGTTGTATTTTGCAAGTCTTTCACTTCTGCAGGGTGCGCCCGATTTGATAAAGGGCGCGGCAAGACCTACCGCGAGATCGGCAAGAGTGCTGTCCTCGGTCTCGCCCGAGCGGTGGGACATAATGGTCATATACCCCGATGCCGCCGCCATTTCGCAGACGCGAATCGTCTCCGAAAGCGTGCCGATCTGATTCGGCTTGACGAGCACGGCGTTTGCCGCCCCTTCCTCGATTCCGCGCTTCACGCGTTCGGGATTCGTGACGAAAAAGTCGTCACCAACGAGCATCATCTTCGAGCCGAGCCGTTCCGTCATCTTTGACCATCCCACGAAATCGCGCTGATCGAGTCCGTCCTCAATCGAGCAGATCGGATAACGCGCCGAAAGCGACTCCCACAGCGAGATCAGCGATTCGGTATCGTAGGTCTTTCCACTCTTTGGGCATCTGTACTGTCCCTCACCCTCGGAATACCACTCGCTCGCCGCAACGTCGAGCGCGATTTTGACCTCATCGAGGCTGTAGCCCGCATCCGTCACGGCGCGGCAGATGAGATCGAGCGCGGCTGTGTCACTATCGAGATTCGGCGCGTATCCGCCCTCGTCGCCGACTGCGGTTGAAAGCCCTTCCCTTTTAAGGATCGCGCCGAGAGTGTGATATATCTCACATCCCGCGCGCAAAGCCTCGGCAAAGCTCGGCGCGCCGACGGGCATTATCATAAATTCCTGAATATCGACGTTGTTCGACGCGTGCGCGCCGCCGTTGAGGATATTAAACATCGGCACGGGCAGACGGCACGCCCTCGCGCCGCCGAGATATTGCCACGGGCACATCGAATAGGAAGTTGCCGCCGCGCGGAAGGCTGCGAGCGACACGGCAAGGATAGCGTTCGCGCCGAGTCGCTTTTTCTCGTCCGTACCGTCAATTCCGCGCATAATTCTGTCTACCTCAAATTGCTTCGATGCATTGACACCGACAAGCGCGGGCGAAATTTCTTCTCTTATAGCCTCAACCGCCTCTTTTACGCCTTTACCACCAAAGCGCCCCATATCTCCGTCGCGCTTTTCGTGCGCCTCGTAGATGCCCGTCGATGCGCCCGACGGCACGCTTGCTCTGCCCACGCTTCCGTCACGGCAAAGTACCGTCGCCTCGACCGTAGGATTTCCGCGCGAATCGATCACCTCGCGCCCCATTACTTTTTCGATTATCGGTTTATTTTGAATCATTTTTTTGCTCCTTTTTCCTTTTATAATTAGTATGGGAAATAACCCAAAAAGTATGCGGCTATTTCCCATAGATGTGTATTAAAGATCTTGAATTATATTGTCAAAGGTAACGAGCGTAACGTTACCGAGCTCCTCTGCTCTTTCTACACAGCCATTGGTAAAGCCCGACTTGGCAAAAAGATACAAATGCACGTTTTTATATGAAAACAATCCGCTTCGGTATACCAGCGTGTTCAAAACACTTATATCAACGCTTTCGTTATTCCACTTACATTCACCGAAAATTGCCGTATCCTTATCGCACTCGGCAATAATATCTATCTCTACCTGCTTTTTCTCCTTCGGATCATTACCCCACCAGCGACCGAGGGAAATGAAGGTGGCGGGAGCTTTACCCATGCGGTTCAAATGCCACAAATACTGCTTGCATATCTCCTCAAAAACCGCTCCCATATAGGTTCCCATACCCGAAGCAATCGAATTGTACGCCACGTCGATCATATCGTTTTGAACAAGCGACAGGTTTTTCGGGATAAATCTATACCAAAAACGGAATAGATTATCATCGATTGCATAGATCGTCTTCTTTGTTCCCGAATCGCCGAACGGCACTTCCTTTTTTATGATTCCCAGAGCCAAAAGCTTTTTCAGACAAGCGGCACACGCGCTTGTCTCCTCACCGACCTTGGTAGATATCTCGGAAAGCTTTGTGCTTCCCGAGGCAACCGCCGAGATAATCGCATTGTAAAGTGCCGCCTTTTGAACCTCCTGCTTCAAAAGATTTCCGGGCTCCTCAAATAAATACGAATTCGGGTCAAGAATATTTTCCTTGATATTATCTTCAACCGACAAGGAATCATTCATCTGCAACAGATATTGCGGTGTTCCGCCTACAATACCGTATATTATAGCCATATCTTCATCTGAAAATCCCGAGAAATATTTTCTGCTCTCTGAAAAATCAAACGGCAATATCTTAAACTGCGCCGTACGCCGACCGTACAACGGGCTCTTGTATCCCAGCACCTGCTCCTCCATAAAAGACATAGACGAGCCGCAAAGAATAAGATACAGCTTACAGTTATCCTTATATTTATCTATTAATTTTTGAAGTATAGAAGAAAAAGCCTTATAAGCCTTCGCAACGTAGGGGTATTCATCAATGACAAATATCAGCCTTTTCTCGACCGAAAGCTCGAAGATAGCTTCGAGAGCCGCTTGAAACGAAGGGTATATCGGTGCCGTTCCCAATCCGCCAACATATCGATGGATCGCGCCGCTGAGGTTGTCGAGATTTTGTATAGAGGTGCTTTCGATTCCCGTGAAGCAGATAGCATCCTTGTCACCTACAAATTCATTTATCAATGCCGTTTTTCCAACGCGACGGCGACCGTATATTACAGGGAACTGAAACACATCGGTATTGTAAAGCGCATTCAGCTTTTTAAGCTCCTTTTCTCTGCCAATAAACACTGCATAAACCTCCAAAATATTATATCAAGATTATTATAACACATAAATTATCGATTGTCAACATATTTGCTAAAAACGTTTTTAGTAATTTCGTTTTTAGCATTTTTTCGTGTGCAAAAATGAGATGCCCGGGGACATCTCATTTTTATTTACTTTTTCTTCTGCTGCTTGCACCAGATATTCATAACCGCCTTATGCGGAAGGAGCTTGACTCCGAACACCTGAGCGCGGACGGGGAAACCGCAGACGGAAACGTCTTTTCCCTTCTTCATATCGCGAAGGGCGCGGGTGATGACCTGCTCGGAGGTGTAATATCTGTTATAATAGCTGATGGTATCGTCGTGAACGGCGGTGTCGAAAAACTCGGTGAGCACCCAGCCGGGGCAGACCGCCATCACACGGATACCTCTGCCCGCACTCTTGAGCTCACGGTTCAGCGCACGGCTGAATGAGAGCACGAATGCCTTTGATGCGCCGTAGACGTTGATAAACGGTACGGGCTGGAAGGATGAAAGCGAGCCGAGCTGATAGATCCTGCCGCCCTCGGACATATGCGCGAGGGTGTGGTAGGTCATAGCAACGAGAGCCTTATCATTGAGATCGATCATAGCAAGCTGACGCTCAAGATCCATATCGAGGAAGCCCTTGAAGTGACCGAAGCCCGCCGCGTTTACAAGGACTGCAACGTCCGCGTTCTCAGATTCAAGCATCGATTTGTATTCATCCCACGCCTCGGGTTTCGTAAGATCCATCGAAATCGCTCTCGCCTTGTTCTTGCAGGACTTTGCGATCTCTTCAAGTCGCTCCGCGCGGCGGGCGATGAGCCATATCTCGTCAAATTTTTCCTCGCCGTCGATTCGGAGGGCAAATTCTCTGCCCATTCCCGATGATGCGCCGGTTATAACGGCAATTTTCTTCTTATTCATTAATAAGCCTCTTTAGCGTATTCTTTGTTGATCTCGCGATACTTTGCGCTGATCTCAGAGACGATCGCGCGAGCCGCGGCAGCCGCCTCAGGAGTTACCTCCTCGTCGAAATCCGAGAAGCTGTTTTCGCTGATATCTCTGCCCGAAAGGGTTGCGTATACGTTGAGCGCGAGGAGGTATCTGCCGATGCCCTTGTGAGCGTGGAAGCCGTCGCGGTGAACAGCCTCAAGCCCATAGTTTGCCTTCTCCTGCCAAAGCTTATACATAACCTCGCCGTTAGGAATAATTCCCCACGCGCAGGTATTCTTTGCCATCTGAACGTAGCAGGTCTTGATCGCCTCGATCATATCCTCGGGGTTGGTGAAGGATGTGAGCTTAAAGCGGGGCGCATCTGTCTCAAAGGTCCAGGTCTGGTGAACGTAGAACTTCGCCTTGGGCGCGTAGGTGCGAACGAAAGCGGCGAGCTCGGTTGCGAAGGGCTCGTAGCTTGCTTCATCGCCGCTCTGAGGACTGCACTGCTGTGTTGCAACTACGTCCCACTCGTCGGAGAGAAGCGCCTGCTGAAGCGAAACCATAATACCCGACTTATGACCGTTGATCTGAAATTCGTAAGCCGCCTCGCCCGAGAGCATATTGCGGTAGTGGCGGTAGAGAGAGCAGCCGCCGATATAAAGGTTTACAACCTTCCAATTCTTGCCGTCCGCGCGTGCGATACCGTGAAGGTAGCGGGTAGTATCCTCGCCAAAGCTGTTAGCAATAAAGAGAATTTTCATTGATTTTTACCTCAGATAATGATATAATCGGGAATACCGTTGATAAACTTGGGACTTGCCTCGCCCTTGATGAGGGGGAGGAGGTAGCGGCAACATTCGTCGGTGACGTCGTTGCCTGCCTCATTGATGAATTTATCGTCAACGACCTTGATCTTGTTTGCGATCTCGGAAACGTCGGAGTGACCAATGGTGTAGGAATACTCCTCGCCCTCGCCGCGAAGGATGAGCATCATCTCGCGGGAAAGTCCCTCTGCAGCCGCCTTGACTGCCGCACGACCTACCGAAACGGACTCGGTGAGGTCCTGAACGGACGCGATGTGAGCCGCGCAACGCTGGGGGAGGTTGAGCTCGATCGAACGGACCTTGCATCCGAGCTCTGCCTTGACCGCAAGCTCAAGTGCCTTACCCGTGCCCGAAAGCTGCTTGTGACCGAAAGCGTCGGTGGACTCAACGCCGATGCCCTCGCAGACGTATCTGCCGTCAGCGAAGCGAACGCCCTCGGAAACCGCGATAACTACGTTGGGGTGCTTTGCGAGTGCCGCACGGACGTCAGCGAAGAACTGCTCCATGCTGAAGGTGCGCTCGGGGAGATAAACGTAATCGGGAGCGACGCCGTTTACAACTCTGCCGATGGCGGATGCGGTGGTCAGCCATCCCGAGTCACGTCCCATAATTTCAACGATCGTGACAGCCTTGGTGGTGTAGACCGCGCAGTCGCGGATGATCTCCTGCATAGTTACGGCGATATACTTTGCCGCGGAGGGGAATCCGGGGGTGTGGTCGGTGCCGACGAGGTCGTTATCTATGGTCTTCGGAACACCGATGATTCTCATCTCATACTCGTGACCCTTGGTGTACTCGGAAAGCTTTGCAACGGTATCCATAGAATCGTTGCCGCCGATATAGAAGAAATAGCGGATGTTGTACTTTTTGAAGATCTCAAGCAGGCGGGCATAGACCTCTTCTCCGCCCTCTTCACCCTTCTTGGGGAGCTTCTTGCGGCAAGAGCCGAGAGCAGCCGCGGGGGTGTGCTCAAGACGGGTGATGTCCTCTTCATTTGCAAAAACAGCACCGAGATCAACGAGATCTTCGCGTAAAAGTCCCTCAACGCCGTTGCGCATACCGTAAAGAGTACCGATCGCGCCGCCGTGGGAATCCTTGTCAAGATAGCCTCTGATAACACCGGCGAGGGTTGCATTGATTGCCGCAGTAGGTCCGCCGGACTGACCTACAACAGCGTTTCCGTAAAGAATAGCCATAGTTGTTTCTCCTATATCTGATTAGTTTTCTTTCTTTTTAAATACCGCAAATGCGGCGATGGATGCAATTACGATTACCGCCGAGGATACCGATGACATACATCCCGGAGCCTCAAGCTGACCTTCGGTTTCGGTAGCGGGAGCTTCGGTGGTTTCAGCCTCGGTTACGGGCTCTGTTACGGGCTCGGTCTCAGGCTCGGTGACGGGTTCGGTTTCGGGAGTAAAGGGAACGGTGTTCAAGTACTCGGTCAGAAGCTTCGCGATCTCCTTGTGACCGTCTGCGTTAGGGTGGATATCGTAATTGGGCATATTGGTGAGAGCCGCCGCGTTCACGTCGATAACAGAGGGCGCATCGAGAACCTCAAATCCCGAGGTGGCGCATACTGTTTCAATCGATGAATTGATCGATGCGATGAGAGTATCCGCAAAATTACCGAATTCGCCGAAGCCCGGCACGTTCTTCATCGGGTTATACTGCTTAACGAAGATAACGCGTGCGGTGGGGGCATTCTGCTTGATGACAGCGGCAATGGATGCGAGATTTACCGCGTACTTGGTGAGCACGGCGCCGATCTTGGTCTGGAAATTGGTGTTGTTAGAAAGCGAAGCAAACTGCGCAGGAGTTGCTGCAGAAAGCACTTCGATCGAACCTTCAAGAGACGTAATGCTCTTTCCCGCGATCGCGGTCGCAACAAGCGGAACTGCACCGAGGAGGTCATTGCCGCCGATAGTGACTACAACAAGGTCGGCATAGCCGAGATAATTTTCAACGTCGGGGAGAAGCTTGAGCAGATCTGCGCTCGTCGCGCCGTTGACAGCCTTGTTGACGTATGCACTCTTTGCCTCAAGACCGAGAGCTTCGGCAACGATATTGGTGTAGGAAGCGCATTCGTAAGGATCGGTTTCAGCGTATCCGTCAAGACCGTAGCCCGTGGTGATCGAGTCGCCGAGGGCAAGCATAAATTCGGGCTTTGCCGCCGTCGCGGGGACAGCAAGCGCGGAAAGAAGAGCAAGCACCGCAAGAAGCGATGCAATTCGTAACGTAATCTTTTTCATTATTAAACCTTTCATAAATAAATAATAATACATTATATATGATATCATATTTCACGCGATTTTTCAAGAGTTTTCGGTAACTTTTTATTTTCCTCATTAATCACTTGACAATCAGGCGAAAAAAAGTTATAATAAATTATCAGTTCTTTTCGGAGGTAACGACCTATGTTCAAAAAGCTCATATCCGCTATGCTCTGCCCGATAATGCTCCTTCCGCTTTTCTCTTCCGTACCGATCGCTGCCGCGGAAAGTTCCGCTATCGTCGGCAAATGGCTTTGGGGAAGCACAGTTGCCGATCTCGGCACGAACGGTGCGGAAATTATGATGTCAAGATGTGCCGCAGAGGGCATCACCGACGTTTATCTGCTTGTAAAAGGCACGGGCGGCAAGCTCGGTTATCTCAAAACTCAATATAAAAATCTTCTCACCCGCGCGAACCGCGACATGCTTCAGGAAACGATCGACGCCGCGCACAAGCGGGGCATCCGCGTTCACGCGTGGATCTGTGTCGTTGAGGACGAAGCCTATAAGAGCAACCACCCCGAAGCGGGAATGTGGCATTACATCCGCGCGCGTGATAACAATTTCATCACCCCCTATGACGAGGGCTACCGCGAGTATATCGGCAACGTAGCCAAGGAGCTCGCGCAGTACGATATCGACGGTATCCACCTCGATTATATCCGCTACAACCACAATGCAAACGGCTGGAGCGAAAAGGATTTTGAAAACCTCGCCGCTATGGGTGCGAATATCGACCGCGTAAAGGAGCTTGTCGAAACCACTTGGGGCTACCACGGCAAGAATGCCAACAACAGCTATATTTTCAACGCATATAAAAACAACGATCCCGACGCGCTCATCATCGCGCAGTACCGCAGAAAGAACATCAAGGAGCTTGCGGCTCATATTATCAATTCCGCAAAATCGGTAAATCCGAATCTCGTGTTCAGTGCCGCAACGATGCCCGAGGGTGCGTACGAGGCTTCCTATGCCGATCTTCATTACGGTCAGAATTACGATGACGCCGCCGAGCTTTACGATTATATCTGCCCGATGGCGTACTCCTCCAATTACGGCAAAGCGGACAATTGGGTGGTCACCCTCGCCAAGAACTCGATCGACAAGGGCAACAATGTGGTTATGGGAATCCAAGTGTTCGATTCCGTAACATCGGCGCGCATTATGACCGAAATGGAAAACATCCGCACTCTTATGAAGGACTCGAAATACTGCAAAGGAATGCTCGGCACGGTATTTTTCCGCTCGGGAACCTATGAGTACGCGAAAGCCACCTATGACGAGGCTAACAAAATAATCACCGTCAAGCTCGACAACAAGATCGGCTCATCTGCCTACACTCAGGTGCGCATCGAAGCCAAGGGCAGGATCAGATTCACCGATGCCGCCGTAGGCGACGGTGTCGCAGAAAATGCAACAGTCACGGTATCCTCAAGCGGATCGAACGCCACATTCAAAAAATCCAATCTCCTCGGCGCGGGCAAGGACGGATATTTATATCTGAAATATGAGGGCGAGATCGATCCCTCCAAGCTCCCCGTGCTCATCCGCCTTTATACATCCGGCGGCGAAGCGCGCGTTTACACGGTGTTCTGTGATGCAAGTGCCAAAAACGCTGAAATGGGCGAACCGATATTCCCCGAGCCCGAAGTAACAACTCCCGAAACCACACAAGCCGAGACTACCTCAGTCGAAACAACAAGCGAAGCCACCGCAGAGGCAACCGAGCCTTCCGAGCCCATAGATGAAGTTAAGCCTTCTTCCATCCTGCCGATCGTTATAGCCGCGACGGCAATCCTTGCAATAGGCGCGGGAGCGTTCATTATTCTGAAAACAAAAAAGAGGTCAAAATAACATTCCGACCTCAACATCAAGGCGAAGCCTTGCATATCATCACGGCGAAGCCGTGTATATCATCAATTCCGAAGGAATTGTATATCATCAAGGCGCAAGCCTTGTATATCATCAACACGAAGTGTTGTATATCATCAAGCCGCGGAAATACACGCTTCGCGTGATGATATACGCCTTCGGCGATGATATACACGCTTGCGCGTGATGGTATACCAAGCCTGCGGCTTGGATAAAAAAAGCGTATTGCTTTCGCAATACGCTTTTTTACTCCCGCCGAGCCGTGTAACCGCAGTCGGAAACCCTGCCGAGCAAGGTGGGTGCCTATCTTTGGCCTCACTGCTCCCAACGTCCCGGGCATTCGTCGAGACAAGTCAATCGGATCGAGTGCGCGGGGAGGTCTGCAAAACAGCCGCCGAACTATTCAGCTCCCTATTATATCATGTCGGTTCCACATATACGGTTAAGCACAAACTAAGCAGGATAAAAGTGCTTTAATTATTCAGCGTCGTAGTCATACTCCGCGCTGAAGGCATCGTCGAAAATGCCTGCGATACGCTCAAACTCAGCGTCGTCCTCGATGTCAACGAGCTCCTCGTTGCCGTCGGCGTCCTTAACGCTCTTGAGAATGATGTACTCCTCAAAGCCGCCGTCATCGTCGGCACTGCCCTCGGGAATGAGTGCGAAATACTGAACGCCCTTATCAACGTAGCCGCCGATAAGCTCGAAGCGAACCTCGTTATCGTTCTCGTCAAGAAGGGTTACGATCTCAACCTCTTCGTTTTCGTCAACTCCGATAGGAATATTCTTATCTGTCATGGCTTATCACCTGTCCTTATGTTACTATATATATTGTATACGAAAATCCGCGTTTTGTCAATGGGAAATTATAGTTTTTTCAAAAAATTTTATTCAAGATCAAGAACTGCGGAAAGAATGTAATTCGACACGAACATACCGTTGGTAGTGAATCTGTATCCGCGATCATCCTTCTCTACGAATCCGGCTTCAACGTACTCATCCAAACGTACGCCGTACTTTTCATTGAAGGAGGTATTGAACCTTGCCTCGAAATCCTCGATGAAAATACCATCCGTCAAGCGCATACCGAGCATGACGTATTCCTCCATACACTTTGCCGAGTCAATCTTTTCAGAGCTTGCAACGATATTAATATCGGAACCAATGATCTCGAGACCGTCGATATAATCGCGAACAACGCAAGTAGTGGCAAAGCGCTCGTCCTCGAAGTAGGAATGTGCGCTTGCGCCGAGTCCGAGATACTCGTCACAATGCCAATATTTGAGATTGTGGAGCGACGCCGCACCCTTGCGGCAGAAATTCGAGATCTCGTATCTTTCATAGCCCTGCGCCGCAAGGTAATCGACCGCGTGGCTGTACATTGAATATTCGGTCTCCTCGTCGGGAAGCACGAGCTTGTCGCGCATAGCGTGGAAGGGAGTGCCCTCCTCGATCTTAAGCGCGTAGATAGAAATATGATCGGGGCCGAGCGAGGTAACCGCAGTAAGCGACTCAATAAAGCTCTGCTCGGTCTGATTTGGGATACCGTACATCAGATCAACGCTGATATTATCGAATCCTGCACGGCGAGCATCGTTGAAGCAAGCAACAAACTGATCGTAATTATGTATTCTGCCGAGAGCCTTGAGCTCCTCGGGGTGTGCGCTCTGGCATCCGATCGAAAGACGGTTGACTCCTGCGCGGCGAAGCTTACGGAAATATTCAAGATCGGCGGTTGCAGGATTGCATTCAACAGTAAATTCCGCGGATTTCTCAACCTTGAAATTGGTGTAGATCGCATCAATTATGCGCGAGATACGGCGGATGTCAAGATAGGTAGGAGTACCGCCGCCGATATAGATCGAGTCGATCGTATGCTTGCGGCAGCGCGAGCTCCAGTCCTCCATCTGCAAGATCAGCGCGTCGGTATAATGCTCAACTATTCCCTTATTGTTGGGAACGAGCGAACAGAAATCACAGTAATCGCACTTGCTCTTGCAAAAGGGAATGTGTATGTAAAGCCCGAGGGGCTTGCGTTTTTTCTTTCCGAACATATAAACTCTCCTTTATAAGTTTTACAAGCGGCTTAGTTATCGTCGCCAAGCTTAAGCACCGACATAAAGGCTTCGGGGGAAACCTGAACCGAGCCGAGCTTACGCATCTTCTTTTTACCTTCCTTCTGCTTTTCAAGCAGCTTCTTCTTACGGGTAATGTCACCGCCGTAGCACTTTGCAAGAACGTCCTTGCGCATTGCCTTTACGGTCTCTCGCGCGATAATTCTCGCGCCGATAGCCGCCTGGATCGGGATCTCGAAGAGCTGGCGCGGGATGTTCTCCTTAAGTCTTTCCGCGATCTTACGCGCGCGGGCATAAGCCTTTTCCTCGTGAACGATGAATGAAAGCGCATCGACCTGATCGCCGTTGAGCAGAATATCGAGACGGCAAAGCTTGGAGGCGCGGTACTCGTACATTTCGTAATCGAGCGAAGCGTATCCTCTCGAGCGCGATTTGAGCGCGTCGAAGAAGTTATAAATGATCTCGTTGAGCGGGAGCTCATAGTGGAGCTCGACGCGGATGTTATCAAGGTACTTCATATCCTTGAACACGCCTCGGCGATCCTGACAGAGATCCATCAGAGTGCCGACGTATTCCTGAGGGGTAATGATGTTCGCCTTGACGATAGGCTCGTAAGCCACGTCGATCTCGTCAGGCTGAGGATAATCGGTGGGGTTATCAATACGGCGCATCTCGCCGTCCTTGGTCTTGACCTCGTAGATAACGCTCGGTGCGGTGGTAATGAGGTCGAGATTGAACTCGCGCTCAAGGCGTTCCTCGATGATCTCCATATGGAGAAGTCCGAGGAATCCGCAACGGAATCCAAATCCGAGCGCGGTTGAGGTCTCGGGTTCAAAGGTAAGAGCGGCATCGTTAAGCTGAAGCTTGAGAAGTGCCTCGCGAAGGTCCTCGTAGCGGGAGCCGTCCTCGGGGTAAATTCCCGCGAAAACCATGGGCTGAACCGCCTTGAAACCGGGGAGAGCCTCACTCGCGGGCTCGTCGGCAAGGGTAACGGTATCGCCAACGCGGGTATCCGAAATATTCTTGATCGAAGCGGTCAGATATCCAACCTCGCCGACAGAAAGCTCGCCGCGGGGCTTGAGGCCGAACGCCTCCATAGATCCTACTGCGGTGACCTCAAATACCGCGCCGGTGCTCATCAGCTTGATCTTATCGCCCGTGCGGAGAGTGCCGTCGATGATACGGATATAAACGACGACTCCGAGATAGGAATCGTAATATGAGTCGAAGATAAGCGCGCGAAGGGGCGCATCGGGATCGCCCTCGGGATTAGGAATATCGCGAACGACAGCCTCGAGGACGTCGTGAATATTAAGTCCGACCTTTGCCGAAACAGCGGGGCAATCCTCGGCGGGGATGCCGATGATATCCTCAATTTCGTTGCGGCAACGCTCAATGTCGGCGCTGGGAAGGTCGATCTTGTTGATGACGGGAACGATCTCGAGTCCCGCATCGACCGCAAGATAAGCGTTTGCAAGCGTCTGCGCCTCAATGCCCTGCGTTGCGTCAACGACGAGAAGCGCGCCCTCGCAAGCATTTAGCGAGCGGGAGACCTCGTAGTTGAAGTCAACGTGGCCGGGGGTGTCGATGAGGTTGAAAATGTAGTCCTCACCGTTGTCTGCCTTATAGTCAAGTCTTACTGCACGAGCCTTGATGGTGATGCCGCGCTCGCGCTCGAGGTCCATATTGTCAAGGACCTGCTCCTCCATATCGCGCTTCGCAACGGCACCCGTCTCCTCAAGCAGACGGTCCGCAAGAGTGGACTTACCGTGGTCGATATGCGCTATTATCGAAAAGTTTCTGATCTTTTTGTTGTTTGCCATTTTATACTCTCATAAAAATTTAATTACATATAGTCAGTATATATTATACCTTAAATGGAGAAAGAAAACAAGAGGATTTTGAAAATTTTTATCAATCTGCAAGAAAAAATGGCGAAATATTATTTAAACTGAAAAAGAGCGCACACGCGCTCTGCTTGGGTGATATTGAAAATTGATACTAATAAAAAGTTGACATAAAAATGCCGTCCCTTTTCGGGGACGGTATTTTTATGTCCGAGCCGCCTGCGGGGCGCAGTCGGCTCGAAGCGTATGAGAGATGTTTCGCGCTCTGCGGAGCGCGACTTAAGGAACTTTTTGAAAAAAGTTCCTTAAGAATCTTCAAAAGCTTTCGGGCTGTGGTTAGTGCCAGCAGACTCCGTTTACGTCGATGTTTGCTGTGGAGGAGCTTGACGTTTTGACGTCGGCGTTTTTATCACCGATAAAAATAACGAGTCCGTTCAGCGAAGTGGGCATTTTGACCGTCAGAATATCGCCGATGGTCAGATATTCGCCCGAATTTAATCGGAGTGACATACTCTGCGCAACAGATTCAAAATTCTGACAGTGCTTCGCCTCGCTCGACATTCCACCCGAGGGCATCAGCGCGAGGACGTAGCCGCCCGTGTAGGCATATCCCCTTTCGCTGTCGATAGCGGAATTTCCGCCCGAGGTCGAGATCACGACGGTTTTTCCGCCGCCGAAAACGATGCCCTTATAGGAATCGCGGCTGTTGGAGTCGATTCCGTCGCCCGAGGCGTAGATATAAACCGAGCCGCCCTTGATCTCGATTCCCGTACCGGACGAGGTCGTAGAATTGATACCGTCGTCCCTCGAAATTATCGAAGCTTCGCCGCCCGAAATGAGCACGCTAGTTCCCTCAAAGCCCTCGTAGCTGTTCGTGATCGTGACGGTACCGCCCGAGAGAGTAAGCTTACCGTCGGCGTGCATTCCGTCATCATTTGAATAGAGAACGAGCGTACCGCCGCTGACTGTTACGTTTCCCGTGGGATTCTTACCGTTTTCAAGTGCGGTATCGGCGTTGGCGTGGATCGCATCGTCATAAGCCTTGATAAAAATATTGCCGCCTTTAATAACGATCTCGTTTGCAGCCTTGATGCCCTTGGTGGAGTGACTTGATTTATCGCCGTTGCCCTCTCCGGGGCCACCGGGACCGCCCATACCTCCGCCGCCGGGGAAGCCGCCCGGTTTTGACGAGGTCGAATAATTGCTCCAGCTCATACGAAGCGAGCCTCCCGTCGATTCGAACACGATCATATCGTAGCTGTCGTTAACGGTCATAACCTCGGAAGCCGCGGCATAATCGGTCTCCTGCTCGGTTGCCTGCCCTGAGGAATAGATAAAGATCTGCATTTTCGAATATCCCGCGGGCTTATCTACCTTGTAAAGATAATTGCTTGACGGAGGCTGTCCGGGTCTTCCCGAAGCAGCGCCGGGTCTGCCGCCCTCTGAGGGAGGAGTCATTCCTCCGCCCTGAGCATTCTGCTCAAGCTTTGCGGTCTTCCAGATGCTCTCTCCCGCATCGTTTGTGTATTTAATCGAAAAATTGTAGTTATTAATATTGAATCTGATATAATAAACGCTTTCGCTCGTTGCGGTGACCTCCTCGGAATAGTCCGAGTATTTGTCGGTATAGATATTGAGCACAGCCGTGCCCTCAACGGTCACATTGTGTGAGGCGTCGATGCCGTCGCAAGCGGCGTAAATATCGACTCTGCCGCCGAGAATGCTGATATTTCCGCGCTGATTGCCCTTGTCGGAAATATCACTGTTTGACGTCTTGATACCGTCGCCTCCGCGTGAGATCAGAACTATCTTACCCGACTCGAGAGTCACGCTGTCATTGCCCTTGAGCGCGTTGTCGATGCAAGTCACAGTCAGATTCAGATTTTTGACCTCGAGATCGTCCTTGGTATGGATGCCGTTATTGTTCTTCGACTCGACCGTAAGGCTTCCCTTGCCGCCGATCTGAAGGTCGCATTCGGCGTGTATCGCACCCGAATAAACTCCCTCTACGGTCGAATCGACAGCTTCACGCAGATCGTAAGTATAATTCGTGCTTTCGTTTTTCGCAGTAACCGTCACCTTGTCGCCGCCAAGGACGGTCACGGGCGAGTGGGACGAGCACTGGATCAGCACACCGTCAAGGATGAGCTCGAATTTATAATTATCGGAAACGTCGATCAGTATATAACCACCAAGGTTGCCGCGAACGGTATATATCGAATCAGCCGCAATGCCCGAAAATTTGAGTACGCCGTCACCGAGAGTGTACGCGTTCGGCGTACCCGAGTTGCACTCGACCGTCATATTCGTTTCGATATTTGGAGCGACGTGCTCGAAGCCGATATCGGTAGCCTCTGCCGTCGCACCTCCCTCGCCCTCGGGAATATATTTATCGGGTGCTCCATTCCCTGAAGTATGTTCGGGCGGATCAGGGGGGATTGGATCGCTATGCGCCCCCGTTACCTCGGGCTCGTAATCACCGGACAGCGGAATGTCTCCTATGCCGCACGACGTCAAGCAGATGAGCAGAGCTATAGTCAGGCAAATAAGTCTTTTCATTATAGTTCATTCTCCTCGGGAGCGATATTGAGCGCGATCTCAAGATTGCCGTTGCGTGTGCGCAGAGCATCGATCATCTCCTGCTAAAGCGACGGATCCTTGAGGTCGAGGAGGTAGGTGAGCTTATAAAGGCTACCCATATTCGAGGTCTTGGTTCCCATAAGTCGGCAGGACTTAGTGTATTGCTCGAATATATCGTCAAAGGCATTATGGAAGGACAGCGATTCGGGAACTGTTATACGAAGCTCATACTCGCGCTCGCGCTTGATGGGGATAAGCGTGAACAAAAGCATAACGACCGAAATGATCAAGGTGAAAATAACACCGATCGCAACGTATCCCGCCGCGCAGGCAAGTCCTGCGGTCATCGAAAGGAAGATCGAAGCGATCTCACGCGCCTTTCCGGGCACGGAGCGGAATCTGACAAGCGAAAACGCACCCGCAACGGCGATACCCGTACCGACGTTGCCGTTGACCATCATAATGACGGTCTGAACGATCGCGGGGAGCAAAAGCACCGTCACAGCAAAGCTCTTGGTTATATTATTGCGGAATGAGCTTGCAAGAAGCACGATAATGCCGCAGAAAAGCGAGCAACCAAGCGCAATAAAATATGAATTGAGGGTAAGACCGCCCGCGTTGACTATTGATTTGAAAATTTCTATCATTGCTGTTTCCTCTTTATAAAGATTTATTCATATCGGCATAAGCCGTGCCGTACTTGGAATAGGATATGGGAAATATTTTGCACTCATCAAGAGCATTGGCGAGCCACAGCGGCATCGCGCCGTCGGTCTTGATCTCCATCAGAGTAAATCCCTCGGGAAGCAAGATATTTCCGTGATCGCCGAGCGTCAGATCAAGCTCGTCCGCGCGGTATCGCACGTTTTTGTCGAGCGTTATGCGAAGCGCGGGCAGATCGCGGACAAAAAAGGCATCGCGCTCATAGGAAACTATAACGGACGGCTTCGGGTGCTCATAAAAGCACATAGCATAGTCGATCTCGCGCATTATCTGCGAGTCGGGCGGCTTCTTGCCGCCGTGTATGTAATCCATTGCCTCAGCATGCGATAGCGATATTCTACGCTTATAAACTACGCCCTTATATTTCTTTTTGATCTCGAGGAAGGTCTTTGAATCCTCACTCGGAGTGCCGTAGGTGCGGAGGCGGAGCTTTTCCTTGTAGGCGTGCCCGCACTCCTTCGCCTCGATAGAGGCGCGGATTATGCGAAAATCGGGCGTGTCGAGGTAGAGGCTCGATATCGTGCTATGACCGTATTTATCGGGGACGAGCATCGGTGAAATCTTTTCAAGCAACGCTTTGCGCTCAGCATCTGTCAGAAGATACTTCTTCTCTACCCGCTTGAATATGAAATTATCCTTTGCCACAGCGCACCTCCTACCCGTGTTCTGCCAATATTATAAACCTTATTACCGATTTTTTCAATGTCGGCAAATAAAACAATATGTGAAAACTGCGTGTTTTTTCATCACAAAAGCCCGATGAGAACATCGGGCTTTGCAGATTATTCAAATATCTTATACTCACCGGGTGCAATGTCTGTGCCGTGGTATGTTTTTGCTTCTTCCGAAAAGTTACCGACGATCTCGGTGCCATTTTCGTAGGTTGCGATCTCGATGCCGTCCGCCGTGACGTAATCCGACATATAAACCTTTTGCAGATGCGAGAGTGCTTCATACTCGCGCTGTGCCTCGGCAATGCGGTCGCAGGCAAAAGCAAGATCCTCGTCGGTATCGGTGAGAAAGTCGATCTCGCCCATCCAGTTTTTCGCACCCGTGCGGAATTTTGAGTGGAAGTAGAATGAAGGACGTCCGCCGCGAAGGATGAAAGTCAGCTTATCCTCGGGGTTCTTGATCGGATAATTAACTGTGGGGCTTGTGGGGTTATAGAGCAGAATTCCGTGATAGGTCAGCTCAAAGAAAGGCAGGTGAGCATCGGCAAGCGGATATTCCTTGCGACCAAATCCGTCGCCGAAGCTGACGTAAAGTCCGTAATCAAGGTTCCCGAGCGCAAAATCAAAGCAACCCTCGGACGAAAAACCGCCGAACATACCCAATTGAGTGTTCATAATGGTGTTCACGTACTTGATGCCGTCCGCAGTCGTGCAAGGGTGCTTGGGCGAATGGCAAGTATCGGGCTCGACTATTGAAATAACATCATTGAAATGCAAACCATTCTCACCGTATTTCACAAGTTCGGGAACTGTGCCGAGCGAGGTATACATCTGCCTTTCGGGGCAAACGTGGTAGGCATAGCCTCCGCTGTAATCGCCTATCTGCAGATACTCGCCCGACTCGTCCATTGCAATATCGTCCCACGAGAAGCAATCGGCAAGCTCATAGGCGTCAATAAGATTGGTATGAGTCGAGATTCGGTAGCCGAGGCTTTTGACGTATGCGAAAGTCTTTTTCATCTCTTCCTCGCCACCGAGTGTCGGCTCAACGGGGAAAAGCTGCGGGAACGCGCCGTCGTGACCTCCGAGATTCCAACCGACGAGCTGAAGTTCGCACTCTTTGACACCCCTTTCGTGAAGCGCATCGGCAATATCGCGCACGCGGGCAAAATCGCATGCGACGTGAACAGGCGGCTGATTTTCGGGAGTCTGGTGCTTGACGGGAGAGGGACTCTGCTTCCAACCCATACGGATCCTGATAAGCGGTGAGCGGCTGGCGTAGTCAACCACCGCCCTCTCACGGCATTTATCCGCAAGCGGGATGATCTCACCGCGCTCAAGTCGAAGCTCGCGCTCGACTCTTGCAATGTCACCGAGGTTCGCGTTTTCGGGCAAAGGAATGATCTCAATTCTTATGTCATCATAAGGCAGATCATTCTTTCCGCCGAATTCGGTTGAAAGATACGCGCTGTACGAGCCGTTTTTCAACTCCGCATTTATGGAAAACTTGTAGTTTCGCTCAAAGCGAACAAGAGCACGATAATCCTTTTTTACGATTGCATATACAGCCATTACAGGCTTTGAATAAGTAAGAAGAGCATCCTCGCGCTCTTTGAAATCTACCCTGATCTCACCGCGCATCGAGATGTTTCTCGGGAGAAGATAAAATCCCTCATCGCCCGCCGTCGCCTCAGAGATTTCGGGAAGCAGACGCAGCTTCTTTGCTCCCTTGAACTCTGCAAGAGGCAAAGTCAGTTTGAGAATTCCGTCCTTTTCCTCGGACAAAAATTCTATTTTTCTGTTATTTTCATCGTAGGCAAAATATTTCATCATACACCTCATTCTTAAAATACCGCGGCATAGCCGCGGTATTGATAAAATATAAAATTACTCGCAAAGAGAGAGATGAATATCGTAAAGACGCTTGATCTCGGATGCGCGGAAGTCGCAGATCTCTTCCATAGTGCCGATCTGCTCGGGGGTAAAGCCATCAAGTGCGCCTTCCTTGAGCTTCTTCTTATACATCTTGTCAACGGTGAGCGCAAACTTGATGTCGAAGGATACGATACGTCCGTCAACCTCTGCTACGATGCAATCGCTCTTGCCGTCAAGGAGAAGGTCAACTGCGTAGCTGCCCATCTCTGAAGCGGTGAGTCTGTCGCGGAGAGTGGGAGCACCGCCGCGGACGATGTGCGCGAGGCGCGCAAACTTGCTCTCAACGCCGGTCTTTTCCTGAATGACCTTGCGGAGATCCTCTCCGTAGGGCTTGCCCTCGGCATTGAATACGCCCTCGGAAACAACTACGAGCATACTTCTCTTGCCCGCAGCCTTTGCCTTGAGAATACGCTCAATAGCGGCATCCTCGTCGAAGGGTACTTCGGGGATCGCGATAGCAACCGCGCCCGATGCGATGCCCGCCTTAAGCGCGATCTCGCCGCAGTCACGTCCCATAACCTCAACTACGTTGCAACGCGCGTGAGACTGGCAGGTGTCGCGGAGCTTGTCGATAGCTTCCATAGCGGTATTCATAGCGGTATCAAAGCCGACGGTGTAGTCGGTAGCGGTGATATCGTTGTCGATAGAGCCGGTAACGCCGATGGTGGGGATTCCGCGGAGGGAAAGATCGGTCGCGCCACGGAAGGTTCCGTCGCCGCCGATAGCAACGATAGCGTCGATGCAGTTATCCTTGCAGGTCTTGACTGCCTTCTGCATACCCTCTTCGGTCTTGAACTCGTCACAACGGTCGGTAAGAAGAATAGTACCGCCGAGATTTTCGATATTGGATACTGCGCGCGCGTCAAGGTCGATGATCTCGCCCTTGATGAGTCCACTGTAGCCGCCGATGATGCCCTTTACCTTAAGTCCGTTTGCAAGCGCGCGGCGGGTGATAGCGCGTACAGCGCAATTCATTCCGGGAGCGTCACCGCCCGAGGTGAGAACGCCGATGGTGTTAAATTTTTTCATTGTTTTCTCGCTTCCTGTCGATATATATCGACCTAATATTATTAACCCTTATATTGTAATATATTATTTCCCGAAAATCAAGAGGTATTTTGTGATTTTTGTTAATTTTTGTCGAAAGTACATAAATTTAATGCCAAAGACATCGCGTTTGTCGCCGCGCAGATGCGAATAAACTCGCGTGAACGCTTCGGCGAGAGATTGAGTAGCTTAACCCACTCGCCCTCCTCGGTCGAAACGGCAATATAAACCGTGCCCACGGGCTTATCGGGAGTACCGCCGCCGGGGCCTGCAATACCCGTTGTCGCGATGCCGACGTCTGCACCGAGGGCGAGGCGCACGCCTTTTGCCATCTCGCGAGCGGTCTGCTCGGAAACCGCACCGTAGGCTTCTAGCGTTTCGTGCTTCACTCCGATCAGCTTTTCCTTTGCCTCGTTTGCGTAGGTCACGCAACCGCCGAGGAAAACGTCCGAGCATCCCGCAAGATCGGTGATTCGCTTTGCAATCAGACCGCCCGTGCAGGATTCGGCGCAGGCAAGGGTCATTCCCCTCTCGCGCAGATGCATCACGAGCGCGTTTTCCATACTGTCAACGTCGATGCCGTAAATATAGTCACCGACCTCGGTCTTTCTTATCTCCTCGATCTGACGGTCGCACATCTCGGATGCCGTTGCCTCGTCCTTTGCTCTCGCGCTGACGCGAACGCGGCACTCGCCGTTGCCCGCGTAGGGCGCGACGGTGGGATTTTCAAGCTCCTCCATCATATAGCGGAGCTTTTCCTCAACCGCAGATTCGCCCATACCGAGGATGTAGATATTCTTTGAAACGATAACGGAATTTGAACGCTCGAAAAGATAGGGCTCTACCCTTTCGCGCCACATCGGCTCAAGCTCGATAGGCGGGCCGGGGAGCATTATGGCAGTCTTGTCGCCCTGCTCGATGACGAATCCGGGAGCAGTTCCCCAATTATTCTGAAGCACGCGCGCACCGAGGGGTGCCATCGCCTGCTTTTCGTTGTTTTTGGTCATATTTCTACCCATCGAGGAGAAATACTCCATCATTCTGTCGAGTGCCTCCTGATTCAGCTCAAGCTCAAGTCCGAAATGCTCTGCGACCATTTCCTTGGTGATATCGTCGCAGGTCGGGCCGAGACCGCCGGAGAGAATGAGGCAATCCGAGCGCGAAAAAGACTCGGCGATAGCCTGCCGCATCCGTTCGGGGTTGTCGCCCACAACGGCTTGGCGGTAGACGGGAATGCCGAGAGCGGCAAGTCTCCTCGAGATATACGAGGCGTTGGTGTTGATTATGTCGCCGAGCAATAGCTCCGTGCCGACACATAAGATTTCTGCGCTTCTGACATTCTTCATAGCCGAGTCTTCCTTTGTATTAAGTTTTAATTATTTGTTGAGAATAGTAACGTCCATATGAGGATATGCGCAAGATACGCCCTCTGCCTCGAGTGCCTTGCGGATCTCGGTGGTAAGGTCGAACTTAACGCCCCAATAGTTGCCCGCTTCTGCCCAAACGCGTACGGTAACAATAACGGCGGAATCACCGAGATTGGTAACGCGAGCAAAAACGTCCTTGTCGGTCTTTACGTTAGCGTGAGCCGCAGCAACGCGCTTTGCAATCTCGCAAGCCTTTTCGGAATCGGATTCATAAGTAATGCCGAAATCCATATCAACACGGCGAAGATCCTCGCGGGAATAGTTGATAACGGTATTATTCATCATAGCACCGTTGGGAATGGTCACGTGCTTGTTGTCACCTGTGATAAGGAGGGTGTAGAAGATGCCGATCTCGCGTACGGTTCCCGAAACGCCCGAGGTCTCGATGAACTCGCCAACGCTGAAGGGACGGAACAGAAGAAGCATAATGCCGCCCGCGAGGTTCGAGAGCGAACCCTGCATAGCAAGACCGATCGCAACGCCGCAGGATGCGATAGCAGCGATAACGCTCGCCATGGGCACGCCGAGGATAGCAACGATGCAAACGATGAGGATAACCCACAGACCGATAGAAACGAAGGAGTTAAGGAAGGACTTTACAGTCTGATCCATCTTATCGAATTTCTTGCCGTTGGGGAAGATCTTGATGATGAGCTTGATGATGAGAGAGCCGATGATCCAGGTGAGGATAGCGGCGAGGAGCTTGAGGCCGACGTTCTGTGCAACGCCGACGAGCCAAGTGAGAAAGTTTTGCATAAAATTATGTTCCTTTCAAATAATTTGATGCAATTATTATAGCACAATCCGCAAGAAATGTAAAGCAGATTTGTCAAAAAAATGCCGAATAGCGTTGATTTTTATGCATTTTCGATGTATAATATTCACGAGGTGAAACAATGGAACTTTCATATAAAAACTGCAATATCTGTCCGCGCGGATGCGGTGTAGACCGCGATGCCTCCGTCGGCATCTGCCGTTCGGGTAGCATAGTAAAAATCTCGCGCGTATCGCGTCATATGTACGAGGAGCCCGCTATCTGCGGCAAGCGCGGCGCGGGAACGGTTTTCTTTTCGGGATGCAATCTCGGATGCGTTTTCTGTCAGAATTCCGTCATCAGCCAAAGGAGCGTCGGCAAGGAATTTGATGAAAATGAGCTTGCAGAGCTCTTTCTGACGGTAGCCGCGAGCGGAGTTTCGTCGCTTGATCTCGTCACTCCGACACATTTTACACCCACCGTCGCCGCGGCACTTTCTGCGGTCAAGGATAAGCTCGGCATACCCGTCGTCTGGAATTCGGGCGGATACGAAAGCGTAGAGTCGCTTGAATTGCTCCGAGATCTTGTTGATATCTATCTGCCCGATTTCAAATATTTTTCTCCCGAGCTGTCGGCAAAATACTCAAATGCAGCAGATTACCGCGAGCGCGCCGAGGAAGCACTACTCTTTATGTATGATATGCTCGGTAGGGCAGAGTTTGACAGTGACGGAATGATGAAAAAGGGCATCATCGTGCGCCATCTTGTTCTGCCGGGGCAACGAAAGGATTCGATCGCGTGCCTGCGCCGACTCGCAGAGATACTTCCCGTAAGTGATATCCGCCTGAGCCTTATGAGCCAATACACCCCCGATTTTTATAAGGGCGAGGATAAAAATCTCCACCGCCGCCTGACCACATTCGAATACGAAAGCGTTCTGCGCGAGGCTCACCGCCTCGGATTCGACGGCTATATGCAAGCCCCCTCGTCCGCATCCGCAGAATACACGCCCGAATTTTCGGATACTTTTTCCATCGATTTGTCTTGACAAAACAACAATAATATATTATAATTACTGAAGTATTAATTTTTCCGATAAACGGAGGTAAAATTTATGTCACAAAGCAGAGTTATCGTCTTCTCCTGCGACGCTATGGTGTATGAGGACGTTAAATATCTTCTTGAAACAAGCCCTCGCTTCGCGGAGCTTTTCTCGAAGGGCTCGATGGTCAAGCGTACCCGCACCATCTATCCCTCGGTAACCTACCCCTGCCACACCTCGATGTCCACGGGCTGTTACCCCAACAAGCACGGTGTAACGAACAATAATATTTTTATGCCCGGCGTGACCAAAAACGTCCCTTGGACTTGGTTTGCGGACAATATCAAGTGTCCCGACATCTTCACCGCGGCTAAAAAGGCGGGACTCACCACCGCTTGCGTTTTCTGGCCCGTTACAGCAGGTCACGAATACATAGACTATAACTTCCCCGAGTACTGGCCGCAGTCCCCCGAGGATACCAAGGAGGAGTGCTACCTCCGCGCGGGCACCACTCCCGAGCTCTACCGCGAGTGCATCGCACCCTACATCGACAAGGTCAAGATCAGAACGCATCCCGACACCGACGAGCTTCTCGTTCGCGTCACCTGCGATATGATCGAGAAATACAAGCCCCACCTTCTCCTTCTCCACACCGGCGACGTTGACAGCTATCGACACGGCACGGGACTTTTCACCGAGAAGGTAACGAGCGGCGTAATCGACACCGAGCGTTGGTTCTTTGAGATCATCGAGGCAACAAAGCGTGCGGGCACGTTTGATGAAACTAACTTCTTCCTCATCTCCGACCACGGTCAGCTCGAGATCGTTCGCAACCTCAAGCCGAACGTAGTTTTCGCAGACAACGGTCTTATCGAGGTAAACGAGGACGGAAGCCTCAAGTCCTGGAAGGCATACTGCCACTCCACGGGTCTTTCCGCGCAGATCAGACTTGCCGATCCCACCGACAAGGAGACATGGCAGAAGACATACGACCTGCTCAAGTGGATGCGCGACGAGGGTATCTACGGCATCAGCGAGGTCTACACTACCGAGGAGATCAACGAGAAGGAGCACCTTTCGGGCGAATTCTCCTTCGTTATCGAGTCCGACGGCTACACCTCCTTTGCGGAGGACTGGAAGCGTCCTATGGTCAAGCAGCTTGACCTCTCCGACTACCGCTACGGCAAGGCGACCCACGGTCACAACCCCGACAAGGGTCCTCAGCCCATCTTCTTCGGCTTCGGCAAGGACATCAAGGAAGGCGTTCTCATCGAGCGCAGACCGACGGTTGACGAAGCTCCCACTTATGCAAAAATTCTCGGCGTAGAGATGCCCGGCGTTGACGGCACTCCGATCACCGAAATGCTTAAATAATTATCTTGGAGGAAACAAAAATGCTTAAAGTTGGCGTACAGACGGGCGGTTGGTACGATCACGACAACGCCCTCGCATCCTTTGAATACATCAAGTCCTGCGGTTTTGAAGCCGTTGACTACAACATCGACATCTATCTCCGTCCCGATCCTATGGCAAAGGAAGGTGTGATCACTCCCACCCTCTTTGACAAGCCCATCGAGGAGCTTCTCGAGTGGGTCAAGCCCCTCAAGGAAGCAAGCGAGGCGACCGGAGTTGAGGTTTCTCAGATGCACGCTCCCTTCCCGTGCTGGTATCCCGAAAAGGACGACCTCAATGCCTACCTCATTATGGCGTTTGACAAGTGCTTTGCAATTGCAGAATACCTTAATTGCGGAGCAGTTGTCGTTCACCCCACGCTCCTTTCCGAGAGAGATGCCGAATGGGAAGAAAATCTCAAGTTCTACCGCAGCCTCATTCCCTACATCAAGAAATATAAGGGCGTAAAGATCTGCACCGAGAACATCTTCGCTAAGCACGGCGCTCACTTCGTAGAGGCAAGACTTTCGAACCCCTATGATGCCGCAAGAATGATCGACGTCCTCAACGAGGAGGCAGGCGGCGATTACTTCGGCTTCTGCCTTGACGTCGGACACGCTAACCTCTGCCATCTTGACCTCAAGAACTACATCAAGATCATGGGCAAGCGTCTGACCATCTTCCACATCCACGATAACAACGCGCACGACGACCTCCATATGATCCCCTACTCCTACCTCACCAGCGGCAAGTTCCACGTTTGTGATTGGGCTCGCTTCGTCGAGGGCATCAAGGAGATCGGATTCGAGGGTACTCTCGCATTCGAAACCTTCCGCATCTTCTCCGCATACCCCAAGCCCGCGCACACCTCCGCGCTCAAGCTCATCTCTGATATCGGCCACTATTGGGTTGATCAGATCGAAGGTAAATAATTCAAAACGGCGGTTTTCAACGTAAAACCGCCGTTTTTTTCTAAAAAACGAAAAAAAAGATTGACAAAAATCTAATTATAGTATATAATATATTTAACTCTATTTAGAATAGAAAAACATACGGAGGATTATTCTATGAAACACACCACCCGCATCATTATTGCGATCCTTGTGCTCGCAATGATGCTCCCTATGGCTCTTGCTTGTGCCGAGACCAACGGTCCCGAGGACACCACCGCAGGCAGTGCTGACACTCAGGCTCCCACCCTCGACGCTACCACCGAGGCAGAAGAGACTATGTTCGCTCTTTCCGACATTCCCGAGGATCTCAAATTTGACGGCGAGACCATCAAGTTCCTTTACTGGAACGATGTTGAGAACCCCGAGTTCTTCGTTGAAGACCAGAACGGCGAGGCAGTTAACGACGCTATCTACAACCGTAACGCAAAGGTTGAGGAGCAGTTCGGCGTTACCCTCGAGTTCACCGGCACTCCCGGTAACTTCAACAACCAGTCCGCTTTCGTTAACCAGGCTGTAAACAGCACTCAGGCAGGCGCTGACGCTCACGACTTCTTCTGCGGCTACTCGATGTCCGGCGCAACCCTTATGTGTCAGGGTATCGCACAGGACCTCACCGGCTACTCCATCATCGAGTTCGATAAGCCCTGGTGGCCCGCTTCCCTTATCGGCAAGGCAACCATCAAGGACGGCGTTTACTTCGCATCCGGTGATATCTCCACCAACTTCCTTTATATGATGTACCTCTGCGTATTCAATAAGGATCTCTTCACCGATATCACCCAGCTTGAGAACAAGGCCCTCTACGAGATGGTAGATAACGGCGAATGGACTATCGATAAGTTTATCGAGTTAGCAAGCGGCGTTTACGTAGACCAGAACGGCGACGCAACCGCAAATCAGGGCGACCGTTTCGGCTTCGTTACCAGCAACATCCACTTCGACTCCTTCTACACTGCAGCTAATCTCTTCACCGTAATTCCCGCAGAAGACGGAACCGTTAAGCTCTCCGACGATCTCTTCTCCGAGAAGACCCAGAACCTTCTCACCAAGATGGGCGCATTCCTTCACGAGTCCGGCGACTGCTTCTTCTCCGCAGACCAGGATATCTTCGCAGCAGGCGAGGCTCTCTTTGACATCAACCGTGCACAGATCACCAACAAGAAGCTGACCGCTACCTCCTTCTCCTACGGTATTCTTCCCGTACCGAAGTACGATGCTGAGCAGGAAGAGTACTACACCTGCATGGCATTCCCCTTCACCACCTACGTACTCTCCACCGCTTCCACTCATCCCGAGGCAGCAGCAGCTACCCTCGAGCTTATGGCATACCAGAGCTACATGCAGATCACTCCCGCACTCTTTGAGGAAGCTATGAAGCTCAGATACGCTGACCAGAGTGACGACTCCTTCATGTTCGACCTCATCCGTGAGACCGTTGTCATCGACCTTGGCAGACTTCTTACCAACCGTCTTGATAACCTCTCCTACAGCCTCTTCCGTAGCGCAATGAACAACAACCAGGGCTCTTCCTGGGCATCTCTCGAGAAGGCTAATACCAAGCTCTTCAACAGAAAGATCACCGATATCAATAAGGCTATCGAAAAGCTTGGTTAATAACATTTTACTTACAAAAAGCAGACCTTCGGGTCTGCTTTTTAAGTTATTTTGCAAAAAGGATTGACAAATGCTTCATTTTAGTTTATAATAATTAGGTATATCAAAATCTAATTTTCGCAAAGGATACAGAAAAATGACACTTTATGAAGAACTTATCGCGCGCGGTCTTGTAGCTCAGGTTACAGACGAGGCGCACATCAGCGATATGATCAACAACGGTAAGGCGACCTTCTACATCGGCTTCGACCCTACCGCAGACTCCCTCCACGTCGGTCACTTTATGGCTCTCTGCCTTATGAAGAGACTTCAGATGGCAGGCAACAAGCCCGTCGTTCTCATCGGCGGCGGCACAGCAATGATCGGTGACCCCTCTGGCAGAACCGATATGCGTTCCATGATGACCCGTGAGACCATTCAGCACAACTGCGATTGCTTCAAGAAGCAGATGGAGAGATTCATCGAGTTCGGCGAAGGCAAGGCTATTATGGTCAACAATGCAGATTGGCTTCTCGATCTCAACTACGTCGAGGTCCTCCGCGAGGTCGGTGCTTGCTTCTCGGTAAACAATATGCTCCGTGCCGAGTGCTACAAGCAGAGAATGGAAAAGGGACTCTCCTTCCTTGAATTCAACTATATGATTATGCAGTCCTACGACTTCTACTATCTCTACCAGAAGTACGGCTGCAATATGCAGTTCGGCGGCAACGATCAGTGGTCGAATATGCTCGGCGGCACAGAGCTTATCAGACGTAAGCTTGGCAAGGACGCGCACGCTATGACCATCACCCTTCTCCTCAACTCAGAGGGCAAGAAGATGGGTAAGACCGCATCGGGCGCAGTTTGGCTCGATCCCGCAAAGACCACTCCCTACGATTTCTATCAGTATTGGAGAAACGTTGAGGACGCTGACGTTCTCAAGTGCATCCGTATGCTCACCTTCCTCCCGATGGAGCAGATCGAGGCTATGGACAGCTGGGAGGGCAGCCAGCTCAACACCGCAAAGGAGATCCTCGCATACGAGCTCACCAAGCTCGTTCACGGCGAAGAGGAAGCAAACAAGGCTCAGGCAAGCGCGAAGGCACTCTTCGGCGCAGGCGCGGATGCTGACATTCCCACCGCAGAGCTTGCAGAAGCCGATCTCGTCGACGGCGCGATCGACATTCTCTCGATCCTCGTCAAGGCGGGACTCGTTCCCTCCAAGTCCGAGGCACGCCGTGCAGTTGAGCAGGGCGGCGTAACCGTTGAGGGCGAGAAGGTTACCGATATTAAGGCTACCTACACCGCAGACACTCTTAAGGGCGGCATCGTTGTCCGCAGAGGCAAGAAGGCGTTTAAGAAGGTAGTTCTGAACTAAAAAAGATAAAAGCACGGCAGTTTTTACGATTGCCGTGCTTTTTTAGGGCAGAGGGAAGAGGGCAGAGGGCAGAGGTATGGTGAATTTTCTCGCTTCGCTCGAAAATTTCCATTTAATTAAAGAAAACAGTAGCGGGAAGTTTTGGTCAACCTTTTTTAAAAGGTTGCGGAGTTTGAGGCGGAGCCTCATTTCAATGCGAGAGCTTCAGCTCTCGCTACTGCGCTTCAAAATGGCGAAGCTCCGCTTCGACATTTTGGACAGAGTCGATCATTCCCGAATGTAGGGAATGATCGTGCTCTGTCACCCCTTTGCAGCATAAAATCTTTCAAAAAGCGCAAAGGAGCAAAAAACTCCCGCTAGGGGAGTTTTTTGCTCCTTCCAAACATCCGGCGGGGCGCCGTCTGTTTGAAGCGCAGGGGAGTGTTTCGACCGCTGCGGCGGTCGACTTAAGGAACTTTTTGAAAAAAGTTCCTTAAGAAACCTCAAAAACTTTTCGCTATTAGAGGTTGCGGATGTAATCCGCAAACACGTCTGCCATGTGTTTACACGCCTTTTCCGACATATGCAAGCCGTCGGGCATGCTTTCGGGGTTGAAGGGGTCAAGAGCGGGGTCGTCGTGGAAGTTCACGGGCTCGATGCCCTCGCTTCGGCAGACCTCGACGAAAGCAACGTGGAAATCCTTATGCTTCAGACCGTCCGTGCGCTTGTCGGGATCTTTTTTCTTTCTCATCGAATCGGAGACGATCAGCTTCGACTCGGGGAAATCGTTCTTTATCAAACGGATAAGCGAGCGAAGTCCGCCGCAATATGTATAGGGGTCGGTAGAATCGACATCACCGAGGGGGATGCAATGGCTGCAGTCGTTGCCGCCGCCCTGAACGATGATGATATCCGCGCCGTGCTCCATTTTCGGAGCGCGCTCAAGATAACTATCTTCCCTGCCCTGTTGCTTGGCGATATTCGTTCCGCCGATGCCGTAATTGCGAATCTTACAGCGCAGGCGAAGTCCGAGCAGAACGGGATAGTTGATCTCCTTGGTCTTGATACCCTCGTTGTCGATCAATATCTGCGTATTCGATGCACCGAGGCAATTTATAGTTATATTTTCGGGTTTCATAGGAATACTTCCTTTTGTTTTTTCTAAAGTATAGCACAGTTTCGCTGTTTTGTCAATATAAAAAGCGGCTCCGAAAAATCGGAGCCGCTTTTTTATTTTAATTACTTCTTGTCAACTACTACGAACTGAGCGTAGAAGCAACCGGAATCAGCCTTCATCGGACCGATGGTCTTGTAGGTGCCGTCTGCCTTGGTGCCGAAGATGTATGCGGTGCCATCGACGTCTGCCTTAACAGTCTTGAGAGTCTCGTCATAGGTGTAGAGGGTGGATGCAGTCTCCTCAAACTTCGCGTTTACATAAGTGCCGCTCTTTACCATATTGATATAGTACTTAGCGCCGCCGACTACACAGTAGAGGTGGTAACCGCCGGTGGTCTCCTCAACGAAGACGTTTGCGGAAGCGAGCTTATCCTCGGTGGTAGCCATATAGTAGCCGTCCATTACGCCGGTGATGTAGAGGACCTTGTTTTCTACGTTCTTCTGAACGAATGCGAAGCTGTATGCATTGCCAACGATAGGCTTGACAGCCTCGAGCTCAACGGGGGTAGCGGGGGTTGCGGGCTGGGTAGTTTCGGGAGCTCCCTGTCCCTTGGTGAGTTCCTTAAGAACTGCATTCTTGAGCTGGGGGCCGTTGTAGTTGGAAACTACGGAGTAAAGAACAACGAAATCGCCTACCTCGGGCTTGTTTGCCATAGCATCGTAACGTGCGCCTGCTTCATCGTAGAGACCGTAAACGTAGAGGCTGTTGCCAGCTTCGTCAACGATGTAAAAGTTACCGTAGGTGGTGTTCTTGACCTCGGTAATAGTACCCTTTACGGTGTACTGCTCGGTGGTTGCGGTATTGTGTGCAAGACCGTTACCGATATTGAGAATGTCTGCGATGGGGGTAGAGCCGTCAGCGGTGGTGGGAGCCTTAACGTGGGACTTGATAACCGCGTTCTTGAGCTGAGGACCGTTATAGTTGGAAACGATACTGATAACGGTGATGGTGTCGCCTACCTCGGGCTTGTTTGCCATAGCGTCAAAGCGGGTGGTGCCGTCCTTATCGTAGAGGCCGTAGATGTAGAGGGTGTTGCCCTCTGCGTCGGTGATGTAGAGGTTGCCGTAGGTCTCGTTCTTGATCTCGGTTACGGTACCGGTAACGAGATACTTCTCAACGGTGTTAGCGTTATGCTCGAGCTTCTCGCCAATAGCAAGGATGTCCTTGATAGAGGTGAGAGTGGTGGGATCCTTGGGAGTCTCGGAGGGAACGAACGCTTCAGCTGCCTCCTTGGACATAAATGCTACTACGAACTGCGAAACACCGGTGTTCTCAGCGTTGATGTAGCTGGACTCGGAGATGCAAGCGGTGGAGTAGGAGCTGTAAGTACCGAATACGTAGTCAATGTTATCGCACTTGGTGAACCAAGCATTAACGTCTGCGTGGTAAGTGAAGATGCTGGAATTCTCGGTGCTGTAGCCAACGTACTTGCTTACCTTGCCGTCAGCGGCGGTGGTGGTGTGAGCGTAAACGTAGGTCTTTGTGCCATTGATGGTGGTGTAGATCTTAACGCCGCCGGTTGCCTTCTCTACCATAAACTCAAGACCGTCTGCAGGAGTCTCGGTGGTCATAATGAACTTGTTCTCATTGTTCTGGGTCTCGCCGGTGAGGAAGAGGGTCTGACCGAGGTTAGCCTGAACGATGAAGAGCTTGTATGCCTCGCCTTCCTTGGGTTCGGTAACTGCTGCGGAGTTGTCATAAACGGGAAGAACGCGGGTGAAGGACTTCTCAACGGTGTTGCCTGCGGAGTCCTTAACTGTTGCGGTGAGAGTGTAGGTGATCTCCGCCTCGTTCTTGGAGGGGAGGTCTACGGTGTAGAGACCGTTCTCGAGGGTGAGAGTGATGGTCTCAAGATCAACGGTCCAGGTTACCTCGAACTTGATGCCGTCGATCGGGATCTGAGCGATGATCTGATAGTCAGCGGGGGTCTTCTTGCCCTCGTCGGACTTATACATAGAGGTAAGATACTCTACTGCATCGTCGATGGTTACGCCCGCGGGAGCTTCGGTGCCCTCGGGAGCAAGCGTGGTTTCATCGCCCTCACCGTTCTTACAAGCTACGAAAGCGGTAAGAAGCATGGAGAGCATAAGAAGAAATGCTAAAAACTTTTTCATAATAACTCCTTTTCTGATTTTAGTTTACGAAGGTGATGTCGTTTGCGGAGAAGATCTTAAGCTGATAAACGCCGTTGAATACGTCAACGACACCGCGCGCATTGATCTTGCTTCCGATGGGGAAAGCGGATGCCGTGATGGTCTTGCCACTTTCGTCCTTGAGAACGATCGTGCGAAGTGTGATCTCGGTGCCATCGGCTGCCTCGCAAGTAATCGAAAGCGCGCCGAAGTTAGAGCTGTCCTCGTTTTGTGTGGTGTAGATGCTCTTGATGGTGAGACCGGTGAGGGACGCCGTGCCGTGCATAGTCAGGAAGCCCTGATCAAAGGTCTTCTCCACTACGGTCTCGTTCTCGCCATCGACCTGTGTGATCTTCAGCGTGACCTTGCCCGTGAGCAGCTCCTTTGCGCCGACCGGGACGTACGAGCCCTCGTGGCCCTGGCTGATGAGCTTGATATTCGACTCATCATCGGGACGCATAGCGTTGTACTTGATATCCGAGATCTGATAAGTACCGCCGGTCTCGTAGTACTGAACCGAGCCGACGACGAGAATTCTGTTGCCGACTGTCAGTATTTCCTGACCGAAGTAGTCGAGGTTAAAGCCATAGTAGACCTGAATACCGAAGTAAAGACCGGTCTCCTCGTCGTATTCCTCAACGTAAGCGGTGTTGCCCGAATTTCTGACTACCACGCCCTCAAAGCCGACGCTCTTGTCCTTATATGCTTCGATATTGGTCTTGAGCTCCTTGAGGGTCACGGGAATTGCCGCGCCGTAGAAGAAATCGGGATCCTTCTCCTTGGAATGAACGTAGAGCTTGTGGGTGGTTGCCTGATAAAGGATCTGCGTGCAGATATCCGCATAGGCGGTATCCGAGGATTTTGATGCGACAGCAAGACCGTTCTGGAGAATTTCAAGGTTGAGGCAGCGGTAATCCGCCATCTCTGCGGTCTTGTACCATACCCAAACGAGGTATCTGTCGCCCGTCGAGTCGGGATTCCAACGATCGGTATCCGATTCAACGATGATGGAGGTAGCGTTCATAAGAGCTTCTTTGGTATAGTTGGAAGCCTTTTTGCCCCAAGGCTCGATCTGTCCTGTTGATTCGGGAGTGTTGATACCGAGGTATCTCGCCTTGAGGATGCCCGAGTCGATGACCGATGAGGGCACGTTGAAGTGAGTGGTGTCGCCGTCAACGTAGGTCTTGACGGTGGCTTCGGTGTAGACTCTGCCCGAGCTCGGATCGAACTTGAGAGTTCCCGCGAGATCAACAAATTCGCCGATCTCGCCCTCGGCGGGCGCGGTCGTTTCATCTCCCCCCTCTCCGCCGTCACACGCGGCAAAGCATGAAAGGACAGCGGCGAGAGCAAGGATGAGAATCAATATTCTTGATAAATACTTCATTAATTATATACTATTAGTCTGCGGCATATTCGCACTCGGAAACTGCCTTTTCAAAGAGCTTCTTAATAGCAGATTCGATATTGGAATCGGTGGATACGAGGGCATCCTGCATAAGAGTACCAACCTGGTCACGAGCCTCGGAGGAACCGTTGAACGCGGGGGATACAAAGTATGCGTCCGCCTGAGAAAGCGCGAGCTTAACGCTCATTGCGGTGAGGTTATTGATGCCGTTTGCAGCATCAAGCCACTGCTGATATACGGGATTCTGCTGAACAGACTTGATAACGGGAGCATAACCCGAAGCCATCGAGAATGCTGCCTGGAATTCAACGTTGGTGGTGAGGAACTTAACGAAGAGCCAGGAAGCTACAACCTCCTGAGGATTGGAATCCTTGAAAATGCAGAGGGAGGGACCCTGAGAGATAACCTTGGGAGCTGCGGGATTTACCTGAGGAGGAGTTGCCATAGCGGTCTCGAAGAGAGCCTTGCCGTCAACCTGAGGAGGCTGCTGATAGCTTGCGCCACCGGTGGAACCGATAACCATATAGCACTTCTGACCCTCGGTAGCGGTAAAGAGACCGGAGGTGTAGGAGCCGTAGATCTCCTCGGTAGTTACCCATCCGTTAACGTACCAATCGTGGAACATCTTAACGAAGGAGCGGTTGGTCTCGTTGTCAAAGAGGAAATGTGCATCCTCGTTGAGGGAGGTGTAATCGGAGCCGTACTGCTCACACATGGTGATGAACCAGTTAGCCTCGGAGTCGTAGCCGAGAGGAACGCAATCGGGATCGATCTTCTTGATCTGCTCGCAGACCTGAGCCATCTCCTCCCAGGTGGTGGGAACCTTGAGATTGTTCTGCTCAAAGAAGGTCTTGTTGTAGTAGAGAGCCTCGGTGGACTTGGACATAGGAAGGGTGTACATAGTGCCCGCCTCGTCAAATGCGGTACCCTCTGCGTAGTAGCCGGGGATGAAATCCGCGATCTGCTCTGCGGTAAGACCGAGGACAGAGGTAGCACCGGTAGCGTCGGTAACGGTGATGGTGCTCTCGATGAAGTTATCGAGCGGAACAACTGCCTTTGCTACGTTGTAAAGAGCAACGTGGTCGGGATAGCAGTATGCGATGTTGGGCTGGTTGCCTGCGGTGAGCGCGGTCTTGATCTGATCGCGAACGCCGTCGTAGTCACCCTGAGATGCGTGCTCAACGGTGATGTTGGGGTAGAGCTTGTTAAACTCGGGAATATAGGTGTCGAGTATTCCCTGAAGCTTTGCGCCCATGGAGTGATAGAAGGTGATGGTTACGGCGCTGCCGTCGTAGCCCTCTGCGGGAACGTCGTAGGGAACCTTTGCGCTGCCCTGCTCGCCGCCGTTGTTGCCGCCTTCATTGCTGCCCTCGCCGTTATTCGAGCAGCTTGCCATAGCAACTGCGCTCATAAGCATAGTGAGAACGAGAAGGAACGAGATGATTCTCTTTTTCATTGTCTTTAATCCTTTCGATTGTATAATTTATTTTTTAATGCAGAATTTCTGCTATTAACCCTTGATACCGCTTCTCGAAACGCCCTTCATAATATACTTACGAAGGAAGATGAATACGAGGAAGAGGGGGATCGAAACGACGGTGACCGCCGCCATCTGAACGGGGATGTTAGCCTGTCCCGACATATCGGTGAAGGCATCACGAAGACCGTTTGTGATGAGTCGGTAATCATCTGTCGAGGTAACGAGACGGGGCCAGACGTAGGAGTTCCAAGCGCCCATCATCTTGAGAATGGTGATCGAAATAAGATTCGGGAGTGAGAGCGGAATCATAACCTTCCAGAGATATTTGAGATCGCTCGTGCCGTCGACCTTTGCGGCGAGGTAGAGCTCATTCGGGATCTGAAGGAAGTTCTGACGGAGCAGATAAATATAGAATACGCTGACGAGGAAGGGGACGATCAAAACAGTAAATGAATCGAGCCATCCGAACTTGGTAACGGTTACGTAGTTGGTGATCGTGAAGAGCTCGCCGGGGATCATCATAGTTGCAAGAAGTCCTGCAAAGAGCGCGTTTTTGCCCTTGAACTCAAGTCTTGCGAAGGCAAATGCGGAGAGAACCGTGATGACGAGCGAAAGAATCGTCGAAACTATACCGACGTAAACGGTGTTCATAAAGAGCTTACCGAGGTTTGCCGCGGTGAAAGCCTCAATATAGTTGCCCCACATAATATCCTGAGGGAAAAGCGTGGGAATAGGCAAGCGGTACTCGACCGTGCTCTTGAGGGAGGAGATTATCATCCAATAGAAGGGGAAAACGATGATAAGCGCCATAATGCAAAGGAAAGCGTAAAGAAGGAACTGAACGATGATCTTGGTGACGGTCTGCGCGGCAGTTACCTTCTGCATATCCTTTTCGTGCATAGTTGTCATAATCTTTTTATCAGCCATATCGCACCTCCATCAATAATGTGTCTTCTTTTTGCTGACGTACATATTGATCATCGTAACGACGAATATGATAGCAAAAAGAATGAGTGCGGCGGCAGATGCACGTCCCTCCTGATTTCCGAGGGCGTCGTAGATATAACCGACCATAGTGTTGAGCGACTCACCGCCGACGGCTTGCATATCGTCGCCGAAGATACCGACGATGCTCGAATACTCCTTGAATCCGCCGATAAAGCCGGTGATAACGACGTAGGCGATCATAGGAGAAAGGAGCGGAACGGTGATCTTGGTAAATACGCGGAGGCGGGGAGTGGAGTCGATCTTCGCGGCGTCATAATACTGTTTGTTTACACTCTGCAGACCGCCGAGAAGGATGAGTATCTTAAAGGGGAGCGCGTTCCATACGATATAGATCGTAAGAACGGCAATATTCTGCCAATATCCCGAGCCCGCGTTGATCCAGTTGATGGGATCCGCGCCGAAAACACCGAGGATATTGTTTATGATACCGTATGAGGGATTGGAGGTTCCGAAGCCGACGATATTGAACATAGCCTCGAATACCATTCCGATCGCGATGGAGTTGGTTACGTAGGGGAGGAAGAAAATGGTCTGCAGGAATCTCTGAAGGGGCTTGATAGCGTTCAGGCATACCGCGATAACGAGCGCGAGGATAGTAGAGATCGGTACGGTGAGGACTGTCAGAAGCATCGTGTTCTTCAGGCAGTCGATAAATCCGCGGTACTTGATGACCTTCTCGAAATTCTTCAAGCCGAACTCATTGCCAAGCGTTCCGCCGAGCTCCTTCATAATGCTGTAATCTTCCCAGAATGCCATACGGAGAGTATTGATGATGGGCCATACCGTAAAGACGAGCAGGAGCGCAACTGCGGGCGCGAGATATATCCAAGCCTTCCATTCCTCAAACTTGATCTTTTGAAGGAATTTTTTCATATCTGTCTACCTCAGATACCTGTCTCGGGTGCACTCTGATCGCCAAAGTAGATTCTCTCCTCGGTCTCGGAATCAAAAATGAATACCTTGTGAGGCTTGAGGTCGAACTTGACGGTCTGCGCAGTAGCGGAGATCTTGTAATCCGCGTCAACGATCGAACGAATGGTGGGAGTGAGCATTGCCTCGTTCTTCGAAACGATGCTTACGTCGCGTCCCATAACCTCGATGGAGGAAAGGGTGCAGGTCATTGCGCCGTTTTCAGCAGGGATGAAGCCCTCGGGACGGATAGCCGCAAATACCTCGCGGTCAGCAACGCCCTGAACATCGAGAACAGCCTCGCCGTTAATGTAAAGCTTGCCGCCCTTGACGTTTGCCTTGAACACGTTGATGGGGGGAGTTCCGAGGAACTTTGCAACGAAGAGGTTTACGGGGTTATCGTATACCGTCTGCGGCTTGCCGATCTGCTGAACTACACCGAGCTTCATAACAACGATGACGTCGGAGATGGACATAGCCTCCTCCTGGTCGTGGGTTACGAAGATGGTGGTGATGCCGGTCTCGCGCTGAATGCGGCGGATCTCCTCACGGGTCTGCAGACGGAGACGCGCGTCGAGGTTGGAAAGCGGCTCGTCAAGCAGGAGCACGCGGGGCATCTTTACAAGTGCGCGCGCGATAGCAACTCTCTGCTGCTGACCGCCCGAAAGCTCGCTCGGCTTGCGGTCCATCAGATTGTCGATCTGAACGAGTCTTGCCGCCTCTAGGGCACGCTCGAGCATTGTGTTCTTGTCAAGCTTGTCCGCGCCCTTGAGGTTCTGAAGTGGGAAAAGAATGTTCTGCTTGACGGTCATGTGAGGATAGAGCGCGTAGTTCTGGAATACCAGACCGACACCTCTGTTCTCGGGGGAGAGGGTGGTAACGTCGTCTTCACCGAAGAAGATCTGTCCGCCCGTGGGCTTCTGGAGACCGCTGATCATATAAAGAGTGGTACTCTTTCCACAACCGGAGGGGCCGAGAAGACCGACGAGCTTACCGTCGGGGATGGTGAAGCTGAGATCGCTTACTGCAACGACCTCTTCGTTTGATTTCTTGTTTCGACTCGGGAATACCTTAGTCAGATTCTGCAAAACGATTTTCATGATCTTTTAGCATCCTTTTTTATTTGCTTTTTAGATTTACGAAATGTATCTGTCCCGCGCGGCGTTTTCCGCGTGGAGTTTATTTTTGTAAGCGAGCAGATCTGCCTCGCTCTCAAAAATCATTTGAGAATTAAGATCGACAGCAACGGTCGCCGCCATCATATCGTGGATAGCCGCATTCGTGCGGGAGGTTGCAACGAGAGCAAGCTGAAGCACGGCAAAGCCGACTAAAATCACCGTACCCGTCATACCGAGGTTTCCGAAGATTATCAGAATGAGAATATACGCGGGGATCATCGTCTCGACGGTGCATTTGCCGAGGAGCGTGCGAACGAAGAGCATAAAGGGCGTGATACGCACGCAATCCTGTCGGACAAGTCCGATACCGAATACCTTTTTGCCCACGGTCTGTCCGTTTTTCAGTATCATCGGCACGGCAAACTCGAGGGAGAGGTATGCAATTAAAATCGAAAGCGAGGTTATAACGAGCGCAAGATTGACCGTCATATTGTAAGCCTCGATGGCTTCCTCGTTCTCGTTCATAAGACGGTTGACGTCCTCGTATACCTTCTTCTCTTCCTCGGGAAGCGCAGAAAATTCCTCTGCTGAAATATCGAAGTCGATACCGTACTCCGCCTCGTATTCATTATAAATACGGTCAAGAGTTTCAGAGTAGCTGTCGTATTTAAGTATAGCCGAAAGCGCAAACGCCGCGCCCGTGATAACGATCGTCAGAAGTATCAGATCGAGAATATATGCCGATGCTCGCTTGAGCAAGCTCGCCTTTTGCAGATCGCAGATCATTTTTGCCTCCGGTAGAAATTTTATGTAGCCGAATATAACCATTATATATTATAATATATATTATTTAAAAAATCAACAGATTTCACACAATGTTAAAATATTTTCGTCGGTGTGCGCATCTATACATAAGTCAGTTCCGTTTTATTGTATATTATTTTCACCATCAGGTTGCATTCACAGAAAAAATATGGTATAATGATAAAAAATATATGAGTGAGGCTAAAAATGTCCGAATTTATTTATACAAATAATATCCCCGACACTATCGAAAGCGAAGTCGTAGTCGTCGGCGGAGGTCCTGCGGGACTTTGCGCTGCGGTTGCGGCGGCTCGCGGCGGCGCGAAAGTTCTCCTTGTTGAAAAGAACGCCTTTTGCGGCGGTATGGCAACCGCGGGAATGGTCGCTCCCTTTATGACCTGCTATGACAGCGGAGGCGACAAGATGCTCATCCGCGGCATCTTCGAGGAGCTCGTCGAGCGTCTTATAGCCGTCGGCGGTGCTATCCATCCCTCGAAGGTGGAATCCAAGACCGCTTTCACATCCTACATAGACAAGGGACACGTTCACGTCACTCCCTTCAAGGCTGAGAGCCTTAAGATCGTTGCCGACGAAATGCTCGCCGAGGCGGGTGTTCGCATCCTTTACCATACCCAGCTCGTTGACGCAGAGGCAGAAGGTGACAAAGTGACCAGAATCATCGTCGCGATGAAGGAGGGGCTCGCATCCATCCGCGCGAAAGCCTTCATCGACTGCACGGGCGACGGCGATCTTGCGGCAAAAGCGGGCGCGGCTTACACAATCGGTAACGCACAGGGCAAGATGCAGCCCGCAACGATGTTCTTCACCGTCGGCGGCGTTGATACCAAGCGAGTCGACGAAGATATCGCAAAGAACTGGGATAATTTCTACCGCAAGGACGGCATCAACTACCGATCTCTCCATTGGAGAGTTTCGGAGGCACGCGAGGCGGGCGATTGGCCTCTCGACCGCGTTTCGATCGGTCTTTTCCGCGGCGTTGAGGAGGACGAGTTCAGCATCAATACCTCGCGCGTTATGAATATCGACGGAACGAAGTCGGAAAGCCTGACCGAAGGCGAGATCGCGGGCAGACAGCAAGTTCGAATTATCTTCAATTTCCTCAAAAAGTACGTTCCCGGCTTTGAAAATTCGCGCCTCATCCTCTCGGGCTCAACGCTCGGCATCCGTGAGACGCGCCATATCGAGGGCATCAGGACTCTGACGGTCGATCAGATCCTGAGCTGCGAAGTCCCCGAGGATTCCATTATGCTCGCGGCAAACTCGGTCGACGTTCACGGCAAGTACGGCCCCAAGAGCAACGAATACATCACCATCCCCGCGGGCAAGTGCTACGGCGTACCCTACGGCACGATGATCCCGCCCGCATTCTCGAATCTTGCCGTTGCGGGCAGACCGATCTCCGCCGACTGCGAGGCGGCGGGCGCGATCCGCGTAATGCCACCCTGTATGGGAATCGGTCAGGCGGCGGGTACCGCTGTCGCTATGGCAGTCCTCGGCGGCTATGACCTTAGAACACTTGACGTAAAAGCTCTCCGCGAAAAGCTTTCGGCTGACGGGGTTATGTTGGAGGCGTAAAATGTTATTATTTACACAATGCGCTCAGGATGGCGAGGAATCCGCCCCCGATAAAAAAAGGTCGCGCCGACGCCCCATCCTCGTTGCCATTCTCTCCTTTCTTCTATCCATCGTTCTCTTGGCGGCGCTCGCCCTTGCGATCCCCGTAACGCTTCTGCGCTTTATTCTGACCGACCACAATATCGATGTCATAGTCGATCACGTTATCGACACCGTTGATATTGCGGATATCCAAATCAGCACGGAGGACGGCAAGAAAACGGTCGCGGAGGCTGTTCTCGACTATACCTCCGAATTCGAAGGCTTAAGCTTCATCACCGAGGAGCAGATAAACGAGGTCCTGCTTGGAGATTTCACCAAAGAAATCGTCTCAGATACTCTCAAGCAGTACAGCCTATTGCTCCGAGGCGAAGACGGCACACTTGACCTGACCCCCGAGGGTATATATTCCTTTATCGAGGAAAATAAGGATACCCTCGAGGGCCTTGCCCGCGAATCGGGCTATGAGGGCGAGATCCCGCTCGAGGAATACAAGGATGAGATGGTGAGCGCCCTTGAATCCGTGATCGGCAAGGAGGGAATCTCAACCAATGCCATCCTTGGAATTTCGGAGCAAACGGAGCAGCTTCAAAGCTTTCTCGACCGAGCACAGCTCATCTTCTCGGACAGCGCTCTATGGCTCGTCTGGGGACTCGTCGTCTTTATCGCACTGCTTCTTCTCTTCCTCAACGTCAAATTCCTCGGCAGCTTTTGCCGCGCCTGCGGCTTTCCTGCCTTCATCGTCGGCGGACTTTATACCCTCGCAGCCTTCGCCGCCCAAACTCTGATTGCGATGATCACGATAGAAAATGAAATGCTCGCCGAGCTCGTCCGCTTCACGGTCGGTTTCGTGGCGGCACTACTTGCAGATATCGCCCTGCCCGCCGTGATAACAGGTCTTGTGCTGATCATCGTTTCGTTCGTACTCGACATTTTGAGAAAAATCTTAAAAAAAGCATAAAGTAAAGACCGATTCTCAATGAATCGGTCTTTTATATTATTTTCCAAATCCCTGCGCGTCGATATCGTCCGAGCCGGGGCGATTTGCCGCGAGCCACGCGGAGAAAAGGCGCTCGAAGTCCGCAGCGGAGGATTTATCTCCCGCGGAGGCGAGTATCTCTGCGGTATACTTGCAGACGCTTCCGTTGTTATAAAACAGGGTGGGAACGCCATCGCCGTAGGTCAGATTGCCCGCGTTGAAGCGATCCTTTACCTGCGAATCGTCGCCGCAGATCGACTCATCGGTCTCCGCGATGACGAAGAGCACGTCGACCTCGGTGTCGAGTCCGCTATAGGTGGACGAGGGCAGTCCGCAGACGGTTATATCCACGCCGAGGTAGGCGAGATTTTCAGCCGCCGTGCCGAAGGGCACCATTCCTATGAGCTTACCGACCGAATCCTCGTTGTGGAACGCGATGAGCGCATTATCAAGAAGCTTGTCGAAGCAGAATTTGGTCTCCTTGAGACCGTCGCCCTCGACCTCTTTGCGAACGACGTTATATCGCTTGCCCCATTCGCCGTGCGCTCCGAGCACCTCGCGGGGATGTCCCTTGAGGATGATATCGTACTCGCCGCCGTAGAGCGAATAGGTGAATTTCATCGTGAAAATATAGTCGATATAGAGATTGAAGCACTCGCGGCGGATCTCATCTACTACGTCAGCGGGCGCATTTTCGGGATAGTTTGCGCTGTCGTTGATTGCCGAAAGGAATGCGTCGTAATCGGATTCGGTGGCGAAAAGAAGCACGTTTTTGTACTTTTCATCAAGCTCAGCATAGCTTTCGGGGAAAATGTCATTTCCGGTAAGTCCGCCGATGCCGTACTTCTCCTCCGATGCAAATTGGGGATAATAGCCGTATCTCGCACCGATGAAAACGAGCTTTTCCTCGGGCGCGGGCTCACCCGCACGCTCTGTTCTTGTGAGCGCGGCGTAGGTGTTTTCGTAATAATCGCCGTACATCAAGGTGAGATAATCGGCTTTCTGGCTGTCCGAAAGATCCGAGATCTTGTCCGAAATCGTCTGATATTTCAGATTTGCAGAATAGATTCCGTCGCCCTCACAGCAATCTATTCCAAAGATTGCGGGAAGCGCGCTCGGATGCGCATCGAGAAGTATGCTCTCGATCTGATCGGCACTCTGAAGCCAATAGGTGAAGTTAGGGAGGAGCGAAAGCGCAAACGCGGAGGCGATATTGTATTTCAGCGTCTCGTCGGTGTTCTTGTTGTCCCTCTGCGACATAACGGTCGTGAAATTTTTGCCCGCGCCGCCGAGAACGTTCATAAACGCCTCGTAGGGCTCGTCCTTATCGTCACTTGCACTCTTGCCGTCCACAAAGGTCTCGCGGAATGTCTTGTAAGCACCGCTTCCGTCCTCGCACATATAAACGTGGAAGTCCTCGAGCGGAATATTCGCGTTCGCCGCGATAGCCGCGCACTTGAGCGCGGTTCCGTCCTGCGAATAGAAGTAGAAAAAGCTGTTTTCCTCAGCCTCGCGAAGCTCGGTGACCTTCTCAACCATAAGGTTGAATTCATCGGTTGTAAAGCCGTTGCTGAGGTTATTGGAGGGATCAAAGCCCGCGTTTTGGATAGCGGCGACCTCGGAAATGCCGTTGTAGGTCTTGCCCCTCTCGATCAGGGCGTAGGTCTCGTGACCGCTCTCGATCGCGTCAAGCGCGGCAAGCACGGGAGGCACGGTCGCGAGCGCGAAGATGATATTGTATATCTTCGCCCCGTCCTCGGGAGCGGTGACGACTCCGCGCTCCGCTTCGGGCAGATATTGCTCCGCGATCTCGGACGCGGTAGTTACCTCGTCATTTGAAATATTTATCTGATTTTTATCCTCGCCGCCGATGTTTCTGCAAGCAAAAAAGATCGGAACGATCAAGGTGATCGCGATCATAAGCGCGGCGATCTTGACTGAAAGTTTCATGATTCTCCTAAAAAATGCGATTGTAATACGTTGTTCTTGCGAACTCGGATAGTATACCACAAAGCTCGCGCGCGGTCAACCTTTTTCAACAAAAATTAAAATTTAGGGCGAAATTGGTTAAAGATTGTCTAAAAATCCTTAAAAATGTCGCACTTTTCCGACACCCGAATGGGAAATCACCGCTAAAAATTTTTATTGACACTTACATATTATTATGATATAATAAACTTGAAAGATAATTGAAAAAATTTCTCAAATAAGTGAAACCTTCGGGCATAAAATCTGTCATATATAATAAAAACAAAAAGGAGGAAACACCATGCTCAAAAAAACACTCTTAGCACTTCTTACGGTTATTATGCTGCTTTCGTTTTCTTCCTGCTTTGATCGCACGCCCGAATCACCCCGGGCTCCCGAAACGACCGAAAAAGCGCCGGAAGCTCCCGTTCTGCATTCGTTTTACACAATCGGATATGGTCACAAGCCGGGTTACGTTGTGTTGACTCCCGCAGAAGATTCCGAAGAAGCCCGTCTGTGGAACCGTATTTGTTTGACAAATTATACCGACGGCGAGCTTTGTCCCAGAGCTTTGGATGGAGAAAGCATAGAGGTCGTTTACAGCGGCGAGATCGAATCAATGTCCGAAAGTTCTGATATTTCTTCGAGATATACCTTCGGATATATCAAAGACGTCCATTCAATGAAAATCAAAGTTGATCCGCGCGAATATAACGGTGTGAAATACGGCGTTGCCGTTTTGGGAGAAGGCCCTTCACGCGAGTCTCTTGAGAGGCACGGAGGCACGGCGGGCGAGGATAGCAATCCATACATGCGTATTGAAGGTATACTTCAAGCCTCCAACCGCGATGAGTTTGCTTATCTTGCGGAAAATTGTATCGTGGGCAAAATTATAAGTACCTCCCGATACGAAACCGATCAAATGAAGGAATTACTCGCGCGGCTAAATCAAAGATACCGCCTGCTTGACGGATACGATGATGAATTTTTTGGCGAGTGCGATCTTTTGATGATCTCCATATTTGCAATCTCGGGCAGTATGCGCTTTGATGTCACCGATATAGCGATAGATTCCGGAATATGCACTCTCACCGTTGAGATCACCGAAATGCCGATCACCGACGATATTGGAGATTGGACGATCCTTGTTTCGATCCCCAAAGAAATGAGCGCGACGATCACAGAGTATAAGACTTATACTCCGAAACCGGAATGGGCGCGTTACGGTTGGTAAATGTTAACAAATCGTGAATTCTATGTACAGCTCTTGACAAACCATAATTTTGGGTGTATAATCATTTCATAATTATTCAACGCTTTGAAAGGAGCTCCGAAATGGCGAACGTTCTTATGAATACTCGATTTTATTATTATTTTAGCCATACGGGCTGCCTTGCAAAAGCTGTTGCGGCATAAACCGATATGGTTTTGTTGCCGTACAATAACTTAAATGCATAACAGCCCGCATTTTTCTCGCCGTGGGGCGAGTCTTTGCGGGCTTATTTTTTGAGGTATAAGATGTCGAATGAACAGAAAACTCTGCTCGAAGAAGTAAGAGAGACGATAAACCGAGTTGACCGCGAGATGGCGCGTCTTTTTGAGGAAAGAATGAACGCCGTCCGCAAGGTTGCGGAATATAAGATGGCGCACGGACTTCAGGTGCTTGACCCCGAACGCGAAAAGCAGGTCATCGAGCGCAATTCCGCGCTGATCGAGGATGCGGAGCTCAAGAGCTATTATATCAGCTTTCTGAACGAAAGCATGGCGATCTCGCGCAAATTCCAGCACCGTCTTATGGAGGGTCAGCGAGTCGCTTACAGTGGAGTTCCCGGTGCATTCGCGCATATCGCATCGGCGCGCATCTTCCCCGATGCCGTCTGCGTACCTTACGGTAATTTCAAGGCGGCATACGATTCGGTTCTCTCATCCGAATGCGACTGCGCCGTTCTTCCCATCGAAAACAGCGTAAACGGCGACGTAACTCAGGTTATGGATATGGCTTACGCGGGCAATCTTTATATCAGCGGCGTCTACGAGCTTCGCGTTGAGCATTGCCTCCTCGCACTCCCCGATGCATCCATCGACGATATCAAGACCGTAGTCAGTCACGAGCAGGCTCTCGGTCAGTGCACCTCATACCTTTCCGAGCACGGATGGACACAAAAAAGCGCGGTCAACACCGCAGTTGCGGCAAAGGAGGCGGCAGAGGCGGGCGACAAGACCGTTGCCGTCATCGCAAGTGCCGAGACCGCAGAGCTTTACGGTCTGCGCGTGCTTGAACGCAAGATCAACGAGGGCACAAACAACGTAACGCGTTTTGCCGTCTTCACCCGCGAGCCCATCGTTCCCGCACCGTCAAACAACCGCTTCATTATGTTCTTCACCGTCAAAAACGAGGCGGGCAGCCTGATGAAGGCTGTCGAGGCGATCGGCAAGAACGGATTTAACCTCCGCGCGCTCAAGAGCCGTCCGACGAAGGAGACGAATTGGGAATACTACTTCTACGCCGAGGGTGAGGGCACGATCGCGGACAAATCGGGCAGACGAATGCTTGAAGACCTCGAAGAGGTCTGCGGAAAGATCAAGCTGATCGCATCCTTTGACAAGGATATTTCCATTTAAGGAGAAAGATATGATAATCCCCGTAAGGCTCGGTGAAGCGAGCTACGATATAGAGATCAGCCGAGGCGCAATCGACCTCGCGGCTGAAAAGATAGTTAAAAAGGACAGAAAGATACTCGTTGTCACCGACAGCGGCGTGCCGAAGGAATACGCCGAAAGACTTTTCTCCTCCCTCGGCGAGGGCGCGATACTGCACACGATCCCCTCGGGCGAGGAAAATAAAACCTTCAATACCTTGCAAGGTGTGCTTCGCAGAATGCTTGACGAGGGATTCGTCAGAAGCGATTGCATCGTCGCACTCGGCGGCGGCGTTGTCGGCGATCTCGCGGGCTTCGCGGCGGCGACTTATATGAGAGGAATCGATTTTTACAATATCCCGACAACCCTGCTCGCGCAGGTCGATTCCTCGGTCGGCGGAAAGACAGCAGTCGATCTTGACGGCTACAAAAATATGATCGGCGCGTTTTGGCAGCCGAGGGCGGTATTTATCGATCCCGACCTTCTCTCCACTCTTCCCTCGCGTCAGATCTCAAACGGTCTTTGCGAGGCGCTGAAGATGGGAGCGACTTCGGATCCCGAGCTCTTTGAAATATTCGAAAAAAATGACGTCCTCTCTCATCCCGAGCTGATCGAGGAAATCATCATCCGCGCGGTCACGGCTAAACGCGACGTCGTCGAGATCGACGAGCGCGAGGGCGGTCTGCGCAAGGTACTCAACTTCGGTCACACGCTCGGACACGCGATCGAATCATCGCTTGGGCTTTCTCTCCTTCACGGCGAGTGCATCGCCCTCGGAATCCCCCCGATGTGCGAGGGCACAGTCAAGGAAAGACTCCAAACGGCACTCAAAAACATCGGTCTTGAAACCGATGCAGAAAAATATATTTCGGACAAAAATGCGCTTCTTGAAGCCCTCGCCCACGACAAAAAGGGTGCGTCGGGCGGTAAGATCAGTGCGGTCATTCTAAAGGATATAGGAAATTTCGAGTTTGTCAAGCTCACTCCCGAGGAGCTTATTGAAAGATTAGGTTGAAATAATGAAGAATTCATTCGGAAATGCAATAAATATCTCACTTTTCGGCGAAAGCCACGGCGCGGGCGTCGGTGTTCTTATCGACGGCATCTCCCCCGGCATCAAGGTCGATGAGGACTTTATCGCACATCAGCTCACTCTGCGCCGTCCCTCGGAAAGCATCTCGACCTCTCGCCGAGAGCCTGACGAATATGTGATTCAAAGCGGAGTTTATAACGGATACACCACGGGCGCGCCGCTTTGCATTTTCATCCCAAACACCGACACGCGAAGCCGCGACTACACCCCCGATCTTCCCCGCCCCTCGCACGCCGATTTCACCGCGCGTGAGAAGTACCACGGCTTTGAAGACTACCGCGGCGGCGGACATTTTTCGGGCAGACTCACAGCCGCACTCGTTGCGGCGGGAGCGATCGTCATCCCCGCTCTGCGCGAAAAGGGCATTTATATAGGAACTTATATCAAGGAGATCGGTCAGATCATCCTCGGAGCTGAGGATCACACCGCCGAAAATCTCCTTGCGATCGCTGAAAGCAAATACGGTCTGACCGATCCCCACTCGATTGATTGGATGCATCAGGTCATCGAGCACGCAAGAGAACGCACGGACAGCGTCGGCGGCGTGCTTGAAACCGCGATCGTCGGTCTCCCCGCGGGGCTCGGCGAGCCTTGGTTCGACGGAGTCGAATCGCAGATCGCACGCGCGGTTTTCGGCATCCCCGCAGTTAAATCGGTCGCGTTCGGTGCGGAAAGGATCAACGTGATGCGCGGAAGCGAGGCTAACGATGAATTTGCGATCAAGGACGGCAAGATCGTCACCGAAACCAACCACTCGGGCGGCGTTCAGGGCGGTATCACGAACGGCATGCCCGTCGTCTTCCGTACCGCGATCAAGCCCACGCCCTCTATCGCGCGGTATCAAAAAACCGTCAATATGGCAACTCTCGAGGAAACCGAGCTGAACATCAAGGGCAGACACGATCCCTGTATCGTTCCGCGCGCGAGAATAGTCGTCGACAGCGTTGCCGCCCTCGTCGTTGCCGATATGCTCACCGTCCGCTACGGCTCGGACGCCCTTAGCGAAAAAACGAAAAAATGAAATACGGACTGATCGGCGAAAAGCTTTCCCACAGCTTTTCCAAAGAAATACACGAAGCTCTCGCGGACTATACCTACGAGATCCGCGAGCTTACGCCCGACGAGGTCGCGCCCTTCCTTGCGGCGCGCGAGTTTGAGGGCATCAACGTGACGATCCCCTACAAGGAAAAGGTCATCCCCCATCTCGACGAGATATCCGATGCCGCAAAAATGATCGGCGCGGTAAACACAGTCAAAAACGTCGGCGGCAGACTCATCGGCGACAACACGGATTTTTACGGTATGCGCGAAATGATCCTCCGCGCGGGCATTGAGATCAAGGGTAAAAAGGCTCTCATCCTCGGCACGGGAGGCACGTCGAAGACGGCAAAAGCCGTTCTCACCGATCTCGGCGCAAGCGAAATAATCGTAGTTTCCCGCAAAGAAAGCGACAAAACCGTGACCTACGAAACCGCCCTCGCGCATCATTCGGATGCCGAAATAATCGTCAACACCACCCCCCTCGGTATGTATCCGAACACGGATGCGTGCCCGATCGACCTTTATTCCTTCCCGAATCTCACGGGTGTGATAGATGCGATCTACAATCCCCTGCGCACAAATCTCATCATTGAGGCACAAAAGCTCGGCATCCCCGCTGTCGGCGGACTTATGATGCTCATCCTTCAGGCAGCAAGAGCGTCAGAGATATTCCTCGGCAAGAAGATCGACGAAAAGAACGTCGAGAAAGTTGTAAAAAGCATCTTTGAATCAAAGGAAAACATCGTTCTCATCGGTATGCCCGGTTGCGGAAAATCTACAATAGGCAAAATTCTCGCCGAGATCACGGGCAAAGTGCTCGTTGACACCGATGCCGTTATCAAAAAAATGACGGGCAAGCATCCCGCCGAGATCATCCGCGAATCGGGGGAGGATGCATTCAGAGATATCGAAACGCAAGCCGTGCGCGAGATATCGAAAAGGAGCGGCATCGTGATCGCCACGGGCGGCGGTATCGTCAAGCGGAGCGAAAACATCCCACTCCTTCGCCAAAACGGCAGAATAGTCTACCTCAATTGCCCGACAGACGAGCTTCCCGTCACCCCCGACAGACCTCTTTCCTCGAGCCGCGCGGCGATCGAAAAGCTCTTCCTCACTCGCAATCTTCTCTACACCCTCGCGGCAGACGCGACGGTAAACGTATCACATAAAAACGCCCCCGATATCGTGGCGGCGGAAATATTAACTGTCTTTTCGGAGATAATATAATGAAAATCCTTGTTCTTAACGGTCCGAATATCAATATGCTCGGCATCCGCGAGCCTAAAATTTACGGCAAAGAAACCTATGCAAGCCTGCTTTCCAAGATCCAAAACCACGCAAACGAGCGCGGAATCAAGCTGAAAATGCTCCAAAGCAATCACGAAGGCGTGCTCATCGACGAAATTCAGGCGGCTTACAAAAAATTCGACGGAATCGTCATCAATCCCGCCGCATACACCCACACCTCGATCGCTCTGCTCGATGCGCTCAAGGCTGTCGGACTTCCGACCGTCGAGGTCCATATCTCGGACGTCTCCAAGCGCGAGGCTTACAGACAGATCAGCTACGTCCGCGAGGCTTGTATCGCAACCATCTCGGGCCACGGCACCGACGGCTATCTTGAAGCCATCGACCTCCTGATCGATCATATAAAATCAATGAAAAATGAAACGCTATAACGTAAAAATCGCGCCGTCTCGCCCATCGGGCTGTGTTACCGCACCGCCCTCGAAAAGCATCTCGCACCGCGCGCTGATCTGCACCGCGCTTGCACAGGGCGTGAGCGTGATATCAAATCTCGCGTTCTCCGAGGATATCCTCGCAACCGTTGACGCACTTACAGCAATCGGTGCAAGGTTTGAAAAACTCGGCGAGGATACGCTAAAAGTTCACGGCGTCGGCGGCAAACCGATTTCGATTGATACCCTCAATTGCCGCGAATCGGGAAGCACACTTCGATTTATGATCCCGATCTGTCTGCTTTCCCCCGATGAGTTTAAGCTTTCGGGAACAGAAAAGCTCCTCTCGCGCCCCCTTGGCGTATATTCGGACATTTTCAAGGTTCGATATTGCCGCCCCGACGGCAATACTATCACCCTTAAAGCGGGGAAACCGATAAATTCAGGCGAATACCGCATCGACGGCGGCATCAGCAGTCAGTTTATCACGGGATTGCTGTTCGCGCTCCCGCTTACGGACGGCGACAGCAAGATCATAGTCGAAGGCAATTTTGAAAGTGCCTCATACGTTGATCTGACCGTCGACACACTCGCAAAATTCGGAATAACAGTCACTCGCGAAAACAATATATTTTATATAAAAGGAAATCAAAAATACACGCCCGCCGATATGAAGATTGAGGGCGACGCCTCGAACGCCGCGTTCTTTGAAGCCTTGAACCTCTTCGGAGGTGTTGCATCGGTTGCGGAACTCAACCCACAAAGCAAGCAGGGAGATATGGCATTTAAGCGGCATTTTGAGGCACTTAAATGCGGTTCGGGCAATCCGATCGACCTCTCCGACTGCCCCGATCTCGCGCCGATCCTCTTTGCCTGCGCGGCTGTGTACGGAGGTATTTTCACTCACACCGACCGTCTGCGCCTCAAGGAAAGCGACCGCATTACGGCGATGAAGGAGGAGCTTGAAAAGCTCGGCGCACGCATCGAAGTCATCGACGGTGTTGACGGCGGAACCGTTATAATACACTCCACCGAGCTTCACGCGCCTACCCTTCCCCTCTCGTCTCACAACGACCACCGCATCGCAATGAGCCTTTCGATCCTCTGCACGCGATTCGGCGGAGAGATAGAAGGCGCGGAGGCAGTTGCCAAAAGTATGCCCGATTTCTTTGAAAAGCTTGAATCGCTCGGCGTACAAATCACGAAAGAATACTCAAAATGAAACTAACAAAGGATAAAAAAATACTGATCGTAGGTCTCGGACTTCTCGGCGGCTCTTACGCTATGGCGCTGACAAAGAAGGGCTACACGGTCAAGGCACTCACCCGTTCGCAATCGAGCATCGACTACGCGCTTGACGCAGGCATCATAGCCGCGGGCAAGACGGGCGTTGACGCCGATATGATCGCTGAGGCGGACCTCATCATCTTTTCGGTCTACCCGCGCGTGCTGATCGAATGGATGGAGGCAAACCGCAATCTTATCAAACCCGGCACGGTGATCACCGACGTCACGGGCGTCAAGGGATACACCGTTTACCGCATCCAATCCCTCATCCCCGAGGGTGCGGAATTTATCTCGGCGCATCCAATGGCGGGACGCGAATGCCTCGGCGTTCAGAACGCGACCGATGAAATATTCAAAAAAGCAAACTACCTCGTTGTCCCCACCGAAAAAAACACCGAGGAAGCGATCCTGCTCTGCGAGGAGCTCGGACGCGAGCTCGGATTTGCCCGTATATCGCGCATCTCCCCCGAACGTCACGACGAAATGATCGCATTCCTCTCACAGCTCACCCACGCGATCGCCGTCACTCTGATGTGCTGTAACGATTCGCCCGATCTTGTTGATTATACAGGCGACTCCTTCCGCGATCTGACACGAATCGCCAAGATCGACGACGCGATGTGGAACGAGCTCTTTATGTGCAACCGCGACGAGCTCGCGCGCCAAATGGACGTCTTCTCCGAAACCTTCGAGAAGATGCGCCGTGCCCTTAAAGAGGGCGACACAACAACAATGCGCCAAATGATGCGCACATCCACCGAAAGGCGAAAGCTTTTCGACAAACCTCAAAACTAACTCAAAAGGAGATAAAGAAAATGAGTCAGATGTTAAATATGACATTCAAGCACAAGCTGCCCATCCCTATGGACATCAAGGCTCAGTTCCCCATTACCGAGGAAATGCAAGCCGTCAAGGAGGCTCGCGATATAGAGATCGCGAAGGTCTTCAAGGGCGAATCCGATAAATTCATCCTCGTCATCGGTCCCTGCTCCGCCGACCGCCCCGAGCCTGTTCTTCAGTACGTTGAAAAGCTCGCCGACATTCAGAAAAAGGTCGAAGATAAAATAATAATCATCCCCCGAATATACACGAACAAGCCGAGAACCACGGGCGACGGCTACAAGGGTATGCTCCATCAGCCGAATCCCACAGAGGAAGTTGATATGCTGAAGGGCATCATCGCCATCCGTGACCTTCACAGCCGCGCTCTCCGCGACTACGGTATGGCTTGCGCCGACGAAATGCTCTACCCCGACAACTACCGCTACCTCAACGACCTGCTTGCATACACAGCGGTCGGTGCGCGTTCCGTTGAAAACCAAAAGCACCGCCTCACCGCGAGCGGAATCGACGTTCCCGTCGGTATGAAGAACCCCACCTCGGGCGACATTTCGATAATGATGAACTCAATCACCGCCGCACAGCACTCCCACACCTTCATCTACCGCGGTTGGGAGGTTGAAAGCCACGGCAATCCCCTCGCTCACGCCATCCTCCGCGGCTACGTTGACCCCTCGGGCAAGTCCTACCCCAACTACCACTACGAGGATCTGCGCGACCTTTACGAGACCTACGCAAAGACAAACCTCGCAAATCCCGCGGTCATCGTTGACACCAACCACGCAAACTCGGGCAAAAAGTGGGCAGAGCAGCCCCGCATTGCCAAGGACATCATTCACTCTTGCCGCAAGAGCGCGGACATCAAGCGACTCGTCAAGGGACTTATGATCGAAAGCTACCTCATAGACGGCGCACAGAAGGTCACCGACGAGGCAAGCTACGTCTGCGGTCAGTCGATCACCGACCCCTGCCTTGGTTGGGAGAAGACCGAACGGCTGATCCTCGATCTGGCGGAAGAGCTGTAATTGAATGCAGAATGCAGAGTGCAGAATGCAGAGTGATGGAAGATTTCCTCGCGTTGCTCGGAAATCGGATGTTGCGATAATTTAATTCGGTGTTGATATTTCATTGTTAAATGGGATAATTTAATACCTAAATGAAAAATCTCGGATATTAAGAAGTTATTGCTTCAAAATATCCGAGATTTTTATTTAGTTGTTTTGGTTTTTG
>JAFOEU010000062.1 GCA_017387685.1 Clostridia bacterium
AACTACGGAACTCTTGAAATCACCGCAGACGGCAAGTACACCGTGGACGTGATTGCTAACGGCGAAACCCACTCCTTCAATGTGACCGTTGATACCAAGGTGGACTACTCCGTAAACGCACACGACAAGGGCTTTGCGAACTCCGTGAAGATCTCCGCAAACGAGAGCGTAAGGGCTACCGTAACCAAGAACGGCGAAGCGTTCAAGTACGAGCTTGGCAAGGAGATCACCGAGCCTGCGACCTACGGCGTTAAGCTCGTTGACGCGCTCGGCAATAAGGTAGAGTTCAGCTTCACCATCGTAGAGCCTACTGTCGGCAAGTTTGAGGAAGAAATCGACCTTATCCCCGGTTTTGAAAAGGTGCTTGTCAACGGCAACGAAACCACCATCGAGAAAGGCACTCTCGCACTCACCGAAAGCGGTGTTTACGAGGTATCTATCATTGCGGGTGGTAAGACTCAGAAGTTCACCGTAACCGTGGATGCTACTGCTCCTACGCTCACTCTGAACGGCGTTGAGAATGGTGGTGCGACCACCGATGCAGTAACCCTTACCGACGTTTCCGAGGAAGCAGAGGTTGTGGTAACGCTCAACGGAGAGCAGATCGAGTACACCGTAGGCGACGAGCTTACCGAGATTGGCGAGTACGAGGTAACTGTGACCGATGTTTACGGCAACGCTACCGAATACGACTTCACAATCGAGAAGGGCGCGAATATCGCACTCATCGTTATTCTCATCATTCTCGGCGTAGCTGCTATCGGAACGGGTGTGTTCTTCTACTTCAAAAAGAAGAATAGCATCTAAGGCATAACCCCGACCGCCCGGGACTAACCTCTCGGGCGGTCTTTCATCTTGAAAAGTTCACGGAAAAGTGATATAATAAAAGTAATTTTATAAACAACGCGGGAGAGGTCAATCCCTTCCGCAGAAAAGCGAGAAGCCGAGCACAAATCCTAAGTGTTCGGCTTCTTTTTTTGTTAAATCGGGCAAAAATAAAATTATATAAAGGCAGGTGTTACTATGAAGTACAAAGATTGGCTCAGAGAATGGTTGGAGCTTTACGAGAAGCCGAGCGTGAAGCCGAGAACCTACGCGCAGTATTGCGACGTTATTGAAAGACGGCTCATACCCGCCCTTGGCGACTACGATATGGACGAGCTTGAAACGAGGGTTTTGCAGAGATATATCGTGGATCTCTCGCAAAACGGCAACACGAGGACGGGAAAAGGACTTGCCCCCAACTCCGTCAATGCCGTTCTTCTCGTTCTACACGCTTCCTTGACGATGGCGTATGCGCTCGGACTCACGAAGGCGGTTCACGTTGATAAGATAAAGCGCCCCACGGTGCGAGAAAAGCCCGTGGAGAGCTTCACCACCGAGGAACAGAAACTCATTGAGCAAGCGGTTCTTGCAGACCGCAGGCCCAAGATGTTTGGTATCGTCTTATGCCTATATACGGGGTTGCGAATTGGTGAGCTTTTGGCTCTTGAATGGAGCGACGTCAACCTCTCGGAAGCGGAGCTTTATGTGACCAAGAGCTGCTACGACGGAAAGGACGAAAACGGACAGTTTTGCCGTATCACGGGAACACCGAAAACCGAAAGCTCACGCAGGGTTATCCCGATCCCGAAGCAGCTTATACCGCACCTCAGAGAACTCAAAAAGAAAAGCAACTCAAAGCACGTCGTATCCGACGGAGCGAAGGTCATCACGGTTCGTTCCTATCAGCGCAGCTTTGAATTGCTCCTTAAAAAGCAAAAGATTTCCCATCACGGTTTTCACGCTCTGCGCCACACCTTTGCGACACGCGCCATCGAGTGCGGAATGGACGTCAAATCCCTCTCGGAAATCCTCGGACATAAAAACCCGACGAT
>JAFOEU010000063.1 GCA_017387685.1 Clostridia bacterium
AGGGGTGGTATCCGTGGATTTGGCAGAGGTTTTGCTGGATTCCGGAAAGGTGAATCTGTATAAATGGGGCGCGGCTCCTTCCTATCTGACCACCAAATTCGGTGCGGAAAAATTGGGCACTGCCGGTCCCCCTCCGGGGCTTTCCATTATGGAGCAGGAACGGGTGGAGAGAGTGACTCTGCGCAGAGGGGAATGGCTGGTGATGGTCAGCGACGGCGTAGGTCAACGGGAAGCCTTGCGGTGCTGTATGGAAAACGGCGACGGATCTCCCGGAGAGCTTGCCGCCGGGATTTTGGCCTACGGGCAAATGGATCGGCAGGACGATGCCACTGTCGTTATCCTCCGCTTAATGCAAGTATGATGGGTGATATGAAAGTGGGATATATACTTTTTGTGTTATGATCTTATGAAATGTGAAAAAAGTTCTTTACTTTTGGGAATACTTGTGCTATGATGGTCGGGCTGGCTATGGCCGGTGAAAAATTATGCCCTTTGCTCAGTTTGGGGAGAAGCCGAAAAACGGATTCCACTACCCCCTTACTTGGCTATGGGAACTATTTATGAAAGGTGGAAAACACAATGATTCTCAAGGAGAAAAAGACCCAGGTTATCCTGGAAAACGCAACCCACGAAGGCGATACCGGTTCCCCCGAGGTTCAGATCGCTATCCTGACCGCACGTATCAACGAGCTGACTGATCACCTGCGTATTCACAAGCACGACAACCACTCCCGTCGTGGTCTGCTGATGATGGTTGCATTATTATATATACCTCATTTTTAGTGCAGAATGCAGAGTGCAGAGTGCAGAGTTATGGTAGCTTTTCGCGAAGCGAAAAGCATTTTTATTAAATTGGTTTGTGCGAACATAGGCGCACTTGGCGCCACCCCCTTGCGAAGCAAGGAGCTCATCACGTCAGCCCCAAGGGCTGACACCTTCTCCCAAGATCCGGGAGAAGGCTGACTTGTAATTTTGCTTTACTATTCTGGATATCGTTAGTTTTCAAAATTACAATCGGCTATTAATACATAAAAAATCCGTAATGTCAATATATGTATTGGATTATTAGGTTTTAACTATATCACTATAACTTATGTTCGCATTCTCTATAAGCCTTCCCCCGGATCTTGGGGGAAGGTGGCACGCGTAAGCGTGACGGATGAGGGGTGGCGCCAAGAACGCTTTGTTCGCACTTGCGTTATAATTAATAGGAAAATTTTCGCCTCGGCGAAAATTCACCTTTAACTAGCAACTAGTAACTAGCAACTAGCAACTAATTTACGCGTTCTTATTAACGATTCTGGTCTCGGTCTCACCCGAAGCGATGTCGATGTAGCGAACGAAGAGGGAGACCTTATTGTCCTCGTTGAGGTTGGTCCAGATGAGGTCGGTCAGCTCGTCGATCGAGCAGTCGGGAAGCTCGAGGGTCTTGGGCTCGCCTTCGAAGGAGGGAAGGGGATCGCCGTCCGAGTTGTAGGTGTGGATGAACTTTGCGCGGCCTGCGATGGGGTTCGAGTAAGCGTAAGTAAATCTCTCGCAGGAGGAATCGTCACCCTCTGCGCTCTTGAGGATGGACATAGCGTAGTTCATCTCGCCACCCTCGCAGTGGATGATGCCCGAGATACGGGGGGTGAAGTTGGGCTTATCGTCCTCAAACTCACGGGTGCGCAGAGCCTGCTCAAAGGTCATCTGCTTGTCCATAAGGTTATAAATGGTGTCGGTCTGATCGCCGTTGGTGACGATGGTCTTGTTGCCGAGCACGCGGACGGGGTAGTAGATGATGAGGTGGGGGTCAACCATCTTGGATTCGTCGAAAGCCTTGGTGCGCATAGCGTCGCCCTCGGCTACGAAAACGCGGTTGCGGCTGTTCACGCTTCTGCCCATAATGAAGTAAGCGGTGACAGCCTTCTTGCCGTCAGCGGACTTGCCGATAACGATTCCTCTGCCGTGGTAAGTGAGGGAGTTGAGTTCTTCTGCAATAGTTGAGATCTTCATTTTTATCTCCTTGAAAAATTAATACGTTTTTATGTATTGGGGTAGTAACCCTGTCTTTAATGCAGTACAGACTCCGATCTCCTCATCCGTCAGCCTTCGGCTGCCACCTTCCCCGCTGGGGAAGGCATATTTATAATTTCGCCTAATCTTTCTAAACATCGTTAGTTTTTGATTTATAAAAATAACTAATTACAATATGCTATGGGGGGATCGGCATATTAAGTGGAGTTTTTCAAGCTTTTGCTTAATTATATCTCTATATACTATGTTCGCAGTCTCTAAATAAGCCTTCCCCAGCGGGGAAGGTGGCAGCCGAAGGCTGACGGATGAGGAGATCGGAGTCTGTACTGCATAAAAACTATATACGATTATTTAATGTAAACCTTATTATCCCTTACCTCGATCTTACCGTCGCAGAAAAGGCGGACGGCTTCGGGGAGGATCTTCCACTCGGCTTCCTGCATAATGCGGAGTTGGAGGGTTTCGGGGGTGTCGTCCTGTTTTACTTCAACTGCCTTCTGAAGGACGATGGGACCCGCGTCGCATTCGGGAATGACGATGTGAACCGTCGCGCCCGAGATCTTGACACCCTTTTCGAGTGCCGCCTCGTGAACGTGGAGTCCGTAGAATCCCTTTCCGCAGAAGGAGGGGATCAGCGCGGGGTGGACGTTGAGTATCTTGTTCGGGAACGCCTCGTATACCTGCTCGTCGAAGATGGTAAGGAAGCCCGCGAGCACGACGAGGTCGATGCCCGCCGCGGTCATAGTGTCGGCGAGAGCCTTAGAATAAGCGGCGATGTCGGCGTATTCCTTGCGGGGGAGAACTACGGAGTCGATGCCGTTCTGCGCCGCACGCTCAAGCGCGTAAACGCCCGGCTTCGATGCAAGGACGAGGCTGATCTTACCGTTTCCGAGCTCGCCGCGTTTTTCTGCGTCGATCAGAGCCTGAAGATTAGTGCCGCCGCCGGAGACGAGGACGGCGATTTTGGTGGTTCTGTCCATAGATTGTACTCCAATTTCGTTTTGTGGTTTGTCAGTTGGAAAGTTGATAGTAACTAGTTGCTAGTTACTAGTTACTAGTTACTAGTTGAAGGAGAATTTCCTCGCGTTGCTCGGAAATTTTCATTTTTATTAAAAATGCTTTTTGAGCAAAGCGAAAAAAGCTACCATTAACTAGCAACTAGCAACTAGCGACTAGCAACTTAAATAATCTCTATCTGCTCTCCGCCGAGCTTATCTGCGGAAACGATTTCGCCGATCACGTACGCGTCCTCGCCGTGTGCCTTGAGGATCTCGATAGCGGTCTCGACCTCGTTTGCGGGAACGACTACGCTCATACCTACGCCCATGTTGTAGGTGTTGAACATATCGCGCTCGGGGATGTTGCCCCACTTTGCGATCATATCGAAGATGGGGAGGATCTTTACCGCGCTCTTTTCGATCTTTGCGCCGAGTCCTGCGGGGATGGATCTCGGGATATTCTCGTAGAATCCGCCGCCCGTGATGTGGGAGATGCCCTTTACGTCAACCTTTTCGAGAAGTGCGAGGATGGACTTGACGTAGATGCGGGTGGGAACGATGAGTGCCTCTGCGATGGTTTTGCCGCCAAGCTCCTCGCGGGGGACGTAAAGCTCGGGGTTGTTGTTGTCGATATCGAATACCTTACGGCAGAGGGAGAAGCCATTGGAGTGGATACCGGTGGAGGGAAGAGCGATAACTACGTCGCCCTCAGCCATACGGGTGTTGTCAAGGATCTTCTTCTTGTCAACGATACCGACAGCGAAGCCTGCGAGGTCGTATTCCTCAACGGGCATCATACCGGGATGCTCTGCGGTCTCGCCGCCGATGAGTGCCGCGCCCGACTGAACGCAACCCTCGGCAACGCCGCCGACGATCTCTGCGATCTTCTCGGGGATGTTCTTGCCGCAAGCGATGTAGTCAAGGAAGAAGAGGGGGCGCGCGCCGCAGCAGATGATGTCGTTTACGCACATAGCAACCGCGTCGATACCGATGGTGTCGTGCTTGTCCATAAGGATAGCCATCTTGACCTTGGTGCCGCAGCCGTCGGTGCCGGAAACGAGAACGGGCTCTTCCATACCCGCGATGGGCAGACCGAAGCAACCGCCGAAGCCGCCGACGTCATCAAGGCAGCCCGCGTTCTTGGTGCGTGCGATATGTTTTTTCATAAGCTCAACAGCGCGATAGCCGGCGGTAATATCAACGCCAGCAGCTGCATAGCTTTCGGATTTGGAGTTGGAGTGTAACATAGTTGTTTGTCCTTTCGGAGGTTTTTGGTTTTTCACGAAGCGGTTTGCCGGTGAAAAGTTACTAGTTACTAGTTGCTAGTTACTAGTTGATGGTGAATTTTCGCCTTTGGCGAAAATTTTCTGATTTTATTGAATGGTTTGTGCGAACATAGGTGATGAGGGGACACCAAGAACGCTATGTTCGCACTTGCGTTTTTGATTAAATTTGAAATTTCCGCTTGCGGAAATTTACCTTTTACTAGTAACTAGCAACTAGCAACTAGTAACTGCGGCGAAGCCGCTCACCCCCGTCCGTTCCAGCAATACGTGCAGAGGTTTTCTCTCGGGATTCCGATCGACTCGACGATGCCGTCGAGGGTCTGGAAGTCGAGGGATGCAAAGTTGAGCTTCTTGCAGAGCGTTTCGCGGAGTGCTTTTCCTCTTTCGGTCGAGCCGTCGGAGTATTCGTCGATATGGTTGATGCCCTCCTCACCCTCAAGCTCGAAGATGATGCGGCGCGCGATAAGCTCGTCGTCGCTTCTCGAGGGGGAGAAATGCAGGTACTTGCAGCCGTACATAATGGGCGGGCACGCGCTTCTCATGTGGACCGAAGCCGCGCCGTTGCTGTAAAGGAACTCAACGGTCTCGCGAAGCTGTGTTCCGCGGACTATCGAGTCGTCGACGAAGAGCAGATTCTTGCCCGTGATCAGCTCGCTGACGGGGATCAGCTTCATTTTTGCCACCTTCGCGCGGTTGACCTGCGAGGGTGTGGTGAAGGATCTCGGCCAGGTGGGAGTGTACTTGATGAAGGGGCGCGCGAAGGGAATGTGGCTCTCGTTTGCGTAGCCGATCGCGTGGGGTGTGCCCGAATCGGGAACGCCGCAAACGTAGTCGATGCCCTCGGTCTTGCCCTCTGCGACCTCGCGCTTTGCCATAATCGAGCCGTTGCGGCAACGCATACACTCGACGTTTACGTTTTCGTAATCCGAGGTGGGGTAGCCGTAATAGGACCAGAGGAATGCGCAGATCTTCATCTCTCGGCCGGGCTCGGCGAGAACTGTCACGCCGTCCGCGGTGATCTCAACGATCTCGCCGGGGCCAAGCTCGCGAAGATCGGAGTATCCGAGCTTCTTGTAGGCAAAATCCTCAAATGCAACGCAATACCCGTCCTCGCAAACGCCGAGCTCAACGGGAAGTCTGCCCAGACGGTCGCGCGCGGCAATGATCTTGCCGCTGTCGGTGAGGATGAGGATTGTTGCCGAGCCGTCGATGCGGCTCTGTGCGTACTTGATACCCTCCGAGAAAGAGGATTTTGTATTGATGATTGCGGCGATAAGCTCGGTCGAGTTGACCGCGCCGCCCGTCATAGCGTTTATATGTCCCGAATTCGACATAACCTCGGCGAGGAGCTCGTCCGAGTTATTGATCATAGCGACCGTGCAGATCGCGTATGTGCCGAGATTCGAGCGAATGAGAAGGGGCTGGGGATCCGAGTCGCTGATACAGCCGATCGCGGAGTTTCCGCTGACCTCCTCAAAGATATTTTCAAATTTGGTTCTGAAGGGTGAGTTTGCAATGCTGTGGATCTGTCTTTGCAGACCGACCTCGGTGTTATAAGCGGCAATTCCTCCGCACCGAGTACCGAGGTGAGAGTGGTAGTCGGTGCCGAAGAATACGTCGGATATAGCTTCCGAGTGCTTTGCACACCCGAAAAATCCGCCCAATTTTTACCTCGCTTATGCGAAGAAGAGCTTAGAGAGGGTCATAGGATCGATGTACTCGCCATCCTTGTAAACTCTCATATTGCCCGATGCGATCTCGTCGATGAGGATAACCTCGCCGTTTGCATCGTAGCCGTACTCAAACTTGATATCGTAAAGAACGAGTCCGCGCTCTGCAAGGTCGTCAGCGATGATTTTGGTGATCTTGCGGGTCATGTCAGCCATATCGTCATACTGCTTATCGGACATAACGCCGAGAACAACGAGGCCTTCCTTGGTTACGAGCGGGTCGCCCTTTGCGTCGTTCTTGAAGGTCATTTCAACGTAGGAGGGAAGGTCTGCGCCCTCTTCGATGTAATCGGAGTAGCGGCGGAGGAAGCTGCCGACAGCCTTGTTACGGCAGATAACTTCGAGTCCCTTGCCGAAGGGCTTAACGGGAACAACTTCCATGGTGGTGTTTGCGAGATCTGCGGAGATATAGTGGGTCTTGATGCCTGCGGCGTTGATCTTTTCGAAGTAGTAGATAGACATACGGAGGTTGACGTCACCTACACCCTCGATGGTGAGTCCGACAGAGTTCTCTCCGGGATCAAAAACGCCGTCCTTGCCGGTGCAGTCGTCCTTGAACTTGAGTAAGTAGTTGCCGTTTTCGAGTGCGAATACGTCCTTGGTCTTGCCAGTGTAAACGAGATTGTTTGCCATTTTTTTGTTCTCCCTTTATTTAGATGGAATTTAGATTTTCTTGGTTAAGTTTGGGTTGTTAAGTGCAGAGTGCAGAATGCAGAGTGCAGAGTTAAGGTAGCTTTTCGCGGAGCGAAAAGCATTTTTATTAAAATGCAAATTTCCGAGCGAAGCGAGAAAATTCACCTTCAACTAGCAACTAGCAACTAGCAACTAGTAACTAATTACTGAAACTTCTCCGCGATCGCTTTATCTTTAGCAAGCACTCCCTCATACTGTGCCTGACGGTGCGCCTTGAGGCGGGCGTCGAGCTCTTCGTCCGAGAGTGCGAGGATCTGTGCTGCAAGCAAAGCGGCATTGACGCCTCCGTCGATCGCAACAGTAGCTACAGGAATGCCGCCGGGCATCTGTACTGTGGACAGAAGGGCTTCAATGCCGCCTAAGTTAGATGATTTACAAGGAATTCCGATAACGGGCAGAGTGGTGCGCGCTGCGATTGCGCCCGCAAGGTGAGCTGCCATTCCCGCAGCCGCGATAAGTACACCTATTCCTCTCTCCTGCGCCGTCATGGCATACTGCGCCGCCTCGTCGGGAGTGCGGTGCGCGGAATAAACGTGCACCTCGAATTCGATTCCGAGCGCACTGAGGGTATTCGTAGCTTTTTCGATAACGGGAAGATCGCTGTCGCTTCCCATAACAATACCGACTTTGTACTTCATTTTTTACCTCACTGTAAAAATAAAAAATATATATTTAATTATACTATAATATAGGGATAAAGTCAAGAAAAATCGCAAATAATTCGTGTTTTTCGACGGAGAAATTTTGCGCCTTTTTTGCCCTTTCTATGGTGAATGTGACAATTCGTCAAAACTCGCAAAAAACTTTGATTTTCCTATTGACTAAAGACAAAAAATGAGATATAATATTATGTTAGTAAGATATAATGCGATAAATATGGAGGCAGACTGATGAAGTATTTCGATAAGGTTAAATTCATGAGCTCCGTTGATCCTTCTCTGGTCGACGGTTGTGTTGCTGTTTCCGAATTTTCCGATAATGGTGATATTGTTGTCATTCCCGGCTTTTGTGACGTGCATGTGCATTTCCGCGAGCCGGGTTTTTCGTATAAAGAAACGGTAAAAACGGGCTCGCTTGCGGCGGCGCACGGCGGTTATACCACCGTATGTACGATGCCGAACCTGAATCCCGTTCCCGACAGCGTGGAAAATCTCGGTTTACAGCTTGATATAATTAAAAAGGACGCATTGATCGAAGTCCTTCCCTATGGCGCGATCACCGTCGGAGAGATGGGCGAAAAGCTCGCCGATATCGGCGGAATGGCACCATTCGTTGCGGGATTTTCGGATGACGGACGCGGCGTTCAGAGCGACGCGATGATGGAGGAGGCTATGCGCACCGCAAAAGCCCTCGGCAAAATGATCGTGGCGCACTGCGAGGTCAATTCGCTTCTGAACGGCGGCTATATCCACGACGGCGAGTATGCCCGCGCACACGGACACCGCGGCATCTGCTCCGAGAGCGAGTACGCGCAGATCGCGCGCGACCTCGAGCTCGTGGCAAAGACGGGATGCTCCTATCACATCTGCCACATTTCGGCAAAGGAGAGCGTTGAGCTTCTCCGTCAGGCTAAAAGCTCCGGACTTGACGTATCGGGCGAAACAGGACCGCATTACCTTATAATGGATGACTCCGATCTTCGCGAGGAAGGCAGATTCAAGATGAATCCCCCGCTTCGTTCGGCATCCGACCGTGAAGCACTCGTCGAAGGCATCCTTGATGGCACGCTTGAAATGATCGCCACCGACCACGCCCCCCACTCCGCGGAAGAAAAGAGCCGCGGACTTGAAAAGAGCCCCTTCGGTATCGTAGGACTCGATTTCGCATTCCCCTGGATGTATACCAAGCTCGTTAAAACGGGCATCATCCCCTTTGAAAAGCTTATAGATTGCCTTTCCACCAACCCCCGCCGCCGCTTCGGACTGCCGATGGGCAAGTCCTTCAGCGTGTGGGATCTCTCGGCGGAAGTAACTGTGGACGAGAATTTCATTCAGTCCCAAGGCAAAGCAACCCCCATCCTCGGAGAGCGACTGCTCGGAAAGAACCTGCTGACGGTCTGCGGCGGAAAAGTTGTTTGGGAAAATTGATATTATAAACGGATTTTCTTGATATAGTTTAAAGCAAGCGATAAAGTTGGCCCGCCTTCGGCGAGGTCCTTCGACTCCGCCTTCGGCTCCGCTCAGGATGACAGCGCAATATTGTTTTGTATAAAATTTACAAACAGTAGCCCGTCCTGATGTTTGGATCCTTTAAAGCTTTGAACGTATTTACGAGCCGCAAATTTAATTATCAATAAAAACTACACCACGCTGTCATCCTGAGCGCAGCGGAGCGGAGTCGAAGGACCTCGCCGAAGGCGGGCCAACTAAATAATTCGCAGTAAATAATCCCAATGTGTAATAGTTAAAAACTACAAAACAAAATTACGAGTCGCAAATAAAATTAACAATAAAAATTATATTACGCTGTCATCCTGAGCACAGCGTGCAAACTAAGGAGTTTGCAAAAAATCATGGAAGAGTTCTATGTCTATATTTTAACAAACTTTCACAGAACCGTGCTATACATCGGAATAACCAACGACCTTATAAGAAGGGTCAAAGAACATCAGGCAAAGAAAAATGAAGGCTTTACCTCTGACTACAATGTTGACATTCTTGTATATTTTGAAAAATACCAAGATGTTAATAATGCGATCAAGCGCGAAAAGCAGTTAAAAGGATGGAATCGGGCAAAAAAAGATGCTTTGATAGCTAAAAAGAATCCCGATTTGAAGGACCTGATGCGGGAATATAAAAAAGAATTGGAGCAAAAGCTTCAAGCGTAGATCTTCCCCGAAAACATTACAACTTCAGATTATAATTTATGATTAAAATACAGGAGAAAGAAAATGGCAAAAAGAACAGATTTGAAGAAGATTCTCATCATCGGCTCGGGACCTATCGTTATCGGTCAGGCGGCGGAGTTTGACTATGCGGGCACGCAGGCGTGTCTGGCACTCAAGGAGGAGGGCTACGAGGTAGTTCTCGTAAACTCCAACCCCGCGACCATTATGACCGACACCACCATCGCGGACAAGGTCTACATGGAGCCCCTCACACTTGAATATATCGCAAAGATCCTTCGCTATGAGCGTCCCGATGCGATCCTCCCCGGTATCGGCGGACAGACGGGACTTAACCTTGCCATGCAGCTCGAGGAAAAGGGCATCCTCAAGGAGTGCCGCGTTGAACTGCTTGGTACATCCAGCGAATCTATCGAGCGTGCAGAGGACCGCGAGCTCTTCAAGGAGCTTTGCCAGTCGATCGGCGAGCCCGTAATCCCCTCCGAGATCACCTACGATCTTGAAGAGGCAAAGGCGGCGGCAAAGAGAATCGGCTATCCCGTAGTTCTCCGTCCCGCTTTCACCCTCGGCGGCACCGGCGGCGGATTTGCTTACTCCGAGGAGGAGCTCATCGAGGTCGGCACCAACGCATTCCGTCTTTCTCCCGTACATCAGGTTCTCGTCGAGAAGAGCGTTAAGGGATATAAGGAGATCGAGTTCGAGGTTATGCGTGACTCGAATGACCACGCCATCACCATCTGCGGTATGGAAAACATCGACCCCGTCGGCGTTCACACCGGTGACTCCCTCGTTGTCGCTCCCATTATGACCCTCTCGGATCACGACAAGAAGATGCTCAACGATTCTGCTATCAAGCTGATCAAGGAGCTCAAGATCGAGGGCGGCTGTAACGTACAGTTCGCGCTCAACCCTCATTCGAGCGAATACTACCTCATCGAGGTCAACCCCCGCGTTTCCCGTTCTTCGGCACTCGCATCCAAGGCTTCGGGTTACCCGATCGCAAGAGTTACCGCAAAGATCGCTGTCGGTATGTCGCTCGAGGAAATTCAGATCGCAAACACCAACGCGGCGTTCGAGCCCGAGCTTGACTACGTCATTGCGAAGCTCCCCCGCTTCCCCTTCGATAAGTTCACCACCGCATCCAACCAGCTCGGCACTCAGATGAAGGCGACCGGCGAGGTAATGGGCATCGGATCGAACCTTGAAGAGTGCCTGCTTAAGGGTATGCGCTCGCTCGAGGTCGGCGTACACCACGTTTACCACGCGAAGTTCGATAATATGTCGAACGAGGAGATCCTTGATTATATCTCCACCTTCCGCGACGATAACATCTTCGCGATCGCAGAGCTGCTCGCACGCGGCATCACCGTAGAGCAGGTTCACGAGATCACTCAGATCACACCCTTCTTCCTCGAGGCGATCAAGAATATCGTCGATATGGAGGAAACCCTCAAGGCTCATCCCTTTGAGCTTGAGACCCTTACCGCGGCAAAGAAGATGGGCTTCTCGGATAAGTACGTCGCAAGAATGTGGAAGTGCACCGAGCTTGACGTATTCAAGTTCCGCAAGGAACATAAGCTCTTCCCCGTATTCCGTATGGTTGACACCTGCCACACCGGCGCGTATATTCCTTACTTCTACTCGTCCTACACCGGCGAGAACACCTCGATCCTCACCGATAAGAAGAAGATCGTCGTTCTCGGCGCAGGTCCTATCAGAATCGGTCAGGGCGTAGAGTTCGACTACTCCACCGTTCACGCCGTAATGACCATCAAGAAGGCGGGATACGAGGCTATCATCATCAACAACAACCCCGAAACCGTTTCGACCGACTATACCACCGCGGACAAGCTCTACTTCGAGCCCCTTACTCCCGAGGACGTTATGAACATCATCGAGTTTGAGCGTCCCGAGGGTGTTATCGCATCCCTCGGCGGACAGACCGCGATCAACCTCGCACAGCCTCTCCACGATCTCGGCGTCAAGATCATCGGCACCGATTGCGCCGCTATCGACCGCGCTGAGGACAGAAACGCGTTTGAAAATCTTCTTAACGAGCTCAACATTCCCCGCGCAAAGGGTAAGGCAGTCACCAAGATCGAGGACGGTATCGCTGCAGCGGCAGAGATCGGTTATCCCGTGCTCGTTCGTCCCTCCTTCGTTCTCGGCGGACGTGCAATGCAGATCGTCGGCAACGAGGAGCAGCTCCGCTCCTACCTCAAGACCGCGGTTGAGATCGATGAGGACAAGCCCGTTCTCGTTGACAAGTACATCAGCGGTAAGGAGGTCGAGGTCGATGCGATCTGCGACGGCAGAAACGTATTCGTTCCCGGTATTATGGAGCTCGTTGAGCGCACCGGCGTCCACTCGGGCGACTCGATCAGCGTATATCCCCCCTTCTCGATTTCCGACAAGGTCAAGGGAATCATCCTTCAGTACGCAAAGAAGCTCGGTCTCGGCATCGGAATCGTTGGTCTTTACAACATTCAGTTCATCGTCGACGAGCACGATGACGTATATATCATCGAGGTCAACCCCCGTTCCTCCCGTACCGTTCCCTTCCTCTCGAAGGCAACCGGCTACAGCCTTGCGGATATCGCGACCGAGGTAATTCTCGGCAAGAGCCTCAAGGAGCAGGGTATCTTCGACATCTACCCCGAGGAGAAGAAGCGTTGGTACGTTAAGGTGCCCGTATTCTCCTTCAACAAGCTCCGCGGACTTGACGCATACCTCTCCCCCGAGATGAAGTCGACAGGTGAGGCGATCGGATATGACGATAAGTTCTACCGCGCACTCTATAAGGCACTTCAGGCATCGGGTATGAAGCTTCAGAATTACGGCACCGTATTCGCAACCATTGCGGATAAGGATAAGGAGGAGGCACTTCCCCTCATCCGCCGCTTCTACAACCTCGGCTTCAATATCGAGGCAACCTCGGGAACCGCAAAGTTCCTCAAGGATAACGGCATCCGTACCCACGTTATGAAGAAGCTCGAGGAGGATACCGACGAGATCGCACGCGCACTCTCGCAGGGTCACATCGCGTACGTTATCAATACCCGTGATATCGACTCGGTCGGCTCTGCAAACGACGGCGCACTCATCCGCCGCTACGCAACCGAGAATAACGTCACCATCATGACCTCCCTCGACACCGTAAGAGTCCTCCTCGACGTACTTGAGGAGACTACTCTCACCATTTCGACTATTGATTCGTAATTTATAAAAAGCTAAAGGGGCGGATAGAATATGTCCGCCCCGGAATAACAAAATATTGAGGTTTTATTTCAGAAATCTATGTTCGCACAGGCAAGCAGGGGTGAAGGGGGCGCAGCCCCCTTCATCTCAAGCGATGTCATCCTGAGGCGGCGTCCGCAGACCGCCTGCCGCCGAAGGATCTCGTGCCGACCGAGTTGTTCCTCGGGCGGCGCGAAACCTGCACGAAGAAGTCTGATGTGAACCAAAAAACAAAATTATACAGCCTAATGTAATCACTATGAACGAAAAAACATATTACGTTTACATTGAAGCAAACAAAAGAAACCGTGTTTTTTATGTAGGTATAACAAACAACCTTGCCCGCAGAGATAAAGAACACGAAAATAAAGTACACGAATATAGCTATACCGCAAGGTATAACGTGAATAAGCTCGTGTACTTTGAAAGGTACCACGACGTAAACAAAGCAATAGCAAGAGAAAAATCCCTCAAAGGGATCAATCGGCAAAAGAAACGCGATCTCATTCGTGCGGTCAATCCGAAGTATGATGATCTGAGTGAAATTCTGGTGCGCAAACCTTGTGCACCGGCGGATGCAGAGCAGACCACTTCGTAATGGCACCGCGCCGCCCGAGGAACAACTCGGTCGG
>JAFOEU010000064.1 GCA_017387685.1 Clostridia bacterium
ATGAGCACATGATCGATCCGTGGACCGCTGACGGCGCGGGGCTTGACGTGTGGGGACGTATTGTGGCGACTGCACGGCGAATTTATGCTGCGGGTGAGAGTGTGATCCTTGATGACTACACATATCGCAAATATATTTTTGTCAAAGCACTTTTCAATCTGACTAACTCCAGCCTTCACAGTATTAATTTTTTCTGCGGGCAGCTCATTTCCAGCGGCGTGCGGGTGCTGCACACTGACACAATGGTCTTGACGGTTCTCGTAACTGAGATCGTCGATCCGCAGGCGTTGCAGGCGTTCCTTAATCTGCGTTGGAGCCCTACAGGGGTCGGGGTGAAAATTTATTACGTGCTAGGCCCCGTTTTCGGTTTCAATGGCTCCGGGCTGCATCCGTTCAACCAAGCGCCTTTCGTGAATGGCGGCCCGCAGGATCTTGATGTCTAATCTTTTATAGGAGGCTTATATGGCTACAACTGAGCCACAAAAGTGGAGCGCTACACTGGGCGCGAGTGCAGATGTAAACGCATTACCGGCGACAACTCCGGCGGGGTCCGGCAGAGCATCTACCAGCGGACTGTTTCCGCCGGTTACCCAGTTACCGCTTGATCAAGGCGGTATTGCACCGGAGCGCGGCGATTTTAACGCGTTATTCAAATACCTGGGTGAATATCTTTTTTATCTGATGCAGGGCGGCACGTTTTCGTACACTACTGATTATGACTACACCGCGGGCAATTTGGTAATGCACGGGGGATCGCTCTATTTGTGCATCGCGCCAAACGGCCCGGGCTCCGCGGTAAAATATCCGACTGATACGGCTTATTGGCGCCAGCTTGCGCTTACGAGCCAGCTCCCTACCGTGAATAACGGCACGCTCACAATTCAGAAAGACGGGGCCACGGTTGCGACGTTTACCGCAAATCAGGCGGGAAATGCTACCGCAAATATAACTATTAGCGAGATCGACAGTCAGTCAGTGTCGGGGACCGGCGGCTGGGTGCGCTTTAAATCCGGCGTTCAAATTGTTTTTAGCTCCGGAGAGGTAAACACCATATGTAATTTCCCCGTTGCTTTTATTGCCGAACCGCGCGTAGAAATGACAACTCCCGCCCTCGGCGGCTATGTCGGGACCGCCGGGTGGTCCGCAAGAACCACTACATATATTATTGGCGCCGTTTTTGATGCGATAAATAATCAATGGCGAAATGACGGAAATTTTGACTATATTGCGATAGGCTTTTGGAAATAGAGGGAGTTAAAAAATGATTGAGTATTATCCAGGTTACATCTTTCACGACGGCGACGACTATCCCGATATCGCCGCATGGTGCAACGCGAACGGATGCTACATCAAAGAGATTACGCCGGACGGTGACGGCCGCAGATTTGAGATCGTGAAAATTCCGCCAAGAAGCCTTGATGAGGCAAAAGCGGATAAAATCGCGGAGCTCAACGCTGCAAAAAATAAACAGCTGGATACCGGCGGCTTGGAGTATGAAGAGGATCTTTTTGCTTATGATGATAAGGCACTCCTGCGCATTTCCGGCACAATCCTGGACTGGCAGGATCAGATCTCCCGCGGTACGGTACAGCCTGAGGATATCATACAGCCGTGGATCTCAAAAGCAAATACGGTGCACCCGCTCAGCTATGATCAGCTGATTGAACTCGCAAGACTTTTGCGCCAGGAAGTACAGAGAATTGTCTTTTATGGCACTTATCTTGAAAAGTTAGCCCAGGCTGCTACTACACTTGCAGAACTTGACGCGATCGTATGGGACTACGGCGCGGCAAGTGCATCCGGGATTATTGATAGGCTAATCGCCGGAGGTAACTAATATGCTCGAAACAGTGGATAGCTTACTGCCGAAATGCTATAACGCGATCGCTTTTGCCGGTGGGGCGGTCGGCGGTGCGGTTGCTTTTGCGGTAGGAGGCATTGATGTGGCAGTGCAGTGGCTTTTTGCATTTGTGGTTGTGGATTATCTGCTCGGCGTGGCCGCCGCGTGTAAAACGCACGTATGGTCTAGTTCGACCGGCTTTAAAGGCATAATCAAAAAAGCGGTTATCTTTTCAGTCGTATGCGTCGGCTACGGTTTAGATCAGGTGCTCGGTACCGGTGGAACTTTAC
>JAFOEU010000065.1 GCA_017387685.1 Clostridia bacterium
AATTCAACAATTACTATTGATTTTTCCACATATTTGTGCTATAATATTAAAAGACGCCGGTGTGGCGGAATCGGCAGACGCGACGGACTCAAAATCCGTTGGTAGCGATATCGTGCGGGTTCAAGTCCCGCCACCGGCACCAAATAAGGCACCCAACCGCGAAGCGGTTGGGTGCCTTATTTGGTACTGTTTGCAAAACGCAGAACCCGTTATGTGTTGCTTGCAACACATATCTTTTGCGCGCTATCACCAAATTGAATTATCATACCAAATTATGCGCGCAAATATGGGTTCGTAAGTCCCGCCGTGTTTACCGCAAAGCGGTTGGGTGCCTTATTTCGTACCGCTTGATGACGCAGAGCCCCTTGCTGTTGCTTGCAACAGCAATCTTTTGCGCGCAAGCTGTGCAATCAATTGTCGTACCCCGATTACAAAATATGATAAAAAACTGAAAAACATCGTAACCTTTTTCAATAATCGGTGTCTATGTAGGTGAAAAGACTTTTCGGAAAGGAGAAAAGCTATGACAGATGAAAAGATAATTGAACTGTTCTGGTCGCGTGACGAGCGTGCGCTTGACGAAACGCAGAGGAAGTATAAAAATCTCTGTATGTACGTTGCGGCGCAGATACTTACCTCAAACGAGGACCGCGAGGAATGCTTCAACGACTTGCTCCTCTCGCTTTGGAATTCGATTCCGCCCGAGAGGCCGAAGAATCTCCGTCCCTACGTAGGCAAAGCGATGCGCAATCACGCGCTCAACCGTTCGCGCGACAACAACGCCTGGAAGCGCGGAAAGAATTATTATACGGTAGGGGAGGAATACCTTGAAACTATCGAGGACGGCTGTAATCTTGCAGATGAATTTGAGGCTAAGCGCGCGGGCGAGGTATTAAACAAAGTTCTTGACACGCTTGGCAAGGATGACAGGCGCATATTTATAATGCGCTTCTATCTCGGAATGAGTATTGCCGACGTTTCGCATCAGCTCGGATTCGGAGAAAGCAAGGTCAAGGTTTCTATCCACAGAACGCGCAAGAAGCTCGCAGATATGATGAAAAAGGAGGGGATCATAATATGAGTGCAGGTCTCGGATTTAAGGACAAACGCTTTCTTCAAACGCTTGAATACATTGACGATGAATATCTCGAAGACGTATTCAATATATTAAAGGAGCCGGATATGGCAGAGACAGAGTATAAAAAGCCGTCACCCTTCAAGTACCTAAAGCAATACCTCGCCGCCGCGGCTTGTATACTCGTGCTCTCGCTTTTGATACCTGTGTTCGGGTACGTTGCGGACGTTATCGGTTCAATAGCGGCGGGAACGGGAAGCGCTACATCCGAAATAACGGAGGCGCCGTTATACGAAGAAACGGAAACCACAGTGCAGGGGGAAACCACCGCGCAAGAGGAAATAACCGCAGAGCCGTTAAACGAAGAAACGGAAACCACGGCGCAGGAGGAAACCACCGCGCAAGATGAAATAACCGCAGAGCCCGCTCCGAATTTCCAATTCAGTGACGTAAAAATCGTAGCAGATAACACCGAGTCAATCAATCCCGTTTCGGTTCGTATCGGTTATACATGGTATAAGGATGAAAAATCAGTATGGACGGAAGAGATCGCGGGATGGTCATATATTATCAACAACGAGAAGTACCGATACGATAAGCTCCCCCATCTGACGCTTGATCGAATAATCTCGAGCATACTCCTCGAAAACATCACGATCTCGAACTTTACGGTATATAGTGCTAATTGGGAAAAATCGGAATATTCCTTTGATAACCTATACGAGCTTTCAAACCTTCCCGCAGGTGATTACATTATCGTCGGAATAGAAAATGAAAACATACCGTTTGATCAGCCTCATTCAGTGATAGGCGAATATGATTATAAGATCAAAAAATCCGCGATCGTTTTCGGACTTACCGTAACCAATCTGACTGTTGCCGTCAATGATCTTGAATATTTGAAATTCACCACCGATCTTGAAGATATTGACTATGATACGATGCTTGAAGTCAAAAACGCATGGGCGGGATTCAAGTCTACCGGATATTCAGATTTCACATACGATCAACTGTTTAACAGTAAGTATTTCTTTCATTACGGATATTTGGGAAGAAGTAACGAAGCCGTTGTGATAGCAACATTCACTCTAAAGCAACGCGAGCCTATTTCAATGGAGTTAGTTTACGATCTCATAATTGAGATCTATGTCTACACTGATGGAAATATCATTTCGCTTGAAGATTCTTACAAAATGAAAATAATATCTTACGACGACATGCAAAAATTCAAGAGCAGAAGCGAAAAATATGAGAGTTTCAGATTTCGGTACAGTACAAGAGAATCCGAGCAGACTGATCGGTAATCCTCTTGCCCCTCGGCGCAAACGCGCCGAGGGGCATTTTTTATTCTTCGGCATAAGATATAGAGTGAATACATCGGAGGAGGTTTTTTATGGAACAGAATCAGAATCGCAGAGAGGCTATGCCGGGGCGGGGGTATCTTATCGTTTCGGTGCGTGCTGGGGAGGGGGCGATACCTATCGAGGGTGCGCTCGTTACGCTTCGCGGGGGTGAGGCGGTCGAGGGAGATGCGATCGCCTCCTTTATCACCGATCAGAGCGGTAACACGCCGCGGATAACGCTTCCCGCGCCGCCGAGGGCTAACAGCGAGCGACCGAACGGCGGTCTCCCCTACGCCTCGTACAACGCGGATATTTCGCTTGACGGCCACTACTCAAATCTCTACACCAACATTCCTATTTTCGACTCGATAACCTCGGTACAGACGGTTTATCTCGTTCCTCTGCCCGAGGACGGAGGACGCGGCGGCGACGAGGAATTCATTTTCGACGCACGGACGGGCGAAAGACTGCGGGGTGAGGTCGATGAATAATCCCGCCGCGCTTCCCGTCATTCCCGAATTCGTTACTGTCCACCTCGGCAGACCGACCGAGGCGGCGCGGAATGTGACGGTGCCTTTCCTTGATTACGTTTCGAATGTTGCTTCGTCAGAAATTTACCCGACTTGGCCCGAGAACGCGCTCCGCGCTAACATTTACGCGCAGGTTTCGTTTGTGCTCAACCGCATTTATACCGAATTCTACCGATCTCGCGGGTACGATTTCGATATCACGAATTCGACCTCTATAGATCAATCCTTCGTTGAGGGGCGCGAGATCTTTGACAACATACGCGAGCTTGCCGCCGAGCTTTTCGACAGCTACGTCACGCGCGGCGGGAACGTCGAACCTTATTTTACGCAGTACTGCGACGGCGACGAGGTCAGATGCGACGGGCTCGAGCAATGGGGCACCGTCCCTCTCGCCGAGCAAGGTCTGACGCCTTTTGAGATTCTTCAATATTACTACGGCGACGATATTGGAATCCGTTCAAACGTACCTGTCGAGAATTCCGGTCCGTCCGCGCCCGAGATACCTCTGCGCGAGGGAATCACCAACAATGACGTCAGAACGGTTCAGATCCGTCTCAACCGCATCTCGCGCAATTATCCCGCCATACCGAAGATCATACGCGCTGACGGCATTTTCGCGGACGACACTACGGCGGCTGTGCGTGCGTTTCAAGAAATCGTCGGTTTGACACCCGACGGAGTTGTCGGCAAGGCGACTTGGTATGCTATTCTCTTCTTCTACAATGCTGTCAAGAGACTCAACGAGCTTGATTCCGAGGGTATCGCATTGCAAGAGGTCTCTCAGCAGTATCCCGGCGTTCTTGCACCCGGAGCGAGCGGAAATGCAGTTGAAAACCTTCAGTTTTACATTAATTACGTTTCCGATTTTTATCCCGCAATACCGTCGGTTGTGCGTGACGGGATCTACGGTCCCGAGACCGAAAATGCTGTGCGGCAGATACAGTACGTCTTCGGTCTTTCGCCCGACGGCGTTGTAGGCGAGCGCACTTGGAATGCACTTTACAACGCTTATCTCGGCATAGTTTCAACCATTCCGCTTGAATACAGAGAGGCATCGGGTGTGCCCTTTCCCGGGGCTACGCTTCGAATCGGCAGCGAGGGTGAGGACGTTTTATTGCTTCAAAGGTATCTGAACAGAATCGCTGAGGATTATCCCGAGATACCCGAGGTCGGCGTGACGGGTTACTTTGGCAATCAGACAGAGGCGGCTGTCATTGCCTTTCAGCAATATTTCGGAACGAGCGCGCAGAGCGGTGTGGTTGATGCGATAACTTGGGATGAGATCGTAGACGTATTCGACGATGTCACGGGCGCCGACAGCGTTCGCGAGGGGCAATATCCGGGTTATCCGATCGAGTGAGGTGAATTATGGCAACGAATATACGAACAGAAGAAGTGGCGAGAAGAAATTTACAGAAATATCTGCGGCAGCTTGCTTATTTTGATGAAAGCATTCCATTCATTCCGATAGACGGAAACAGCGGAAGCTCAACTACCGAAGCTCTCCGCGCATATCAGGCTCGGCGCGGTCTGCCCGTAACGGGTGTAGCTGATCAGGAAACCTGGGAGGCACTTTACGAGGATTATCTCATATCCCTTGAAGAAGAAGCGCCGCCTTCGCGTTTTTCTCCCTTTCCTTCCGAGCCAAGGGGTTACGCTTTGAAGCTCGGGGATGAGGGTTTTGCCGTCACCGCGGTTCAGCATATGCTTGAGGAGATTTCGGTATTCTTTCCGATAACTCCGGTTGAGGTCACAGGGATTTACGATGAAGCGACGCGAGATGCAGTCAGTGAAGTTCAAGCGAGGTATCTTCTTCCCGTCACGGGCGAGGTCGATAAGCTGACCTGGAACGCGCTCGTCAGGCTTTACGATTCCGCACATCTTTATCAATAGCGAATAAAAAAACGCCGTTCAGATTAAAATATATTAAAAACGAACGGCGGTAAAGGATATGAAAAATAAGTTTACTCAAATGGCGCAAAGCACTCTATCGGGCGCGCTCGCTTTCGCTCGTGACCTGGGGCACACATATATCGGCTCGGAGCATCTTCTGCTCGGTCTTCTTTCGGTAGGCGATTCATCTGCATCGCGATTTCTTTACGAGCGAGGAATAGATGCCGAGCGGCTTCGCGAGGTGATATGCAGAATAGCGGGTACTTCCCTTCCTACTTCGCTTATGCCATCCGATATGACTCCCAAAACAAAAAAGATCATTGAAAGCTCGGCTCTGATCTCAAAAAAATACGGGCAGAGCTATATCGGCACTGAGCATATACTTCTTGCGATACTTGAAGAGCGCGACTGCGTGGCGGTCAAGATGCTCGAATCTCTCGGCATAAGGACGGCTGATATACGGCAGGATATCGCAACTTTTCTTGAAGGGTTGGCGGAGATCTCGCCCGCGTTACGAAAAAATGACGACAGCGAGGCTCACGGCATTCTGCGCAAGATGCCTACTCTTGCAAAATACGGGCGCGATCTCACGGAAACTGCCGAGGAAGGCAGAATTGATCCCGTAATCGGCAGGGACAGCGAGAGCGAACGCGTGATTCAAATTCTTTGCAGAAGAACAAAAAATAATCCGTGTCTTGTAGGCGAGCCAGGAGTCGGCAAGACCGCAGTTGTCGAGGGATTAGCGCAGAGGATCGCGGACGGGAACATCCCCGACCTGCTTGCGGGCAAGCGGATCGTTACCCTCGACATTCCGGCTATGATAGCGGGTGCAAAGTATCGCGGTGAGTTTGAGGAGCGGCTCAAAGCCGTGATGGAGGAGGTCAAAGGGAGCGACGAAGTCATTCTATTTATCGACGAGATCCACACGATCGTCGGTGCGGGCGCGGCAGAGGGTGCAGTCGATGCGGCAAATATCCTCAAGCCCGCCCTTGCGAGAGGCGAGATACAGCTTATAGGAGCAACAACTCTTTCGGAATACCGAAAGCATATCGAAAAGGATGCCGCGCTTGAGCGAAGATTTCAGCCGATAAACGTCGGCGAGCCAAGCGAGGAAGATGCGATCAATATTCTTCGCGGTCTGCGCGACAAATATGAGGCGCATCACGGCATCCGGATAAGCGACTCGGCGATCGATGCCGCTGTAAAACTTTCTGCAAGATATATCAGCGACAGATTTCTGCCAGACAAAGCGATCGACCTGATAGATGAAGCGGCTAGTGGCAAGCGTATTGCCTCGCATGCTATTCCTGCTGATCTGAAGGAAATCGAGACCGAGCTCAACCGTGTCATCCACGATAAGGAGGAGGCGATCGGCAATCAGCAGTTCGAGCGTGCCGCGACACTTCGGGATGAAGAAAAAATGTTGCGCACCCGATACTCAGAGCTTGAAAGCTCTGTCGAAAAGCTCGGCAAAGTCAATAATGATGAAGAGTTGACCGCAGAAGATATCGCCCGCACGCTCACCGAATGGACGGGTATCCCCGTTTCCGAGCTTACTGCAAGCGAAAGCGAAAAGCTTTCGGGACTTTACGGCAAACTTTGCGAGCAGGTGATCGGTCAGGAAAAGGCTTGCGAGGCGGTTGCCTCCGCAATAATCAAGGGCAGAACGGGACTCGACCGTGATAGCGGCCCGATCGGATCATTTATATTCCTCGGGCAAAGCGGTGTTGGAAAAACCGAGCTTTGCAGAGCTCTTGCGCGGATACTTTTCGGATCTCAGAAATTCCTCATTCGATTTGATATGTCGGAATATATGGAAAAGCACAGTGTTTCAAGGCTTATCGGCTCGCCTCCCGGTTATGTCGGCTACGGCGAGGGCGGACAGCTGAGCGAGGGCGTGCGACGGCGCCCTTATTCGCTGATACTTTTTGATGAGATTGAAAAGGCGCATCCCGATATATTCAACATCCTTCTGCAGATACTCGAGGACGGCGTGCTTACCGATTCGCAAGGCAGAGCGGTAGATTTCAAAAATACCGTAATTATAATGACATCCAACCTCGGCGCGCAGTATAAAAAAACCTCATCCCTCGGCTTTTCCGCTGACGATAAAAGCACAAATCAAGCAGGCGAGGAAAGAGTAATGCGAGCTTTGCGCGAGGCGTTCCGCCCGGAATTTCTTGACAGAATTGACGAATGCATTTACTTTTCTCCTCTTTCTCCCCAAAGCATCAGCGCGATCTGCAAGCGGCAGTTAGATCATCTTGGTAGCAAACTTGCATTAAAAGAGATCGAGTTATCGTTCAACCCCGATGCAGTAGAATTCATCTCTGAAAGTGCGAAAGCGAACGGAGGTGCGCGTCATATCAGACGGCGAATATCAAGGCTTTGCGAGCGTCCCATATCGGAAAAAATACTCTCGGGAGAGGTAACAAAGGGATCAAAAATCACGCTGAAAGCAAGCAAAGACGGCAATGAGCTCGATATAGTCATTCAATAGCAAAAAATATTGTAATCCTTATATATTTTTTGCAATTTTCCGTTGACAAACTTTCTCCTATGTGCTATAATTTTTATATTAATTCAAAATTCTATCATAAAAAGGAGATAGTTATGACACAGACTAATGCATATCTTGCAAGTGTAATGGCTGAAGTCGAGCAGAGAAACCCCGGCGAGGCTGTATTCCATCAGGCAGTTAAAGAGGTTCTTTCGACCCTCGCTCCCGCACTCGATGCTCATCCCGAATATATCGACGCAGAAATCGTTCGCCGCATCGTTGAGCCCGAGAGAATGATCCAGTTCCGCATCCCGTGGGTAGACGACAACGGTAAGGTTCAGGTTAACCGCGGCTTCCGTTGCCAGTACAACTCCGCTATCGGTCCTTACAAGGGCGGTATCAGACTTGACCCCAGCGTTAACGCATCCGTCATCAAGTTCCTCGGCTTTGAGCAGATCTTCAAGAACGCTCTCACTTCCCTTCCCATGGGCGGCGGTAAGGGCGGCTCCGACTTCAATCCCAAGGGTAAGTCCGAGGGCGAGATCATGCGCTTCTGCCAGTCCTTTATGAACGAGCTTTACCGCCACATCGGTCCCGACACCGACGTTCCCGCAGGCGACAAGGGTACCGGCTCCCGTGAGATCGGATATATGTTCGGTCAGTATAAGAAGCTCACCAACGAGTGGACCGGCGTTCTCACCGGTAAGGCAGTATTCTCGGGCGGCTCTCTCGCAAGAACCGAGGCTACCGGTTACGGTCTTTGCTACTTCGTAAACGAAATGCTTGCATCCAAGGGTACTTCCTTTGAGGGTAAGACCGTCGTTATTTCCGGTTCGGGTAACGTTGCTATCTTTGCAAACGAGAAGGCAACCTCGCTCGGCGCAAAGGTCGTTGCTATGTGCGACCGTCAGGGCTACATCTATGACGCTGACGGAATCGATCTCGATCTCGTTAAGGAGATCAAGCTCAAGAAGCGCGGCAATATCTCCGAGTACGTTGAGGTTCGCAAGGACGCTAAGTACACCGAAGGTCCTCACGGCATCTGGACCGTTAAGTGCGACATCGCTCTTCCCTGCGCTACCGAAAACGAGCTCAATCTTGAGGATGCTAAGGAGCTTATCAAGAACGGCTGTATGCTCGTTGCAGAGGGCGCAAACATGCCCACCACCCCCGACGCTATCGAAGCTATCAAGGAAGCAGGACTTCTCTATGCTCCCGGTAAGGCATCCAACGCAGGCGGCGTAGCTACCAGCGGACTCGAGATGTCCCAGAACTCGCTCCGTCTCTCTTGGAGCTTTGACGAGGTTGACGAAAAGCTTCACGGCATTATGGTCAACATCTACAAGGCTGCATCCGAGACCGCAGAGCAGTACGGCAAGCCCGGTGACCTTGTTCTCGGTGCTAACATCGCAGGCTTTACCAAGGTTGCAAACGCAATGCTCTGGCAGGGTATTTGCTAATCGAATATATAAAAATCGCCTGACCGAATCGGTCAGGCGATTTTTGTTATGCTTTTGTGAAATCGTCAAGCGCTCGGCAGAAAGCTCTTCCTGTATTTATAAGACGTTCTGCGGAAACCTTGTTATCATCTGTGCCGTAATGCGTGACCTCGAGGGTAAGCGCGAGATTACAGTCAGGGCGTGTGTTGAAATATGTGCTGAAGGTAGGTGTTGTGTCCTTGTTCCAGCCGACGTTGGGATATACGTCGTATTTCATATCGTAGGTCATAGCGTCACCGCCCGAGCGTGCTTCAAAGAGTTTGCTGAACTTATCAAATCTCGACTCAAGCTCAGGGAACTTACGAACAACGTAAACGCGGTTGCTTCTGCCTATGCGATGCGAAGGAGCGTGGAAATCTATGGCATATGAGATATCTTTATCCTTTGCATAGTCAATAATTGCGCTTACTTCGGGATAAATACTATCATCAATATAGTCACGATTATGATCGTGGGGATCGCGATCCTTTCCTTGCTCGCCCTCGGTAACACCGTCGTAATCAACCATAGGAACGACAAAAATATTCGTATCTTCGATTGGACTCGAGGCGTATTCGCGGATCATTCCCTCAAGCACCCAGCTTCCGGGAGACTCGCAAGCGTGGTGACGCGAGGAAAGAATAATATTATTTTTTCCGCTTCCGATCTTAAAAGCGGGAACCGCTCTGCCCTTGAGGCTTCGGCAAACGGTATATGGCTCTATTCCAAGCTCGTTCAACAGCATATTCAGGCGCGAGGGGGTGTATAAAAGATCGTGTGCGAAGTAAACCTTATCCTCATCTGCACCGAAAGTATAGCTGAAAGCCGCACCGTCAATCGAGCTTTCAGTCCACGACCAATTGATAAGATCGTGGCTTACCGCCGCTCCGTACGGTCCTACCCATTCTCGGTCAAGGCGGAAGTTAAGGGTTTTGCCCGCCGCGCCTTCAACGCAGAACGCCCAATAATACGCCTTGTCGCGTACCGTTCCTCGCATTTCATTGGTCAGATAAATATCGTTTTCCTCTTGCTTCAGAAAGCGGATGTTACCGCATTCGAAATCTGCGTGTATTTTCATATTTCACATTCCTTATTAAAATGAACTTACGGGAGCCGGGCAAAAGCCGGCTCCCGACTGATTATACGTTAATTATTGGAAAGATTCAAGGATCGTTTCGATCTGGTTAGCCCAAGCTCTCGATTCGGTCTGAACCGTGGTAGTCCAAGCGGTAGGATAGCGGATCGCCTTCTGCCAAGCCTTATATGCGGTAAGGGTATTAGAGAAGATTCGCGCCATATCGAATACAACGGTTTCACGCGCGATATCGAACATCTGCGCGGATACCTCCTCCTTCGAGTATCTGTACTGGAAGGAACGCTCATAGAGCGCGGGGATTATAGTGCGGTGGGACTCGGATGCCATACATTCGAGAACTGCTCCCGAAAGATCAACGTCTACAACGTCAGCGGGCATGCTGTAAAGCGAGAAGGTGTTACCCATAATGGTGATATAATTTTCCTGTGCAACATCATACTTCGGAACGGGAAGTACACCGAAATCAACATTGGTCTCGGAGAACGCGATAGCGCGGTGGCAACGGTCGGGCATGAAAAGTGCAAGTTCCTGACCGAAATACTGATGGTTATCAGTCTTTACTGTATGATGGATACCGTCGTCGGTGTTTTCAAGGAATGCCTTAAGCTTCTGCTGGAGATTAAAGGTCTTCTCGCCGATAAACTCATCGGAAAGCTCGAACTTACCGTCGGTGCTGTCAACGATGAAGATATCGCTACCCCAAAGGAAGGGATCAAGATGGAGCGTGTAAACGTAAAGACCTGCACGGTCGCCGACGTCCTTGGTGCCGTTTCCGTTGGAGTCAAGATATACGCCCTGACACATTTCGAACATCTTATCGAGAGTCCAAGTACCGTCCTGAACGAATTTATAGGGGGACTCAAGCTGGAACTCGGTAAGAATATCCTTATTGAAATACGTTACGTACATCGCGTATATAACGTTAGCGGAGATATCGCCCGAAATGAAGTAGAGCTTGTTGTTAATGGTCGACTGCTCAACGAGATTTGAGGGCCACCAAGGCTTGTCAAAATCGAGGTGGGGCACATTTGTCATATCATAGAAAAGATTCTGAACTGCGCAAAGACCCGAGGTATAGCTATATGCGGCAACGATATCGTAAGCCTTCTCGCCTGCCTCAATGCTGTTGCTGAGGAAATTCGCAAAGGGTACCTCGTTGTTGGTGTCGCCTGCGGTTCCTACAAACTTGAGCTGAACGTCAAGGCGATCCTCGACGTTGCAGTTGCGCTTATAGATAGCGTCGTTAACGATCTCGCCATTTTCCTTCTCAGCGAAGAATTCTTCAAAGTCGGCGTCATTCCAATGAAGCACGGTCACTTCCTGGTTGCCGAACTTCAAGGTGTCGGGGAGACCGTCCTTGAGGTAGCCGTCCTTATCGTAGGGGCTTTCGGTTTCTTCAACAGTAGTTTCTGCCGAGGGAGCCTGGGTTCCTGCTGTAGCTGTGGTCTCACTTCCCTGCTCAGTGTCCGCACACGCAATCATAGCGGGGAGAACCATCAAGCAAACGAGCATAAGACATACAAAGCGGTAAAAGCTAAAATGTTTCATTACTTTCCTCCAAATAAAAATATATATAATTATATTATCATTTTTCGGAAACTTTGTCAAGTCAACTATGTGCCTATTACAGACAAATATTGCTATTCAAGTTCAAATATCATATCAAGCAATAGCTCACCGATGGCGCGCACGAGCGATGCGGCTTCGGGGAGTATTCTCGACGGGAGCTGCTTAAACTTTACCTCGAAATTGATGGGCTCGGAATAGCCGATCTCACGAAGTCCGCGGCAGGCGGCCGCCCAATCCCCCGTTCCGTAAAAAGGAGGGAGATGCTCGTCCGAAGGACCTTGCCAGTTATCGTTGATATGCGTCATCGTCAGTCTTTTACCGATCTTTTTAAGCTCGGTGTAGTGATCGAGGTGCGCCTCGTTCGCGTGTCCGAAATCCCAGCAGATTTCAAGACCGAGCGCATCTGCAAGCTCTATGAGCTCATCTGCGGTCGACGCATAACGATGACAGCCCTGCGCCCAATGAGGATTTCTCATATTCTCGGTAACGATCTGAATACCGTATTCCTTTGCAATGGGCAGATATTTGTTATAATACTTTATATTCTTCTCGAACCACTTTTGGCGGTTCTCGGGTGAATCCTCTTCCTTTCCGTTCCCTATCGGATGAATTACTCCGCGCTTGATACCGAGCATCGAAGCGATCTCGAGTCCAATTAACATATCCTCGTGAAGCTGTTCCTTGGATGCGGCACGGAAAGGCAGGTGTGCGGAAATCGCGATTATACCCGAATCATCAATTGCTTTCTTGAATTCTTCGGTTTTGGCGCGCCAATCTTCACCGAACTGCTTCAAAAGCGACGGAATCGAAACGTCGATCGCGTCAAAGCCGCGGTCGAGGAGAAACTGCGGAGACACTACCGCCTCCATTTTATCCATTGGGGGATAGGAAACCGACAGAGGGAGCTTATGGTCAGCCATATTGGTTAATTCCTTTCTTTAAGTGCACTTTCGTATGCCGCAAGCTTTTCTGCAGAGGGCTTATAGTCGATCTCCGAGCAGCAAGGCTGTGTGGGAGCTTCGCCGTTTTTGCCGTAGAAGGGAGTCAAGACGTCGTTTTCATAGAGAACTCTCTCTTCCTCCCGGTGGAAATCGGGAATATCGAAGGCTTTATTTCCTTCAAGGATGCTTCTGTGAGCGAGAATAGCGACGGACGCCATCGTAGTTGCGAAATATTCGTCAAACTCGGGGTGGCGTTTTTCGCGGATGCAATTGATGAACTCACGGAAAACGTAAAAGTCGCTGCCGCCGTGACCTGCTTTTTCGAGTAACGGCTTATCCTCCTCGGGGAATTCGGGCTTATAATAGTTGTGCTCCTCACGCCCCTCGGGGATGTCCCATTTGTTATAATTGAGCATCACCTTGTTGCCGCTTCCGCGTACGTTTTCGATCTGTCCGTATTCACCGCAGATACGGTAGGAATTTTCGTGACAGCCAAACGCGGAGCATCCCGTGATGCGGAAGACCGAGCGGTCGTCATTGATGGTAGTGATGATCGCGGCGCGGTCGCGGACGTTGAGCGGACAGGTCACGTCCTCCGAGTAACCGTATACGGGCATTGCGCTGACCTTTACCGGGCGCTGACCCGTGATATACATCAGCGGAGCAAGAGAATGAGTTATGTAATAAGTTCTCGGAATATTATTTCTCCAATGCTCCTGCGAAGGGCGAAGCTTTACCACCTCTGCCATATTATTGGGATTCAGAGGATGATTATACTCACCCTCGGCATAAAGCACGTGACCGAGGGTACCCTCACGGTAAACGCGGCGCATTTCCTGATTGAAGACCATAAACGGATAGTTTTCGGCGATCATATAGAAAGCGCTGCTCCGCTCTGCGGCGCGGACGAGCTTTACTCCGTCAGCCATCGTGGTGTTACTTGTCGTTTCGCTGAGAACGTGGATGTTGCGCTCAAGACAGCGAACCGCGTATTCGGCGTGTTCGTTAAAGTAGTTGCAAAGCATAACCGCATCCATCGGATGCTCAATAAATTCATCGAAATTGCGATAAACGGTTATTTCGGGAGCGATCTTGAGGGCTTCTTCGATTCGTCTTTCGTCTTTTTCGCAGACAGCAACGATCTCGGCGCCTGCGGCAAGCATACTTGTGAAAAGAGATCTGCCGCGTCCAAGTCCAAATACTCCAAGTCTGATCTTATCCATTTTCATTCTCCTTTACAGTTCGATTTCAACCGTGCCTTCAAAGGCTTTGTATACTGTTTCAGCATTGTTTTCTACCCACAGGTTATGGTTTCTGCCCTCTTTTTCCGCGTACTGCTCGCCGTGCATTTCACGGTAGCCCGCCTCTGAAATGGGTATGAGAACGGTTTTCGCGTTGACTTCTCGATAAAAGTCGATATTATATGCATCGCAAAGACCGTGATGCGGCATCTGGAGGATATCGCAAGCGAGATTGCCTTTATATCTCCACGCGGTGATCTGCATCGTTCTGCCGTAAGCATCGCCGGTGAACATTATCTTCTTGCTTTTACCTTCGATGGTAAAGATCAATGAAACGAGATTGGCGTTTCCACCGCCGGTGTTAAGGATACTGCAATCGTCGGGGACGAAAAGGAACTCGATCTCAATTTCGTCAATATTGATCTTTTCGCCGCGATAAGGGCGGTGCTCTTCTGCGGTGAACGCAGAGGATATCTTTGACATCTGGGCGCACGCGTTTTCAAGATTACGCGCCTTGCCGTCCCTGCCAACAAATTCAAGAGGAAACCAATAAATAATTTTTCCGATTGTAAGACGGCAAGAAAGCTTTGGGTTTATCGCAAGCTCGCGCAGAGCACCATAGTGGTCAACGTGCGGATGTGTAACGATCCAGAGATCGACGTGTGGAATTTCCGCGGTACTGTTTTCCCTAAGAAGCGAGAGTATTTCCTCAGCATCGTCACCGTAACCGCCGTCTATAACTATGATTTTGCTCTTCTCGCTGACGATTATATATCCCATTCCGGCGGCGGGCCAACCGGATGATCCGCCAAATTCGCCATTGTAAAGAGAGGCGTTGGTTCTGTACTGAATTAACTTTTCCATATCTATATTCCTTTCTGCAAGGTAACAAGAAAATGATACCACTATTACTGCATTTTGTCAAGTGATTTTTCTGAATTCGGTAGGAGACATACCAACCTTTTCCTTGAAGGTTCTACTGAAATTGCTTTCGTCAGAAAAGCCGCAAAGATCAACGATCTCCTTGATGCTTTTATCGGTCGAGGACAATAGCTTTTTTGCTGCGGATAATCGGCAGATAATAAGGTATTCGATTGGTGCGTAACCCGTTACGCCCTTGAAAATATGCGATAGGTGTGAGGTGCTTATATGATATTCCGAGGCAAGAGCGGATAGAGTAAAACGCTCAGCGTACTCTCTCTCAAATCTTCCTTGAATTTCGCGTACGATCTCGGTATTGGTGTTTTCGTTTTCAAGAAAAAGCTTCGGCCGAGCGCGATAAATGGAAACAAGCAGGCACATCAGCATCGAATCGAGTGTCTTCTCATACATCGGAGGCTTTTCGAGATACTCGCACGTCATCCTTTTCATCAAAAGCGAAATTGTGTTTTCATCCTTTTTGAAATCTATAACGCGGTCAAAGCCACCGCCTCGGTTGATAAGGATGGAGGATAAAATATAGTTATCCGCTCCGAGCACGACGTCGGGAGAGATTAGCAAAGTAAATCTGCGGTACTCGGGCGTCAACACACGAACGGAATGCTCCTCAAAGCGGCTGAATACAAGCAGAGAGCCCTCACCCGCTTCTCTTTCCTCACCGCCGACGTTTACCAATATTCTTCCCGATATAACGTAAAGCAGCTCGTGGGCATCGTGAAAATGGCGGGAAAAGCCCTTTACGTCATCCGAGTATTTTGCGCTTAAAATATACATACACAACCTCCGTGCGCGATTTACATACTAATTATATCATATTTTCAATTATTTTGCAAGGTTTACATATCAATTTGCAATATTTTTATAACGCAAGAGCTTTGTATTGTTTTATAATTAATATGTATAATAATATAATATCGGAGGATAAACACGTGAACAGAAAAGTATATACCTCAAAAGACGAATTTATAAAACAAAACGAAGAGCTCGGCACAGCTCTGCCTTACTCTGAGGACACTTCTATACTTCGCGAATCGGTTACAGTAGGAGGCAAGACTGTACCTAACCGCCTCGCGTGTCAGGCAATGGAGGGTTGCGATGGATGCTTTGACGGATCACCCGATGAGCTCACCTTCAGAAGATACAAGCGTCTTGCCGAGGGCGGCTCGGGTATTATCTGGTTTGAAGCCACAGCTTGCCGCGAGGATGGCAGAGCTAATCCCCGTCAGCTTTGGATAAAGAAAGATAACCTTGACAGCTTCAAAAAGATCGTCAACGATATCCGTGAGGATTCGATGAAAGCTAACGGTTACGCTCCTCTCATTATTATGCAAGCCACTCACTCGGGCAGATACAGCAAGCCTCACGGTACTCCCGAGCCTTTGATTGCTTATAACAATCCTATTTTTGAGGGTAACAATCCCATCGACAAAAGCCGAATTCTCTCTGATGACGAGCTTGACCGTATCGGTGAGGCTTTGATCGAATCCTCGCGTCTTGCAGAAGAAGCGGGATTTGACGGAGTAGACGTTAAATGCTGTCACCGATACATCAACTCCGAGCTTCTCTCTGCTTATGAGCGTGACGGTAAATACGGCGGAAGCCTTGAAAACCGTACAAGGCTTTTGAGAGAAAGCATTGCGGGAGCTATGCAGATAACGGGCTCTGATTTTATAGTTTCCTCCAGACTCAACGTATACGACGGTTTCCCCCATCCTTACGGATTTGGTGTATCCAAGGACGGCGGCACGGAATTCGATTCCACGGAGCCCACTTGGCTTCTTAGTGAGCTTTCAAATATGGGAGTTGAACTTCTCAACATCACTATGGGAAATCCGTATTTCAATCCTCACGTCAACCGCCCCTTCGCACTTGGCGCGTACGATCCCGGAGAGCATCCGCTTGAGGGTGTTGCGCGTATGCTTCACGGAATTGCCGCACTAAAAAAGGAAGTCCCCGAGATGAAGATCATCTCCTCTGCCCTCTCGTATCTCGGCGTGGTTGCTCCCGAGGTCTGCGCGGGATTCATCAAGGAAGGCGGATTCGATTTCTGCGGATTCGGCAGAACGATTCTGGCTTATCCCGATTACGCCAAGGATATTCTTGATTGCGGAAAAATGAAAAAAGAAAAGATCTGCATTTGCTGCTCCAAGTGCTCTGAGCTGATGCGTTCGGGATGGACGCCCGGATGCGTCGTCCGTGATAAGCTTTATACAGATCTTTATCGCGAATTCAAGGGAGGCAAATAATGAAGCACGTACTTATAAGCGGATGCACGCGCGGAATCGGCGCGGCTTGCGTTAAAAAATTTCTCTTGAACGGTTGGGTCGTCACGGGAATGGGAAGAAGCGAGGAAAATCCTTTCCCCGATTATTCCTCTATATTCCATTACGTTCAGGGCGATCTCTCGTCTACCGAAGACAGAAAAAGATTCGTTATGGAAGCTTTTTACAAGTTCGGAAAGATAGACGCTCTCGTAAACGTCGCGGGAGTTGCTCCCCTCGAGCGCAAGGATCTACTTGAAATGACCGAGGAAAGCTACGACCGTGTTATGGATATCAATACCAAGGGTACTCTTTTCCTCACGCAAGAGGTCGCAAAAAAGATGATAGAAAATCCCATCCAAAACGGAATTCGCGGTCACATTTGCAATATTTCATCGCTTTCGGCTTATACGAGCTCGACCAGCCGCGGCGAATACTGCATTTCAAAAGCGGGAGTTTCGATGATAACCAAGCTTTTCGCCGACAGACTTGCCGAATACGGAATTCCCGTAAACGAGGTTCGTCCCGGCATTATCGCTACGGATATGACCTCTAAGGTCAAAGAAAAATATGATAACCTGATTGACGGCGGATTGCTCCCGATCGCACGTTGGGGCGAGCCCGAGGATATTGCCGATGCCGTATATGCGCTTTGCTCGGGTGCTTTGCCTTACGTTACAGGTCAATCCCTCGACGTTGACGGCGGATTTCATTTAAGGAGATTATAATGAAAACTTATTCCTTTGATGCCGTGGTCATCGGCAGCGGCGCGGCGGGATTTGCAACCGCGTGCAATATTGCAAAGATCGGCAAAAAGAGTGTTTGCATAGTGACCGAGGGAGTAAATTCGGGTACTTCGAGAAACACGGGAAGCGATAAGCAGACCTATTACAAACTTTCGCTTGCGGGCGGTACCCCCGACAGCGTTCGGGAAATGGCACAAACCCTGTTTGACGGCGGTTGCGTAGACGGCGACAATGCCCTTTGTGAGGCGGCACTTTCGTCGAGATGCTTTCTTGATCTTTGCGCCGCGGGAGTTCCTTTCCCGTCTAACAGATATGGCGAATATATCGGTTACAAGACCGATCACGATCCCAAAGCGCGCGCAACAAGCGCAGGCCCGCTCACCTCAAAATTTATGACCGAGGCTCTCGAAAAGCGCGCAAGCGAGCTTCAGATCACGATATTTGACAAGCTTTATACTACAAAAATACTAAAGAACGATGGCGAGGTCTGCGGTCTTCTCTGCTTTGATCTTGACAGCGGCGATTACGTTGCTTTCAAATCACCGAACGTGGTTATTGCCACGGGCGGACCTGCCGGCATTTATGCTGACAGCGTTTATCCGACTTCGCATCACGGCTCCACATCGCTCGCACTGAACGCAGGAGCTGGGCTTCAGAATATGACCGAATGGCAATACGGTCTTGCTTCAAAAGAACCTCGTTGGAACGTTTCGGGAACATATATGCAGGTACTCCCGCGCCTTGTTTCCGTTGACGAATCAGGCAAGGAGCGTGAATTCCTTTGGGAATTCTTCTTTGAGCCTTACGAGGCACTTTCGATGCTCTTTTTAAAGGGATATCAATGGCCTTTTGATATCAACAAGGTAGCAGAGGGCTCATCCGTGATCGACCTTCTCGTTTACAGAGAGTGCGTGATGCGCGGGCGCAAGGTATATCTTGATTACACTAAAAACCCCTTCGGACTTAAGAGCATTGAATACGAAAGGCTCTCCTCCGAGGCTTATGAATATCTCAAAAAAGCCGACGCTTGCTTCGGCACTCCGATCGAGCGTCTTGAAAAGATGAATCAGCCCGCTATCGAGCTATACCGTTCAAAGGGAGTTGATATTTCCAAGGAATACCTCGAGATCGTGCTCTCCGCACAGCATTGCAACGGCGGTGTGGCAGTCAATTCGAATTGGGAAAGCCGAGTGCTTGGACTTTACGCGGTCGGCGAGGTTGCGGGAACTCACGGTATAACAAGACCGGGTGGCAGCGCGCTGAATGCGGGTCAGGTTGGTGCTTTACGCGCCGCAGAGGCAATTTCCGAAAGCGATAGGTCGGTAGACGGCGAGGCATTCTGCGCTATCCTTGAAGAATCCGTCAGCCGTTCAATCGAGCTGTCAGCAGATGCGGTATCGCCGATAGATCTCGAAAGCCGACTTATGACCGCACGCCGAAAGATGAGTGCTTGTGCGGGTGCTATCAGAAACACTACTGAAATGGAGCGTTATCTCGCCGACATAAAGAGCGCGATTTGGTTGATCCGCAATATCCGGGCATTACCGAGCACGGAGGATATTTTGTACTGCTATCTCTTACAAGATACGCTTACCGTTCAAGCAGCGGTGCTTACCGCGATGATAGATTACGCAAAGAAATTTTCGTTTTCGCGCGGATCAGCTTTATATACCGACGATGCGGGCGATGCTCCGATGGGACTTGAAGACATTTTCTTCTATACTCTCCCCGAAAAGGATTCGCACAAGCGTGTAATTCAATCCGTCGAGCTTCGCGGAGTCGACTTCTTCTGCTCTCGCAGATTCGTCCGCAAGATGCCTATTGAAGAAGATTGCTTTGAAAAGGTCTGGAGCGAATACAGAGAAAGAAAGGGTTTATAATGAGATCAATTTATTTATGTAATAAAAAGAACAGCGTAGAAAGCGTCTATGCCGACAGCTTTGATAAATTGCCCGAGGTTGAGAGACGTGTCTATACTTCTGCCGAGGTAATTGCATCACCTGAGACTTTTAAGGACGTGGAATACGTGTTTTCCACTTGGGGAATGCCCTCGATGAGTGAGGAAGAAATCAAGAATTGCTTCCCTTCCCTCAAATGCGTTTTCTATGCGGCAGGAAGTGTGCAAGCCTTTGCTCGTCCCTTCCTCTCTTGCGGCGTAAAAGTATTCAGCGCTTGGGCAGCGAATGCTGTCCCCGTTGTTGAATACACGCTTGCGCAGATCATTCTGTCAAACAAGGGATTTTTTGCCCATTCAAGAGAGATGAAAAAAGGCAACCGCGAGGCGGGAAAGGTGATGAAAAACGGCTATCCCGGAAATTACGGCGAAAACGTTGGTATTATCGGAGTCGGAATGATCGGTTCGCAGGTTGCAGAAAGATTAAAAGCGTATAAGCTGAACGTCCTCGCGTTCGATCCTTTCCTTTCGGATGAACGCGCCCGTGAGCTCGGGATCAAGAAAGCAACGCTTGACGAGTTGTTTTCAACCTGCCGCGTAGTTTCCAACCATATGGCAAACAACGAGCAGACAAAGGGTATGCTCGACTACAAATATTTTTCCAAGATGCTTCCCTACTCTACCTTCATCAATACGGGCAGAGGCGCGCAGGTCGTTGAAGCCGACCTCGTTCGCGTACTTGAGGAGCGCCCCGACGTTACGGCAATTCTCGATGTAACCTATCCCGAACCGCCTGCAGAAGGTCACGCGTTTTACTCACTTCCCAACTGTTTCCTGACTCCCCACATCGCAGGAAGCCTGATGAACGAAACCCACCGAATGGCTGAATACATAATCGAAGAATACAAGCGTTTTATCTCGGGTGAGCCTCGCCGTTACGAGGTGAGCGAGAAAATGCTCGAAACTATGGCGTGATGAAAGAAAAGTACCTTGAATTAATGTCGAAAGCTCTATCGGCATACTCTGACGAGCATATTCGAGAATATTTCGACAGAGTAAAGGTAGAAGGGCTGACAGAACACGGTTTTCCGCGCTTGACTGTTAATATCGGAGTGCTCATTGCGCACGGTTACCGCACGGATCTCATTCCGCTCTTTATCAAAATGATGGACTTTTGCTGTGAGCAGATCCCGAAGGTAAAGGCGGCAAATGATTTTTCCGTGAGAGAGATCGCGTTTTGTCTGCTCGAGCTTGAACGTATCGGTAAATTTTCAAAAGAGATAGTACGATGGAAGGCATTGCTTTTGACAATAGTTCCCCATAGCTGTTACAATAAATTCGCAACTGATGCGGACGACTGCGTAGGAAACTGGGCACTCTTCTCTGCCCTCAGCGAATTCGCAAGGATGAAGCTAACGGGATGCAATTCCGAAGAATTCCTTGAGCTTCAGCTCGAGAATCAGCTGCACCGCCTTGATGAAAACGGAATGTATATGGACAATCTCAATGAGAACAACCATCAGCCGATAGTTTACGATCTCGTTCCGCGCTATCTTTTCCCCCTTCTTCTGCATTTCGGATACCGAGGAAAGTTCTATGCGCAGATTGATTCGATGCTGAAAAGCACCGCGCTTTTAACACTTAAGATGCAGTCGATAACCGGTGAGATAGCTTTCGGCGGAAGGAGCAATCAATTCGTGCACAACGAGGGTATGCTTGCCATAATCTTCGAATTTGAGGCGAACAGATACGCGCAAATGGGAGATCTTGAAACAGCGGGCAGGTTCAAAGCCGCAATCAATCGTGCAATAGAAATTACCGAGTATTGGCTCGAAAAGGAACCTATACGCCACATCAAAAATCGTTTCCCGACCGAAACCCGTTACGGCTGCGAAAAATACGCGTATTTTGACAAGTATATGATAACCACCGCTTCGCATCTCTTCTCTGCTTATATGATCTGCGATGACAGTATCCCTGCAACAGATTTTGACGATTCGGAATCCGTCTTTATGACGAGCGAGCATTTTCACAAGCTCTTTATGCGTTCTGAAGGATATTTCCTTGAATTTGACACAGACGGCGATCCGCATTATGACTCATCGGGGCTTGGTCGAGTTCACCGTTACGGCATTCCGTCTCCGCTTTGTATGAGCCTTCCTTGCGCAAGCAAATCAAAATATAAGGTTTGCACAGAGGAAAAGATCAGTGCCTCTCTGTGCCCCGGCAAAATAATTGACGGAGAACCCTGTTTTACTTGCGACAGAGATGAAAAGGTCAGCGTTATTGATTATTCAAACAATTATGCAGTCCTCAAATACCCACTCGGTCTTCGCGCCGATTACAGAATAGACAGCGACGGAGTAACGGTAACCGTATCTGGCGAAGGGCAGATCCTCCATCTGCTTCCTGCATTTTCATTTGACGGAGAAAAGGAAACTAAAATCACTTTACAGGATAAAACTCTTGAAATTGAATACGAAGGTCACGTATGCAAATTTACAACCAATGTTACAATCCGAGATCTCGGTAAAACCGCGTACAACAGAAATGGATATTACAGTCTGTTTTATGCAGACAATCAAGATTCCCTTACAATCAAGATAGAACTTTTATAAAAATGAAGAAGCCCGCCTCAGCGAGCTTCTTCATTTTAATATCTTAAACACTTAGGTGTAACTCGTAAACCGGCAGGCAATGATATAGAAAACCCAAAGGGATCAATAACCATACCAAGGGAATGAAGCGGGTAACCGCGATCCATCATCCTCATGATCTTTTTCATACGCGATCTGTATATCGGAGATTTAATATCGTATTTTCTCATAAATTCAATACATCCTGAAAATGTAGTGAATACCGGGAAATACTTGCCGCCGAAATCAGTATTTTCAAGAGCGATCATCTTAGTATGTCCGTATCTGTCAACCTTGAATACGTTAATATAATACAGCTTCATATCACGATTAATGTCTACAAAGAACTGATCGGACATTCCACCAAGCTTAAATTTTTCAAGGCTTTCATTGAATAGCCTTTTCTTGTCAGCAAAGAAATATCTCGGACCTCTGCCCAGAACATTCAGATCACCGCCATCAGAAAGTGCATTCCAGCATTTGAAATTAAGTTTAGCGCAGTCTATTTCCTTATGATTATATGATTCAAGAAACGGATTCTTTGAAATTTCTTCCTCTTCAAAGCAAAATTCAAAAAAGCCTTCTCCTTTTTCTACGATTTGATAATTCCAATTACTCGGCGAATAATGAATTATCGCAAATGAGCGCTCTGCAAGGTTAATCACAAGTACAAACCTAATCGAATACCGCATAAAAGCTTTCAGAAAAATCAGATTACCGTCTTCACTGAAAAATGCATAAGGCAAAAAAACGAGCATCTGAATAGCAAGAAGCAGTTCGGGAGCTGCTTTATTCTCATAGATAGCGCAAGTGCCCGGTAACTCACCATGCCCTGAAACCTCCGAATATATATAGCAAGCGAGATCGGCATGCGTGGATTCAAATAAATATTCTTTCAAATTTGAACACTTCTTCGACTCCCAATCCGGCAGTTTCGTGTGATCAATGCTCCAACCTTTAATATTCATATTTACTCACGATCCTTTCCTAACAAAAATACTTGCGGAGAACGGAATTGCATAAGATGAAGCCATTTCTTCAAATCTCTCTACCAAAAATCCGGCGTTTTCAAACTCAATAATATACCCACTTTTATCTTTAGCACGTGCAGGAAGAAGCGGAACAAATACCTCTGCCACTTCACCGTTATCCGAACGCGTGACTAGTCTCGGCTGCGGAGTCACGTAATCATCCCCCGTTATTTTCGACCATTGCGCAAAAGAGTCAACAGTACCACTATACACGCCCTCACGGCGATATGATTCCCTGAAAAACAACATAGGGGCTTCATCCTTTAATACTGAAAAAACATTATGCAAATATCCTGCTCGGTCAGTATCCGTGATCAGCATATGGAGTCCCATACAATCAAGTGCTGCATCGTATTCGCCTTCTATTGGACCTTTAACCATATCCAATACTTCTACGCTTGCATTTTGATATGAACATAAAGTGCTCCGAGCTTTCTCAATTGCAGATGGCGAAACATCAATGCCGTGATAAACGCAACCAAGGTCAGAAAGAATAGCACCACACGCACCTTCACCGCAAGCGAATTCAATAACCCTTTTACCGGCAAGACCGTTCTGTTCAACCCAAGATTTCAAGTAATCATAAAGCACAGTATCATCCGGCGAATGCCCCCAACGATCTACGCCCGCAGAATACACAACTTGATATCTGTTTTCGTAAGCAAAATAATAAGGATGGCTTGACATATTCCTTTCACCTCCGCATCGATTATAAACAATTATAACACACGAGAAATGAATTGTCAAGATATTGAGTATCAACTTATTGTTCATGTTATAAGCATAAATAAAGCAATGAAGTAAGATAAGTAGTATAAAGTTTCAAATAAAATAGATCACGCCGCAGGCGTGTATATCATCAACACCGAAGTGTTGTATATCATCAAGCCGCAGGAGTAATGCACCTTCGGTGATGAGATACGCCTTCGGCGATGATATACACGCGAGCGCGTGATGATATACCAAGCCTGCGGCTTGGATAACAAAAAGCACACCGCGAAGCGATGTGCTTTTTGTTGGCTCCCCCTGCTGGGCTCGAAGTAAGAGAGCGAGAAGTATAAAGAAGACAACCTGGATTAACCCAGTTGCCGCCTATGGCATCAACAGCGCATATTCTCTTGAGGTCCGAAGGACCTCATGCCGCAAGCGGCACCGAGAATACGCGGTCAGGCTTGCGGCTAAAGCCGCAAACAGACTGTTAAGTAGTTGGTGCAAATGGGTGCTGGGCTCTGAACCACCGTTTGCGGATAAAGTTTGTGCAGATTTGTATATGCCTACTACCGCAAACTCTTGCTGTTTGCGGAGCAAACAGCAGTGGTTCGTCGCCATAAGAAAAGTGAAAGAAAGAGCAGACCGCTAACGCGATCTGCTCTTTCTTTGGCTCCCCCTGCTGGGCTCGAACCAGCGACAACCTGATTAACAGTCAGGTGCTCTACCGACTGAGCTAAGGAGGAATATTGGATTTAACGATTACAAGGGAAACAATTTATGTTTCCCTTATAATATGTCGGCAATGACCTATTTTCCCGATCCGTCGCCAGATAAGTATTTTCGGCACTGCAAAGCTTAACTTCCGTGTTCGGAATGGGAACGGGTGGACCCTCTGCGTTAATATCACCGACTTGTCGCCCCGACAATTGTCAGAGCAACTGTCTTTCACAGATGACCTCGCGGTTATCTGTTATGTGTCAGCATTGACCTATTTTCCCGGTCCGTCGCCAGACAAGTATTTTCGGCACTGCAGAGCTTAACTTCCGTGTTCGGAATGGGAACGGGTGGACCCTCTGCGTTAATATCACCGACTTGTCGCCCCGACAATTGTCAGAGCAACTGTCTTTCACAGTTCTGCTTTCGCTTCACTGTTATG
>JAFOEU010000066.1 GCA_017387685.1 Clostridia bacterium
GATCGAGTTAACAGCGAGAAGGATATCTGCACTATCGTCGATGATCGCGGGGGTGTTACCTGCACCAACACCGAGAGCAGGCTTTCCGGAAGAGTAAGCAGCCTTAACCATTCCGGGACCACCGGTTGCGAGGATGATATCAGCCTCTTTCATGACCGTGGTGGTCATATCAAGGGAAGGAACGTCGATCCAGTCGATGATTCCATCGGGAGCACCTGCTGCAACTGCTGCTTCGAGAACGAGCTTAGCAGCCGCGATGGTGGAGTTCTTTGCTCTGGGGTGAGGGCTGATGATGATCGCGTTACGAGTCTTGAGTGCGAGCAAGCACTTGAAGATCGCGGTCGAGGTGGGGTTGGTGGTAGGAATTACGGCAGCGATGACACCGATCGGCTCAGCGATCTTCTTGATGCCGTATGCCTTATCCTCCTCGATAACGCCGCAGGTCTTGGTCTCCTTGTAAGCGTTGTAAATGTACTCGGCAGCGTAGTGGTTCTTAATAACCTTATCCTCTACGATACCCATTCCGGTCTCGGCAACCGCGAGCTTTGCAAGGCTGATTCTTGCCTTGTCAGCGGCAGATGCAGCTGCAAGGAAGATCTTGTCAACCTGCTCCTGAGTGTAGGTAGCAAATACCTGCTGTGCTTTTCTGACGCGAGCGATCGCTTCTTCAAGCTTCTCGACGCTGTCTACGATTTCGTAAGTTTTGAGTTCCATTGTTTATGTCCTCCATTAAATTATTTACTGATTTGAGAGTTGAGGTGTGCCAGCGAAAGGGCAAGGTTTTCTTGCTCGACAAGAACGTTGTCGGGAACCTTCAGTTGGCAGGGGGCGAAATTCCAGATTGCAGTAATTCCTGCTTCCAGCATTTGATCGCACACGTCTTGTGCCGATCCGGATCCGACTGTTATGATTCCGATCCTGATACCGTTTTCGGTGCAATATTTCTTTAATAAACTAATAGGTAGTATTTCTTTCGAGGTCTTATTCATTCGCAGCACCTGTTCGTTACAGTCGAAGGCCGCAGTGATCTGAACCCCGTATTCCTCGAAGCCGTTGTAGTCGAGAAGTGCTCGCCCGAGCTTTCCGGCACCTACGAGAATTGCAGGTGTGAGTTTTTTGCATCCGAGCGCATCTTCAAGGTCTGAGATCAGCTCGCTTGTTCGATATCCAACCTTTGGCTTACCGAGTCTGCTGATCGCCGCAAGATCTTTTCTGACCTGAACCTCTCCGAGAGAGAGCATCTTTGCGATCGTTGTCGCTGAGATGTGGTCGTACTGACCGGGTGGCAATCCGTTTAAGAACTGCAGATATTGTGGAAGCCTACCGAGTGTTGCTTTCGTTACGTTTGAGCGTTCCATTGCGGTCCTCCTTTCTTTCTGTTAAAAGTTTAACACACTTTTCGTCTTTTGTGAATAATTAAAAAGTTAAATCAGTGTTATACATATCGATAAAACACATACCGATAATATCAATGCCGATAAAAAAGCATAAAAAGAGGGGGATTTTGCCTCTTCCTCAAGCAAAATCCCCCTTGTTGCTTTATCCATAAGCTTTTATATGATGGGCTCGGGTGGGCTCATCGTTATGGACGAAGACAACTGTATGGTTGACGATTATATTATATCATGATTTATGTGCGTAGGCAATAATCAAAATGGTAAAACCGTTTTATAGCGATTGATAAAAGTCCAAAATTATTTTTTTAGAAAATCATCAATGGCTTTGGCTGCCGTCTTTCCGGCGCCCATAGCCGAGATAACGGTAGCGGCTCCCGTAACGGCATCACCGCCTGCATATACTGCGTTTCTCGACGTCAGACCGTCCTCGTTAACAACGATTCCGCCCCATCTGTTTACTTCAAGTCCTTCTGTTGTGGACTTGATCAAAGGATTGGGTGACGTACCGATCGACATAATAACGGTGTCAACGTCAATGGTAAATTCGCTATCGGGAATTACTACGGGGCGTCGTCTGCCACGCTCATCGGGCTCGCCAAGCTCCATCTTAACGCAGGTCATACCCGTAACAA
>JAFOEU010000067.1 GCA_017387685.1 Clostridia bacterium
CTTTTTTTTTACGTCACCACTCTCGGCGGTCACTCCGTTGCGAGGTGGATTTCGTTCAACGCCGCTGCCGCCGCTGCTAGCTCGTTGATTGTTGCCGCATAGATGCGGACTGTGCTAGGGTCATACTCGCACAGCGCATCCGCTGCATCAAGGTACTGGCCTAATGCGTTGGAGGTTCTCGCGATTGCTTCTAGCGCTTCCACAATCTGTTCCGCGCTTCTCGTCGCGACTACCTCATGAGCTTTTGAGAAAATAAGATTCCTATATGCGCGCCTGTCGGCAGTCCAACTGTTCGAAGCTGCGTGATTCCTTACAGTGCTTTCTGGAATCCCGTGTGCATTAGCTAACGCTTTGAGTGTCACACTGCCCGTTACATACTGCAGGCGGAGCTGTTCCCATCCTGTTATGTTATCACCTCCATTTACTTGAGATTATCACAAGGCCTAGTATCTCAGCAAGCTATTTTTAGGTTACTGAGTATCCTTTTAAGATACTCGATAGTCAGTCTACTGCTAGGTCGCACAGGTCGCAGAATATATCCATCCATAACCCCTGTGGTATCCTATCCAAAAACTCATCAACAGCGAGTGCTGTGTGTTCGTTCTCAATGCACGCTTCCACAACAATGTAGAAGTCATGACGTGTTACCGCCGCTTCTGCTATACGCTCACCGCCTTTACTCTTTAAAGTGACACTCCCACGGGCAAATCTCGGCAAGTTCCCCAGAACACACAATGATGGGAGTGGTGTCAGATTCAATATGAATCGCACACGAGACCTGTTTTTCCTGTCCGCTCATCTTCTCCCCTCCCTTCTTGTTTTCTTGCCGCGCTGCTCCGCAGCTTGGCTTGCTCCGTCAGCAACGCCCAGACAAGCTGTGCGCTGCTTCCTCCGCCTCTGATAAAGGACTAGCTTGACGATTTCTTGTGATGTTGGGATATGTCCGTTTTTGACTGTCGGTTCCGACAGGTGCATTTAACACGCTGATGGTTTGTCGTTTCTGAGCATGGTTTTCCCTTTGGCAAGGGAAAAACTCGCAGACGGACGCCGCCCGTCACAAGTCTGCAGACATCCGTGAGACGGCGCGCCCATCTCGATGTGTGCAGCTAATTTCCTACGCCGAAGCGTACGCGCCCCACCAAAGCTTTTTTATAATGCCCTCACTCCCTTGGGCTTGCTTCCTCTTTATGCGTCGGGGGTAGCTTTCCCTACTCTGCTTCTTCCACGGCTTGAGTGCATACAGCCGCCCTGTATAGCAAGACGCAAAAAAGCGCCCGACCGATGGTGCGAGCATCAGTCAAGCGCTTGCTATAACAGCAGAGGTAGACCTCTGGTTATGGCTATGTAATAGCTAAACCCTACTCGCACTAAGGTACTTAAAAAGTACCACATTCTCGGTCGTTTGTCAATAAAGAATTATCCTGTAAGGATAATTCCCACTCTGCCCACAATTACAATCTGCGACGATTTGCGCACAGCGAAAAGCGTGGATGCAGCGCGTCCGCTCTCGCAAAGGGGGGGAAGCCTTGCTTCCCTTGGCGGTGGCTTTCGCTTGCGAAAACACCGCCTTGCTTTCCCCCCTTTGCGGACTGAATCGAAAAGATTATATAACGCGCTCTGCCTGCAGAGCGCTACCTCTGACCTTTTCGGGGGGAAACGAGCCACAAGCGCGCCTGCGCTTGTCTATACACACCGCAAAGCACAGACGGGGGCAAGGGCGGCTGCGCCGCTTGTGTAACCCTTGCCGCCGTTCTGTGTCTTTGTGGTATCTTCGAGTGGGGGGAAGAAAAGCCTTTTCGAGAGCATGGCACAGAATAGCCAAGAAAGGCGCGGCGTGTGCTGCGCCTTTCTGCTATTCTATGTGCCCGACTGGTGACGCGCATACGCCGCCGCGATACATTTGCGGCGGTGCTGCGCGGCAGCCTCCCGACGAAGGAAGGGAGGCAAGGAGGATGCGCTACCTTTTAAGTTCCGCCAATCGGCGGAACAATGTGCGGCGGAATACTCCCCCTCAAAAGGGGAGATTTTCCGCCGCGCATCCTCTACCGAAACAGCAGCGGCGCTGCTGCGGCCGACGGCGGCGGAAGTTCCCAAGAGCGAAGAAAGCTCGACGAAAAAAGACGCACTGGGAAAGGGGAACGCCGCCGACGGCTGCGCACGCCGCGCGGAAAGGTGAGCACAAGGAGGGGGAGGGCGGCAGCGACCGCCGAAAGGCGAGACGCGCCGCTGCCCCCCGACGGGGGCAAGTCTGCGTGTCATAACTCATGAATCCCGATTCCTGTTATCTTTTCCCATGCAGTAGAAAGATGTTGCATATCTTCGTTTACTGCTGTAATATAATCAGCATCGGGGAACATTTGCGCTTGTTCGCGCTTTATGAGCGCATCACACAACTTTATACAAGTGTAAATGATATTTCCGAGACTCGATTCTAGAAAACGCTTTCTCCTGTTTCCGCGCTGCAACTTGGGACAGAGAACGGCGTTTTCTTTTTTTTGGAGCTTCACTCCGATAAGTTCACAATATTGCAGGATAGCGGCTGCCTCTTGGGGTGTTATGCTGATTTCCCCATCCGCTACCGCTGCGCAAAGTTCGCTTGCGCTGTTAATCCTCAGTGTGGGATGAGTGCGCCTTGTCTTGAAAATAAATTTACTCATTTAAATAATTAAACTCACCGCCTTTTTTTTTACGTCACCACTCTCGGCGGTCACTCCGTTGCGAGGTGGATTTCGTTCAACGCCGCTGCCGCCGCTGCTAGCTCGTTGATTGTTGCCGCATAGATGCGGACTGTGCTAGGGTCATACTCGCACAGCGCATCC
>JAFOEU010000009.1 GCA_017387685.1 Clostridia bacterium
AGAAAGTTATCTCGACAACCGCGAGGGACTCACACCTCGCAGAGCAATTTTGACCGTAAATAAGTATCTCGGTGAAAATACGGCAGTATGTACCGACGTGGGTCAGCATCAGATGTGGTCGGCACAAAGTCTGAATTTCAAAAAGGCAAGACGCTTCGCCTCAAGCGGCGGTCTTGGAACGATGGGCTACGGCTTCGGCGCGGCCATCGGCGCGGCGTACGGCACGGGTGAGCGCAGCGTGCTCATCACGGGTGACGGCAGCTTTGGTATGAACCTAAACGAGCTTGCCACCGCCGTTCGCTACGGCGTTCCCGTTGTTGCGGTCATTGTGAACAACGGCGTGCTCGGAATGGTTCGCCAGTGGCAGACGCTTTTTTATGACAAACACTATTCCAATTCCGTGCTTGAGCGAAAGACAGATTTTGCCGCCTTTGCCAAGTCCTTCGGTGCTGACGGTGAAGCGGTCACAACTCCCGAGGAATTGGACGCAGCGCTTGGCCGCGCTTTTGCCACCGACGGCCCTTACATCATCGATTGCAAGATCGACAAGGACGAATTCGTCCTTCCCATGCTCCCCCCGGGCGGCAGTATGGATGATATCATTACGAAATTGGAGGTGGAATTATGAACCGATATACGTTAGCGGTATTGGTACGAAATCAATTCGGTGTGCTCAACCGACTCACAAGTATGTTCCGCCGCCGTCAGTTCAACATTAGCTCCATTACGGCAAGTGAGACCGAGTCGGGAGAATATTCCCGCATCACCTTCAGCTTTGACGGCGAGGAAAACGGCAAGCAGCAGCTCATCAATCAACTCTATAAATTGCCCGACGTTTGTTCCATCAAGGAGCTTACAGCGACCAATTCGCTCAGCTGTGAGTTAATGCTGATCAAGCTCAAAAACGATCCCACCACCCGTGATGAGATCCACGCGGCGGCAGAGGCATTCAAGGCGGAAACCATTGACTATACAAAGGATTCCATCGTCCTTCGCGTGATCGGCAACAGTATGAAAATGGATGATTTTATATCCCTTATGCGGGATCACACCATTCTTGAGATCTGCCGTACAGGTACGGCATCCATTGAAAAAGGCAGCGCAACGCTCCGTCAAAACTTAAATTTATAATCAGAAAGAGGTAATAAAAATGGCAAACAGAATTTTCTATCAACAGGATTGCGATCTTCAGAAGCTCAACGGCAAGACCGTTGCGATCATCGGTTACGGCTCTCAGGGACACGCGCACGCGCTCAATTTAAAGGATAGCGGAGTAAACGTGGTTGTAGGTCTTTACGAGGGCTCAAAGAGCTGGGCGCGGGCGGAAGCACAAGGTCTTACGGTTATGACATCCGCAGAAGCAACAAAGGTTGCCGACATCATTATGATCCTTATCAATGATGAAAAGCAGGCGGCGCTCTATAAGGAGTCCATCGAGCCCAACCTCACCGAGGGCAAGACCCTTGCGTTTGCCCACGGCTTCAATATCCACTTTGGCTGCATCAAGCCCCCCAAGAACGTCAACGTCATTATGATCGCGCCCAAGGGCCCCGGTCACAC
>JAFOEU010000010.1 GCA_017387685.1 Clostridia bacterium
ACATTTCCTTGATTTGCGGTAATAATTCTTTTGTGTGCTGATTCTTCCTTGACATACAAATTCCCCCTTGATTTGGTACTATTATTATACCATATCAAGGGGGCTTTTGTCTATTGTCCGTTTTTAACGGACCTGTTCACACGCGGGAGGGGCTTTTCTTTGTTCGCAAAATAGCTGAGCCGATTTTATTTTAATTGAAATTTGCCTCGGCAAATTTCCACCTTTACGTTTCGCAAAGCGAAACATATCGTGCCGTGGGCATATCGTATCCGAAGGATATATCGTGCCGAAGGCATATCGCGCGCCGCGCACGGCGCAACCCCCGAACTTTATTCTACCGCACACTTTATCTCTATGCTTAAATAAAAATTATCACCGTAGGGGACGGCGCCCTCGACGATATTAATTTTGTTTGTGCATATTGGTTTTGCTGGGTTTGATAATATAATTCATCAGGGGTGAATGAGCAAAACCACCCACAAGGGGTGGTTTTGCTCATTCCAAGCAGTCGGCAGGGGCGCCGCCTGCTTGAAGCGCAAGGGATGTTTCGACCGCTGCGGCGGTCGACTTAAGGAACTTTTTGAAAAAAGTTCCTTAAGAAACCTCAAAAACTTTCCTGTTGCTGTTGTCTTTTGTCACAGCTTATTTTTTCTTTCCAATAAAAAACAACCGCTTGCTTTCGCAAACGGTTGCTTTTTATTGGTTATTAGCCAAGCTTAGCCTGGTTGATCTTAACGCCGGGGCCCATCGTGGATGCGATTACGCAGCTCTTGATGTACTGACCCTTAGCAGCAGCGGGCTTTGCCTTAATAACTGCGCCAACGAGTGCGTCGAAGTTCTCCTGGAGCTTTTCCTGACCGAAGGATACCTTGCCGAGAGGGCAGTGGATAATGTTGGTCTTGTCAAGACGGTACTCGATCTTACCTGCCTTAGCCTCGTTTACTGCACGAGCTACGTCGGGAGTAACAGTACCGTTCTTGGGAGAAGGCATAAGTCCCTTAGGACCGAGAACCTTACCGAGACGGCCGATAACGCCCATCATGTCAGGGGATGCGATTACAACGTCGAAGTCGAACCAGTTTTCCTTGGTGATCTTCTCAACAAGCTCTGCGCCGCCAACGTAGTCTGCGCCTGCAGCAGTAGCAGCCTCGATCTTAGCGGGATCCTTTACGAATACGAGAGTCTTAACAGTCTTACCGGTACCGTTGGGGAGTACAACTGCACCACGAACCTGCTGGTCAGCGTGACGGGAGTCAACACCGAGGCGGATGTGGATCTCAACGGTCTCGTCGAACTTTGCCTTTGCGGTCTGGCAAACGAGAGCCATAGCCTCAGAGGGATCGTAAGCCTTCGAACGGTCGATGAGCTTAGCACTATCTACATACTTCTTACCCATTTTAGCCATTTTAACTTACCTCCTCTTAGTCTTCTACGGTGATACCCATGGAACGTGCGGTTCCTGCGATCATGCTCATTGCAGCCTCGATGGAAGCAGCGTTGAGGTCGGGCATCTTGGTCTCTGCGATCTTTCTTACCTGATCCTTGGTAAGATGAGCAACCTTGGTCTTGTTGGGCTTTGCGGAGCCGCTCTCAATGCCTGCAGCCTTGAGAATAAGAACAGGTGCGGGGGGAGTCTTGGTGATAAAGGTGAAGGAACGGTCTGCATATACAGTAATAACTACAGGGATGATGAGACCGATGTCGTTCTTGGTTCTTTCGTTAAATTCCTTAGTGAATACCGGAATTGCAACACCGTACTGACCGAGTGCGGGACCTACGGGGGGCTGAGGAGTTGCTTTACCGGCGGGCAGCTGAAGCTTGATATAGCCCAATACTTTCTTTCCCATAAATAAATACCTCCATGTGGTTTTTGGCGGAAGAATTCAGAAAATTTTTCTTCCTCCCACTAATTTTAAACCGGAATTACGTTTGCGGCGTCAAACTCTACCGGCATATCACGACGACCTCTCTTAACGAGGACGGTGATCTTCTTGGTTTCATCCGAAATGGACTGTACGGTGCCTGTGTAGCCATCGAACAGACCACCCTTGATGGTGACCTCGTCTCCAACGCCGACTGCGAGACGGGGAGCCTTTTTTTCTTCGATATTGAGGTCTTCAACCTCTTTATCGGAAAGGGGTGTGGGTTTTGATCCGGGGCCTACGAAGCCGGTAACGCCGGTAATGTTTCTTACTGCGTGCCAGGATTCGTCGTTCATGATCATCTTGACGAGAACGTAGCCGGGGAAGAGCTTGTACTCTACTTCCTTTTCCACGTCGCCCTTCTTCTCCAGAACTGTTTCAACCGGAATCTTTGCCTCAAAGATCAAGTCTCCGAGACCGCGGTTTTCAACGATCTTCTGGATATTTGCCATAACCTTGTTTTCATATCCGGAGTACGTATGCACCACATACCAACGCACACCGACATTCATTTCATTGATATCGCTCATTGGATCTTATCAGATCAGGTGGCTGAGAGCCTCAATGCCGCCCGAGAAGATGATGTCAAGAATAGCGATGACAACTACGAGCGCAACGATAACAACAATAACTGTGATAGTATTACGGCGAACGTCCTCTTTAGAGGACCAGGTTACCTTTTTCAGCTCACTCTTATAGTCGCTGATAAACTTCTTTACCTTAGCCTGGAAGGAAGGAATAGCAAAGTAGCAGATTACGAATGCAGCTGCACCGAGAACGATGATGGATGCGGAAACGATGATGTCAACCCAGTTGATGTTGTGATCATGCTCGTCTTCGGTTTCACCCTCGTGGTCGTGATCGTGATCATCTGCAGGTGCGGTGGTTTCCTCTGCGGGAGCCTCGGTTACGTCGCCTGCAACCTCTGCGGTTGTTTCAGCGGACTCACCGGTAACTTCATCGGCAAAGACGTTAGCGGTAAGGAGTGTGAGCATCAGCATTGCGGCAAGGATAACCGCAAGGATCTTTGATGTCTTCATAGCGTCCCCCTTACTTGGTTTCTCTGTGAAGAGTGTGCTTACGGCAGAATTTGCAATACTTCTTCAGCTCAAGTCTGTCGGGCGTATTCTTCTTGTTCTTTTTTGTGTCGTAGTTTCTCTGCTTGCACTCGGTGCATGCGAGAGTAACCTTGACTCTGGAATCATTAGCCATATTGTCGGCACCTCCTGTGATAGTTTATTTGACCGCTTTTTGGTGCGGTCGGTGTACCTCCCTCTTGCCGGCGCGGACAGAACCTGTGGTGCGAGCCTTGTCCACTCTATTTCGTAAAAAGCACACGAAAAAAGAGCCTCTGCCAACAGAGGTAAAAATATTATACTACTTTTTATCAAAAAAGTCAATAGCTTTTCAGAATATTTTTCGTTTTTTCTGATATTTTTTGTAAAAATCGGAATTTGTACATAAAAACATTAAACTGTGACAAAATAAGGAGGGAAATAAACCCGCTTATATATAAGGAAGGAACTTGAAAATGAAAGAAAAAACCAAAAGAATCTACACAATCGGCGGCTCGGTGCTGACTGCACTTTCGATCGCGCTGTCATTGCTTGCTTTTGTCGCTATCGGAGTATATGCCGCGACCGACACGGGAATGCCTATGTTGACCGATATCATACCGGGCGAAAACGGCACGTCAGCTCTGCCTCTGCCCGATGGCGGTAATGTGGACTCGGACGTTCTGACTCCCGACGACAGCTCGCGTACTCCATCTATGACGAGTGAAACACCCGCGCAAACGACTCGTCCCGCAACAACTACGGCGCGCCCGGCTACCACGACGTCTCCCGATAGTACCGATACGGGAATGGTTGACGGTGAAGAGGGCAGCGGTATCCTCGGTGCGATCATTGCGGTAATCGTAGTTGTAGCGATCATACTTGTGGTTATTGCGCTGATCCCCAGAAAGAGAAGCTGATACGTGTTTGTGCAAAAAGAAAAGCCCGCGCGTCTGCGCGGGCTTTTCTGCGTTGAGTTTGATTATGCAACGATAAGGTACATCACAAGAACGATTACTGCGAAAACGCCTGCGATGATGGGAGTGAGCTTGTTGAGAAGCTTATCAAGGCGGGAGTTTCTGTCCTTGCCGAGGAAGGACTCAGCCGCGCCGGAAATAACGCCCATGCCTCCGTCCTTGGAAGACTGAAGAAGAACAGCCACTACAAGGAAAAGAGCGAATACGATGAGAATGATACCAAAGGTAATCTCAAGACCTGTCATTGATGCAAACCTCCTTACAGAATTATATTTGCCTATCGAATAAAAAGCAAAAAATGGCGGAGGGAAAGGGATTCGAACCCTTGTGGGCTTTCGCCCAAACGGTTTTCAAGACCGCCTCGTTATGACCACTTCGATATCCCTCCAAAGCGGGAAATCCGATACGCAAAAATGCATATTATATAATATCATACATTTTGTGATTTGTCAAGACCTATTTGTTAATTTATTTCGAAAGAAGAGAAAAATGCCACAATTTTCGTTGACAAAGGGGCGGGACTATGCTATAATATGTAAGCAACTCTGCCGGACGGCCGCGCGGTATGGTGCCGAAAGGTATTACCGTGAGGAAAGTCCGGGCTTCGCAGGGCAGGATAGCTGATAACGTCAGCCGCAGGTGACTGCCGGGAAAGTGCAACAGAAATAAACCGCCCGCGTATGCGGGTAAGGATGGAAAGGCGAGGTAAGAGCTCACCAGTTCCTATGGTAACATAGGTCCGCTGTAAACCCTATCCGAAGCAACACCGTATGGGAGTCGTTTGCCCGACACATACTCCCGGGTGGCATGAGGGAAACCTCGGAGCTATGCGGCGACGCATAGCAAAGACAGATGGTCGTCCACGACAGAACCCGGCTTACAGGCAGAGTTGCTCCGTTCTCTCAAGGAACGGAGTCGTTTTTTATGAATTAAAAAAGGAGAGTATCTTATGGAAAGATTTATCAGCCTTATTATGTGTTTTTGCCTCGTCTGCTCGATTGGGGGCTTTTTTGTTTCCTGCGAGAAGGATGAGCCCGAGGTATCGACAGAGATAGCCGAAGCGGCAACCGAAGCCGCGGCGGAGAGCGCTTGCATTAAGCTTTCCGACCTGCAAAACTTTGTGATCGCCAGAAGCGAAGAAGGATATTTGTTCAAAGCCGCCGCAAGGGAGCTGAGAGATGTTATCAACGAAAGCTTTTCCTTGAATCTGAAGGCGAAGAGCGATTTTGTGACAGATGCAGTTCCCGGATATGAGGAGGCTGAATTTGAGATTCTTGTCGGTGTTTGTGACCGAGAAGAGAGCGCAAGCTTTGTTGCGGATCTCAGAAAGAACGATTATGGCTATACTATGATAGGCAGCAAGCTCGTTATCGCCGGCGCGACCGAGGAGGGAACTTATAAGGCTTATGAACATTTTGTAGAAAATGTTGTTAAGAAATGCAAAGGAGAGATCTTCTTCGATAACGCGGAGCAAAGTTATATTTTTCGCGATGAATATACCGAGCTTACTATCAATGGTGCACCCATCAGCGAATACTCCATCGTTTATCCGTGCAGCAAGAAAAAGCAAGAGGATGCCATAGCAAAGCTTCTTTGTTCCGTGATAGCTGATATCAGCGGATATACTCTTGAGATCAAGACGGATAGCGCCGCGCCTTCGGGAAAAGAGATCAGGATAGGAGCTACCTCGCGTGATACCGCGCCGACTGTTTCGGCAGAGGAATGCTTTGTCGGCAACAGCGGCGACAGCATCATTTTGTATGCGGAGAACTCGGCGTGTCTTCTGAATGCATATAATTCCTTTGTTGCGATGCTGAATGCCACTCCGTCTTTGACAGTCAAAGACACCGTGAGCGCGCCCGCACTTTCCGAGGAGCTTGTTATTCTTGACTACAACGTCTGGATGCATACCGCGGGTCAAGAAGGAAGAGTCAAATCGGTATTGCAAACGATAGAAGATATTTCCCCCGATCTGATGGGACTTCAAGAGTGCACACACGAATGGATGGCTTTTCTGACGGAAAAATTTTCCGAAGAATACGGGATTGTCGGAGAGGGCCGCGACGGTACAAAATCTTCTACCGACCAGTTCAATCCGATTCTTTACCGCAAGGATAAATTCACTCTCATCGACAGCGGTACGCGTTGGCTTTCCGAAACTCCCGAGATCAAGTACACTAAGGTACCGGATTCGACCTATGAGCGCATATTTACATTTGCCGTTCTTGAGGAGAATACAACCGGTAAGAGATTTGTGTTTATAAGCACTCATTTTGATCATCTTGGCGGTCAGGCGGATCAGGCATCGTGTATGATCGCGTATATTTCGCAGTTCCGCGATGTGCCTATGTTTATGTGCGGTGACTACAACGGGGCGGGGATTGCCAATAATATGATAGACGGCGGTTACGTCAACTCCAAAAAGGTTGCTTTGAATAAGGTCAACGACGTAGCTACAATGAGTGGCGGCAGCGAGATAGATTTCATCTTCACAAACGGCATAGATGTGGGAGTGACTTATTATGAGGTCGGAGATGAAAATGAGTCCTCGGACCATTTTCCTGTGATCGTCAAATTTAAGTTTTATAAATAACGTATAGGCGGGTTGATAAGACCCGCCTTTTAATAATCGAAAATAAAAAACAGAAAAATGTAAAATAGACTTGACATTTTTTCTTCTTTGTAGTATAGTAACAACGCTTCCTATTTATGAAATATATAAATATATTTTACTAACGGGAGGGCGGAGTGTTCGTGGCTACATATATTGCGTATCTCGCGTATATGATCCTCCGCGCTTACGGAATGATCTGAATACGAAAACAAGGAACTCCGCGGTTCCTTGTTTTTTAATAAAAAGTTTTACAATGTAAATCTAACTTTACGGTTGACAAACGTCGCTTTTTGTAGTATAATATACGAACGCAATTTATTAATAGGAAGAAAAAGCGAATTTTTTTCGCGGAAAGTAGGTAAAAATGAACATTTTTCTCGCCATCCTTGCGCTCGTCGGTGGTTTTGTCGCTCTTATCAAGGGTGCGGACTGGTTCGTTGAAGGCTCCTCGAGCGTAGCAAAGCTCCTCAAAGTTCCCACCATCGTTATCGGTCTTACCGTTGTTGCACTCGGCACCAGCCTCCCCGAGGCTTCGGTTTCGATCAGCGCGGCGATCGCAGGCAAGAATGCTCTTGCGGTAAGTAATGTTGTTGGTTCGAATATTTTTAACACTCTCGTTGTTCTCGGTGCGAGTGCGATCGTAGTTCCCGTTTGTGTTCAGGCGAACTCGATCAAAAAAGAGATCCCTTTCTCTATCCTCTGTACATTTGCACTTCTCGGTGCACTTTTCCTTGGTAAAAACGTTGCTGTCCCCGCAGATGAAGCTACTGCGGCAGTAGTTACAAATACTTATACCATTGGTATCGTAGGCGGAATCGTTCTTCTCGCGCTTTTCGCATTCTATATGTATTGGCAGGTTACTGCGGCTCTCAAGGCTCGTAAATCGGGTGAACTTGAAGAGGAAGATGATGACGTTAAGATTCTTTCTCCTTCCAAGTCCACTATTGCGATCGTTGTCGGCGTTGCGTTGATCATCTTTGGCGGTAAGCTCGTCGTTTACGGTGCATCCGAGATCGCGTCCAAGTTCGGTATGAGTGAGACCCTTATCGGTATGACCATCGTTGCTCTTGGTACTTCTCTGCCCGAGCTCGTAACTTCTATGGTTGCGGCTAAGAAGGGCGAAAGCGACCTCGCACTTGGTAATGCTATCGGATCGAATATCTTCAACATTGTATTTGTTCTTGGCTTCAGTGCAGTTATCTCCCCCATCACCGTTGATATCCTCGCGATCATCGATACCATCGCAGTTATCGGCGTAAGCGCACTTACTCTCGTATTTGCCGCTACCGGCAAGAAGATCAATCGCGCAGAAGGCGCGATCATGGTTTTGGCATACGCGGCTTACTTCGCTTATATGTTCGTAAGATAAAATGGCTTTCAGGCAGGTAAACTTAACCGATTGCGCTATGAACGCAGTCGAGGCTGTCGCAGACCGCGCACCGAGCATCCTTCCTTCCGATAAGAAATGGAAGATCGTCTGGAATGACGAATTTGACGGCGCGGCGCTCGACGAGAGCAAGTGGAACTACCGCCTCAATTTCTGGGGCTACCGCTCTCCCGCCTTCACGACAGAGGGTGTTGAGGTAAGCGAGGGAACGCTCAAGATCAATCTTCTTCGCAAGGGCGATGATTTCTGCTCCGCACATCTGCAGACGGGCGGACTTACCTTCGATAATCCCCGCGACGAAACCTCGCGCAACTTCTGGTCCTTCGGCAAAAAAGATCCCGCGAAGTTTATGCATAAATACGGCTATTACGAGATCAGATGCCGTCTTCCCAAGTGCGACGGATGGCACGCCGCATTCTGGCTTCAGGCGCCCGGTATCGGCTCACATCCCGACCCCGAGGTCGCGGGCGTTGAGTGCGATATTATGGAGAACTACCGTCAGTACAAGTACGGCACTATGATCTGCGGCAACGGTTGGGGCGGCTACGGCGCGGAAAGCGAATGGGCAGGTCATTTCGAATTCCCTCTTGAGGAAACCGAGGACGGTTGGCATCGCTACGCCGTGGATTGGACTCCCGAGGGATATACCTTCTACGCCGACGGTAAGCTCGTCGGACGCCAGATGGCTCCCGAATGCCCCGTTTCGCGCGTCGAGCAGTTCATTCTCGTTTCGACCGAATGCCACGGCTACAACCGTGTGTTCAAGAAGAGCGGAGAAGCGGGCGAGGCAACCGACAAAGGCTGCTGCGCAGGCGATCCCGTCCCCGAGCTCTTCGAAGCGATCCTCCCCGATTACTTTGAGGTCGATTACGTCAGAGTTTTTGATGAAATTTAAAATAAAAACGGATATCCGAAATGCTCGGATATCCGTTTTTGCGTTATTTGTAAATACGTCTTCCTATCTCGTCGAGATACGCGATCAGCTCGTGCGGGTCGTTGGCGGTGATGTTGGTGAAGCCGAATTTCATACAGCGTTCTGCCGCCTCGCGGGAGTCTGCGTGGTAGCCCCAAGCCTCGATGCCCTTTTCGTCAAGCATATTGACAAGCTCCTCAATCTCCTCGTCGGTCAGACTCATCGGCACGCCCATACCGTACATACGGTCGAGCACGCGGGGATCGTAGTGCTTCATCTTGACGGGCGGCTGACCCTGCGTTTTGACGTGAGGATAGTGATCCTGAACGTAGAGGAGCGTCTGCGCGTCAAAGCTTGCGATGACGGAACGCTCGAGCAGACCGTATTTTTCGAGAAGCTCGATGGCGACGTCAACAACGTGCGGACGCTGCTCCTTGATCTCAACGTTGAGAACCATATGCGCGGGGGCTTCGTCCCGGATGCACTCAAGAGCCTCCTCAAAGGTGGGCACGCGCTCACCGGGGAAACCGAATTTAACACCCGCATCGAGAGCCTTGACCTCTTCGAGCGTCTTGAACCAAACCGAACCCGTGCCGTCGGTGGTGCGGTCGACCATACTGTCGTGCATAACGATCATAACGTCGTCGCGCGTCAGCTGAATGTCAAATTCAAGCACGTCAACGCCGAGGCAGAACGCCTCGCGGAAGGATATAAGGGTGTTCTCGGGCATATAATCCTTGCAACCTCTGTGCCCCGTTACACCGAGCTTTTCTTTGTTCTGATCCCACATAATACTGTCCTCCTGTGGCGATTGTTTGGAATAATTATAGCATAAAAAGATGGGATTGTAAAGTGAGCTCCGCGAAATTTCCGTATAGACAAACTCAAAAATATATGATATAATATTTTTGCACAAAAATAAAAAAATACCTATCTCGATCCAACCCGCGGAGGTTTTCCTGACACTAACAGATGAACGTTCAAAAAGGAATAAAACGAAAGGAGAACGCGAATTGAATTATAAGACTCAAAACGACGAAACCCTCGTGATGCTGACGCTTGCGGGCGACGGGGAAGCATTCGAAGCACTTGTGCTCCGACATCAGAATGCCGTCATCGGCGCGGCGGCTTCGGTCACGCATAATCACTTCATGGCAGAGGATGCCTCTCAGGACGCATTCGTCACCGCGTGGATGAAGCTCGATAGCCTCTCCGAACCCTCAAAATTCCTCGCCTGGGTATGCAAGATCGCAATGTTCAGCGCGAAGAACACTGTCCGCCGTTACCGCCCGTTCGCACCGATCGAGGATATCGAAAAATACGCGGACGTCACCGACTACTCGCAGGACCCCGCAGAGCTTTACGCGGACTCCGAGGAAAAGGAAGAGCTTCACCGCACCGTCCTATCGCTTCCCGAACGGGTTCGGCGCGTGATCACGCTCCACTACTTCGAGGAGCTTTCGGTCGCCGAGATCGCGGAGAGAATGAATATCTCGGTCGGTACGGTCAAATCCCAACTCCACGAGGGCAGAAGGAAACTGAGAAAGGAACTTTGTGCAATGAATGAAAAGGCAAACGACACTCTCGTAGAGAGAGTAATGAAAAAGGTCGATGAGCTTAAGCTCTGGCAGATCAAGAACGATAAAAGCGGCTTCGGGTCGATCTATTCCGAGGTGCTCGCGGAAGTTGAAAATCTTCCCGAATGCAAGGATAAGTACCACGCCCTCGCCGACGTCCTCGCGCGCGGCTGGTGGTGGCTCCCCGGCAAGAAAAACGAGGAACTCTTCGCCCGCATTAAAGAAGCAGCACTGATAGGTAAAAATGATGAGGTGATGGAATTTATCCTCGGCCGCGAAAACGAAAAATACTACGGAAACTCATATATCGACCACATACGCGAAAAACAGATCCCTATGCTTGAAAAGGCGGGATTCGTCAGCGCGCTTGCCAATCAATATTATTGGCTCGCGTATTCCCTTTACGAGGACGGCAAAAAGGATGAGGAGGCCCTCGCCGCATGCAAAAAGGTATGCGAGATCGCAAGTCCGGACGATCTCTACTATTCGCTCGCGGCGCGAATGCCCGCAAGATACGAGAGATACAAGGAAAAATTTGAACCGTTGCCGAAGGAGCGTTATCGCACAATTTCCTGTGCTACTACGCTACGCAATATCGGCGGCGAGCACCATTTTTTCAATTATCAATGGTTTGCCAAGGGATATATGATGTCGATAGACCAAACGATGCCTCACGTCTTCAAGGCATATTGTGACGGTAAACTCTTTGTTTCCTCACTCGGAGTCGGAGAGGTATATACAGGCTCGGACGGATCAACACTTACGTTTGTTTCGGACAACGAGCGCGTTGAAACTCCCGCGGGAGTTTTCGAGGGCTGTCAGCTTTGGCGCACTCGCTACACCGAAACGTATACGGGCATCAACATCTATGACAGATATTTCAAGGAAGGTGTCGGTATCGTCAAGTTTGAGCGCAGATGCGCGGGTGTAACCGCAAACGTGCTTCTTTCTGCTTACGATATATCAGGCGGTTCGGGACTTCTTCCGCTTGCCGTGGGTAATAAATGGGAATATTCCGACACATATAATCACAATTATCTTGTCACTTCGAACAGATTTGAGGTCGAATATGCGGACGGCGAGAAGACCTTGATCGCTTCGGAATACGAGGCGGAACGCTTCGGTTACGATGAGGAATCGTGGCTTGATGCGATTGAAGAGATCAGAAACGAATACTGCGTGCATGATAAGAAGGGGCGTTCGAAGATCAATGACGTATATGACGCCATCGCGCGCGCCGAGGCTCTGGCGGTGACTCCCATTCAAAAGGTACATTCAAGCGTAGCGTGTAGGGTTGCCAAGCGTATTCTTGACACGGACGATACGTTCAATCCCGATACAAAGGTGACGGGACATTGGAACTTTTTCATCAGAGCCGCTCTTGCGGAAAAGAACGGAGAGCTTGTCGCAACTCGCGACCCGCGCTGGTCATTCGAATGGAAGGGCATTGGCTCGGATTCCGCGCCCGATACCCCATTACTCTACAACGACATTTACGGCATCCTACAGGACGCTACAAAGTGCATTTGGTCGAATTCATGGGAGAAGGGAGCATCTCCACTGGTAGAATATATGCGTTGGGGCAGAGAGCCTACCAAAACGCAGATCATCTGCTCCGATGGCGGTACTGTCGTCACAAAAGCGGGTACTTTTGAAAACTGTCTTAAACTCTCGCTCAATATTGAGGGTATGACACGTGGCTGGGCATACCGTGGCGGCAAAAAGGAGTATTGGTTTGCTGAGGGTATTGGAATCGTCAAGACATCCAATGACTATGCAAGCGGAACAAGAAAGGCAGTCTACGAGCTTGTTTCTTATAAGGGAACAGGAGACGGATATATGCCATTCGAGGATGGAATGATACGTGCTTACGAGGCGATCGGGCTTACTGACGGTTATTTTGGCGCTGCAGAATACACCTACGTACGCGACGATGAGGGGCAGATCATAATATTTGAGGATCGCACGGGAATTCGCAACATACCCGCGCCGACAACGGAATACGAATATGTTGAGCGCGAGGTTATTGAGGACAGGCTATGGTCGGAGAACAAAAAGGAAGAAAGCCGCGAGCTTCACGCGGAAAACAACTTCCACATTTTGTTGCACCTCCTTATTCGGGAAAACCGCACTCGCGGTGCCGCGCCTAAGCATCTTTCGTGGGCAAAATACTGCATAAAGCTTGTCGAAAGTCTTCTTTGCGACGAAAACGGCGAGATTGCGCCCGCTTGGCTCGGATTTTATGCGGATATGCACTTTATGGCAGCAGTTGGTGCATTCGGCTGCAAGACTCCAGAACTCCGCGAAGAGGGATACGCCTATCTCGAAAAGGCTTTCGAGCTCTATCCGCGTTGGCTTGAGATCAAGGATGGCTCGCTCCTATCGGTCGGAGATGAGATGATCTATGGCAATATCAAGGTAGAAAAGGGCAGCAGCCTGATCCACCGCGCAGACGGCAGCCTCGAAGCGATATCCGAAGACTATTACTTCAAGGGCAATAAAAGCAGAATGTATAACGGTATGACCGCCAAAAAAGGCTGGGAATGGTTCAACTCTGTCCGCGAGGAAGAACGATTCAAGGAGTACATCAAGCGTGCGCGAGAGCTGATGGAGAAATTCAGCTAAAAATATAGATCAATCCCCGAGCCGTCGGCTCGGGGATTGATCTATGTTAAATTTTATCGTGCTTGATCCCCGAGTTGATGAACCCAACCTGCTTGAAGTCCTTCGGGTTATGGCGGATTATGTAGTCGATGTAGGAATCGATCAGCTCGGCGGTGAAGATGTAGCCGTCGGGGGTCATATGACCGTGGAGGAAGAAGCGGTCGCGGAATTGCGCATCGTAGAGAGGGCCGTATTTATAAAGGTCGATGACGTAGGAATTGTCGAAAACTTCTGTCAGCTTGTAGAGCAGATCGATCATCTGCGCGGTTGTTTCGACACCCTCGCGGCGGCTTTCACGCGGGAAGGTTACGAAGAAGAATTTCGCCTCGGGGCTGATCTCCTTGTAGCGGCTTATGATGGCGCCGTAGAAGCCCGCGAAGGTCTCGGTGTTGTTGTTATGCCAATCATTCACGTCGATATCCTCGATCGTTCCGACGGGCATGTGCTTGTTGTAGATATCGTTGACACCGAGTGCGATAACGTAAGCCTGCGCCGCGAGCTCGGGGTTCCAATAGCCGCGTGCCTCGGCAAATTCCTCGATATATCGCTTGCCCGTCATACCGCCCTTGGAGAAATTGTAGGCTTTGAGACCGTTTTTGCGCGCGATGTACTGCCCCCACGAATATTCAAAGAGATCGTGATAGTGTGCCTTGCCCTCCTCGTCGCGCGTTTCAAACTCCCCCGAGGAAAGGCTGTCGCCGATGAAGGCGATGGTGCGGAAAATGCTTGTGCGGCTGTAAGCACCGACAAGACGGTCAAGCGGCTGTTCGTTTTCGGGGTAGAGATAATTGTTCCAATCCATTTTTGATTCTCCTTACTGCGGATTTATAAGACCGCTCAGCATCCAACGTCCGTTTTTGAGCTCAAGGATGACGATACAGCAGTTTGAGCAGACGAAATTGGTCGTGTTGACGTTTGCGGAAAAAAGCATTGATAGAGTTGTGCGCAAAATTCCCGCGTGCGTGAACGCGGCAACGGTGTCGCAGTCGAGTGACTTGACTTTGTCGAGAAATTCTGCGGCGCGTGCGCGGAGCTCGGCGTTGCTCTCGCCGCCGAATGCGGTAAATCCGTCAAGCGTCAGCTTTCTTTCCTCGGAATCGGGGGGCAAGAAGGGCTTGTGTGCGAGAGATCCGAGGTGTATCTCACGCAAGAGCGGGGTGGTTTCATAAACACAACCGGGAATGGCAGTATCTGCCGTCTTCATCGCGCGTATGAGGTCGCTTGAGAATATCTTATCGAATTTGATACCCGAAAGGATCGGACGGATGCCCTCGGCATCGCGCACGCCCTTTTCGGTAAGATTGACCTGCGACCAACCTGTGTAATGCCCTGCGAGATTGGTTTCGCTCTCGCCGTGTCTTATGAGATAAAGCTTCATTTTTTCTTGTATCCTTTGTAGAGATGAACGATATTGAGGTCTTCCTCCATATCAAGACCGTGCGAGCCGTTCTCGCCGTCGATCTCGTGACAGCCGTGATCCATTGCGAATCCGACGAGGACGTTTCTGTGGCTCATATGACGCTCGACAAGCTCGCAGAGCTCGCAGAAGGCGTGATCGTTGGCTCGAAGCTCGCAGAGTGCTTCGAGCCCCTCGGGAGCTTTCTTGTGCATCACGGAGTCATAGTTGCCGTTGTAGATGACGATCAGATCGTGCTCGTCCTTCATAATCAGCTCGGCAGCCTTTGCGTTGACGGCGTCAACACAGCCGTCGGGGAAGAGGAAGTAATCCATCTCGCGCTCAAGGAAGATGTTGCTCAGGCTCGATTTGCCGTAGGAGACGATCGCGCATTTCTTGCCCGCGCGGACTGCGGCATCGAAAATCGAATCGATCTTGATGACGGGCTTTTCGTACTTGCGGATGCCGTGAACTGCGGGCTGTGCGCCCGTGTACATAGTTCCGAAGCAAACGGGCGTGACCGAGGGCATCACAGAGCAGAGAGGGAGCTCGATATCCGCGCGGCTTTTTGCGCCTTTTACGAGCCCGGGATATTTTTCATAGATCCACTGCGCAATGGCGTCGGGATTGTACATTATAACGCGGTCGGCACGCTCACCGCCGAATACGTTGTCTATGTAAGCCGTGAGATCGGCGTTGGCGGGAGCCGCCTCGCTCGGAGCCTCAATGCCGAGGGCGTAAGCAAGCGCGGCGCAGATGGTGTCAAGAGAATTGGGATTATACATTGTTCTTCCTCCTTAAAGTTCCACATCAACGTAAGCGGGCGAGTGATCGGAAATCGGATAGTAATAATCGGGCGAATAGCGTTCGAAACGCTTGACCGAGCCCTCTTCCTCGCCGATGACGAGAATGTGGTCGATGGCGGTCTTGAAGGGGCGGTCGGAGTAGACGGTCTTGAATCCGTCGGGGAAGCAGTAGTGATATCCGACAGCTTCTTCGGCAAAGTCGGTCGCAATATCGTGCGCGTGGCGGAAGCCCTTGGCGAACGCCGACTGAACTGCCTTTGAATCGTAACCCGTGTTGAGGTCGCCGACGAGGAATGCGGGGCAGCTATATTTCGCGCGGAAACGCTCGAGAGCTGTCGTCAGCATTTCGATCTGATACTCGCGCGCCTCGTCAGAGTAGGGAAGATAGTTCGGAGGGAGCGGAACGGGCGTTTTTTCGGTCGGCTGATGCTTCCACCAAAGATGAGTGGTGGCAAAGATAAAGAGCTTGCCGTCCTCCTTCACGCGGAAAACGCCGATGTTGTATGCCTTCGAGCGCACGTCGTTGAACTTGCCCTCAAAGCCTTCGATATGCTCGGGATAAGTGCAGAATTCCGAATCAACGAGCTCGAGCTTGTCCGTGCGGTAGAGGATGGGCGTGAATCTGCCCCAGATGAGGGTGTAGCCGGGCATTCCCTCCTTGACGAGATCAGCCATAAGCGCGCTTGCCTCCTGACAGCCTATAACGTCGGGCTCGGTTTCCTGCCAAACGCGCAGAAGCCCGCCGATTCGCGCCTCGGCGGAGCAGTCAAATCCCTTTTCTTCCCAAGCGGGCGAATTTTTATCACGGTTCCAGATATTGTGAGTCATAAGTCGGATGGTTGACATAGTAAAACCTCCAAAGTTTCTTTGAGATAATTATAGCACAAAATATGACGGATTGCAAGAAAATAAAGAAAATAAGGAGCCGTAAAGACTCCTTATTTTTAACTCAATTTTTTGCCGCAAGCGTGAATGTACGGCTTCAGATTTTCAAGCAATTCATCCTCACTTTCGGATGCGGGAGAATCGCTCCAGAGGCAGTAGCCGCCGCCGAGGACGCGTTCGTCGGGCGCGGTGAGGTTGTTTTCGGGATTTTCGGGATCAAAGAAATACGCGCTCCAATCGCGCTCGAGGATCTCGGGCGTGGTGCCGTATTTCGCGCCGCCGAAGCCTACGACGTAATAAACGCAGGGGCTGATGAAATTGTAGACCTTATGTCCGCGGTCGAGGTAGGTACGGACGTTATTTTTGCCGCCGTTCGACTTGACCGACCAATACTGAACGTCGATCGATCTGTCAAGCTCGGTCACGCCCTTCCATCCCGTGTCGAAATCGCGGTAGACGTCATCGTTCCACATCAGAATTTTCTCGTAGCCTATCGAGCGCATCAGCGCGGCGATGTCATTCATATAGAGGATGAAGGCATCGTAAGCCACTGCGTTTTCGTTGCCCGTGAGCTTTTTTGCGTGGGCGTCCCAATGGTCGAGATTCTGCCATTTTGAGAGGGTGGAGTCGATCGTTTCGCCGAAGCCGAGAAGCTCGTCGCCGCCGATATCGAATTTTCGGCAGCCGAGAGAGTAGAAGAATTCTCCATACTCTGCGTAAAGGTTACGGGCAAATTCGACCGCTTCTGCGTTCGAAATGTCGATTCCGCGTGAATACGTGTACTGAGCGGCTTCTTTTTTGATGCTTGAACCCTGAACGATCGACTTTTTGCCGTCCTTGTGGAAATAATTCGAAATGTCCGAGCCCGTCTGCGCATTGTATTTCTTCACGGAGTAGTTCATATGACCGGGGGAGTCGAAGGAGGGGATGACCTCGACACCCTCGCTCTGCGCGAAGCGGACGATGTCAGCCATTTCATCCTGCGTGATGAATTTGCCGTCATTCTCGGGCATACCGTTTGCCGCACCGTAAACGCAAAGCGAGTGGTCGCCGCCCGCAAGCCAAGGATAGGTCTTCGATTCAAGACGGTGTCCCATATCTTCACCGAAATGAATGCTTATCGCATTGAACCCCGCGCTCTTTATTTCAAGAATAAGCCGCTTTATCCACGCGGGGGTGTAGTATTTTCTCGCGCAGTCGAGCATAAAAATGCGCTCGGGGACGGTGTAAATTGAAGTTTTCATAGTTTAAAGCTCCTTCATCAACAAATATTTCTGATTTCCCTTGGGGATATCGGGGAGGATGCCGATGACGGTGTAGCCGTGGTTTTTATAGAATTCGGGTGCTTGCCAGCTCATTGTGTCGAGGTGAACGTGGTGGCAGCCGCGCGCTTTTGCCTCTTTTTCGGCTTCTGTGAGCAGCTTTGAACCGATTCCGCGACCGCGGTGATCCTCGTGAACCCAAAGGATGTCAACGTACATCCAACCCCAATAAGTACCGCCGAGGATGCCGCCGATGAGGTTTCCGCCCGCGTCATATTCGACAATATTCAGCGGAGTGTGCCCGTCATCGCCGACCTTTTCGCGGTTGAATTCAAACAGAGCTTCTCTTATCAGTTCGGTTTCCTTTTCGGTGGGATTGTAATTCATCGTTAATCTCCCAAAAGCAGAGTAATGCTCGACTTATCGCAGATCACGGTATTGTGCGCGATCTTGGCTGTGGTCTGGAGCGCGAATGGGCCGCGGTTGTTGGTGTGGGGGACGTAGTGGGGGAACGCGGAGGATGAAACGTCTATGCGGAGCTTTTCGCCCTTTTTGATGACGAAAGCGTGCTCGTCGAAGGAGAAATCCATTTCAATCTCATCACCCGGGACGTAACTCTGCGCGAAATTCGAGATCTGATTGATATCGTCGCGCAGACCGTAATATCCCTCCTCCTTGCAGAGGCTTAGGCGGATATAGAAGCAGGTATCCTCGCAATCCGATCGGACGCGCAGCCGAGCCGTCATTTTGCCCTTGACGAAGGTATCCTCATCGAATTCGGGCGTGAAGAAGGAGAGAACGTCGGGTTGTATCTTCGGCTTGTATTGCCACGCGTTGCCGCCGAAGTTTGCCGAAAGTCCGCCCTTGAATTTCGCGGGGGCGTAGGGATTGTATGTATATGTCTTTTCGCCCTCGCCGAGAGGGAAGGTGATCGACTTTTCGGGCGATTTGAAGTCGTCTGTCAGCCATTCGTTGCCGAAAAGCTTGTAATAAGTGACCTTTCCGCGCTCAAGGGGCGCATCGTCCTTGCCTCTGACAGAGTCGATCCAGCGGAGATATATGTCGTTGAGGACGGCTTCGCCCGAGGGCGCGTCATCGAAAACTATCGGTTGATCGCCCTTTTTGTTGTTGCCGTGATCGTAGGGATGGACGAGCAGGGCGCATTTCGCCTTCGTTTCGGGCGCGATGGCGTTCCACATATCAAACATACCGCCCGTGTAGATATCGTAAAATCCCGTGACGACGAGGATCGGAATGTTCGCGTTTGTCAGCGCACCTCGCGAATCGCATCCGCCCGCGCGGGTGTTCCAGAAATCATCGTTTCGGTCGGGGTGGAGAAGAATATCGTCAAAGCTCGGAACACTCTCGCCGAAAACGGTCTTGGAAAAGTCGATCAAGGGGAGCATATTGTAGGTCTCGGGCTTGTAAGCCTTCTCGCGGATGCTCTTGTGCTTGTACATTCCGACGTACCAGCCGCCGTGGAGTCCCATTTTGTAAAATCCGTTGCGGTAGTTGCAGTTGTAGCGCTCGGAGTCCTGAACGGCAAGGACAGCACCCTTGATGTCGCTCGCAAAGGGCGCTGTGACCTGATGAACGGTCGATTTGTAGCTGTTGCCGACGAGGTAGAGCTCGCCGTTGTAGAAGGACTGACGGCGCACCCAATCCTGCAGGAAAAGTCCGTCCTCGCGCTCGTTTATGTAGGGAATACAGTCGCCCGAGCTCTTGCCCCTGCCGCGGCAATGCTGATAAACGACGGCGTAGCCGTGCGAGAGCCAAGCCTCAACGCTCGCGGCAAAGGCATCGACGATCTCGTCCTCGGGAGAATTTTCAACCGCGTCAACGTAAGGATCACGCCTGATAACAGTCGGAAACTTCCCCGATTCCTCGGGAAGACAGATGACGGTGAAAAGATCTGCGGAGTTGAAATTTAGGTATTCGTAATAGTTTTTCATAATAATACCGCCTTTTTGTTATGGGTTTATTATAGCATAAAACGGGGGATTTTTCAATGGTGTAGTAAAAATTAACCTTTATGAGTAAATATAGTATGTTATAGAATTTAAATAAAAAATCAGCCACCGTTTGAGTGGCTGATCTTTATGAATTTTAGTAATAATTATATTGTGCGATTGCTATCAATATTGCAGCAACAATGATGGCAATTCCTCCGAGGATCGATAAAATAGACAGCGTTAACTGCTTTGAATTTTGCTTTTGTTCCTGAGGAGAGATGATTTTTACTATTGTGTGACCGCATTTGGGGCACATAACCGCTTCATCAAGCAATTGATTTCCGCATTTTTCGCAGTACTTCATTTTTTACTCTTGATATATTATGAATTTTGGTGTGATTTTGAAACGTGCGTAATTAATCACATTTGTATTGTTTGTAACATTCAATGATTAACATAGCTGCTAATATTGCTATTTGTACATAACCCAATAATTCCATGGAAGTAGCGCCATAACGTGTTTGTCCGTTGGTTTCCCACGAATTTTTATATTCGCTGGCGCAAATGACCATTATTAAGTTTAATACGAAAGAAATTGCAGGTATCGCAATAAGTGCCTTTTTACCCTCAAATTTTTTCTCATCGAACAATGAATAAATACAATAAATTATCATTAATGCGGTAACAATGTTAAAAATCCAATATACTACCGGACCGGGTGCTACTTCTTGAACAACCATTAGGTTTTGTAAACTAATAGAGTGTTGCGATATATTTTCGGGTTTGGGTAAATAGATAAATACTGACCTTGTAAACATGCTATCCATAAAAGGAAACAAAATCGCAAGTAATGACAAGAAGATTTCTATAATAGATAATTTCTTTTTCATAACTAATTGCCTCACTTATATACTTTTATGTCATCCAATTTGATGTTGGAATATGAAAAACTATTTTGGTTTGAGTCGTAATTGGCAACCACTGAAAAATCTTGCACCATAGTGAGACCACTTTTTTCATTCATAGTAGAAGTGCCGGAAATATTCCATTGATTTGCGCCCGATTGTTGAATATTGGATATAGTTATGGTTGGCAGGTCACCATACATGCCAACTTGTTTGTACCAATCATCCATATAGCTGCTCATCATAGGTATGACATCGCCTTTTACTTTGTCTTTCCAATATGTCGCGGAAGTGGTTTCTTCGATTTTTGTATTGTTAATGACGTTCGAGTTGCTTGGAGTGTGTATAGTGCTTGACTGAGTATCACATGAACTTAAAGAAAATGCAAAGGCGAAAAACAATAGTAATGTTATAATTCTTTTCATTTTTATGCATCCTTACTGTCAATTTACATGCTTGCTAACATAATGACAAAGTAAATTGCCCAAGACACGATGGCTGTGATTCCGCAAGCTTTAGCCTTTTTAGGTGTTTCCTTGTGTTTGACAGGCCAATAAATGAATCCGAACAAGGGTATAAGGGCTGCTACAATGCAAAGTCCAATGCTGACCTCGTCATTTGCGGGGATTACAGCCTTGGGGGCGGTCGCAGGGGGAGCAACGGCACATCCGCAATTAGGGCAAATTACAGCTTCGTCAAAAAGTTCTTTTCCGCATTTAGTACAATACTTCATTATAAATCTCCTTTCAAATATACCAAATTGGGATATATTTATTATACCAAAATGGTATAATAATGTCAAGGTCTTTTGTGAAAAAAGGAGAGGAAAATGGAATTTCGGCTCAAAGAATTGCGAAAAAGCAGGAATATATCGCAGTTGAAGCTTGCGCTTGATCTGAATATGAACCAAAATACCATATCGCGCTACGAAACCCTTGAGCGTGAGGCGGATTATGAAACTCTTATTCGCTTTGCGGATTATTTTGACGTTTCGCTTGATTATTTGCTCGGTAGGGTGGATGAAGATAAAAAATAAGGCTTTTTATGACCGTAAGATCGTAAAAAGCCTTATTTTGTTATTTAGACCACTTAATAATATTCTCAAACATTCTCTCGGCGGCTTCGGGGGATGAGAAACGGTTGCCGCTCAGGTAAACGCCCGTCGGATCGACGGTCTTGCAGAATTTCTCAATCTTATCTTCAAGCTTTTCATCGAGTGCCCAAAGGAGGATGAGATTCTTACCCTTGTCCTGAATCTTTTTATAAATATCGAACCATTTTTCGTCGCAAAGCGGCTCCTTGCCCGCGCCGGGATTCCATTGGATTCCGCTGAGGCCGGGAATGTCGAGGATCATATCGAGGTGCGGAAGCTCGCCCTGACCGTCGAGATGATAGACGGGACGCTCAATATAGGAAGCCTGATCGAGAAGCTCGGGGAGCACAAAGTGCTCAAACTGCGTGGGCGAGATCATATAGCAGAAGTCGCACTGCATCGGATACCACGGCTTTTCGGACGGGATGTTCATCCAGGTGATGAAGGGAAGATTCTGCTTTCGGATGAAATCAACCTGCTTTTCGTAGGCAACGCGCCACTCGAGGCGGACCTCCTTGGTAAAATCATATACCTCGTCGGGGTAGTCGTAAAGATCGTAGAGCAGATTTTCGGTGCCGCGGAGCGATGCGACAATATCCATAATGCCGCCAAGGTCGGTGATCGAGAAGCAGACCTCGGGGTCTTTTGCAAAACGCTCCTGCATTTTCGTAATGTGCTGCCACATTTCGCTCTGTTCATCAAATTTCACGGCGGGAGGACTTTCCCAATCGGTTATGATCTGCGGTTTATCGAACCATATCGTTTGCTTGGCAAGCTGAAATCCACCGCCGAGGCAGGCGGAAAGGCAGCCGGGACCAAGGTTGGTGAAGTATCCGGGGATTCCCTCGGCGAGATAGACCGAGTTTTCGTCCCGTCTCTTGAAGGCGGCGTAGTTGTATTCGGGATCGAGCCATTGTTCCTCAAGCGTAGCGGGCGCGCGGTAGGGAACTGCTCCCGTCTTAGTGTACGCGATATTGAGGATCGGTCGTTCCGTGTTCTTGCGCTCCCAGAACTTTTCGTATTCCTCGAGTACTGATGCATATTTCTGCTTGAACATAACTGTCGCCTTTCTGTTTTAAGGATATTACATTATACCATAAATTCGCGCGTGTTGCAATAAATAATCGAAAAATTCTCCAAAAGCAGGAAAAAACATTGACTTTGATTTGTGAATATGTTATAATAAATCTAACCACAAAAAGGAGGACTTCATTATGAAAAAGTCTATGCTTATCCGCATTCTCTCGTGCGTTATGGCGATGTGTATGCTTTCGGGCATTATGACCGCTTGTAACGACACCCCCGAAAATCCCGAGACTACTGCTCCCGCAGATCCCACCTCGGCTCCCGAGACGACCGTTGCTCCCGAGACCACCGAGGCACCTCTCGTTCTCACCGAACAGACAGTAGCTCTTAATAAGAACACCAAGGGCATCAAGATCCTCGGCGTTCGTAACCTCGCATCCGATACCGCGATCAACGCCGACTGGAGCGCATCGGGTATCGAATTTATCGCAACCTGTGAGGGCGATATGACCTTCGCGGTCGAGACCAACGATAAGGGCGCGTATTTCCGCGCTTACATCGACGGCGAGCCCTATATGAACGGTGAAACTCCTTACTTTGATATCACCGGCAAGGGTGAGATCACTCTCAAGGATATCCCGAAGGGCACTCACACCATCCGCGTGATCAAGGTCACCGGTTATACTCTTGCATTCGCGGCGTTCACCTCCGTCAAGCTCACGGGTATCATCGCAGAAGAAGCACCCAAGGACAAGGAGCTTTACATCGAGTTCGTCGGCGACAGTATCACCTGCGCTTGGGGTACTATCGGAACATTTGACGGTAAGTACACCTCTCAGGACGCTACCCTCGGCTACTCCTACCTCGTTGCAGAGGAGCTTGATGCAGATTACTCCTTCACCGCTCTTTCGGGTCAGGGCATCTGCTGCGGTACTCCCGGCGTTCCCCTCGGCTACCGCTACGCTTGCTACGGCAAGGATGCAAAGACCGAATATGATTTCGCGCGCAAGGCAAACCTCATCGTTGTCAATATCGGTACAAATGACGAGACCAAGGCTATCGATCAGACTCAGTTCAAGAACGATTTCAAGGCTTGGGTTGAGTACGCCAAGGAAAAGAACGGTGCAGACTGCAAGTTCCTCGCCGTTACCAATATGAAGAACGGCTCGTATCGCTCAATTATCGAAAAGGTCTTTGAGGAGCTTGGCGGCGAGGCAGCGGGCTACTATACATATAAGGCAGACCGTTCCCGCAACGCTACCGCCTCCTATCACCCCAGCATTGAGGAGCACGCGGCATACGTTCCCGCTATCGTTGACCTTTGCAAGAAGATCCTTGCTACTCCCATCACCTCCACTCCCGGCACAACCGACCCCGTTACTCCCGGCGTTGACGTAAGCGGTGCAATCGACCTTCCCGCAAACACCGTTGTTGTAGACGATGACTGCGACAAGGACGGCGACGTTATAGTATTCACCTTCGGCGGCGTTAAGTATAAGGCAACCGTTGGTAAGGATGCGTTCTACTCGCCCATGGATGCACAGAATGCAGTTACCGCGGGCGGAACTATCTTCTTCATGCCCGGCTACTATATGGAGAACTTCCAGGTTCAGAAGGACCTTACCCTCCTCGGCCCGAAGGCAGGTGTCAGCCCCAACGTAAAGGGCGCAAATAAGACCGATGACTGGACTCTCAATCCCGAGAGAAGCAATGAAGATAACGAGGCTGTCTTGATGTCCAACCTCGGTCTCGGCGTATGGAACGCTACCGTATATTCCGACTGTCATAAGATCGTTATGGACGGCTTCAAGTTCTCTCAGAATTTCCTCCTCCGTCAGAACACCGGTAACGAGGGCGAGGTCGAGATCGAAATGAAGAATATTCTGATCAGCGGCAGCTCCATCACCAACAACATCCTCTTCTTCTTCCCCTACTATCCTAACGATGCGACCAATCCCGACCTCTATAAGAGACATCTTAAGATGGAAAACGTCCGTGTTGAGGGCGTGACCGCACAGTATCTTTTCAGAATGGGATTTGAAACTCTTGAGATCTCGGGTCTTTATATGGATTCCAAGTGTACCAAGGGCGTTGTTGAAAAGTTTGCTACTGCCGCAGGTGTTGGCACTGATAAGTACGTTATCAAGGACAGTATGTTCAGAAACACCAATACCACGATATTCTCCATCAATCTCAGAAATGATCTTGCCGCTCCCAACTGGCGTCTTAATCACTTCGGCGTTGATAAGAAGCAGATCGATATCGAGATCAGCGGCTGTGTATTCTACGGTGCGGATCTTCCCTCCGAGCACGATCCTTGGATCAAGATCAACCGCGACAGCGCGGCGGCTATCGTCCGTATCAAGGATAACGTATTCGTAAGCAATAACACCGGATCGGTCATCGTCACCGACGAGGGCTCCGTTGAGGGCGAATACTTCTTCGCAACCGAGATCAGCGGCAACGAAGTCATCGGATGCGCAGATCCCTACAAGTTTGTTGCGGCAAAGGACGCGGCACTCTTTCTTAATTAATTGAATAATTATCCCCGATCGGATGCGCGGCATTCGGTCGGGGATTTGCTTGTGTGATAAGTAAATTATTGCCCAAAAACTTGACTTTGCCGTTTATTCGTGCTATACTTATTACATTATTATATTAACGGAGAATAAAAAATTGGCATCCGCAAAGATCTCAAAGGACTTCACAAAGGGAAATCTCCCAAAGCAACTATTGCTTTTCACTCTGCCGTTTATGGCATCAAACGCGCTTCAGGTGCTTTACAGCACCATTGATATGATCATCGTCGGTGAATACGTCGGCACACCGGGACTATCGGCTGTTTCGCAGTCGAGCCAGATCGTCAATTTTGCAACGATGGTCTGCCTCGGACTTTCAAATGCGGGTCAGGTGCTTGTTTCGCAAGCCTTCGGCGCGGGTAAGAAAAAGGAGATGAACGATATCATCGGCACGATGTTCAGCGTACTGACTGTTTTTGCCGCGATCCTCTCGGTCATCATCATTTCGATCAACGGCTGGATAATGGACGTTATGAATATGCCCGCGGAATCCTACGATATGGCGATCGACTATCTCATCATCTGCACTGGCGGACTGATTTTCACAGCCGGTTACAATATGGTTTCAGCCGTTTTGCGCGGTATGGGCGACTCGAAGCGGCCCTTCCTCTTCATCGGTATCGCATCGGCGATAAACCTCATCCTCGACCTGCTCTTTACAGGCTTCCTCGGTATGGGCGTTGCGGGCGCGGCTTGGGCTACCATCATCGGTCAGGCGGCGGCGTTTATCTTCTCGATCTTTTACCTTTATAAACGCAAGGAAGCCTTCGGATTTGATTTCAAGCGCGAGAGCTTCAGAATGCAGAAAAAGTACGTAAAAATGATCGTCTCCCTCGGCACGCCCATGGCAATACAGATGGGATGCCTCAATCTTTCAATGCTCTACGTCAACTCGCTTATCAACGATATCGGTGTCGTTGAGTCGGCGACATTCGGCGCGGGCGTTAAGATCGACGATATCATCAATAAGATCTCGCAGGGTATTCAGTATGCGGCTATGCCGATAATCAGCCAGAATATCGCCGCAGGCGAGCAAAAGCGCGCAAAGCAGACGGTTTATTGGGCGTGGATATATTCCGCCGCGCTCACGGTGTTCTTTATGATACTTTACGTTTGCTTTGGTAAGCAGATGTTTATGCTGTTCTCGGACGATCCGCTCGTTCACGAGCAATGCTCCGTATTCATCAGCGCTATCCTTTGGATGTTCCCCGCGTTTGCCATTGTAAGAGGCAGCGGCGGCTTCGTTCAGGGAATAGGCAACGCCAAACTCAGTATGCTCCTTGCCCTCCTCGACGGCGTTGTGCTCCGAATCGGACTTTCCTGGCTCTTCGGAATATACTTCGGCTGGGGCTTCTACGGCTTCGTCCTCGGCTACGGACTCGCCCCCTACGGCTTTGCTATCCCGAGTATGATATATTTCTTCTCGCCCGTGTGGCAGAAGCAGAAAACGCTTGCGGATGCGATCTGATATGAAAAAAATTATTGCAGTTTTCGGCACTCGCCCCGAGGCGGTCAAGATGTGTCCGCTCATCCTCGAGCTGAAAAAGCGCGAGTGCTTTGAGGTCAAGGTCTGTCTTACGGGGCAGCACCGCGAGCTGCTTGACTCCGTCACAGAGCTTTTCGGAATCAAAGCGGATTATGATCTTTCGGTTATGAAAAAAGATCAGACTCTCATTGATATGACCGCAAGAATCATCGACGGCGCAGAGTGGGTATTTGCAGAAGAAAAGCCCGACCTCGTCCTCGTTCACGGCGACACGTCAAGCGCGTTTGCGGCATCGCTTGCGGCGTTTTATATGAAGATACCCGTCGGACACGTTGAAGCGGGACTTCGAACCTATGATATTTCGTCCCCCTACCCCGAGGAATTCAACCGCCGAGCGATCTCGATGACGTCGAGCATCGACTTTGCCCCCACCGAGGCGGCGAGGGAAAACCTTATTAAGGAAGGAAAAGCTCCCGACCGCATTTTTGTGACGGGAAATACCGTTGTTGACGCGCTGAATTTCACCGCAAAAGAAGTGCAGACAGATGAAAAGCTCCTTCTTCTCACCGCGCATCGCCGTGAAAGCATCGGTGAGGGAATGCGGAAGATCTTTTCCGCCGTTCGTTCGATAGCGCGGAAATATCCCGATTTTAAAATAGTTTACCCCGTCCACCCGAATCCCGCGGTACGCAAGATTGCCGAGGAAATCCTCGGCGGAGAAGAGAATATCGAGCTTTGCGAGCCGCTTGATCTGAAGGAATTCCATTCACTCCTCGCGCGCTCATACCTCGTTATGACCGATAGCGGCGGCGTTCAGGAGGAGGCGTCGGCACTCGGAAAGCCTTGCCTCGTTTTGCGCGATAAAACCGAACGCAGAGAGGGGGGATCTCTCCTCCTCGTCGGAACGAATGAAAAAGAAATACTCTCCGCGTTTGAGAGATTGGTTGACGATAAGGAATTTTACGATTCAATAAAAAATGCCCCCAATCCCTTCGGCGACGGTAAGGCATCCGAAAGAATTGCGGATATTCTTGAAAGGATATGAAAATGGGACTTGAAATTCTTGAAAATAATGAAAACGGATATCATCCTCTCCTGAAATTCGGCGCTTGGCGAGTTGCCGTGGCGAATCCCTGCGACAAGTGGGTCGAGGGCAACGTCACCTTTATGGAACGCCATATGAAGACCGACGAGGTCTTCGTTCTGCTCCGTGGCGAAGCCGCGCTCTATATCGGCGATGCGCGTGAAAAGATCCCGATGGAGATCGGCAAGGTATATAACGTAGAGCTCGGAACGTGGCACAACCTCTGTATGGAGGAAGGCTCGCAGGTTCTCATCGTCGAAAACGACGATACCTGCAGGGAAAACAGCGAATATTGTGATTTTTAAAGCAAAAGCTCTCCTTTTTTAGGGAGAGCTTTCTTATTAATTTGCCGATTGTTCTCGGATCAGCTTTTTGAACTTTTTGCGCATCAGGAAATAGTCGGCGAGGATGGTGAGCAGTCCGAAGAGCCATGCCATGGGGTTTGCGAGGCATACGATGGTGAATCCCAACGACTCGCTGACAACGGCGTTTGAGGTGAGGATAACTACGAGAACAGCCACGCCTCCGCGTCCGAGAATTTCGGTAAAGCCCGAGATCATTGACCAAGTCGTGCGATTGACTGCTTGGAGCACACTTTTATAAACTATCAGTCCCGACACGATAAAGGTGAACGCCGTATTTATCAATATGTAGCGGTATGCGTCGTTTACAACGCTTTCGGCTACGTCCTTACCCGCGATGAGCACGATGAAGAACTTGCCGAAGGGGAGGAGAATGCAAGCCGCAAGAATGCACCAGATAATGCACATAAGAAGCGTCTTTTTGCTTCCTTCAAGTACTCGCTTATAATTTCCCGCACCGTGATTTTGCGCGGTGAATACCGAAACTGCCGAGCCGAATGCGATCAGCGGCTGAACGAGGAAGTTTTCGATCTTTGATCCCGTCACCTGCGCCGAAACGTAGGAGTCGCCAAAGCCGTTGGTTACGAACTGAACGATAATAGAGCCGACGGAGAGAACCATATTGAGGAACGCCATCGGGATACCGATCTTTAAAAGATGGCGATCCATTTCAAGGTCCGCGGCGAAATGCTCCCGCTTGACGTGAAGCATCGGGTGCTTTTTCGCCAGATAAACGATGCAGCAAATACCCGAGATGAGCTGTGCGATAACGGTCGCAAGTCCCGCGCCCGCAGTTCCCATATTGAGAAAGCGGATGAGCACGATGTCAAGGATTATGTTTACCACACAGGAAACGACCAAAAAGTAAAGCGGAGTCTTCGAGTCGCCGAGCGCGCGGATCATATTGGAAAGCAGGTTGAAAAGCGCGGTGACTATGAGTCCGGCAAAGATCCATACTATGTAGCTATATGCGTTGTCATAAAGGGTTTCGGGGGTGCGCATAACCTTCAGCATCGGGTGCGCACAAAGCACGCAGATGACGGACAGCGCTATCGAAATGATAGCCGAGAGCTTGATTGCTCCCGCAAATGATTTTTTGACCTTTTCCCCGTCGCCCGAGCCGAAATGATGCGCCGTGACAACAGAAAATCCGACCGTCAGAGATTGGATAGCACCGCTTGCAAACCAGACGAGACTGCCCGTTGATCCAACCGCCGCATAAGCGAGAGTTCCGACCGTTCTGCCGACGATGACCATATCGACGACGTTGTAAAACTGTTGAAAAAGATTTCCGAGCAAAAAGGGAATGGCAAAGAAAAATATCCGCTTCAGCGGCGAGCCGCGAGTAAGATCTGTGGTCATAAAAAACACCTTACTTTCAAAAATATTCACATTATTATAGCATAGGCGCTGTGCTTTGTCAAGCGGAAATGCTGAATTTTTCCAATAAGAAATATTTGCAAAACGCTTGCATTACGCAATACAATGTGATATAATATTATTGAAATAAGAAAGGAGTGAACAGATATGTCCAAAACCGCAAACGTATTTACAAGGGTGGATCCCGCGATTAAGGAACAAGCGGAGGTCGTACTCGGTCAGCTCGGTCTTTCGATGTCGACAGCGATGGGAATGTTTCTGCAGCAGGTCGTGATGCATAGGGGAATTCCATTTGAAGTAAAGCTTCCTGCGTCGACTCCCACGGCACTCGGTGCGCTTACCGAGGACGAGTTCAATGCTCTTATGGACTCCGCGGTGCGTTCCGCTTCTGCAGGTAAATGTATCCCCTTTGAAGAATTTGACTCGGATATCAGACGTGAGCTTGGGATATGAAAAAGTGGAATATAACAGTACTCCCCGAATTCAGGGACGATATTCGCAATATTTACTCATATATCTCTAACGAATTGCTTGAACCCGCAAGCGCTAAAAACGTGGCAGACCGCATATTGAAAGCCGTCGCTTCGCTTTCGGAAATGCCCTTGCGCTACCCGCTTTATGAGAAAGAGCCGTGGCAGAGCCGAGGTCTGCGCAAAATGTCGGTGGAAAATTACGTTGTTTTTTACCTGACGAATGAGGAGTCAAGTACAGTAATTGTCCTCCACGTTTTTTACGCAGGAAGAAATATCGAAAAATGCCTTGAATAAAAGCCACCTCAATTTTGCCGCAGGCAAACTATCATTCAGCGAAGCCGACGATCATTCCGCCGAAGGCGGATAATCATTCGCGTGAAGCGCGACAGCTCCAACAAAATCTAAAACCGCACACGATTTCCGTGTGCGGTTTTAATATATTTATCTCTGAACTCTTCCCGATCCGTCGCCGCCTGCGAGCTTTTCTACCTCGCTGACGCTGACGCGGTTGAAGTCGCCCTCGACGGAGTGCTTGAGTGCGGATGCCGCAACTGCAAATTCGATTGCCGCCTGGCTCGACTTGCCCGAAAGGAGCGAGTAGATCAGACCCGCGCCGAAGGAGTCTCCGCCGCCTACGCGGTCAACGATGTGGAGGTGATAGGACTTCGAGAAATAATAGTCCTCGCCGTCATAGAGCATACCTGCCCAATCGTTGTCGGATGCCGAGATGGATGTGCGGAGGGTGATCGCAACCTTTTCAAAGCCGAATTTGTCTGCAAGTTGCTTTGCAACAGACTTGTAGCCCTCGTGGTTGAGCTTGCCGCCGTAAATGTCGGTGTTTTCTGCTTCGATACCGAAAACGTCCTTTGCATCTTCCTCATTGGAAATGCAAACGTCAACGTATTCGCAAAGCTTGGTCATCGCATCGCGTGCCTCGGCGCGGGTCCAGAGCTTGCCGCGGTAGTTGAGGTCGCAGGAGATCTTGACGCCCTTTGCCTTTGCAGCACGGCAAGCCTCGATGCAGATGTCAACGAGCTTTCCGCCGAGCGCGGGAGTGATGCCGGTGAAGTGGAACCAATCCGCGCCGTCAAAGATCATGTCCCAATCGAAGTCGGAGGGCTGTGCCTCTGCGATCGCGGAATGCGCGCGGTCATAGATGCAGACAGAGCCTCTCTGCGACGCGCCCTTTTCGAGGTAGTAGATGCCGACTCTGTCGCCGCCGCGGACAACTTTGGAGGTGTCAACTCCGAAATAACGGAGCGAGTCGATAGCCGCCTGACCGATCGCGTGCTTGGGGAGCTTGGTGACGTATGCGCTGTCAAGACCGAAGTTCGCAAGCGAAACGGCAACGTTTGCCTCGCCGCCGCCAAAGGTAGCCTGCATCTGATCGTTCTGGAAGAATCTATAATATCCGTTGGGGGCGAGGCGAAGCATAATTTCGCCGAAAGTTATAACCTTGCTCATTTGTCAGCCTCCATTTTTGCGAGTGCTTCCTTGACGAAGAAGCTGCCGCCGATAGCGGCGATCTTGTCGAAAGCGAGGAATTCATCAATATTGGAACGGTCAACTCCGCCCGTGGGAATGAATTTTACCTGCGGGAAGGGACCCGAAAGCGCCTTGAGCGCGGAAAGACCGCCGTAGACGTTAGCGGGGAAGAATTTAACGGTGGTGATGCCGAGCTCGAGAGCCGCCATGATCTCAGTGGGGGTTACGCATCCGGGATAGTAGGGGATGCCTCTTTCGTTGCAGATGATCGCAACGTCCACCGAAAGACCGGGGGAAACGATGAACTGCGCGCCCGCCTCGAGTGCCGCCTCGCACTGCGCCGCGTTGATAACGGTGCCCGCGCCGATAGACATATCGGGGTAATTCTTGACCGCATATGCGATAGCCTCAGCCGCGCAAGCGGTGCGGAAGGTGATCTCCGCTGTATTGATACCGCTGTGCTTCAGAGCGGTAAGTATCTTGTCGGTTTCCGACAGTTCCTTGATAACAACGACAGGAATGTATTTTTCCATAGGTCGATCTCCTTATACGCCAGAGTAAGCCGCGAATCCGCAGTCGATGGGGAGAACCACGCCGGTGATCGCGGATGCCGCGCGGTCGTCGCAGAGGAAGAGAGTTGCGCCGAGGATCTCGGATGCGTCAACGTAACGTCCTGTGGGAGTGCCGTTTAAGATCTTCGCGCTTCTTGCGGTGGGAGTGCCGTCCTCGTTGAAGAGGAGCTTGTAATTCTGCGCCGAAACGAGGAAGCCGGGAGCGATCGCGTTGCAACGGATGCCCGTGCCCGCAAAGTGGGTCGCAAGCCACTGGGTGAAGTTCGAAATACCCGCCTTAGCCGCAGAGTATGCGGGGATCTTGGTGAGGGGAGTGTATGCGTTCATCGAGGAAATGTTGAGGATCGCGCCGCTCTTCTTCTCAACGAGGTCCTTTGCGAAGACCTGAGTGGGAAGGAGAGTGCCCTGGAAGTTGAGCTTGAAAACAAAGTCAACGCCCGAGGGATCGAGATCGAAGAAGGACTTGCCGCCCTCCTTTGCCTCGTGCTGATACTCGTTGTCGGTGGTAGCGCGGGGATTGTTACCGCCCGCACCGTTGACGAGGATGTCGCACTTGCCGAGGTCGGCGATGACAGCCTTGTGAACCTCCTCGAGCATTTCGGGATCGAGGACGTTTGCCTTGTAGCCCTCGCAAATGAAGCCTTCTGCTCGGAGCTCGTCAGCGAGTGCCTTTACAGCCTCCTCGTTGAGGTCGAGAGCCGCGACCTTTGCGCCCGACTGAGCGAAAGCGCGTGCCATAGCACCGCAGATAAGACCGCCCGCGCCGGTGATAACGACTACCTTGCCGGTGTAATCTATGTTAAGGGGAAGATTGATCATTTTATTTTACCTCATTTATTATATTTATCGAGCGAATCCCATACACCGAGCATATACATTATGCCGAGTGCTCTGTCGTAAAGACCGTAGCCGGGACGGACGGTGCCGGGACCCTCGCCCCAGAGATGTCTGCCGTGGTCGGGACGGATGTAGCCCTCGAAGCCGCAATCGTGGTATGCCTTGAGAATTTCAAGAATACCCGTGTCGCCGTCGCAATCGCGGTGGCTCGCCTCGGAGAAATCGCCGTTTTCAAAGTGCTTTACGTTACGGATGTGCGCAAACGCGATACGGTCGCAATGCTTGCGGACGATGTCGGCTACGTTGTTGGAAAGATCTGCGCCAAGGCTGCCAGAGCAGAGAGTCAGACAGTTGTATTCATCGTCTACCATACGGAGGAAGCGGTTGATGTTTTCCTCGTTGATGAGAAGACGGGGCAGACCGAAGATATCCCAAGGCGGGTCGTCCATGTGGATAGCCATCTTGATGTCGCATTCGCGGCAGGTGGGCATTATCGCTTCAAGGAAGTACTTGAGGTTTGCCCATAGCTTTTCGTGGTCAACGTCAGCGTAAGCCTTGAAGAGCTCGTCGAGCTTCGCCATTCTTTCGGGCTCCCAGCCGGGGAAGGACATATTGTATTTTTCGGTGAAATCAAGGATGTACTTCGCCATTGCGTTGTAATCGTCCTGGATCATATTCTTTTCGTAGAAAAGTGCGGTCGAGCCGTCGCCGACGGGGTGGAAGAGATTGGAGCGAGTCCAGTCAAAGATCGGCATAAAGTTGTAGCAGATCACCTTAACGCCGAATTTCGAGAGGTTGCGGATAGTCTGCTTGTAGTTTTCGATATAACCGTCGCGGGTGGGCAGACCGATCTTGATGTCGTCGTGTACGTTGACGGACTCAACGACGTCCATATTGAAGCCGTATTCGTCGAGCTGACGCTTGACCTCTGCGATCTCGTCGATCTCCCAGATCTCTCCGGGCATTTTGTGGTGAAGAGCCCAGACGATGCCGGTGACGCCGGGGATCTGCTTGATATCCGAGAGCTTGATCTTATCGTTGCCCTCGCCGTACCAGCGGAATGTCATTTGCATTGGCATAGTTTATACCTCCGATTTATAATTCAAAATATCTTTTTGCGTTTTCATAGCAGATGCCGCGGATGATATCGCCGAGCATCTTTTCGTCATTCGGATATTCTCCGTTTTCAACCCATTCGCCGATAAGGGCGCAGAGAATGCGGCGGAAATATTCGTGGCGGGTGTAGGAAAGGAAGGAGCGCGAGTCGGTCAGCATTCCGACGAAGTTGCCGAGGATGGAGAGGTTCGCGAGGCTGATGAGCTGATCCTTCATTCCTGTTTTGTTATCGTTGAACCACCAAGCACTGCCGTGCTGAAGCTTGCCGGGAACCTCGGTGCCCTGGAACGCGCCGATGATGGTGTCGATAAAGGCGTTGTCGGCGGCGTCAAGGCTGTAGATGACGGTGCGGGGCAGGCTTTCCTCGCGGTAAAGTCTGTCAAGAAGTGCAGAAAGCTTGCGGCAGCCGTCGTTCGGACCGATGCAGTCGAATCCCGTGTCGGGGCCGATCTTTGCGAACATTGCGGAATTGGGATTGCGCAGACAGTTGTAGTGGAGCTGCATCGCCATACCCGTGCGGACGTATTCCTTTGCGCAATGGACGAGGAGCGCGGTCTTGAATGCTTCTGCCTCTGCGGAAGGAACTGTCTCGCCCGCGAGTCCTCTTGCGAGAACCGCTTCAAGCTCGGCATCGTTTGCCTCGGCGTAGACCATAAAGTCGAGTCCGTGGTCGCTCGCTTTGCATCCGCAGGCAACGAAATAATCGATTCTGTCGGAGAGAGCTTTTTTAAGCGTTGCCATCGAGTTGATCTCGTATCCGCAAACTGCGGAAAGCTTGCCGATATAGTCAAGCCAACCCGCCTTATCGATGTTGAGTGCCTTATCGGGGCGGAAGGAGGGCGCAACGACGGTGTCGAAGGATTTATCAGCAGCGAGCTGCTTATGGTATTCAAGGCTGTCGATGGGATCGTCGGTCGTTCCGATGAATTTTACTCCGCTTGCCTTAATGATGCCGCGCGCGCTCATTTCGGGCTCTGCGAGCTTCTTGTTGCAAAGCTCCCAGACCGCGGGTGCGGTCTCGGCGTTGAGGATGCCCTCGTAGCCGAAATAACGCCAGAGCTCGAGATGGCACCAATGGTACATCGGGTTACCGATCGCACGGGGGAGCGCCTCGGCGAATTTGAGGAACTTTTCGTATGCGGGTGCATCGCCCGTGATATAGTATTCGGGAACGCCGTTCGAGCGCATCAGGCGCCACTTGTAATGGTCGCCGCCGAGCCAGATCTCGGTGATATCCGAAAAACGCTTGTCCTCCCAAATTTCCTTTGGGGAGACGTGACAGTGATAGTCGATTATCGGCTGATCCTCGGCAAATTTGTGATAAATCTCACGCGCCGCCGTTGTTGTGAGAAGAAAATCTTCGCTCAAGAAAGACATATTGCTTCCTCCTTTTATCTGTTAGCATAATTATATCACGGATTTAGTTTAATTACAATAAAAAAATAAAATTAATTATAGGATTTTTGCTGCTGACAATGTTGACAAATTAAATTGCGTGCGAAAATATAATGAAGAAAAAATGTTGGAGGGTGACATGCTGTATTTATACCGAAGAAACAAAAGAATGACATAAAGATTAACGCCGACCGCTTGCGGTCGGCGTTGATCTTTATCTCCGAGCAGTCGGCGGGGCGCCGCCTGCTCGAAGCGCATATTGCGAGGCGCTGCCTCGCGCTCCGCAAAAGAAACTTTTTGAAAAAAGTTTCTTTTGAATCTTCAAAAACTTTGAATTTTTGTTTGTGCGGTTATTTATCGTTCCAGATTGGGTTTCCGAGTGCGAGGCGGAGGTTTCGGTTGACGTCGAAGACCTCTGCGCGGTAGAATGCGGCGGTGGGGTCGCAGTCGATGGCGATGGTTACGCCCTCATCGCAGGAGAATTCGACGCTTTCGACAACTCCCGCGTCGGTGATGAGGTCGAGGCGGTAGGTATGCTCGGGGTTTTTAACGCTCTTGTGGAAGTCGGAGGCTGAAACCGTGAGGCGCTGTCCTTCAAAATTGAGGTGACCGCCCATTCTTGTGTCGCCGACGCACATCTTGATGCCGACGGGACCGCAAACGAAATCGCCCTCGCGCAGATGCTGAATGTAGGATACGTTCTTGCGCTCTGCGGAATAGATGGTGGTCAGCGCGCGGTCGGAGCAGCAAGCGTGTCCGTCGCCGCCCGCACAGCAGTAAAGTCGCTTGCCAAGCGCGAGGATGTCGCACCAGAGCTTATAGTTATTCTCGGTATGCTTTGATTCAAGCGTACGGTAGATGACCTCGATGCCCGTGTAGTCGCGGAACCAATAGTCGAGAGGGTTCTCGGATAGCATTTTCTGCTTCGGGTGCGGATGGACGAAGAATCCACCGAGCGAGAGCACCTTTTCAACGATCTCGGTGAAGCGTTCACGGGTGAATTTCGGGTAGATGAAGTGACCCTCTGCACCGCCCTCAAACTGATATTCGGGGAAGGAGTGAAGCAGCTCCTCGGTCGATTTCGGACCGGGGAAGATCATGTTGTAATGCATCGAGTTGAGCTCGCAGACGGTGTCGCTGATAGCCGTTCCGGGCTCTGTGCCGCCGATAAAGATGCCGTCCTCCCATTCGGGAAGATACATATGGCGCACCTGCTTGTGGTCGAGGATAGCGGCAAAGTCGAGTCCGAGCGCCTCCATCGCGCCCTTCCAATGCTCAAGGCTGCGCTTGCCGTCGGCAGTTCCGCCGGTTGCTCCGTGGTCGTGAAGCTCGCCGTAAAATGCCCGTCTGCCTTCGTAGAGCGCTTCAAGATGTGAAATTTCCTTATCTGTTGCGTACATTTATATGTCCTCCCGCGGGAAAAGTTTTTTTAATTATAGCATAATACCAAATTGTTGTCAAGTGCGTTTTTTACTATTGACAAAAAGTACAAATAGTGATATAATTGGATTAAATTAAAATGAAAAAGGAGTTTTTTCGATGACTACCAAAATTTCTATGAAGCTTATATCCGCTTTGCTCGCGATAGTTATGCTGCTTGCCTCGTTTGCAGCTTGCGCGGAAACGAGCGGCGGAGACGCCGAGACCACAGAAAACGCATCGACCGAAGCACCGTCTTCGACCGATGCCGTTGAAACACAACCCGAGGAGACCGTAGTCGGTGACGACGTTCCCGAACTCGATTTCGGCGGCGAGGAAATCGTCATCCTTGGCCGTAACCGCGACTGGTTTGCCGACGAGGTCGTTGTATCGGATGAAAACGGCACCATCGTTAACGATGCTGTCTATAAGAGAAACTTGCTCGTTAGTGAGCGCCTTGGCATTGATATCGTCTTTCAGGGAGTTGGTTCCACCAACAGCACTGACAACTATGCTGTCCGCGATGCGCTCAGCAAATTAATCGAGTCGGGCGCCGAGGATGTAGATCTTGTTTCAAACGCGGCTTACGTTGCCGCTTCCACTCAGGCAGACGGACTTTACCGCAATCTTATAGGCGTCGAAAATCTTGATCTTTCAAAGCCTTATTGGTCGCAGGGTCTTAACACGGCAATGGAGGTTGGCGGCGCGCAGTATCTTTGCTCGGGAGCTGTCTTCCTTTCCTACTACCGCTTTATGTTCGTAACCTTTTTCAACGTTGATACGTTCAACAACGCAGGTATCGAGCTTCTTTACGATACCGTTGAGCGTGGCGAATGGACTCTTGAAAAGCAGTTTACTCTTGCTGAACAGCTCTATAGGGATAACAACGGTAACGGCGAGAGCGATGAGGGCGACTTCTTTGGCTTTATGGGCAACCACGATATGATCGGTGTTGACGGCTATTGGGCATCCTTCGAGCTCCCGATCCTCACTAAGGACGAAGACGGATACTACAAGTACGATCTCGATATTGAACGCACCGTAAATGCTGTTGCGCTTATCAATGATTTCTTCTGGAATAACAAGGGCGTTATGCGCGTGAATTATAAGTCCGGCGATACCGAGCAGGATGCCATTGCACAGAGCTTTGCAAATGAAGAAGCCGCAATGGTAACTCTTCGTCTTATCGAGTGTGAAAACGACCTCGTCGGTATGGGCAACTACGGTATCGTTCCGCTTCCCAAGCTCGACAAGGATCAGCAGCTCAACCGCGCGGCTATCCACGATTCCTTCTCTGCGCTCTCTATTCCGAATTTCAATTTCAGCGATGAAGAGCTTGCAATGCTCGGAGCAGTTCTTGAGGTAATGGCTTCGCAGAGCTTCAAGACCATCACTCCCGCTTACTACGAGCAGGCACTCAAGGGCAGATACGTAAACGACCCTCAGTCGGTTCGTATGCTTGATGAGATTACCCAGAACGTATGGATCGAGGCGGGCATCCTGAACTGCAACGCAATCGAAGCCCCCCACAAGACCTTCAGAGATGCGATCAAAAATCACTATCCCAACGTAACCTCGCTTTTCACTCAGAAAGCAAAGATAACCGCCAGAAAGGTTGGCGAGCTTAACGAGAAACTCGAAAAGCTGCTTGGCTGATAATTATAAAACCTCCGTAGGATTTTAGTCCGGCGGAGGTTTTTATCGTTGATCGGATAAGCGCAAGGGTATTCGCCTTCGGCGAAGATTCCCTCGCCCTTCGCCTGACAAGCAAGCTTGTCGATCTCCGGGCGGGGAATGCGAACCTAGTCGCGAAAAGCGGAGCTTTTCGCGACAAAATTTGAATCAACTTGCGCCGCTGCCCAAAAAATAACGGATGACTTTAGTCATCCGTTATTTTTTTGGCAGCGGCGCAAGGATTCGAACCTAGGAAATGACGGAGTCAGAGTCCGTTGCCTTACCGCTTGGCGACGCCGCTACGCTGCATATTTAGTTGCACTCTTCGGTGCGGTATATATTATAGCAGAAAACGGATGAAATGTCAAGACTTTTTTGAAAGTTTTTGCGCAAAAAAAGCATTTTTTGAAAAATTCGCTTTTTGTCCGATAAAGTTTGCAAAAAGACTTTATTTTTTGTGCAATTAGTGGTATAATTGTCCTATAACTATTATCTCCCGAAAGCGAGGAATTATACAATGAAAAGAAAAATTTGCATAAATGGCAATCCCGGCTTCAAGGACGTCACCCTGGAGCAGACGCTTGACAGTATGGTCGAGGCGGGCTTTGACGGTATTTTCACCGGCTGGCACGTTGGCAATATGAAGGAAGTAGCCAAAAAGATCAGCGACCGCGGACTTTACTTCCAATCCGTCCACGCGCCCTTCACCGATGCCCACAAGCCTTGGGAATGGGGACCTGCGGGTGATAAGGTCATCGACACTCTGATCGACTGCCTTCGCGAGAGTGCCGAGGCGGGCGCGCCGATCGTTGTAGTTCACCCCATCATCGGTATGGACCGCCACAACCCCACCGACCTCGGCATCGAGCGCTACGGCAGACTCGTCCGCGAGGCTGAAAAGCTTGGCATCAAGGTCGCGTTTGAGAATGTTGAGGGTATCGAATACCTCGAAAAGATCATCGCGGAGCTCGGCTCTTCGCCCGCGATCGGTTACTGTTGGGACACGGGTCACGAAATGTGCTACAACGGCTCAATGGACGTTCCCGCGCTCTTCGGCGACAAGCTCATCTGCACCCATCTCAACGACAACCTCGGTCAGACTGATCCAAGCGAGGTTACTTGGCTTGATGACGCTCATCTTCTCCCCTTCGACGGCATCGCCGATTGGCAGGGCATCGCAGACCGCCTCGCAAGAATAAATTATGCTGGCGAGCTGACCTTTGAGCTCACTCTCGCATCCAAGCCCGGCAGAAATACGCACGATATATATAAGGATCTCACCCCCGAAACCTACTATAAGCTCGTTTACGAAAAAGCTGTACGATTTGCACAAATGATCGGATAATATTTCGTAAAAAATGACGATTGTGCTAATAAAATTCAAATATTTTGACATTTTTTGCACATATTTTATTGACAAATGAGTAAATATGTGATATAATGCATATACTATCGACGTGTATATTGAATTTTAGTCGACACAATTATTTGGAGGAATATATATTATGACCAAGAAAGAGTTTATCGGCGTTATCGCAGAGAAGGCGGGCGTCAGCAAGAAGGATACAGAGGCTGTTTACGATGCGCTTTGGGCATCCATCATTGAAAATATGAAGGCGGGCGAAAAGGTTCAGGTAACCGGTTTCGGTACATTTGAGGTACGCGAGCGTCCCGCAAGAGTTGCCAAGAATCCCCGCACAGGCGAGTCCGTTGAGGTAGAGGCATCCAAGTCTCCCGCATTCAAGGCTAGCAAGGCTCTTAAGGATTCGATCAATAATTGACATATTCAAAAGCCGCCCTCGGGCGGCTTTTTGATTACAACTTGATAACATCTTTTTGCTATAATATATGATAAAATAGGAGAGGTGTAGCAGTATGGCAAATATACTTATAGCCGAGGACGAGCGGGCAATAAACGATCTCATAAAGCTCAATCTTACGCTCGTCGGGCATAAATGCGAGCAGGTGTTCGACGGTGCGGCGGCACTCGAACGGGCGCTTTCGGGAGAGTATGATCTCCTTATCCTCGACGTGATGCTCCCCGAGCTTTCGGGATTTGAAATAATCGGACAGATAAAAACGCCCGTCATATTCGTTACGGCACGCGTTTCTGTAGAGGACAGACTCCGCGGACTCAAGCTCGGTGCGGACGATTATATAGTCAAGCCCTTTGAGATACTTGAGCTCGTCGAGCGCGTGCGCGCCGTTCTGCGCAGGACGAAGGGCGAGAGGGAGGCTTTTGAATTCGATGGCATACGCGTTGAATTCGACACGCGGCGCGTTTATAAGGACGGCTCCGAGGTGAGCCTTAAGCCGAAGGAGTTTGATCTTCTTTCGGCGTTCATCACGAACCGTAATCTTGCGCTTTCGCGCGAAAAGCTGATCGAGCTCGTCTGGAATTTCGATTATGACGGTGACACGCGGACGGTTGACGTTCACGTTCAAAAGCTCCGCGGGAAGCTCGGCATCACCGACCGCCTCAAAACGGTCTACAAAATGGGATACAGGCTTGAGATATGAAGATAAGATTCTGGCAGAAAACCTATATATTGACGCTGATCTTATTCCTCGTCTGCCTTAATGCGGGAATAATCTCGCTGACGCTCTTTACGCATTCAAAGAGCGTGCGGTCTGCTGAGGAGACCGCGGGCGCGGAGGAGTATTATATCGCGCGATCCTTCGAGCGCGACCTCGAGGATATGCTTGCGGCGGGCGCGGAGCAGAGTCCGATGCTTCTGATGAACTCATACGGCAATTTTTACGCTCAAAGGGGCGTTTTTCTTGCTTTTAAGAATGAGGCGGAAACGATATTTTCGAATCTCCCCGCCTCGATTGATGCCGCAAGGGGAACGATATTTCATAAAAATATCGACGGTGTGCGCTATATCGTTATCTGTTCCGAGGCGGGCGGGTATAAGCTGACATTCGCGAAGAACGTCGAGAGCCTTGATAGTGAATTCCGCGCGCTGACGCTGACGTATGTTCTCACCTCGATCGTGATCTCGGCGCTCCTCGCGGTTCTGCTGTATTTCGTTCTGCGAAAGCTTTCGCGTCCGCTTGAGGACTTGCAGAGGACCACCGAGAGTATCGAGGAGGGCGATCTCTCGATAACGGCCGACGAGAGCGGACGGGACGAATTTGCACTCCTCGCGCACAGCTTCAACTCTATGATCGGAACGATCAAGGCGCAGCTGTCCGCGCTCGAGGAAAATGCCGAGCATAAGCAGATGCTCGTTGACAATATGGCGCACGAGCTGCGCACGCCGTTGACCGTCATTCGCGGATACGCGGACTATCTTGAGCGCGTGGCTGTGAGCGAGGAGGAAAGATTTGCCGCGGCGCGGTATATCATCTCCGAGGCTGAAAGGCTGACGAAAATGTCCGAAATTCTGCTCGACACCGCCTATATCCGCGAAAATCCGCCCGAAATGAGCGAGGTCGAGCTTGACGAGGTTCTGCGCGGTACTGTCGAAAGACTTTCTGCAAAGGCGAGGGAACGGGCTGTCGAGCTCGTTTGCGAGACCGAAGAGGCGACTGTCAGGGGCAACGCGCTGTTGCTTTCTATGCTTTTTGACAACCTTGCAGATAACGCATTAAAGGCTTGCGCGGCGGGCGGGCGCGTTGTTATGAAATGCTCGGCGAGCAGAGCTTCGGTCGAGGACAACGGCAAGGGGATGAGCGCGGACGAGCTCGCTCACGTCACCGAGCCCTTCTACCGCACCGACAAATCGCGCTCACGCTCTGAGGGAGGCGTAGGGCTCGGACTTGCGCTTTGCAGAAATATCGTCGAGGCGCACGGCGCAAATCTGCGCTTTGAATCCGAAAAAGACAAAGGAACGAAAATATTTCTCGATTTTACAACTTGATGACATCTTGAATATAACTTGATGATGGAGCCGATGTATAATAAGGGCACAGAAAGGAGAGTGCAACAATGAAAAATTCTAAAATCATAATTATTGCCGCGTCGCTTGTACTCGCGGCGGCGCTTGCCCTTTGCGGCTGTGTTTACCTTATTGGCGACGTAACCGATGAAACTCGGGGGTATGACCCCGACGAAATGACCCTTCCGAGTGTTATCGAGGAAACGCCCTCGGCTCAATCCGAATTGCAGAAGAAATTCGGCGCTTACGGACGTGAAGAGACGGGAGAGCGAGGAGAGCGCATCTTTCGTCTTTTCACCGAGGAGCAGATCGAGGAGTCGCTGACACTTCGCAAAAATGGCGAACGTCGTATGCTGACCTACGAGGAGATCCTTTTTCTTATCAACGATTCGATCAGAATGTATTTTGAGTATGACAAGATAATCATTACCGATTTTATATGTCACACGCACGATAAAGTTCCGACGAGCGCGCTCGACTACGATATGAAGCTGGGTAATAACCGATATCGCAGATGCGAGGTTTATACCTACGAATATATCGACTTGATCCCCTACCACGGCGATTATTCGGATAAGAGCAGCTATGCCGATGCCCTTGCGACCTACCGCAAGATGATAGAGGACATCCAAACGATTATCTTCGAGAGATTGCGCATCCACGATACGGGAAGCGACAGCTATTGCCTGCTCAGCCCATTGAACGAAAACGATTACCCTCGCCTTTATGGCATCCTGCTTGACGGCGGCAATATCTCCGATGCGGAAAAATACGAAACCGTGCTGAATAATACGATCAAGCAATCAATGACGAATAAGGAGCTTGTAGCCGCAGAGGACAAATATCCGCTTGTGCGGATGACCGAGCAGTACGAGCCGAAGTTGAGCAAGCCTCAGATTTCGATTTATTATATCTCTGCGGACGAGGAGAGCAAAGAAAAGCTCTACCCGACCGAGCAGCTTGAAGCTCTCCACCCCGACGGAAAAGTAACCTTGAGCGGAAAGGCTGCTGACGGTAGGGAGATCACCTTTGAATTCGACAGATGGAATTGGCGCGTGGTATATACAGAGAAGTATATGGAATCCGTAACTGTCATTGAGGGACGTTATACGATTCCGAAGGTTAATTCTGTCGACGCGGACTTTCTTTCTCTGTCTTTGGGTAACGAAAGGCTAAATAACGAAAGGCTATATATGGTATTTGACGGCGATTACGTCATGATCTACCAAAGCAACCCCGCTTTACCTAAAAATGAAGAGAAGCCTGAGCCGATCAAAGTGGAGGTCACGAGCTTTTACGGTGAAAAGGTAAGCTCGATGGAGTTGTTCCATGAAAAATAATAAAGGTTTTACTATAGTAGAGCTCGTGATCGTCATAGCGGTGGTCGCGATACTCGCGGCTGTGCTGATTCCGACGTTCTCGAGTATCATCAAAAAAGCAAATATCTCTGCCGATATGCAGACAGCGCGGCGAATGGGAGTCATACTGACGGCGGAAAAGCCGATCGGTCCGCGCGAGGCGGTCGACGCGCTCAAGGCAAACGGCATCGAGCGGCTTGAGCCAAAGACAAAGTATTACAGCTTTTTCTGGATAAAGAGCATCAACGCAGTCGTGCTCACGTCCGAGGGCGTGCGCCCGATATACCCCGAGGCGCTCGCAACCCGGCCTTTCGATCCCGACGATTGGTTCGATCTGACGAATGAATACGCCAAGACCGAGCCCGAGACCGAAGCGCCGCCCGAAACGGAAGAGGAAACGACAGCTCCGCCGCCCGAATACGTCACCGTGACATACACCTGCAACAATCCCGAATATATAGCGCAATCGCTTGAGAGCGTTACGATCAAGTACGGTGGTCCCTGCCGGATTCAGATAAACGTCGCGGCAGGAGGGCAGTATACGATAACCAAGTATATTGTTTATCAAGACGGTAGGTCGGTTATGAGATCCGATGGAAACGAGCTTGGGACGGGAGTAGGATTTGGAGCTTCTTGGGGCGAATTGGAACACAATATTGAGGTGTATATCAACGTCGTTGAATACTGCATCATAAACTTCGACGGCGAAGGAATTAAGGCGAATAAGTATAAACATCGCGGCTTACACGTCGAAGCGGGAACCGATACCGTCCTCGATGCGGACTTCCTCCGCGAGAACTTCATCCCCGACGGCTGTGAGATAGAGTCGGTCACGGTACAAATGGGCGACGTTACGCTTACCGACGCCTACGACCCCGCAAAGCAGGAGCTCCGCCTGCAAAACGTAACCGAAAACGTCAATGTAACGTTTGTATTCAAGGAAAAATAAAAGAATTGCAACAAAAAGAAGCTTTTCGCCAAGGGCGAAAAGCTTCTTTTTAAACGTATGTATACTATAAATACTAAAATTATTTTTGCGCTTGTCTTTTATGCAGTACAGACTTCGGTCTCCTCATCCGTCAGCCTTCGGCTGCCACCTTCCCCGCTGGGGAAGGCTTATTGAGAGTTCCGCTTATTATTTCTAAACATCGTGAGATAATTTTGACATAGAAAACCAATGTTGAACATAAATTGCGCATCTTTTATAGAAACGGTGTTATAAAATTGAAACAAGTGAGAATCCTAAAGATTTGATTTTCAAACATTCTCATAAAACTATATCAATATAGCTAATGTTCGCAGTTGCTATATAAGCCTTCCCCAGCGGGGAAGGTGGCAGCCCTTGGGGCTGACGGATGAGGAGACCGAAGTCTGTACTGCATAAAATAAACGCGCACTTGTTTTAAATAAAAAAGAAGCTTTTCGCCAAGGCGAAAAGCTTCCTTTTTTCTAGCAACTAGCAACTAGTAACCAGCAACTTATTTCTTAGGCACGATCTTTTCCTTGCCGCCCATGTAGGGACGGAGCGCTACGGGGATGTTGATCGAGCCGTCGGCGCAGAGGTTGTTCTCGCAGAAGGCGATGAGCATTCTGGGAGGTGCTACAACGGTGTTGTTGAGGGTGTGAGCAAAGTACTTGCCCTTTTCCTTCGAATTTACGCGGATCTTGAGTCGGCGTGCCTGAGCGTCGCCGAGGTTGGAGCAAGAGCCGACCTCGAAATACTTCTGCTGTCTGGGGGACCAAGCCTCGACGTCGATCGACTTGACCTTGAGGTCAGCGAGGTCGCCCGAGCAGCACTCGAGGGTACGAACGGGAATATCAAGCGAGCGGAAGAGATCAACGGTGTTCTGCCAGAGCTTGTCAAACCACATCGGGCTCTCCTCGGGACGGCAGACAACGATCATTTCCTGCTTTTCAAACTGGTGGATACGGTAAACGCCTCTCTCCTCGATGCCGTGTGCACCCTTTTCCTTACGGAAGCAGGGGGAGTAGCTGGTGAGAGTGTAAGGGAGTGATTCCTCGGGGTTAATGGTGTCGATGAACTTACCGATCATAGAGTGCTCGGAGGTACCGATGAGGTAGAGGTCCTCGCCCTCGATCTTGTACATCATCGCATCCATTTCCGCAAAGGACATAACGCCGGTAACGACGTCGGAGCGGATCATAAAGGGAGGAATGCAGTAGGTGAATCCGCGGTCGATCATAAAGTCGCGCGCGTAGGAGATAACTGCGGAATGGAGGCGTGCGATATCGCCCATAAGGTAGTAGAAGCCGTTGCCCGCAACACGGCGTGCGGCGTCAAGGTCGATGCCGTCGAAGGACTCGAAGATGTCGGCGTGGTAGGGAACCTCAAAGTCGGGTGTTACGGGCTCGCCGTAGCGCTGAACCTCGACGTTTTCGCTGTCGTCCTTACCGATCGGAACGCTGGGATCGATGATGTTGGGGATGGTCATCATGATCTTCTTGATCTTTTCCTCATATTCGGGCTCGAGAGCTTCAAGCTCTGCAAGACGCTTTGCGCTGTCTGCAACCTTTTGCTTGGTTTCGTTAGCCTCTTCGATCTTCTTCTGCGCCATAAGCATACCGATCTGCTTGGAGAGACGGTTCTTTTCAGCGCGGAGGTCGTTAGCCTCGCTGATGATGCGGCGGTTTTCCGCGTCGAGAGCGATGACCTCGTCAACAAGACCGAGCTTGTGGTCCTGGAACTTGTTGCGCATATTCTGCTTAACTATTTCGGGATTTTCTCTGACAAACTTTAAATCGAGCATAATTTTACTTCTCCGTTTGTTTTTTGTTATTATAATAAGAAATTATATCATATATAAGGAAAAAAGTCAATAATTAAAGGGGAAAAAGTAGCATAATTCCTTACCCACACCTAAAAACGAAAAGCTTTTGAAGATTCTTAAGAAACTTTTCTCGAAAAGTTTCTTAAGCAGAGCCCGAACACTTGCCTTCGGCAAGCTGCAAATCCGCTTTGTCGGCTCACGCCTCCATTTCCCTTCGGAAAAACACCGGATCTGCACAGAGCCTCGGACTAATGCGAGACCTTCAGGTCTCGCCCCCGCGCATCAAAATCACGAAGCTCCGCTTCGGGATTTTGGACTTAACAACTACTTCCCGATTGTAGGGAAGTGGTTGTTAAGTCATTCCTTGGCACATATAAATCGAAAATTATCGAGCCGTAGGCTCGGAAATTCACCTTACTTCTTCACCTTTCACTATTACCTCTTGCCTAAACAAAAAGACCGCCGAAGCGGTCTTTTCTGTTATGTTATTACTTAACGAATACGATCTCGTCGAAGATAATGTAGTTATCTGCAGAGTATACGTAACCGTCGGTGTAGCAACGCATGTTCATTACGAAGATATCGCCGAAGGTCTCGCCAAGGCCAACCTTGTTGGTTCCATCATAGAAGGTGGTAGCGGGGATGTAGATCCAACCTGCGAAGTTTGCGGGGATCTCCATACGGCAAGCGTTTACGTTTCCGGTCTCAACCCACTGACCTGCCATGTAGTAGTAACCGATACCGGTCTTGTCGCCGTTACCGCCGTTGGGACCCTTTGCACGGTAAGCGTTGTCGTTGATGGTTACGGATGCGCACATGGGCTTCTCGGGATCAACCTGAACGTTGGAGAAGTCAACGTAGAACATAACGCCCTTAGCGTCGTTGATAACAACGTCCTCAAGGGGAACTACGGTGAACTCGGTACGCTTTGTGCCGCCGTCATCGATAGCGTTAACCTTGGTAGCCTGACCGAAAATAGCGCCCTCGGTCTCGCCTACGAACTTAACGCTGCCCTGGGAGTTACCCTGGATAACGTAATCGTCAGCGCCGCGGTCGAAGGACATAAGACGGGTTACGATCTCGTACTGGGAGAGGTCGGGAAGAGCGATGGGCATTACAGCCTTGAGAGCTGCCTGCTGAGCTGCGGAGAGATCTGCGAACTCGATGGGGGTAGCAACAACCGCCTCGGTGGTCTCGGGAGCGGGAGCTTCGGTGGTCTCTACGGGAGCCTCAGTGGTCTCTACGGGAGCCTCGGTAGCGGGAGCATCGGTAGCGGGAGCCTGAGTCTGCTCGGGAGCCTTGGTGGTCTCGGGAGCGGGAGCTTCAGTCTTGTTGCAAGCAACTGCGGATACTGCCATGATAAGGCAGAGCATGATAGCAAGAATGCGTTTCATTTTGGATAAATTCCTCCATATATTTTATTTGATAATATATTATAGCATTATATTTTTCTTTTGTCAATAGTTATTGAGCTTTTTTAAGATAAGGAAAAATATTGACAATTACGTAAAGATATGATATACTAAAATTGGTGAAATATCACTATTAAGAAAAGGAGAACTGACAATGAAAAGATATTTACGCTTGACTTCGATTCTGCTCGCATTTTTCATAATATTGCCGCTCTCCTCCTGCTTCGATCCGAATTACGATTGGGATCTGCCCGAAAGAGATCCCGTTATATTGCCGCCGATATTCGATCTGCCCGAGGTGACACAGGCGATCGAGACCGCTCCTCCCGTAATCACCGAAACGCCCGAGGAGGGGCTAATCCTCCGTCTTTCGGATGACGGCACGCACTATATTGCCGCGGGATGCCGCGATAAAAACATCGAATCGCTTACCATTCCGAATAAGTATAACGATCTCTACGTTACCGAGATCGCGGATTACGCCTTTGCGGGGATGAAAAAGCTACGCTACATTTCGATCCCCGACAGCATACTGCACGTCGGCTATAAGGCTTTTGAAGGATGCACTTCGCTTGCTTACGTGGAAAATCTTAACGTTCTGTACCTTGGAAACACGAAAAATCAATTTCGCGTAGCGGTCGGATTTAAAAACCAAACGGATAGAATTAATATCTCTAACGCGACGGTAGTGATCGCGGACGGCGCGTTTGAAAAATGCAACAAGGTGACACAAATCTATCTTTCCTCAAGGATGCGCACCATCGGCGACTACGCCTTCCGCGGCTGTACCGCCCTCGAGAGCTTCGAGTTCGGAAACAGCGTATCCTACATCGGCGAGTCGGCTTTCGCGTCCTGCTCCAAGCTCTCGAAGATAGAGATCCCCGACTCGGTCAAGGAGATCGGTGCCTCTGCGTTTGAGGGATGCACCGCGCTTCGACAGGCGTCCACGGGAAACGGAGTCAAGGTCATTGAGAGCAATACCTTTGCGGCTTGTACCACGCTTGAGCAGATCAGCATCGGTGCGGCGGTAAATCATATCAAGGAAATGGCGTTTTTCGGCTGTAAGTCTCTGCGGGATATTTCTCTGCCCGCCGTTATTCAACACGTTTCCGCGTCAGCGTTCCTCGATTGCCTTGCTCTCAAATATGAAATCTATAAAGGAGGAAAATACCTTTCCGGCGGGGACAGCGACTATTTTCTTCTTTACGAAGTACCCGACCGCGAGATCACGACCCTCCCCCTGCACCCCGATACCGCAGTTGTCGCGTACGGACTTTTCGGCTCGCTTGAAAAGCTTTCGACTATTTTAATCGAGGAGAACTACGGCAGCGGTAAGAATATACGCGTTGCAAACAACTGTATTTACCGCTTGCATGACTATAACACCGTGGTCATGGGTATGAACCACAGCCGACCGTATGCATCGTCCGGGGAGCTTGTGATCGGTGATTATGCGTTCTACGGATGCGACCTGAGCGCTATGGAAAGGCTTGGCAGAAGCGTCGCGGAGATCGGCGACTACGCCTTTGCATATTCCCGCGGCGCGGACTCTATCCGCTTCTTCTCCGAGGTCAGAAGCATCGGAGAGGGCGCATTTATGAATTGCCATTCGCTTCAATCTATATATTTCAGCGGCACGAAGGTCGAGCGGATAGGCGACCGCGCATTTTACGGCAGTGCTCTTTCGGGCGAACTGAGCCTCCCCACGGGATTAAAAAAGCTCGGCGCATCCGCATTTGAGGGATGCACCAAGCTTGAAAACGTTATTTTGTCCGATACTCTTGTAGAGGTCGGCAACCGCGCGTTTGCGGATTGCACGTCTCTGCGCGGAGTGCAGATCTGCCCGAGTACGGTAAGCGTCGGCGTTGATATGATGGTCAACACCTCCGCCGGAATTTATTATACGGGAGATTTTGAGTCATGGCTCAAGGTCGCAAACCGCGATGCAATGAAAGCCCTCGCGCCGTATACCGTATACTGCCGCGACGGTAGCGTTAGTTATAATTGATTAAATACAGCGGGATCACTTCTGAATGCTCGAAAATTCAAAGGTAAACGCTCTTGGTCATCTCAATTGAGGGCATCGAGAGTCCATTTGTGGTTTCTGACGAGGTAGACGGGATCGTCAAGCAGACTCTCGGGCCACCAAGGCATTGATAGGGCAGATGATTATCCATATCCGCACAATAGCCGTTGTAGGAACAGGTCGCGGGAAGCAGAGTGAGGATGGAGAGTATAAGCGCGATAAGTCTGATTGGCTTTTTCATTTTAACTGTCCCAAAATTATTTGTTTTTTATCGTATAGCGGAGATATTTGTCAAGAGCTTTTGAAATTTTATCTCCTTTCTTCCTTTTTCTTACCTCTTTCCCACCATTTTAGGGGTTACATTTCGTCGCAAAATAGATTATAATTATAGTGTAACGAATTTTTGCGAGGTTAATATGGAACTTATTTTAATAAGCAATTCGAAGCTCAAGATAATGCTGAGCGCCGAAGATATGAAAAAATACAATATCGAATGCGACGGCGGGAGCGCTCTGCGGCAGGGATTCAAGCCCGTGCTTGAGAGAGCGCACGACGATTGTGGGTTCGATATAGAAAGCGGACGGCTGCTCGTTCAGGTCTTTCCCTCGCGCGGGGGAGGCTGCGAGATGTTCGTAACGCGCGTAGCCCTCACGGGCTCGGACGGAGCGACCGACGCATCGGTCTGCATATTTGACTGTCTTGGGGCAATGATATCGCTGTGCCGCGTTCTCCACACACGCGGACTCGGTAAGAAAAGCGAAGCCTACGCCCTCCCCGAGGGATCGTTTGCCCTGATCCTACCCGAATTCGACCGTGACGATAGATTGCCACTTGAAGCGGCGGTGATAAACGAATTCGGCTACCGTCGCGATTGCGAAAAGATCAAAGGATACATAAAAGAGCACGCCCGAGCGATATTCACGGAAAACGCCGTCGAACGGCTCGCCGCATTCGCATAAAAGCCACAAAAGTTTTTGAAGATCCTTAAGAAACTTTTTTCAAAAAGTTTCTTAAGCAGAGCTCGAGACGGAGTCTCGAACTAATGCGAGACCTTCAGGTCTCGCCACCGCGCTTCAAAATCACGAAGCTCTGCTTCGTGATTTTGGGTTTAACAACCACTTCCCGATTGTAGGGAAGTGGTTGTTAAGTCATTCCTTGGAATCTTGATGAATAATGAAGTCGCTTCGCTAATGAATAATTAAGGTAAAAATCCGCCCTTAATCTCTTTTGGGCGGCTAAATTTTGCGCGGCGCTGACTGCCCACCCCAACCCCTCCCGCAAGCGGGAGGGGGAAGGGAGCGCGGTCTTTTGTTCCGTGTGCTGAATGTTAATTATATTAATTAATTTCCGCGCTCCGTAAATTAAATAAAATACTTGACAACCGCGCCTCTGATTGATATAATTATTATATATCAATTGGAGGTCAAATTTATGGATAATATAGATGCAAGATGGGGGGCGCTTGAGGCGAAGTGCCGCGAGTGCAGTAAGTGCCCGCTTTGCGAAACAAGAACGAATTGCGTTTTCGGTACGGGCAACAGAAACGCCGACTTGATGTTCGTCGGTGAGGCACCGGGCGAGCAGGAGGACCTTTCGGGAACTCCCTTTGTCGGCAGAGCGGGTCAGCTCCTCGACCGCTTTCTTTACGCCGTTGACATCAAGCGCGAGGACGTTTATATCGCGAACATTCTCAAATGCCGTCCGCCCAAGAATCGCGATCCCCTCCCCGCAGAGGAGGACGCTTGCATAGATTTTCTCCGCGAACAGGTGCGTCTGGTGCGCCCCAAAGTCATCGTCTGCCTCGGCAGAATCGCGGCGATGAGGCTTATCAAGCCCGACTATAAGATCACGCAAGAGCACGGAACTTGGGTAGAGAAGGGCGATTTTGCTATGACCGCCGTCTTCCACCCCGCCGCACTCCTTCGAGATCCGCGCCGCAAGGAGGATATGCTGAACGATATGAAAGCTATCAAGAAACGTCTTGATGAAAATAAATGAAAGGAATAAAGATTATGAAAAAGATCACAGCATTGATTTTAGCTCTGTGTATGCTCCTGCCGACGCTTATGGCGTGTAATGAAGGCACCGCAGATGAAACAACTGCCTCCCTCGCGGAAACAACCGTAGAGGAAACCACCGCACCCGCCCCCTCGGGACTTCTGCTCGTAACTCAGGGCACCACTGATTACGTTATCGTTCGCCCCGAGCAATGTCAGAACTATATCACCGACGCTATGACCGATCTTCGCAAGGCGATCGAATCAAAGTACGGCGTTTCCATCAAGCCTCAGGATGACTGGGTAAAGGGGCATCCCAAGGGCGAGGCGTACATTTCCGAAGCGCCCGAGATACTTATCGGTGAAACCAACCGCAAGGAGAGTATGGAAGTTCTTGCCACTCTCCAACCCGGTGAGTACAAGGTCTGCGTCAGCGGCAATAAGCTCGTTCTGATCGGTACGACCGATTATCTGACAGGTCTTGCGGTTCAGGAATTCGTTAAGTTCATCAATGAAAGCGCGAATGCTACCGATCTTATGGTTTTGAACGAGTATTCCGTTCTCAAAACGCAGGAAGATTTCAATAAGCTCCTTATGGGCATTACTATGTACGCAATGGGCGACAGCTACTTCGGAGGTTCCTCGCTCGGTAAGGAAGCGACTTGGGTAAATATGCTCGGCGAGAAGTACGGAATGCATTACGTCAATTACGGCATCGGCGGAAGCACAATGTCGGATTACGTGACTGACAAGAATCCTATGGTCCTTCGGTATTCCAGAATGGAGAAGGGCGATGCGGATATTATTCTTCTCGAAGGCGGACGAAACGACCGCTCGAATAAGGTTCCGATCGGAGATCTTGATTCACGCGACTCCAAGACCTTTATGGGATGCATCAATATTATGCTCGACGGAATGCTTAAGACCTATCCGAATGCGCTTATCATCCTGATAACACCCTGGAACCACACAGGCAAGGTTGCCGAAACAGGACTTTCGAACGTTGATTATGCAAATGCAATGCGCAGTCTCGCGGAGCACCGTAATGACAAGAGAATCGTCTGTCTCTATGCGGCAGATCCGAATCTTGTCGGAGTTAATATGAACGATGCAAGCTTCCGTGCAAAATACTGTATAAAGGATACCGACGTAAGCCACCTCAATCTCGACGGTATGAAGATGGTGCTGCCCTTTATGGAGCAGTTCATCGCCGCCGAGTACGCAAAGTTCAAGGGACAGTAAATTAAATATGAAACAAAAAATCGGGGATTTCCCCGATTTTTTGTTACCTTTCATTTTGCCAAAGGCAAATTATCACTCTGCGAAGCAGATTATCATTCCGCCGAAGGCGGATTATCACTCGAGCGAAGCGAGATCAACCTATTAAAGGTCCTCTCGCTTGCCGTAGTAAGCGGCAGTCTGCAATACGGCTTGCAGATCCCCAACAGCGACAGCGCGGCTTTAACGGGTATGGGATTTACCTCGCAGAAAAGTGCGTCTGCAAGGGGTAAAAGGGAGGTGTGGAGGGCTTGCGCTTCGTGAATTTTTCCTTCGGCAAATGCGTGGCAGAGAGTCGAGGTTTCCTTCGGTTTTACGTTTGAAAGCACCGAAATTACGCCGTCCGAGCCGAGCGAAAGCAGAGGAAGCGTGGCGTTATCGTTGCCCGACCATAGGCATATTTCACTTCCGAAATAAGACAAAAATTGCGCTCCGTAGGCGATGTCACCGGTCGCATCCTTGATGCCGATTATGTTTGGAATGGCGAAAAGTTCACCCCAGACCGAGGGCGGGACGGTCATTCCCGTGCGCGAGGGGACGGTGTAAACGATGATGGGCAAGGAGGTCGCGGAGGCTATCTCGCGGTAGTGTCGGACGAGTCCTTCGGGTGTGCATTTGTTGTAATAGGGCGTGACGGCAAGCAGGGCGTCGGCGCCGTTTCCCTCGGCTGATTTCGCTTTTTTCACCGCGTGCTCGGTGCAGTTTGAGCCGATGCCCATAATGACGGGAACGCTTTTTTGTGCAGTTTTTACCGCTTCACATAGCAGCGCCGTTGATTCTTCATCGGAGAGCGTTGGCGCTTCTCCTGTTGTGCCGCAGACGAGGAGCGCGTCGATTCCCGCGTCAAGCTGAAAACGCAAGAGCTTGCGGTAAGAATCAAGGTCAAGTGCTCCGTTTTGCTCAAATGGCGTGACGAGTGCCGTCGCCGCGCCGAAAAACAAAGAAAATTTACTCAAAATTTTTCTCCTTTCTCAAAATAAATAGTGCTTAAATATTGCATTTTTTTCGGTTTTATTATATAATATATATAATGGCTAATTATGTTTATTGAGAGATTTAAAAATGAGTGATATTATTATAAATGCAAAACCCGAAACCGATCTTTCAACGTCGGATTTCGACTATTTTCTCCCCGAGGAGCAGATCGCACAGCACCCCGCCGAGCCACGCGATTCCTCGCGCCTGCTCTGCGTTGACCGTGAAAGCGGCTCGCTTTCGCATAAATATTTCCGCGATATAATCGATCATCTGCGCGAGGGCGACACGCTTGTCGTAAACGATTCAAAGGTAATTCCCGCACGTCTTTACGGTCACGCCGAGGGCAGAGAAGAGGCGATGGTCGAGCTTCTCCTCCTCCGTCAGCGCGGCGACGATCTCTGGGAAACTCTCGTAAAGCCCGGAAAGCGCGCGCGAATCGGAATGAAGATGGTCTTCGGGGGCGGAACTCTCGTTGCAACTGTTGAGGATATCGTCGAAGAGGGTAACCGACTTGTCAGACTTGAATACGACAAAAATTGCTTCGCAAACGTCTACGATATGCTCTCCGAGGTCGGCGTTATGCCGCTGCCTCCCTACATCACCGAGAAGCTTCAGGATAAGTCCCGCTACCAGACAGTATATGCAAAGCGCGAGGGCTCTGCCGCCGCGCCGACCGCGGGATTGCACTTCACCCCCGAGCTGCTCGAGCGCATCAAGGCGAAGGGCGTTGCGATCGTTCCCGTAATGCTCCACGTCGGACTCGGCACCTTCCGTCCCGTCAAGGAGGAGAACATCGGCGAGCACATTATGCACACCGAATATATCTCGGTCAGCGAGGAAAGCGCAAACATTATCAACAGCCGCCGCGCCGCGGGCGGACGAACGATCTGCGTCGGCACGACGTCCTGCAGAACGCTCGAGAGCGTTTCGGACGATCAGGGCATCGTTCATCCCATCAGCGGCGATACGGGCATTTTCATCTACCCCGGCTACCGCTTCAAGGCGACCGACGCGCTGATAACCAACTTCCACCTGCCCAAATCGACGCTTCTAATGCTCGTTTCGGCTTTCTACGAGCGAGAAAAGATGCTTGATGTTTACAAAACTGCCGTGGACGAGAAGTACAGATTCTTCTCCTTCGGCGATGCGATGTTTATTGAGTAAAAATGAGTAAATTTATAGATTTCAAAATCTGGTCCCGCGAGGGGCATCTTGACGATTTCCGTCTGCCGAAGATCAGCGATTGCACCTTTGAGCTGATCGAGGACAGAGAGGTGTCGCTCGATGAGATACCTGCGGAGATACTGCTTTCGATGGACGGTATCCGCTACCTCGTCCACGCACGCCTTTCGGATTATCAGTTCGAGAGCGCGATCGAATATGCCCGTAAATTCGCGCTGAAAACGGCAAGCTCGCTTGACGGAGCCGTAGAGGAGACCGACAAGCCCACCGTTTTTGGCGGTGATAAGATTCTTCCGCCGCAGATCACTGAGTACACGCAGATGCTCACGCTTTCGGTGTGGTTCTCCGCAGAGAAGAAGTTTACCGACCTTTACGGTGATATAATTGCTCTGCTTGAAAAGGAATTCCCTTTCGCACTTCCCTCGAAGTACGGCAAAGAAATGCCTCCCGAGCAGATTTATGGCGATAAGAACGCCTTTATCGAATTTTTGAATGATACTCCCGCGCCCGTATGGTACGCGCAGAAGCCCGTTACTCACGTTCATATCAACGATGCGAACCGCGCCGAGGCAAAGCGCGAGGGACTGCGCGTAAACCGCATTTCGATCAGAATGCCCGATGCGCTTTACGAGATCGATGAATGGAAGTTCGCGCTCCGCAGACTTCTTAAATCCCTGACCTTGACTGTCGGCGGCTTCTTCGGACAGATCTGTCGCGGCGAGAGCGGAGTGGTTTCCTGGTGGTGGCAGGGCGTGCCGCTTGAGCTCGGCGTTGCCTGCACCTTCGGTGAGCCCTATTACTCCCTCATCCCCGACTGCGCCGAAAAGGGCGAGCAGATCGCGGACGGTGTGGCGTATTTTGAGGAGCCCTACGGCCCGTACGTTCCCACAGAGCTCGTTTCGATGCCGAAAAAGAAGCTTTTTGCCAAGGAAAGACTCTATCCCGACAACTTCGCCCGCGCTCCCAAAATGCCGATCGAAAAATGACGAAGCCGAAGATAGTTGCCGTTGTCGGACATACCGCCTCGGGTAAAACCGGACTCGCCATCGCACTTGCCGAGCGGCTCGGCGGTGAGATAGTCTGCTGTGACTCGATGCAGATCTACCGCGAAATGGATATCGGAACTGCAAAGCCCACCCCCGAGGAGCTTGCGCGCGTGCCGCATCATACGGTCGATTTCGTCGATCCGATGCGCCCCTATTCCTGTGCGGACTACGCCGAGGATGCCGAACGCGCGATCAATGACATTCTCTCGCGCGGAAAACTCCCGATAATCTGCGGCGGTACGGGACTTTACCTTGACACGCTGCTTTTTGAGCGACCCTTCGACGAATGCGGGGGCAGAAGCGACGTTCGCGAGCGGCTTGAACGTGAGGCTGAAGAACTCGGAGCGCACGCGCTTCATCTGCGCCTCTCCGAGGTCGATCCCGAAAGTGCCGCAAAGATACACGAAAACAACGTCCGCCGCGTTATACGCGCGCTTGAGATATTTGAAACCACGGGCAAGAAAAAGAGCGAGCTTGATGCTCAGCCCTCGCCCGCAAAATACGACTTTTCCGCCTTTGAGCTCCGCCGCACCGATATGTCGGAGCGCTATGCCAGAATCGAGGCAAGAGTGGACGAAATGATCGCCTCGGGACTTATCGAGGAAACGAAAAAGCTCCTTGATATGGGTATTTTCGAGAAAAATCCCACAGCCGCGCAGGCGATCGGATATAAGGAAATGCTCGGTTACGTGCGCGGTGAGGTCAGCCTCGCAGATGCGCGCGAAAGACTTTGTATTGCCACAAGGCAGTACGCGAAAAGACAGGTCACCTGGTTCGGAGCAAAAAATTATATAGAAACCGTCGAGCTCCGTCCCGATTTGCCCGATCCCACGGATGCGCTCTGTAAGCGAATTGCAGAGTGGCTTGAAAAATAAATTACGCAAAAACGATGAAAAAAGATAAAAAATCGCTTTCCGTCCAAGGAATGCGTTCGGATATTGAAAAATTTAATAGTGAACGCGAAAAAAAAGCGGTGAAAAAGAAGCTCGGCTTCGATTTTATCTATCTTTTTTCTGCGTTACTGACGATAGCGGTAGCAGTTCTTTCGGTGGGTCTCGTCTTGTATTTCGGCTATCATTTGATCAATCTGTTTACTTCTGACGTCACCTACTCTCCTGCGTACCCTGTAGAGGAAAGTGAATACCGTCGCGGGATCGGATATATATTCCGCGATGAGACAATAATATTAACGTCCGCAGAGGGCGTTCCCGATTATAAGGTTTCGGACGGAGAAAGACTCGGCATCAACGAAAAGATATGCAACGTTTATTCTTCGATAAACGAGGATGCGAGCGAGCGGATCGCTGAGATAGAGCGAAGGCTCTCTCTGCTTCGTGCAAGCCTTGGAACGGGTGTGATCAAGGAGGGTATACCCGAGGCTCTCCGTGATTCCGGCGAAAGATACGATGAGATAATGCTTCTGCTGGCTAGGGGAGATTATTCTGCCTCCGCGAGCCTTTTGGATGGATTTCTTGCCTCGCTTATCAGACTCGAGCTTCTCAGCGAGGGATCCGATGCCGTTGACCTTGAGATAAAGAGTCTTGAGGCGGAAAAGGAGATGCTTCTTTCAACTTACGGCAGGATCAACGGAAGCGTAAGCTCTGATCGGGTAGGTTATTTCTTTAGCGCAGCAGACGGTTATGAGAGTATCTTTGATCCTTCGCTTCTTTCTGATATTACGGTCGGCGGCTTTACCGAGCTGATCAAACGTGAGCCTGATGATATTTCACGCGCGGTTGGTAAGATGGTCAACGGTGCAAAATGGTATCTGGCGATCCCGCTTGATTCCGCAACGGAATTTATCGAGGGTGAGGATTACAATATCTTATTCCACGATAACGATTCACAAAGCCTGACTATGACGCTTGAAAAGCTGATCCTTGATCTGGATGACTATGATCAGGACGACAACCGTGCGGAGTCGCTGCTCGTTTTCTCTACGGTAAAGATGCCCGATAATTTCCGATACCTCCGCACCCAGAATGTCAGCATCGAGGCGGCAAGCTATAAGGGCTACCGTATACCCGTCACCGCCGTCAGATATTACGACGGAATGACCGGCGTTTACGTTGTTGCCGGAGGATACGTTTTGTTTAGACAGATCGACGTCCTTTATGAAAAGGACGGGTATTGTATCGCCGCTTTGTACGCTGACGCCGAGCCCGGTAAGCCCCTGACATACACTTCTCTCGCGTTTGAGAAGCGTATGATCATTGATGGAATTCACTATGCTGACGTAATGGCTGAGATGGTAGGCTGGGAGAAGAAGGAATATTACAATGGCGGTATTCCCGTTCCCAAGGGGCAAACACTCAGATACTTCTATCATCTTAACGACCTTGAGGAGGTCATTCTGACGGGTAAGGATCTATACCACGGAAAGGCACTTGACTGATATGTGTGAAAATAAAGATTATTCTGAGCTTCTTGCGCGTTACGATGCCGCGCTTGAAGGTATCCGCAAATCCGAGGAGGAATGCGGAAGATCGGGTGTGCGGCTTCTCGTTGCCGCAAAATATGCGACCTCGGATGAGCTCGACGCTCTCTGCCTGCATCGCGGACTTTCCGCGATCGGCGAAAACCGAACCGATACCCTCATCGAGCATTACGAGGGTATGAAAAATAAAGTTGAAATCCACTTCATCGGACATCTGCAGAGAAACAAGGTAAAGGGGATAATCGATAAGGTTTCGCTCATCCATTCGCTTGAATCTATCCCCCTTGCCGAGGAGCTCCAACGTCAGGCTGAGAAGAGAGGGCTCACGGTGCGGGTTCTTGCCGAGGTCAATATCGGCAGAGAAGAGTCGAAAAGCGGCGTTCTCCCCGAGGAGCTTCGCGAATTTTGTCTTGAAATATCGAAATATCCCAATATCAAGCTTTGCGGATTTATGACGATGGCGCCGAAATCTACGTCTTTTGCAGAGTATTACGATTATTTCAAAGAAACTTACAATCTATCCATTGACATTTGGAAGAATACGCTTCATAATATACAAGAACCGATCATTTCGATGGGCATGAGCGACAGCTACCGCGCGGCGATCGCGGCGGGTGCGACGGTCGTTCGCCTTGGCTCGAGCGTTTTCGGCAGAACGACCGAGGACGTAATGAAAATGAAAAATAATAAAAATAATATTTGATAAACAAACTTAAAAACGGAGGAATAAAAATGGCATCCCTTAATATTTTTGGCAAGCCTCAGAAGCCTGCAAAGGAAGAAGAATACGATAGCTCATATTACGGCACAGAGGAGGATTTCTCTGCTACTGCTCCCGAGTCGGAGGAGAAGCCCGTATACGATAAGCCCGCAGCCCCCCAGAGAAGCACTTATACCGCGGCACATTCCGCGCCCGTTCAGATGAAGCTGATCCGTCCCTCGAATTTCGTTGACGGTCAGACTATTGCAAATTGCCTTATGAACAATCACCCCGTGCTTATGCATCTTGAAAACACGACTAAAGAGGTCTCCCACGATCTGGTATGCTTCCTGACCGGAGTGGTTTATGCGATCGGCGGACAGATCCAGCCTGTTTCCGAGAGCACTTATATGCTTTCTCCCAATTCAATGGAGATCACCGAGGAGGAGCTCGAGCCGGATGCTCCCGCGGATAACAATACCGCCGATAGCTACGGCTTTGGCGGATATAACGGCTTTAACGGCTATAATTACTGATATTTCGAAAGGTAAAACTGTTCTTGAAACTATTTTTGGTGCTAACGGTCAACTTTGTTGATCTCGTGCTGGGCGCCGTTTTGATCGCTATGATGATACGCGCTATTCTCTCGCTCGTTTTGATGGGAGAAGAGAATGGATTTTCTATACTGTTGTATTATTTTACGGAGCCCTTTATTTTGCCTGTGCGCAAGATACTTGAGCGGTTGGGTCTGTTTCAGGGAACTCCGTTTGACGTTTCCTTTTTTCTGACTACCGTACTGCTTGGGATGATACAGTCGCTTCTTGCTGTTATCCCAATGTAAATTCTTAAAAAGCCGCTCAGGGCGGCAGAATGGAGAAATCAATGAAAATTCCTGAGAATTTTAAACAAAAATATCATTTGACGGGGGAAAGCTACGATCCCGCGAACGTCGATGCGGCACTTTCTGAGCTTTTTTCCGTTTCAAGCAAACTTTATAAAGAAAACGCGGATCTTAAGGCGGAGCTTGCTCGCCTTCAAGAGTCTTCCGCGGCGCCTCTAATTGCTCCCTCCTCGGTTGATCTTTCCGGCGTTGAGGCTATGATAATCTGTCTTGAGCAGAGACTTGATGATATTAAATCCACAGTAAACGATACCCTCTGCATTGCCAACGATGCTGTTATCTCGGCAAAGAGAGCGGAGGAGTACGCTATTGAGGCGAAAAAATCCGCCGACGGCGCAAAGATCGCAGCAGAGGATGCTTGCACAGCCGCGCAGAGTGCTGCCGTGGCATCCGAAAAGGCATCGGACTCAGCTTTTGCGGCAAACGCACTTACCGCCGATGCGCTCGAGATAACGAGAGACGTTCGAAACACCGTCGTGTCTATTGATACAAAGCTTGATTGTATGAGCCTTACAGAGATCGACGATGAGCTTGACGAAAGCAGCGTTGAGGAGCTGATCGCTATTGCCAACGAGGCTGCAAACGAAGTCCTCGAGGAGCTTCAAGATGAAGATGAAGCAAATGCAGAGGACGTGGCTTTTGGTGTTGAATTTGAATTCGAGCGCGAGGGGGAGGAATCCTCCGACCGCACCGAAGATGCTGAAATCAGTATTCTTTTCGACATTTCGGAAATCGACAGCGAATCAGAGAAGGAAAAAACTGTCGAGGAGACAGAGGAGATCGAACAGATCGAAGAGATCCTTGAGATCGAAGAGGAGGAAGAAATCAGGGAGACCGAGGAATCCGAGGCAGATGGTGAGAGCGATGATATCGCCGCAGATCTCATAAAAACCGCAGGTCTTGACGCTGAGGTCGAGCAGATCGAGCCCGCAGAGGAAGTCAGCGATGAGGATCTCACCTCAAAGCTTGCCGAAATGTATTCATCCGAGGCATCAGCCGAGGAAGAAACCGAGGGAGCTCCCGAAGAAGAAGAAAAGCCCGAGGAAAAGCCCGCGCCCACCTCGTTTAACGATATGAAGAGTGCTCTTGACGCCATCCGCGCAAGACTCAAAAAATAAACCCATTCAATTTCAGAAATACATAATTTTAAGGAGATATACACATTATGTCCAAGGACTACACAAGCACACTTAATCTGCCCCAGACAAGCTTTGCGATGAGGGCAAATCTGCCTCAGCGCGAGCCCGAAATGCTCAAGTATTGGCAGGAAAAGGATCTTTACAACCGTCTGCTCGAAAATGCAGAGGGCAAGCCTCAGTTCGCACTTCACGACGGCCCTCCCTTCTCGAACGGAAATATCCATATGGGTCACGCGCTCAACAAGATCCTCAAGGATATCATCAATAAGTCCAAGATCATGGGCGGCTACCGCGTTCCCTTCGTTCCCGGCTGGGATAACCACGGTATGCCCATCGAATCCGCTATTATCAAGAAGAATAAGCTCGACCGCAAGAAGATGTCGATCTCGGAGTTCCGCTCCGCTTGCCACAAGTTCGCTCAGGACTTCGTTGATAAGCAGTCGGCACAGTTCCAGCGCCTCGGCGTAGTTGCAGATTGGGAGCATCCTTATATCACTATGGCGCCCGAGTTTGAGGCACGCGAGGTTCGCGTTTTCGGTGAGATGTTCAAGCGCGGATATATCTACAAGGGTCTCAAGCCCGTTTATTGGTGCCCCCACGACGAGACCGCTCTCGCAGAGGCAGAGATCGAGTACGCTGACGATAAGTGTACCTCCATCTTCGTTAAGTTCAAGGTAAACGATGACAAGGGCAAGCTCGCAGGACTTGATCTTGACAACACCTATTTCATCATCTGGACTACTACCACCTGGACTCTCCCCGGCAACCTTGCCATCGCCCTCAACCCCATCGAGAACTATGCAGTTCTCCGCGCGGCTGACGGCAAGTGCTACATCGTAGCGGAGGCTCTCGCGGCAAAGACCATGGCTGCGGGCGGCATCGAGGAGTACGAGACCGTTCTCACTATGCCCGGTCGCGAGTTCGAATTTATGACCGCACGCCATCCCTTCCTCGACCGCGACAGTATCGTTGTCAACGCTGACTACGTTACTATGGACAGCGGTACAGGCTGTGTTCACACCGCTCCCGGCTTCGGTGCTGATGACTACAACACCTGTAAGAGATACAATATTGATATCATCGTTCCCGTTGACGACCGCGGTTATCAGACCGAGGAGGCAGGCAAGTACGCGGGAATGTACTACGAGAAGTCGAACGAGGCGATCCTTGCGGATATGCAGGAATCGGGCGCACTCTTCGCATCCGAGACCACCGTTCACTCCTATCCTCACTGCTGGAGATGTAAGAATCCCATCATCTTCCGCGCAACTCCCCAGTGGTTCTGCTCCGTTGCAGGCTTCAAGGATGCCGCAGTTGCGGCTTGCGAGCCCGTAACCTGGCTTCCCGCTTGGGGCGGCGAGAGAATGGTTCAGATGATCCGCGAGCGCGCAGACTGGTGTATCTCCCGTCAGCGTCATTGGGGTCTTCCCATTCCCGTATTCTATTGCGAGGACTGCGGCGAGGCGATCTGCAACGACGAGTCGATCGACAAGGTAGCAAAGGTATTTGCCGAAAAGGGCTCGAACGCTTGGTTTGACCTCGAGGCTTCCGAGATCCTCGGCGAGGACTTCGTATGCCCCGTTTGCGGCAAAAAGCATTTCACAAAGGAGACCAACACCCTCGACGGTTGGTTCGACTCCGGCTCTACCCACTTCTCCGTAATCGACGACGCATCCGACGTTGAATGGCCCGCAGACGTATATCTTGAGGGCGCAGACCAGTACCGCGGTTGGTTCCAGGCATCTCTCCTGACCGCTATCGGATCGGGCAAGACCGATGCACCCTTCAAGCAGGTCCTCACTCACGGTTGGGTAGTTGACGGCGAGGGCAAGGCAATGCACAAGTCCCTCGGTAACGTAATCAACCCCGACGATATCGTTAAGAAGTACGGCGCAGACCTCGTCCGCCTCTGGGTTGCATCGAGCGACTATCAGGTAGACGTCCGCGTATCCGATAACATCTTCAAGCAGCTCTCCGAGACCTACCGTAAGATCCGTAACACCGCGCGTATCATTATGGCAAACCTCGGCGACTTCAATCCCGATACCGACTGCGTAGCCCTCGAGGATATGCTCGATATCGACCGCTGGGCTCTCTCCCGCCTCGAGGCTCTTATCGACGAGGTAAATAAGGCTTATGACGGCTATTCCTTCCACCTCGTTTACCACGCGATCAACAACTTCTGCACCGTTGATATGTCGAAGCTCTATATCGACATTACAAAGGACCGCGTTTACGTTGAGAATCCCACCTCGAAGGCTCGCAGAAGCGCACAGACCGCGCTCTATTATATCATCTCCGCACTCGTTAAGATGATCGCGCCCATCCTCGCCTTCACCGCAGAGGAGATCTGGCAGGCTATGCCTCACGCATCGACCGACGACGTGACCAGCGTTTATCTCTCCGAGATGCCCAAGGCAGAAGGTAAGTTTGCATTCGACGGCGCAGAGAGATGGGAAGAACTCTTCACTCTCCGTGACGACGTTATGAAGGCGCTCGAGATCGCGCGTGCCGAGAAGAAGATCGGTAAGTCGCTCGACGCAAAGGTAACCGTTTACACCGCCGACGAGGCTACCCTCGCGCTTCTCGCGAAGTTCAGCGAGGAGGAGCTCAAGACCGTATTCATCACTTCGGGCGCACACGTTGTAAACGCTGCCGCTCCCGAGGGCGCATACGTTCCCGAGGAGGGCAAGATCGCCGTTCTCGTTGAGAACGCAGACGGTCAGCGCTGCGACCGCTGCTGGTGCTACTCCACCGAGGGCGAAGCAACCGAGGAAGGCTTCATCTGCGCAAGATGTAAGCAGATCATCGATACTCTTTAATCATTAAAAATATAAAAGAACGGGGTCGGTTAAAATCTGAGCCGACCCCGTTCTTATAAGGAAAGCAAAATGCTTTGGATTATTCTTTTAGTTTTGATAATATTTGCGGATCAGCTATCGAAGTGGCTGGTCGTTGCTCTGCTTCAGGGCAAGGAGTCGGTTTACGTCATTCCGGGCGTGCTCCGATTCACCTACGTTGAAAACGACGGCGCGGCGTTCGGTATGCTCGACGATCACCGTTGGGTCTTCCTCGTGCTTTCAACCGTTATGATAATCGCGCTGATATTTTACATTGTCAAATATAAGCCGAGCAGTAAATGGGTGATGACCTCGCTCATCCTCATCGTCGGCGGCGGTATCGGTAATATGATCGACCGCATCCTGCTTGGCTACGTTATAGATTTTATCGACTTTTGCGCCTTCCCCCAGCTTTGGAGATGGGTGTTCAACATCGCCGATTCTGCTGTTTGCGTCGGCACCTTTATGCTTTCCGTCTGGCTTATTATCGACACCGTCAAGGAATATAAGCGCGAAAAGGCTGAGAAGGAGAAAGCTGAATGAGCACCTCAGTTTACACCGCCGAGGCGGGCGAGCGTGTTGACAGCTTTCTTGCGCGTATGAGCGCCGAGGAGGAAGAGCCGCTTTCCCGCTCCGCGGCGGCGAAGCTTTGCGATGACGGGCGTGTTACCGTCGGCGGCAAGGCTGTAAAGAAAAATTACCTTCTCCGCGAGGGCGAAAGCGTAGTTGTAGTGCGCCCCGAGCCGCTCCCCGACGAAGTCGCGCCCGAAAATATTCCTCTCGATATAATCTATGAGGATGCGGATATCATCGTCATCAATAAGCCGACGGGGATGGTCGTTCATCCCGCGCCGGGAAATATGACGGGCACACTCGTTTCGGCTCTGCTTTACCATTGCGGCGACTCGCTTTCGGGCATCGGAGGCGTTCAGCGCCCGGGAATCGTGCACCGTATTGATAAAGACACGTCGGGACTTTTAGTCGTTGCAAAGAACGACACCGCGCACCGCTCGCTCTCCGAGCAGATCGCACTCCACACGGCTTACAGACGCTATATGGCGATCTGTGTCGGCTCACCGCGCGAGGATTCGGGCACGGTTGACGCTCCCATCGGCCGCCATCCCATTGACCGCAAGCGAATGGCTATCGTCCGCGACGGTCGCGCGAGAGAGGCTGTTACACACTTTACTGTGAAGGAACGCTTCCACGGTATCTCGCTGATCGAGTGCAAGCTCGAAACGGGCAGAACGCATCAGATCCGCGTGCATATGTCGAGCATAGGTCATCCCGTGCTCGGAGACGAGGTCTACGGCGGCGACAAGCACCGCGCGGCAAAGGAGCACGCAAAATACATATCTGGACAATGTCTGCACGCGTACAGACTTGAGCTCGACCACCCGCGCACGGGGGAAAGAATGAGCTTTGAAGCTCCACTTCCCGAAAACATGGCGCATTTAATCGAAATTTTCAGACAGGAACTCTAATATGGCAGATCTCAGTAACATTTTGATAGTAACAGACCTCGACGGCACTTTTTTCGGCAAGCACGGCGCGCCGATCGAGCGAAATCTCGCGGCGGTTGAGCGCTTGAAGGCTCAGGGCGGTCATTTCACCATCGCAACGGGTCGAACCAATCTCAATCTCAAATATAAGTGGCGCGATGCCGCTGATCTAGTCAATGCGCCCGTAGTCGGTTGCAACGGCGCAATGCTCTGCGACCTTCGCACAGATAAGATCCTCAGCGGCGTGCTTATGAATCGCGAGCACGTTATGGAATTGGTCGAGCTTATGATCCGCGAATATCCCGAACTCGGCGCGAGAATTTCTGTTGAGGAGGGTTTCCTTTCCTCCCCCGGTCAGCGCGAGCGTTGTCCCTCGGTCAATCACGATCTTGAACGGGTTGCTCCCGCAAAGGTATTCTATCTTCCCGAGGAAGAATGGTTCTCTATCGCTGATTGGTATAAGGTAGTTGTCCGCGGCGACGAGGCAAAGCTTGATGAATTCCGCATCCTCGCCGAAAAGACTTGGCCCGACCGCTTCGAAACGAGCAAATCGGGCGCGAAATATCTTGAATTTCAGGCACCGAACACCACCAAGGCAACTATGATCCCCGCTCTTCGCGAATATGTTGAAAAAAAGGCGGGCAAGCCCGTCAAGCTTTACGCCTGCGGCGACTACGAGAACGACCTGACAATGCTGAAGCTTGCCGACGTAGCCGTCTGCCCCACAAACGCTCTCGACTGCGTCAAGGCGGTTTCAGACGTCTGCCTCTGCCATCATACCGAAGGACTTATTGCAAACCTCATCGAGCTGATTGAGGAAGGAAAGATATAATAAAAATCCCGACAAATGCTGTCGGGATTTTTATTATACGTACGATCTGTCGATATTAACGACCGAGAAATAATTCACGTCGATCGATTTGACGATGGTTTCGATGTTTTTGCGGATCTCATCGTCATTCTTTTTGAAATCGTAGGGAACGACGACGTCGAAGATGACGTTGGTATGTGTAGGACCCGTGACCATACGGAAATCGTGGATGGTCAGCGCGGAGTCGATGCAGGTGACGAGGGATGCTACCTTTTCGCGAACCGATTTCGTGAGCTCATCGTTCGTTGCGATCGGGTCCATATGGATGACGGCATCGCAGTTCAGATGCTCGCGCAGCTCTTTTTCGATGTTGTCGATCATATCGTGCGTTTCGAGCAGATCTGAATCGCAGGATACCTCGGCGTGGAGCGAGATCATCGTTCGTGCAGGTCCGTAATCGTGAACGATCAAGTCGTGAATGCCCTCGACGCCCTCGTAGGAATAAACGATCTCCTCGATTTCCTTGATGAATTCCTCGCTTGGGGGAGTGCCGAGGAGGGGATCCATCGTTTCCTTGACCGCGCGCAGACCCGAGAAGAGAATGAAGCCCGAAACCGCGAGACCGCAGTAGGCGTCGATATTGATATTTGTGAGCTTGGCGAAAATGAGGCAGAGAAGTACTGCCGCAGTTGCGATCGAGTCGTTAAGGCTATCCTGAGCCGTCGCGCGCATAGCCGACGAGGCGATCTTCTTGCCGATCGTGAAATTGTAAAGTGCCATGTATCCCTTGACCGCTATCGAGCAGACGAGGATTATGACGGCGATGATGCTGAATTCGACGGGCTCGGGGGTGATGATCTTCTCGACCGAGCCTTTTCCGAGCTCAAAGCCGACGAGGATGATGAGCATCGAAACGATCAGTCCGGATACGTACTCGATCCTTCCGTGACCGAATGGGTGATCCTTATCAGGCTTTTGTCCCGACATACGGAAGCCGATCAGCGTGATGACCGACGATCCCGCATCGGTGAGGTTGTTGAATGCATCAGCCATGATCGAGATCGAGCCGCTGATCGCGCCCGCGAGCATCTTGATGCCGAAAAGCAGGATGTTCAGAATAATTCCCATAATGCCGCAAAGAGTGCCGTAAGCACTTCTCACCGCGGGCGATGAGGTATCCGAGCTGTTTTTTATAAATATTTTTGAAAGCAGACTTATCAAATTTAGCCTCCGAAAAAAGATTTTATTGGAGGAACCCACCCGGGTTCCTCCAATATATTATATGTGTTTAGTCAACAACTACCACGCCGTCTTCCTTGACGGTGATGGTCATACCGTCCTTGACGTAGGAGAGGAATTCCTCGCCGAGGCAGTCGATAACGGGCATATTGATGTCCTCAACCCAAACGGAAGCGAGGACTGCGCCCGCTGCCGCGAGGGAGTCGATATGCTCGGAGAAGAGCATACAAGCGGGCTGACGCTTCATCGAGCAAGCGCAGTAGAGAACAAGTCCGCCCGTGGTCGAGCCGATCGTCTGGGGCAGACAGAGAGCCTTGCCGCAGAGAGGCTTGCCGTTGAGCTCGGGATTGTTCTGGTCGCCGCACTTGGTTTCCTTGTCGCCAAACTGCAGAGCCATCTGCATCGAGGCGAGAGTGTTAAAGCCCTGAGTGGTAACGACGGCTTCAGCCGTGGTCGTACCGGGGGTTACAACGCGTCCTTTGAATTCTCTCATAATTATTTACCTCCCTTTGTGATTGCGGTAAGAATCTCGTCGTCGGTGTAGTAGCGCGCGGTGGTGTAGGTGCGGAGCTTATTCGACGAGGTGATGACGGGCATCTTCTTGCAAAGCGGATTGTTCATATACATAAGGGGGCAGATATAAGAGGTGATAACGCCGGTTGCCTTGAGGCGAGCGGCATATTCGGTCTTATTGAATTCCTCGAGAACCTTGGGAGCGGCGGTGAAGACGGTGGGGATGAGAACGGTCTTGTTGCCTGCCGCCTTGAGTCCCGCCTCAACCTTGTCGGTCCAGTCCTTAAGCTGCTGGAGCGACATATGAGGGCATCCCATAAAGCAAAGCTTCGGGGTAGCGTCGGGATTCTTCCAGACTACGGGGTAGTTTGCCTTGACTCTTTCAAGCTCGGCATCGGTGATAACGTATTCCTTCGCGCCCTCGGCGATGAGGGATTTGCCCTGCTCCTTTGCCTCGGGGGTGAGGTTTTCGATGTGGTAAAGACCGACTGCACCGTTCGATGCTGTTGCCGCGCCGAAATCCTTGAGGTAGGTGCAAGCGGAATCATCAAGCTCCGAGCCGATCCACTTGTCAAGACCGACGATGTAGGGAACGTCCTCCATTACCTTCATACCGATAGCCGAGCCGAGAAGCTGTGCCTCGGGCTTCTTGGTGGTTTCGATCTTGATGATCCAGGTCGCGCGTCTGCCCTCATCGGTAAGAAGACCGAAGTAGGGAACGTAGCCGACGATCGAGCCCATAATGTCCATAATTCCCGAGTTACGGTTGCAACGCGCGCCGAGGACGGAGTTGGCGTAAACGACCGCGGAGGACTCTGCCCACGAGAGGACGTCGCCCTTCTTCGGTACGTTACCAACCTGATCGAGGTAGCAAGCGCAGGTGAAGGCATCGTCCGACATAAGACCGAGCTTGTGGAGCTGCTCCTCGTAGAAATTCTGCTTGGTGTACATCAGCTTGTTGAAAACGAGCTTCTGAAGGAAGTTTGCGGGTACGTTCTTGTCAACGGGTCTGGGGTCGACCGAGAAGGTCTGCGAGGATTTTACACCCGCATCGAGAAGCTGTTGCATAAGGTCGTAAACGGGAGACATTACCTTCAAGCCGAAGGAGGTAACGAGGTGGTTGTGCTTTGATGTAACGGGCACCATTTTTTCTGCCCCGAAAGCGTCACCGAACATAACCATGGTCTTCATAATTTTTGCCATAGTCTCGCCCTGCGAGCCGTTCAGTATCGCCTGCTGTTCTTCATTAAGATACATGTTTGTTTCTCCTTTAAATCTTTGTTGCCACGTCCCAAGCGCCCCAGATTACAGAGCGAAGGTTGCCGACCTTCTGCGCATCACCGATGACGTGAACGCCACGGGTCGCGATGGGCGCGGGATTGTAACCGACAGAGAGGATGACGGAATCAGCCTCGATCTCGAAGGTCTTGCCTTCCTTGTCGGCAACGACTACGCAGCCGTCCTTGATCTCCTTTACACCGGTTTCAAGGTAAACGGGAAGATTGTTAGCCTTGAAGCAGTCGCGGAGGTAGGAGGTGTTTGCAAGGCAGATGCCGGGGGTGACGATGAGATCGTCCATCATCTCAACGATCGCGGGCTTCTTACCCTGAAGGAAGAGCTCGTATGCGATCTCGCATCCGGTAAGTCCGCCGCCGATGACGACAACCTTTTCGCCGACTTCCTTCTTGCCGAGCAGGAAGTCAACAGCTTCGATCGACTTTTCTACGCCGGGGATCGGGATTCTCTTTGCCTTAGCACCCGTTGCGACGATTACCTCGTCAGCACCGAGGGCGGTGACGTCGGTGATCTCGGTGTTGAGCTTAACTTCGATAGAGGCGTAACGCGCGATCTCTCTCTTGTACCAAGCGATGAGGTCGCGGTCCTTTTCCTTGAAGGAGGGGGATGCCGCCGCGATGAATACGCCGCCAAGCTCGCCCGACTTTTCGTAGAGAGTTACGCTGTGTCCGCGCTTTGCGCAGACGATAGCGGCTTCCATACCGCCGATACCGCCGCCGATGACGGCAACCTTCTTCGCCTTCTTTGCGGGCTGAATGTTATATTTCTTCGACTGCATCGTCATAGGATTGAGCGCACAGCGCGCAAGTCCCATAGTGTCGGTGAGATCCTGAGTGTTCGCGTGTCCCTTCGAGGAGGAGAAGTTGAAGCATCCAGCGTGACAGCAGATGCAGGGCTTGATGTCCTCAATGCGGTTTTCGATCAGCTTGGTGATCCATTCGGGGTCGGTCAGGAACTGACGCGCAACGCCCATACCGTCGATCTTACCCTCGGCGATAGCCTGCGCTCCGACGTCGGGCTCCATACGTCCCGCGCAAACGACGGGAATGTCAACGAACTTCTTGATGTGCGCAACGTCCTCGAGATTGCAGTTCTGAGGCATATACATAGGCGGATGTGCCCAGTACCAAGAGTCGTAGGTGCCGTTGTCGGCGTTGAGCATATCATAGCCCGCATCCTGAAGGTACTTTGCAGCACGTTCGGACTCTTCCATATTACGTCCAACCTCGGTGTATTCCTCGCCGGGCATAGCACCCTCGCAGAAGCCCTTCATCTTGGACTCTACAGAGTAACGGAGCGAAACGGGGAAGTCCTTGCCGCATTCCTTCTTGATCGCTTCCACGACCTCGACTGCAAAGCGGTAACGGTTCTCAAAGCTTCCGCCGTAATTATCGGTACGCTTGTTGAAGAATTCGATTGCAAACTGGTCAAGGAGATAGCCCTCGTGAACCGCATGAACCTCAACACCGTCAACGCCCGCATCCATACAAAGCTTAGCGGTCTTTGCGAAAGCCTCAATGATCTCGTGGATCTGATGAACTGTCATCTCGGGGCAGATAATATCGTGCGCCCAACGCGAGGGCTGGGGCGAGGGAGAAGCAAGCTCGTGATTGGTGTCGATGATGGGCTTGATAAGTGCGCGGGTAAATTTATTCTTGTGAAGGGGAGCAACAAGCTCGGTGATCGCCCAGGATCGTCCCATACCTGCGGTGAGCTGAACGAAAAGCTTTGCGCCCGTCTTGTGGATCTCGTCCATAAACTCCTTGAGCTCGCGGAACATCTTCGGATTCTGCCAGAGCCACTTGCCCCAGAAGGTGTCGCGGAGGGGAGCGATGCCGGGGATGATAAGACCTACGTTATTCTGTGCGCGTTCAAGGAAAAGCTTTGCCGCCTCCTTGTCGAAATGACATCCGCCAAGCTCAAACCAGCCAAAGAGGGAGGTTCCGCCCATCGGGCACATTACGATACGGTTTTTGATCTCGACGTTGCCGACCTTCCAAGGTGTAAACAACGCCTCATATTTCTTGTCAAGGTTGTTCATAGGATTGATCTCCTTATATTATATAATATAGTTTAATTATACCATAATATTTATATTAAGTCAACAAAATTAATTCTCAAATCTTATTGAAAAAGAAAAATAAGACCGACTCCGAAGAGTCGGTCTTATTTAAATATGTATATCAGTCGCGGTTCTTCTTAACCATGGGAACTGCAGCGAGGCAGATGATAGCGAGGATAGCGCCTGCGGAGATCATAGATCCGCATCCGCCCTCCTTGGGAGCGTCGGTCTGCTCGGGAGCATTGGTCTGTGCAGGAGCCTCGGTCTGTGCAGGAGCCTCGGTCTGTGCGGGAGCTTCGGTCTCAACTGCGGGAGCCTCGGTTTCTACAGGAGCCTCAGTCTCGGGAGCCTTGGTCTCGGGAGCAGCGGTGGTTTCGGGCTCGGTGTTAACCTCGGGGTAGGTGATCTCGGGAGCAGCAGCCTCTACAACAACGATCTTGGGGTTGAAGGTGCCGTCGATGGTCATGGTCATAGCGTCGGTGGTTGCGCCGGTAGCTGCCTTGTAAGCTGCGTTGAAGTCAGCGATTGCAGTGCCGAGGAGGAGGTAGGACTCGTCAACAACGCCGGTGTTGAAGGTGCCTTCTTCGTTGCCGTTCTCGTAAGCGAGCTTATGAGTGTTGGTAGCGGGGATCTTATTGTTGCCGGTAGCAACGTCGTAAACGCCTGCGTTGTTCCAACCGATAGCGTATTCCTTGCCTGCGGCAGAACTGAGAGTACCGGTCGACATATTGTCAGCGATGAGAGCATAGTTGGAGCTGATGTAGCCGAGGAAGTGGGAAGCAATACCGAATTCAGCATTGTTTGCAGTAACTGTACCGGTGTTGATACAATTGGTTACGTATGCGTATTCGTTAGCCTTGGAGCCGTAGCCGTAGCCCTGGATACCGCCTGCATTACCCTGTGCATGGGAAGTGGAGTTGTCACCCCAGTTGGTGACGGAGCCGGTGTTGATGCAGTAACGGGTGTGAGTGAGACCGTATGCACCGTCTGCACCGGAGGAACCGATGATACCGCCGATTCTCTTGTGACCTTCAACGGTACCGGTGTTGATGCAGTATTCAACGAGGTTTGCGTATGCGCCGGTCTCAGCTGCGAAGTTTGAGCTCTTGGTGCCCTGTGCATAACCGATGAGACCGCCTGCATAAGCGGTGGAAGCAACGTCCTGATTGTTGGCAACGTGGCCATTGTTCTGGCAAACACGCATGATGGTGGAGGTGTTGGTGGTGTGACCGATGATACCGCCGGTGTTGCCGAAGCCGATTACTTCACCGTTGTTGATACAGCCGGTGAATTCAGCTTCTACACAGTAGTAAACACGGCCTACGATACCGCCGGTGTAGGTGTTAACGCCTTCGACGTTACCGTTGTTGGTAGCGTTTACAACCTTAACGAACTGCTCGCCGGTGTAAGCGGAGTCGTTGAGGTAGAGGATACCGGTGATACCGCCGGTGCAGTGGTAACCCTTAACGTTACCGTTGTTGGTGCAGTTGATGATCTGGAAGGAAGCTGCAGTACCTACGGACTGATTATCGAACGCGCCGATGATACCGCCGGTGTAAGCGTGGCCGAGAAGACCTGCATAGGTTGCGGTGTCTTCCTCAAGGAAGCCGGTTACGTTAGCATTGTTGGTGATGTTGTAGATGGTAACAACTTCATCGCCGGATGCCATACAAGCGAAAGCACCGCGTGCCCAGTAGCCGTTGTCCTTTGCGTGGTCGGCAACTACGGTGCCGTTGATGGTGAGGTTCATACCTGTACCGCAGAACTCAAGGAACATAGGCTCGCCGTTTACGGTTACGGTCTTGCCGTTACCGTCGAAAACGCCGGTGAAGAGCTTGTCGTAGGACTGGGTCAAAGAGAGGTCATTTGCGAGGTAGTAAGCGCCGTCTTCCTTCATAGCGAGGAATTCAGCTTCACTTGTGATCGCGGTGCCCTGAGGAGCCGCAGAAACGTAGAAGGAGCAGATCGAGATGATCATGCAAATGGTCAGGATGACCGAGAGAGTCTTTTTCATTTTTAGGACCTTTCTGAGAATAATTTCTCGTAAAATTGGGATAACTAATTTTAACATAATTTTGCTCAAAAGTCAAGCAATTATTAATAATTACGCCTATGCGGTGAACAACATTTGTAAGATTGTACATATTTTATCGTTACAAATTGTGCAATATGACGATAGATAAAAAGCCATCCGCGACGGTGCGCGGATGGCTTGATTATGGTTTAATACGATCAGAATTCGCGTCTCTTTGCAACAACTGCAGCTCCGAGGATGGAGATAACAGCGATTGCTGCGAAGATGATTGCGGAGTCGCCGGTGGGAGCGGGCTCAACGGGCTTCTCGGGAAGCTTGTTGAAGAATCCGTCTTCGGTCTTGAGAACCGAGTTTTCACCGGTAGCCTCAAGAGTGGGAGCAAAGGTGCCGTCGAGAGTCTGGAAGAGGATGTCGGAACCGTATGCCTGATTGAGCTCGTAAGCGTACTTGCCGCTGGTGAGAGCGTTCATATCGGTGGTCTTGGTTTCGTATGCCTTGTCGGTGATGGCAACAACAGCGCCTGCTGCGTCGGTGGTTGCCTCGTAGGTGAGCTGGTATGCTGCGCCTTCGGGAAGAGCGTTGCCGGTCATGTTTTCAGCCTTGAATTCGTGGCTGTTGTTTCTGCCGAGAGCGGCGTAAATGCCGGATTCGGAGGTAAGAGTGCCGGTAGCGATGTTGTCCTTAACAACTGCGAGGGTGGAGTTTACGTAGCCGAGGAAGTAGCCTGCGGTTGCGCCTGCACCGCCAACGTTCTGCGCGATAACGTTACCTGCGCTGATGCAGTTGGTGATTACGGGATATGCGGTGTCCTCAGTACCCCAAGCGTAGCCCATGATACCGCCTGCGCAGTGTCTGGAGAAGTTTTCCTCGGTGAGAGTAGCCTTGAGGGTTACGGTGCCGAGGTTGATGCAGTAGTTAACGAGTGCGATACCGCGTGCGTCGGTGGTACCGGTAGAACCTACGATACCGCCCGCTCTGGTGTCAGCAGTAACGTCAGCGTGGTTGATGCAGTATTCGATGATGTTGGAATACTGACCGTCAGCAGCGGAAACGGAAGCAGTCTTGGTGCCCCAGCCGTATCCGCAGATACCGCCTGCATACTGACCGTTTACAGTGGTAACCTTACCGAAGTTCTCGCAGAAGGAGATCTTCATGATAGCCTGAGTGGTGTGACCCATGATACCGCCGGAGTCGTGAGTACCGTTGATCTCACCGTAGTTCTTACAGTTGGTGATGGTGAATGCAAGGTTCTTCTGAACGCAAGATGCGATACCTGCAGCGTAGTTTCCGGTGCCGCCTGCGGTTACGTTACCGTAGTTTACACAATCCTTAACGGTTACGTAAGCGCCGGTCTTGCCGTCAGCGTCGTTACAGTTGATGTTACCGATAAGGCCGCCTGCCTTACCTACGGTGGGAGCGATCTCGCCATTGTTTACACAGCCGGTGAACTCGAAGGAGCCCTTGGATGCATAAGCGATCATACCGCCCGCCTGGTCCTTACCGGAGGAAACTCTTGCATTGTTGGTACAAGCAGTGTAGGTGGTAAGAGCAGCGTCGGAACGGCAGATGATACCTGCACAGTATGCGTTCGAGCCGGTTTCCTTGATCTCGCCGTTGTTGATGCAGTTATCAAAGCTTACGGTAGCTGCAGTCTTTGCCCAACCTACGATACCGCCGACCTGGTTGAGACCGGTGATGGTAGTGTTGTTTACGACGTTGATGAACTTAACGTTTACGTCAGCAAATTCGATCTTACCGACCATGGAGCCGGAGCAATCGTCACCGGAGAGGTTACCGATAGCGGAAACTGCTGCGTTGTTAGTGATGTTTTCAAAAACAACCTCGGTACCGCAAGCAACCTTTGCAGCAACAGCAGCGCGTGCGCCGTCGCCGGAAAGAACTGCGATCTCTTCAGCGGATGCGAGAGAGGTAACGGAGCCCTCGATGGTGAGGTTCTTGATTGTACCGCCGAAGTTTACGAACATAGGCTGGGAGATGGTAACGGTCTTGCCGTTGCCGTCGAGAGTACCCGTGAATGCCTCTGCGTAGGGCTCAGCGATGGTGATGTCGTTTGCAAGGTAGTACTTGCCGTCGGTAGCCATAGCAGCGAATTCTGCCGCGGTGGTGATGGCGGTACCCTCGGGTGTGCTGTTAGGATTGGGAGCGATGAGGATAATGTCCTCGGCGTAGACCGAGATCATGCTCATCGAAAGGATCATAACAAGCGCAAGGATGAACGAAAGTGTCTTTCTCATTTTTGTTTTTCCTTTCTAATATAAAATAAGGTAATTAATTTTAACATACTTTGAAATCATTGTCAAGCAAATACAAAAATTCTGTTTTCTTTTTTGTCAATTCACACAAATATGCAATATGCGTTTTGTGCAATATTACATAATAAAAGGACCGCAGGGCGGTGCCCTGCGGTTCTTTTATTTATGAGAGTTAATTAAAACTCGCGTCTCTTAGCAACAACTGCAACTCCGAGGATGGAGATAACAGCGATAACTGCGAAGATAACGGTGGAATCACCGGTGGTAGGAGGAGTTTCGGGTTCGGTGGTCTCAGGTGCCTTTACGGGGTTGCCGTAGGTGCCGTCAGCGTTCTTAATAACTGCCTTTTCCTCATCAGCGGTGAGGGTGGGAACAAAGTCAGTACCGTTAACGGTCATGTAGAGAACATCCTTGCCTGCAGCCTGGTTGAAGTTGTAAACGTACTCGCCGCTTACAAGCTTAGCCATATCGAATGCGCCAACCTCGTAAACCTTGTCATTTACGCCAAGCTCACGGGTGTGAGGAAGTGTGCAATCAGCGGGGATGGTGTTGCCGGAGCAATCAAGGAAGGTGTATGTTTCGTTGTTGTTCCAACCGAAAGCAAATGCATTGCCGTTTGCAGCGGTAACGGTACCGGAAACGGTGTTGCCGGTGATCTTGGTGAGGTTGTTGGAGCTGATGTAGCCGAGGATGTAGGAAGCAACGCCCTGTGCGCCCTTGCTTTCAACGTTACCGATGCTGAGGTTGTTCATAATGTAAGCGCAAGCAACCTTGCCGGAGCCGTAAGCGTAACCTACGATACCGCCTGCGCAGTCGCCGGAAAGCTTTCCGCCGGTGCCGATGGAGGTTACGTTACCGAGGTTGATGTTGTACTGGCAGAGCCAGATACCGCGGGAGTCGGATGCGCCGAAGGAGCCTACGATACCGCCGGTACGAAGGTCGCCGGTGATATCAGCGTGGTTGATGTTGTATTCAACGATGTTGGTGTAGTCGAAGGTCTCAGCGGAGAACTGAGTCTGCTTGGTACCCCAAGCGTAACCGATGATACCGCCTGCGTACTGATCGCTGGTGGTGGTAACGTTACCGAAGTTCTCGCAGAGGGAGAGCTTCATCATAGCCTGAGTGGTGTGACCTACGATACCGCCGGAGTCGTGAGTACCGTTGATCTCGCCGTAGTTTACACAGTTGGAAATGGTGGTTGCGAGGTTGTTCTGAACGGTGGAAGCGATACCTGCAGCGTAGTTGCCGTCGCCGCCTGCGGTGATCTTACCGTAGTTCGCGCAGTTGGTGATGGTTACATAGTAGCCCTTTGAGCCGTTTGCATCGTTGCAGTTGATGTTAGCGATGATACCTGCAGCCTTACCAACGGTAGGAGTGATGTCGCCCTTGTTTACACAGCCGTCAACAATGAAGGAGCCCTTGGATGCGTATGCGAGCATACCGCCTGCCTGGTCCTTACCTGCGGAAATCGTTGCATTGTTAACACAGCCTTTGAAGGTGGTGAACTCAGCATCGGAGCGGCAAACGATACCTGCGCTGTATGCACTTGTGCCGGTCTCTGCGATTGCGCCGTTGTTTACACAGCCGTCAAAGGTAACGGAAGCAGCAGCCTTGATGAAGCCTGCGATACCGCCGATCTGGTTGAGACCGGTGATAGCAGCGTTGTTCTCGCAGTTGATGAAGCTTACGTTTGCAGCAGCGTTGTTGATAAGACCAACGATACCGCCTGCACAGTCGTCGCTGTCGGGAATGTTACCGATAGCGGAAACGGTTGCGTTATTCTTGATGTTCTCGAAAACAACGGTGCCTTCGCCCTTAATGGTAGCAGCAACTGCGCCGCGTGCGCCTTCTGCTGTGAAGAGAGCAATCTCTGCATCAGCGCCGAGAGCGGTGATGGAGCCCTCGATAACGAGGTTCTTTGCGGTACCGCCGAAGTCAGCGAACATAGGCTGAGATACGGTTACGGTCTTGCCATTACCGTCGAAGGTTCCGGTGAACGCCTGAGCGTAGGGAGCGGTGAGGGTGATGTCGTTTGCAAGGTAGTACTTGCCGTCTGCCGCCATAGCGAGGAACTCAGCCTCGCTCGAGATCGCAGTTCCTTCGGGAGCTGCTGCTACCGAGAAAGAGCAGAGACCGAGAACCATGCAAAGTGTAAGAATGATGGAAAGCGTCTTTTTCATAATGTTTTTCCTTTCTACATTATAGATTGATAATTAATTTTATCACATTTATCTCGCACTGTCAAGTAAATTGTATCAAACTTAAAATGCAAAATTGTTATTTTGTATAATTATACAATTATATACGATTATTTTTGTGCAATATTACATAGAAAAAGAACCGCAGGGCAACCCTACGGTTCTTATATTGATGAGAGTTAATTAAAACTCGCGTCTCTTAGCAACAACTGCAGCTCCGAGGATGGAGATAACAGCGATAACTGCGAAGATAACGGTGGAATCACCGGTGGTGGGAGGAGTTACGGGCTCGGTGGTTTCGGGCTCGGTTACTTCGGGCTTTTCCTCGAAGATCGAGAAGTCAGCGCCCTCGCCGCCGATGGTGGTTCTGTCCATTGCGGGAACGGGATTAGTGTCGCCCATACCCCAATCCGCGCCGAGCTTTTCGCAGAGTGCTGCGTCAGCTGCGGTGATAACGGTGGTGCTGTTTGCAACGGTGCCGTTCTTCTCAAGGAGCTGTGCGGGAACTGCGATGGAGTAGTTGTTTACGCACGCCTCGGAGCCTGCGCCGGTGGTGTTGTTGAAGAAGGTGTGGGTGAACTTATCCGCCGTGGTGGTAGATGTGAGAGTAATTTCACCGAGGTTGAGATTGTTAGCGATGGTAATATAATTACCGTTTACGTATGCAAGGATACCTGCAGCGTAGTTCTTGCCGGAAGCCGCAGAGGTCTCACCGGTGATCTTACCGAGGTTGAGGCAGTTGGTGATGGTATTGGAACCCTCGCCGGAGCCGCCGTACATATAGCCTGCGATACCGCCCGCATAAGTGGTTCCGCCGGAGTAGCAGTTTTCGATGGTGATCTCACCGTAGTTGATGCAGTTTGCGATGAGAGCCGCGCCGTTAGCCTGCTTGGAGTTGCCGAGGTTGCCTACGAGACCGCCGACCTTGGAGGTGGAGGAGAGCTTACCTCTGTTGATGCACCATACAACGGTTGCGCCGTCACCGTAGTTCTTGGTTTCGGAGCCGGAAACACCGATGATACCGCCAACGGTCATATTCTGACCTGCGGTAGCGGTGAGGTCTGCGGTATTGATGCAGAATTTAACTACCATCTTACCGAGAACGTATCCGGCGAATCCACCGATCTGGCTGATAGCTGCGGCAACGTTACCGTTGTTGGTGGAATTTGTGATGGTGAGACAGCACTTACCGGAGATATCCTTGGTGCCGCCGAAGCGTCCTACGAAACCGCCCGAGTAGCTTTCGGAGGAGTAGATAGAGCCGTTGTTTACGCAGTTGTCAATAACCATATTAAAGGGCTTTGCTGCGTCATCCGAGCCGGGCGCGTAGCCGAGGAAGCCGCCAACTCTCCAACCGCCGGTGATATCTGCATTATTGGTGGAGTTTTTGATGGTGATGGTGGTGTTGTAGCAAGCGTTATAGTCCATAACACCAATGAATCCGCCAACGTCATTCTTCTTAGCAACGGTGAGCTTGCAGTTATTCTCAACGTTGTCGATAACGAGAGTGCTTTCGCCGGCAACGGTAACTGTAAGAACACCTGCGTGCGCTTCGTCGATGGCAATATTGCCCGCGAGCTTAAGATTCTTAATGGTTGCGCTGCCGAGAACCGCGAAAACGGGAACCGATGTGGTGATGGTCTTGCCGTTACCGTCAAGAGTTCCTGCAAAGGTTGCAGCATAGGTGGTATCGATGGTGATGTCGTTTGCAAGGTAGTACTTGCCGTCAGCAGTCATAGCGGCAAATTCAGCCGCGGTGGTGATAGCAGTACCTTCGGGTGCGCTGTTGGGATTGGGAGCGATGAGGATGATGTCCTCGGCGTAGACCGAGATCATGCTCATTGAAAGGATCATAGCGATTGCTACGATAATTGAAAGTGTCTTTTTCATTTTGTCTTTCCTTTCCGAAAATTTTAGGTGTTTTAATTTTAACACATAACGCTTTGAAAGTCAAGTAAATCGAATCAAAATAAAAACCAATGTTTTCCTTTTTGTCACTTCACACAAAAAACGACTTTCGCTTTTGTACATATTTGCTTACGAAAAAACAGCCGCAGGGCGTGCCTACGGCTGTATATTAATTATATGAAGTTAATTAAAACTCGCGTCTCTTAGCAACAACTGCAACTCCGAGGATGGAGATAACAGCGATAACTGCGAAGATAACGGTGGAATCACCGGTGGTGGGAGGAGTTTCGGGCTCGGTGGTCTCGGGCTCGGTAACCTCGGGTTCCTTAACGGGGTTAGCGAAGGTTCCGTCAGCATTCTTGAGAATGGTGTTGGAGCCGTCTTCAGCAGCGGTGAGAACGGGAGCCTTGTCGGTGCCGATTGCCTGATAGTAGATGGTCTCGCCTGCAGCCTCGTTGATGAGGTAAGCAACCTCGCCGCTTGCGATCTGGTCAGCGGTTACGATGGTGGTGAAGCTATCGGTTGCGCCTTCAGCAGCTACTACGGAGTAGTTGTTGGTCTCAGCGGTTGCGCCCTCGAGCTTCTTGTTGTAAATGATGTTGCCCATACCGGTTACTTCGCCGTTGATGGTAACGATACCTGCGTTGATGTTGTTCTTGCATTCGAAGTTTACAGCGTTAACGTAAGCAACGATGCCGCCGATGTAAAGGCTGCTTGCGCCGGTAAGATGGCTGCGGTCAGCGGTGATGTTACCGAGATTTACACAGTTAACAACGCCGTTAGCGGGAACGAGAGATCCGCCGTATGCATAACCTGCGATACCGCCGATGTAAAGGGTAGCCTTATCGTAAGTGATAGCGGTGTATGCCTTAACGTCGCCGTAGTTGATGCAGTTCTTAACCATATAGTTCAAGCCTTCAAGCTGAACAGCTCTGCCGAGACGGCCAACGATACCTGCTGCAACCTTGGGTGCGCTTACAGTACCGTAGTTAATGCAGTTTTCAACAGCGATTGCGCAAACGTTCTTGGTGTCCTTAACGGAGGTACCGAAGATACCGCCCGCCTTGTTGTTGGAGCTGGTGATGTTACCCTTGTTGACGCAACCCTTGATCTCGGTTCCGCCTACGAGGTAAGCGAGCATACCGCCTGCCTGAGTGCCGTCGGTATAAACGTTTGCGTTGTTTACGCAGTTGACGATGATGACCTTGGCAACGTCAGCCTTTGCGCTGTTTTCGCCAAAACGAGCGATGATACCTGCAGCAGAACCGCCGGTGGAGTTGATCTCACCGTTGTTAACGCAATCGGTAATGGTGTTGATGTTGTTGTAGATGTAACCGATAAGACCTGCAGCCTCGTTAGCGGTGCTGATAGCAGCCTCATTGACACAACCGATCATGGTAACGGTTGCGGTAGCGTCAGCAACAGCAAGGATACCTGCGCCGATAGCAGCGTTGGTGATGGTTGCCTTGTTGGTGATGTTCTCGAAGGCAACTGCACCTGCAGCATTTACTGCAACTGCTGCAGCGTCAGCAGCCGCGCCGTCGATAGCACCTGCAACGGTGAGGTTCTTGATGGTTGCGCCGTCGATAGCGGCGAACATGGGAGCGGAAACGGTGATGGTCTTGCCGTTACCGTCGAGAGTACCCTTGAAGGGACCTGCGTAGGTCGCATCAAGAGTGATGTCATTTGCGAGGTAGTACTTGCCGTCTGCAGCCATAGCAGCAAATTCAGCAGCACTGGAGATCGCGGTTCCTTCGGGAGCTGCAGCTACGGAGAAGGAGCAGATCGAGAGGATTGTGCAGATCGCGAGGATGAGTGAAAGTGTCTTTTTCATGGGATTATCCTTTCTAAAATGTTTTTCCTCAAATTGAGTAAATAAATTGTAGCACATTTTTATAGGAATGTCAATAATAATGACAAAAATTATTTATTAATATGTAATTATTCGATATAAAACTTCGGTCTCTTGCCGTTTTCGATAAGCTCGAGCATTGCGCGGATGAGATATTCGGGGCTGTCGGAATAGCAGTTGACGGTGTCGCCGCCGCGGTGGTTGGTGAGGGTCACGTTGTCGAGATTTACGAAGGGGCTGTCGAGTCCGAGGGGCTCGTGGGGGAATACCTCGAGTGCCGCGCCGGTGATGCGCTGTTCGCGGAGTACCTCTGCGAGGTAATCGTAGTCAACGAGATATGCGCGAGCGGTATTGATGAAGGTGGCGGTGGGCTTCATAAGGTCGAGCTCGTGCTTGCCGATGATCCGCTCCTTGGTGAGGGTTCTCGCGTGGACCGAAACGATATCGGACTCGGAGAAAAGGGTATCGGGATCGACGAGGGATACGTTCCACTTCGCGAGATCGGGATCGTCGGGGGAAACGTTCGGGTCTGTTGCAAGGATGCGGACGTTGAAGGGCTGAAGCTTTTCGGAAACGAGACGTCCGATAGTGCCGAAGCCGACGAGACCGATAGTCTTGTTACGGAGCTCGAAAACTCTGCCGACGTTGGGGTAGGACTCGCGCCACTCGCCCTTCTTGAGCGCGTAGTGCGCGCGTGCGACGTTTCTGGTCTCGCAGATCATAAGGCAGATGGTAAGCTCTGCTACTGCGTTGCCGTTGTGCGCGGGGTTGTAGAGGACGGGGATGCCGAGCTCGTGTGCGGCTTCGAGGTCGATGTTTTCAAGTCCGCCGCGGTTGGTGAGGATGTACTTGAGATTGGGTGCTGCTTCAAGAAGCTCGCGGGGGACGGGGCAGAGGTGGACCATAAGAATATCTGCATCCTTGATAGCCGCATAAAGCTCTGCGGGTGCGGGGTAGGAGCGCGAGCCTACCTTCTCGATCCTGTCCGCCATCGCGCGCATCTCATTGCGCGAGTCGGAGCCGAAATAGGGAACGCTTACAAGCTCGATCCCGGGGAATTTTGCCATACAGTCGCGGTAAAATTCCTCTTTCATAAAATGGTCGGCGACACAAACTATTTTCATTTGTTTATCATCCTTTAAAATAAAATTTTTCAATAGAATTATAGCACAATTTAATCAAATAATCAAGTATTGTGGCGATTATTTATGAAATAAGCGCAAATGCTCATATGATTACAATGAAATAGTCAAAATTTGCGCATTTCGGCAAAAATGTTGATTTCTTTTTTTCTATGTGATAAAATATAATAAAAAACACCTCGGAGGTGCGATATGATAGTTCATCAGTACGTCAAGGATTTTGAAAATATGGGGCTTGGAATGTTTGTGCATTTCGGTGTTTACAGTGTGCTTGCTCACGGCGAGTGGGTGATGCATCAGCATAAAATTCCGCGCGAGGAATATAGGAGTCACGCGCCCGAGTTTTGCCCCGAGGAGGATTGGGCGGAGCAGCTCGTTATGACCGCCAAAGGTGCGGGATGCAAGTATATCACCCTGACATCTCGCCACCACGACGGATATTCGCTCTACGATACCTGCGGACTCAACGATTACAGCACCGTTAATTTTATAGGAAGAGACCTTGTCCGCGAGTTTGTCGATGCCTGCAACCGCCACGGCATCATCCCATTCTTCTACCATACCTATCTCGATTGGTACGACGAGCGATTCAACTCGGATTTCCCCGCTTATCTTGATTTCCTTCGCAAGAGTGTTGAGCTTCTCTGCACGCGCTACGGCAAGATCGGCGGCATCTGGTTTGACGGCAAGTGGAGCAAGCCCGAGGCAGATTGGGAGGAGGACGCGATGTATTCGATGATCCGCCGCTATCAGCCCGAGGCGATCATTGTCAATAACACGGGACTCTCCGCACTCGGCGAGCTCGGTCACATCGAGCTTGACAGCGTGACCTTCGAAAGAGGTAAGCCGAAGCCACTCAATCTTGAGGGCTCGCCGAAGTATATCGCGTCCGAAATGTGCGAGATCTTCGGCACTCATTGGGGATATGCCGAGGGCGACCTGCTTTATAAATCTCCCGCAACGATCATCGAGGAGCTTGCAGATTGCCGCCGCTACGGCGCGAATATGCTTCTCAACGTCGGACCGATGGCAAACGGATATATCTCCGAGATCGACCGCGCGTTTTACGGAATGGTCGGCAAATGGGTAGGAATGTTCGACGAGGCGATCCGCTATCCGCGCCCCTCGGGAATCGAGGTCGAAAGCTCGGAGGGACGTGATTTCCTCCTCCGCGACGGCGATAAGCTCTACCTTTTCTGCTTCGGACTTCCGATGTCCTCTGACCCCAACGCGGCGCGAATGAAGAATATTGCGCGCTACGAGGATGCTTTCACCCTCGAAGGTGAGCGCGTGATCTCCGCCGAATGGCTCGATGACGGCGCGGCACTCGATTTTGAGGTGAGAGAGGGCAAGAGCGTGATCAAGACCGTGCCGTATATCAGCGGCAAGAACTACGTCGTAAGAGTTGCGAGGATCGCTGTTGAGGCTGTTGAATGATATCTTTCGCCGTGGGCGAAAGATTAAGGTGGAAATCCGCCCCGCGGGGCGGATTTCTTTCATTTTTATCATGTTTCGCCCGTGGGTTCGTGCGGTGCGGATTTTTTCGTGGGGTGCTGACTACCCACCCAACCCTCCCGCAAGCGGGAGGGCTTTTTCATCAGCGGAGCTGATGTTTTGCGAGTGCTTGTGTGAGGCGTGGCTACATTGATTTTCTCGATATCCGATAATTTTGTTTCGGCAAATCGGGACCTATCCCCCGCCCCCTTCCCGTAAACCGGGAAGGGGTGTGGGGAGTGCGATGCTTTAATTACTGCGCTTAAAATAAATGTAATAATATCCCAATAGCCTTTCAAGAATACGTCATAATGAACAAAACCTCAATGAATTAATTGTGCAATTATCTGAATATTACACAAAAGTGCTCAAAAATTAATGATTTGGTTTTATTTTTTATGTATAATGATAATACCGAAAAAATAACGGAAAGAGAGGTCACCAAGTATGAAGAAAATGAGATTTTTTACGCTTTTGATATGCCTTGTGATCCTGCTTTGCTCCTGCTCGGAGGGCTCGTCCGTGGAGCGCAAGAAATGGGAGGGGGCTGAAGTCAGAGGCGCTGTGCTTGTTGATGAGAACTGCCCCGTGGTGCTCGAGCGGGAAACCATTACGTTCGACATCCCCGAATTCCCCTATCTCGGCACCGACTCCGCGGAGAAGTTCCTCGCCTACCCCGGGCGCGTGACGACGGAATATCATTTTTACAATCCGACCGACGAGGCTGTCACGGTCAAGCTCGCGTTCCCGGTTTACGGGAGAGCCGCGTATTCCGCAATTGAGGACGGTGATCCCGTGTCCGACCTGCATAAATACAGCATCAAGCTGGGCGGCAAAACCGTCACGCCCGAGCTCCGCCATTCAATCCACGAATCGTATCGAACGTGGACTCAGCTCGACGTGGAGTATTCCTCCATTATGGATGATCTTGCGGCATATCATTTCTATTATCCCGAGGCACCCGTGACGGTTTCGACCTATACTGTCAGCGAAATTAACAGTGAGGCTTATCCCGATGCCTTTGCGGTGTTGGATATCCCGAAGCCGTCGGTCGGCATTGGTTCGCTGTTCATCCCCGGTGAGTATAAGTATATGACTAAGGAAGAATGCCTTAAGGGTCTTGACGCGGAAAACGGAATGACGATAACGGTCTATGACATCGGCGTTGAATCCGACGAGCTTCCCGAGTGGAAAATATATTCGACCAAATTTAAAAACGAAGCCGAGCTGATCGCCGGCGCGGTCACGCTTACCGAGAAGAAAACTATCACATTCTACGATCTCGCTATGACCGAATGGAGCGCGGAGAGCGGAATCAAGGAGGTGGATTGGTACAATGCGTTCGCCCGCGAGTTCACAAGCCTCAACGGTCAGAAAACTCTCGATATCTCGGATATGCTCAAGCCTTGGTACCGCTACGAGATCACCCTCGCACCGGGCGAGCACGCGGTGAACACCGTCACATCTCCGATCGATCCGATAGCAAATACGAAATATTCTCCCGCGATCTATACTTATGAATACTACTGCGAGGGAATGACCACCGCCGAGGGCTTTGAGGGTATCGAGGTCGTTGTCAACACGCCCTACTGCCTTATAAGAAAGGAGCTGGGAGGAATGTTTATGTATGAAACCGGTTGGGGGACAGCGCAGGACTACGAGGCTACAGACAGCGGCTATAGCTATCTGTGCGAAACCACCGGATATGACAGGCGGATCGTCTTTACCCTTTCGGAATCCGATGCCCCGGAACACGGCTCCGAGGCCGTAGAAGTTCTTGTCTATTTGTTTCTTTTGCTATTGGTCGATTATGTCGTCTATCCGATAGCAATTATCGCTTTGGTCATAGTTGCCGTTATAGTGATCGTCAAGGCTGTAAGGAAGAGAAGAGCGAGAAAGCAGGACGGCGACGGGCAGTAGAGCTTTAATTGAATACCAAAGCCGACTTGCTTGCGAGTCGGCTTTTACACTGTATATTTTTTGTATATTTTATATTATTCCTCTTGATTACAATTAAATTATATGATATAATATAAATAACTATCCTTAAATATAATGCAGAGGTATACTCAAATGAAAATAGACGTTAAAATCAAGCTCACACGCGGGGCGAAGGCTCCCGAATATGCTACCGACGGGTCGGCGGCGGTTGATATCCGCGCGGCTCTTGAGGGCGGTGAGGTTATCATTCAGCCGGGTGAGCGTGCGATGATCCCCACGGGTATCGCTATCTCGACGGGACGCGACGACGTTGTTGCGATAATGGCGGGCAGAAGCGGTCTCGGTGCGAAGCACGGCATCACGCTTGCCAACAGCATTGGCGTTATCGACTCGGATTACCGCGGCGAGCTCCGTGCGACTCTTATCAATAAAGGTACGGAACCCTTCAAGGTATGCGACGGCGACCGCATCGCACAGCTTATGTTTATGCCCGTATATCAGGCAGCGTTCCTTCCCGTGGACGAGCTTGACGAAACCGAGCGCGGCACGGGCGGATTCGGCTCGACGGGGGTGAACTGATATGAAGCTCATCCTTGCATCACAGTCGCCGAGAAGAAAAGAAATTCTCGAGAGTGTAGGACTTAAATTCGATATTATGCCCGTCGATGCCGACGAAAGCCTTCCCGAGGGCATCGAGTGCGCGGATGCGGTAACGATGCTCGCGCGCCGCAAGGCGAAGGCACTCGCCGATGCTCACCCCGAGCTTTCGGACTCTGTCATCCTTGCCGCCGACACTCTCGTTGAGTGCTTTGGCGAGATCCTCGGCAAGCCCACCGACAAGGAGGACGCGCGCAGAATGCTGACTATGCTCTGCGGCTGCGGAAGTGCTGTTCATACAGGAATTTGCATCGGTTATAAGGGAAAATTTGCGACAGCGGTCGAGACCGCTTACGTCACCTTCGACGATATGAGCCCCGAGGAGATCGAGGATTATATTTCAACCGACGAGCCCTATGACAAGGCGGGCGGATACGCAGTTCAGGGGCGCGCGGCACTTTATATCTGCGGAGTCACGGGCGATTGGTATTCCGTCGTCGGACTTCCCATTCACACGGTAACGACTCTTCTCGAAGAAGAATTTGATATCCGCGTAAAAGATATTGATTAACGGAGAATTTATATATGTCAAAGCATCTTGGAATCGACTTGGGTACGGCAAATACCCTGGTCTATATGAAAGGAAAGGGAATAGTCCTGCGCGAGCCGTCGGTCGTTGCATTTGATCAGGTGCGCCGCCGCGTCGTTGCCGTTGGCAGCGAGGCTAAGCGTATGATCGGTAAGACACCCGGCAACATCATCGCGCAAAGACCGCTTCAGGAGGGAGTTATCGCGGATTTCGATAAGACCGCGAGTATGCTTCATTCCTTCTTCAGCGAGGTTTCCGCGGGCGGCGTGCTTACCCGTCCGACGGTTATGATCTGCATTCCCTACGGAGTCACCGAGGTTGAACGCCGCGCGGTCGAGGACGCAACCTACGAGGCGGGCGCAAAGAGCGTAGCACTCGTTGAGGAGCCCATCGCATCCGCTATCGGCTCGGGACTCAAGATCTCGGGCGCGCGCGGGTCTATGATAGTCGATATCGGCGGCGGAACGACAGAGGTCGCCATCATCAGCCTTCGCGGAATCGTTGTTTCGCGCTCGATCAGAACGGCGGGCAACAAGCTCGACGAGGCTATCGTCAACTATATGAAGCGCGAGCATAAGGTGCTCATCGGCGACTCGACAGCAGAGGAGCTGAAAAAGCAGATCGGATCTGTGCATCCCTCGATGGATCGCGGCGAGCTTGAGATCAGAGGAAGAAACCTCAGCACAGGTCTTCCTTCGGTTCTGACGGTGACCTCCGCACAGGTCAGGGAGGCTCTGCGCGAGCCCGTCGGCGAGATCATCGACAGCATCCGTATTGCGCTTGAAAATACTCCCCCCGAGCTTTCCGCTGATATTTTTGATTTCGGCATAATGCTTTCGGGCGGCGGTGCGCTCCTCGGCGGTATGGCAACTCTCATCACCGAGCGCACGGGAGTCCGCGTGACGGTTGCAAAGAGACCGCTTGAGAGCGTTGCTCTCGGCCTCGGACGAGTTATCGAGGGCAATTACCCGGGTCTTGCAAAGTACCGCTCAAGATAATCACCCTTAAAGGATTACGGATATGGGTTTTATATTAAAGCTTATAAAAAGCCGATTTTTTATCGTTACGCTTGCCGTCGCTCTGCTTTTGTCGATCATCCCCGGCGTGCTCTGCGCAATGGGACAGGGCTCGTACGTCCGTTCCGCGATCGTGACGGTCGGAACGCCCTTTCGCTGGGCGTTTACCAAAATCGGAGATGGACTTTCGGGCTTTTCGGTCTATTTTAATACGATAGATGCACTGAGAGCGGAGAACGAGGCCCTGCGCCGCGAGCTTGACGAATATAAGAATCTCGTTTACGATGCCGAGCTTATCGAGGAGGAAAATGACTTTCTCTCGGATTATCTCGGTCTCAAGGAGGAGCATCTCGATTTCTCGCTTGAGGATGCGTCGGTCCTCGGCAGAGAATCAACGAATTACCGCACTTTGCTCACCGTTTCCAAGGGAACTCTTCACGGAATCGGCGTGAATATGCCGATAATCACGGATGCGGGACTTGTGGGATATATCACCGAGGTTGGTGCGACCTGGTCTAAGGCTGTCGTGTTGACTGAAACGGCAACCGCGGTCGGCGGATATATCGAGCGTTCGGGTGCTCTCGGCGTGGTCGAGGGGACCTACGAGCTGCGAACAGAGGGGCTTTGCCGAATGGTATACATTGAGGCGGAGTCGGATATCCGTGTTGGCGACAAGGTTATCACATCGGGAATCGGCGGCGTTTATCCCCGCGGACTTCTCGTGGGCAGAGTCAGCGCGATCGAGGTGGATGAAGCCTCCCGCACGCTGACCGCAATAGTAGAGCCCGCTGCGGATCTCGATTCGATATCAAAGGTTATGATAGTGACCGAATACGGCGTTAACGAGGAGGCTTCGGATGGAACTGAATGAACGCTCCCGCCGTCCGCTCATCTCCTCTTATACAGCGGGAAAAATACTTTTGTTCTCGCTCGTTATCTTTTTGTCAGCCTGCCTGCAAAGCTCGTTTTTCTCTGCATTAGCGGTGTTTTCAGCCCTTCCTGACCTCGTTTTGCTTTGCGTGATCGGTATCGCGGTCTACGACGGTGAGCGAAGCGGTGCCGTAGCGGGTATCTTCGGCGGAGTTGTTCTCGAGGCGTTTGGCGCGGGCGGTGATATAATGATGCTGCCGCTTTTCTATATGCTCTGCGGATTCTTTTTCGGAATCGCGGCACATCTGCTTTTTAACAAGAATTTTATCTCGTGGCTGCTCTACTGCATAATCGGTGCGGCTTTTCGCGCTCTCCTCAGTGTCATCCACGCCGTGCTTATTGAAAACGACGTCAATGTTTTACTTATTTTCACTGAGATAGTGATACCCGAGTATTTTATCACGTTATTGCTCTCTCCCCTTATGTACATGCCTATAAAGGCAGTTGTACGCCCCTTCCATAAGAAGATAGAAATGGAATAAATGCACTTGTAAATCTCCGATTTGCAAGTGAGGCGCGCTTATTGCCGCCGGAAAACGGATCTTTTAAATTTTGCGTATTTTACGATCAACTAATGATTCTTGAAGAAAGGAGAACGGTATGAACGATTGGTTTCATAAGGAACGAGAGCAGAGCGGCGGCGAATACGGAAGAAACGAATTTCTTTACAGATATCTCATCATTGCGGCGGCGTTTTTGCTGATTTGTGCGGTCTATACCGTCTCCGCGTTCAGGATACACGCCGTTTACGGAAATGCTGAGGATATCGGCAACGAGGAATATACAAGGCGCAAGGTCACCGTCAGCGCGGTGCGCGGCGAAATCTACGACCGAAACGGTGTAAAGCTCGTCGGTAACGAGTATAATTATACCTTGATATACGATTATTCTGCGATGGCAAGGACAAAGTCCGAGCAGAATGAGGATATTCTCGCCGTTCTTTCCATCGTCGGCGATTCGCCCTACAGATCCGAAAACAAATGCCCGATGAAGGGAACTTATCCCGATATCACGTACGATCCGATCATCCTGAAGGACTCGACCGTCAAGTCGCGCCTTCGCCGCATCATAAGCGAATATGAGCTCGATAGCGACGTTCTCGCGTCCGATCTCGCGCAGGCGGTTGCGAAGAAATTCGCGATGCTCGATGCGGAAGGAAATCCGAAATATACCGCCGAGGAAATGACAGAGCTTATCCGTGTCCGCTACGAGATGGAGGCGATGCGCTTTTCGGCGGTTGAACCCTACGTTTTTGCGGAAAACATCGATATGGCGACCGTTACTGCGGTCCGTGAGCTTGGCGTTCGCGGTACCGATCTTAAGGTCAGCTATACCCGCGAATACTATTTCCCCGGATATGCCTCTCACATTCTCGGCAGAATCAGCGGTATTTTTGCAGAGGATGCCGAATATTATTCCTCCCTCGGCTATCCGATGACGGCAAAGGTCGGCATCAGCGGCTGCGAGCTTGCGTTTGAGGAATATCTCCGCGGTATCGACGGCGAAATGACCGTCACCGAGGACGAAGACGGTAATACCGTCAGCCGTGAGATAACGAAGGAGCCTGTGGCGGGCAAGGACGTTTATCTGACGATAGATATATATCTGCAGATGGCGGCAGAGGATGCGCTTGCGGATAATATTCAGTATATCGTTGACCGCTCCGCAACGATCGCGGGCGATCTCGACGGCGAGGATTGTGATGCGGGTGCTATCGTGGTTCAGACGGCGGAGGGTGGCGAGATACTTGCGATCGCCTCCTATCCTACCTTCAACCTTGCGACCTTCAACAGCGATTTCTCTGAGCTCGTCAACGATCCGCGTCAGGTCTACACCAACCGCGCGCTGATGGGACAGTACCGTCCCGGATCGACCGCGAAGATCGGAATGTCGGTTGCGGCGCTTGCCGAGCCTCTTTATATTAACACGAATCTTTTCGGCGCGACCACCACGATAAATACCAAGGGTATTTATACCTATTACGAGGATTATCAGCCCGAATGCTGGTATTACACCGATTATCACAAATCTCACGGCAAGATTGCGGTTGATGAGGCGATCAGCGTTTCCTGTAACTATTTCTATTATGAGCTCGGCAGAATTATGGGCATTGATCGCATAAATAAATATTTCACACTCTTCGGAATGGGACAGCCCACGGGCATTGAGCTTTCCGAAAGTGTCGGAATCCTCGGAAGCGCTGAGTATAAGCAAACGCTCAATATCCCGCTCTCCGACCGCGCTTGGATGCCCGGTGATACTCTCCGAACCTCGATCGGAGTGGGATACGGCGAGCATACTCCGCTTCAGATTTCGAATTACATTTCGATGATCGTCAACGGCGGAACGAGATACGCCGCGCATCTTCTCCACGAGGTCAGAAGCTTTGCCGGTGAGGTGATCTACGCGACAGAGCCCGAGATCCTCTCCGAGGTCGAGATCTCGGATACCGCGTACAACGCTATAATCGAGGGTATGAGCGGAGTTCTTTCGTCCTCATCCGATCTCCGCAAGGCTTTCGGCGATTTCCCCGCCGAGATAGGCGCGGGAGGCAAGACGGGTACGGCTCAGACCTTCTCAACGACGAGCAATAACGCGGTATTCGTAGCGTTTGCCCCCCTCAAGGACCCCGAAATCGTCGTTTCCTGCGTGATAGAGCGCGGCGCAAACGGATATAACGCCTCATGGGCGGCGAGAGAGGTGCTTGACAGATACTTCGGACTCACCGAGGAAGATGCTGCTCAGTGATGTTTTTCTCCTTCGGGGAAAAGTTATGCTTGCGCTTCGCGCGAGTGATGTTTTGTCCTTCGGACGAAGCTAAGATTGCTTGTGCGAACATAGCGCATTAAGAGGTAAAACCATGGAACTCTTCGGTATTTCTTTAATTATGTTTTTATTGATGTCTCTTTTTTCATTCCTCGCGTTCGGAGCGGTTTTTGTATTTATAATCGTTTATGCGGTTAAACAAAAATCAAAGAACGACAGTGCGCCGCGTGTAACGCTCGAGGCGAGGGTGGTTGATAAGAGAACGGTATCGCACCGACATCATCATAACGATCACATGTCACACAGACATTATTACCATTACGTTACCTTTGAGCTTCAGGACGGTCAGAGAACCGAGCTTCGCGTTTCCCTCGGCGAATTCGAATCGCTTGCAGTTGCTGACGAGGGTGCGCTGACCTTGCAGGGAACGAGATTTATTTCATTTGTGAAAAATAGTGAGGAGTGGCACTGATGGAAGAAAAAATGACATCCCACGAGGCGCGTGCGGCAGAGCTTTTTCTCTCGGGTGCGGTATGCGCTCAGGCGGTTTTCTGCGCGTTTTGTGACGTTCACGGACTTGATTATGAAACCGCATCAAGGCTTTCCTCCTCAATGGGCGGCGGAGTAGGCAGACTTCGCGAGGTCTGCGGAGCCTTTTCGGGAATGGCTATGGCGGCGGGTCTGCTTTACGGCTTTCCGATCCCTCCCGCGCAGGGCGAGAAGAGCGAACACTATAAGCGCATCCAATTCCTTGCATCCCGCTTTTCCGAGCGGTGGGGCAGTATCGTCTGCCGCGATATACTTGCCGCAAAAATCGGCGAAAATGCGGTAAACACCGACCACGTTCCCGAAGAAAGAACAAAAGAGTATTATTCCAAGCGTCCCTGCCTCGAAGCCGTAAGGCTCGCGGCGCGGATACTTGACGAATATATTGAAAATAACCCGATAAAGTGAGGCTTATTATGAAAAAAACACGAATTCTTATCCTTATCCTCTGCATTTCGATGCTTGCGGGACTTTTTGCATCCTGCAATCAGACCGAAGCGCCCGAGACCACGGTGGCTGACACAACCGCGCTCCCCGAGACCGAGCCCGCACCCGCCGAGCTCAAATTCAGCGAGAACGGCGCTTGCGAATTCTACATAGTTTATCCCGCTGATTTTGACAAGGGTGTCAGGGATATCGCGATCTCGCTCCGTCAGCAGATCAAGAAATATACCGGCGTTGAGCTCAAGATCGTCAGCGACGAGATACTCGCAAAGCCCGTCGCGGATACCGGCGTTGAGCATCAGTACGAGATCCTCCTCGGTCCGACCACCCGTGAGCAGTCAAAGAAGTACACAAGCACTATGCGTGCGCGTGACTACGCATTCACCTTCGAGGGCGATAAGGTCATCATTGCGGGTCTTACTCTCGATACCATCGACCGCGCAAGCGAGCTTTTCATCAATAACGTCCTCATTGCTCAGGGCAAGGGAAACGTTGGTAAAGCTAATATAGTTCTCACCGAAAAAGACAAGTTTATTTACACCTACGGCAAGTATTCTATGAATTCCTGCACCGTCCTCGGCGCGGATATCAACGAATACCGCATCGTTTACGCTAAGAGCGACATTTACTCTGCAGAAAGATATGCGCGTCTCTTTGCAAACGAGCTGACCGTTAAGGCGGGCTTCCCTCTCGAGATCAAGGCTGACACGTCCGTAAAGGATGACGGTACCGCGCGTGAGATCGTTTTCGGACTTTCCAACCGCGGCGGCGAAGCAGTTACCGCTCGCCACGGATATTCCGTTCGCGCCGACGGCAATAAGGTTTACGTTATCGCGGAATGTATGGAAGGCTATGCGGCGGCATACGAATACCTGACCGGCACACTCTTCAAGGGTGATTCCGTTGAGATTGCGCAAGGCTTCACCCATACCGGCACCTCCGAGCCCGAGGATAAGCAGGATATGGAGAACCGCGCGGGCGAATATCGCGTTATCTTCAATAACGTCCACGGCGCGCACGTTGACGAATACCCCATCGAGACACGTAACCAGATGCAGGCGGAGCTTCACTACGAGTATCTGCCCGACGTTATCGGTCTTCAGGAGAATGCGGCGAGTGTTCAAAGCTACCACTTGAGAATGAGCAAGTATGGCTACACACCCGTTCCCACCAAGCCGAAGAATAAGGCAAACCGTGACTACACCGCAATGCTCTACCGCGCGGATAAGCTCGATATCCTCGAGTGCGGATGGCATCTTTATGACGATGGCGCGGGCGACCAGTCGAAGTCCGTTGCTTGGGCGGTATTCAAGGATAAGGCAAGCGGCGACGTTTTTGCCGTTGGTTCTACTCATTTCTATTGGACGAGCGACGATCTCGGCAAGAGCGCGCGACTCAAGGATGCTGAACAGCTTACTGAGGTTGTTAAGAATATTACCTCGAAGTATAACTGTCCGATGATCGTCGGCGGCGACTACAACTGCAATATCAACTCCGACCCGATCAAGAATCTCTATAAGGCGGGCTTTGAGAACCTTCAGAAGCTCTCGCCCGAAACTATGGACATTACCACTCACCATTCCTATTCTCCCTGGAATGCAGAGCTTAATCTCTATATCGACGTAGTTATCCCCTCCAAAGCATACAGCTCCGCGATCGACCACGCGCTTCTCTACAATAAGAGCACGCTGACTCCCAAAATGTGGCGCGTAATCCTTCACGATTACACCCTCCTCTCAACCGACCATTGCCCCGTGATGGTGGATTTTGATATCAACTGATAAAGAAAAACGGACTTTTGCCTCGGCAAAAGTCCGTTTGTTTTTAATCTTTTTTCCTTTTTATAATAATAGCTGTCGAAAAGAACATAAGAATGAAGGGGAGGCATGAAATCGTAGCTCCGCAGCCCCCCTCGGCTATCGGCTCAGTGATCTCCTCGGTTGCCTGTGCTGCGATGAACTGCTCTTTTTCCTCTGCGGTCAGCTCGCGCGAGGTGTATGTCGCGGTGTAGGTGACGTCTTTTTTGAGAAACCACGTCAGCTTTTCATCCCATCCTGCAAATTCATATGCAAATTCGCCGTCGCTTTCGCGCGTGGGAGTGAGATCGGTGGGAGCTTCAACCTTTGATCCGTATGGATATTCAATGGCTGCAAGCACGCTTCCGTCGAAGTCAGCGAAGGTGACTGTCAGCATTATCGGATCCCATACGGCGTAGAGGCTGACGTTCTCGTCCGCTGTGTATGATGCGCCCGCATTGTAAACAACCTCACCGCCCTTTTTAGTCGCCCAGCCGAGGAAGGTGTTGCCCTCAAGCCTTGGGATCTCGTCGGTAATGATCGCTTCATTGCCGGGGAATTTGCGCTGCTGAGTGAGCTTCATCTTTCCCTCGCCTACATTATAATATATAGTGAAGACGTTCATATCACTCGAGCGGAGATAGGATGCGGAAATCCATCCTTCTTTGCCGTTAAAATCGATCTTTCCCCAGTTTTCGTTGAACTTGAGGACCTCGACCTCGTCGCCGTATTTGAGAGTGCCGAGGACGGAGAATGAAGTGCCCGCGCCCGCACGAACGTTAAGGGAATCTGCGGTCACAGTGTATTTGCCGGGCTTCGATTCGTCCTCCCCAAGGGAGAAAACAGAATAATCCGTACCTTCTTTGGTCTCATATTTAAGTGCGCCATAACCGACTATGTAGCTGTCGTCGATAGCGTATTTGTGTCGCGCGACTCGCTCGCCGCCGTTACCCTCAACCGTATAAACATAGCCGTCCTTGACACCGATAACGAGTCCGACGTGCGATGAAACTGCGGTTGAAGAAGTACTTTTGAAATAGATCAGGTCGCCGATAAGAGGGGTATAACCCGATTCACGGGTTTTGTAAAGGTTCTGAGGCTTCAAAATCTCGTTTATCATTCTCGGACAGCTGACCTCGGAGCAGTCGATCGCGGCAGGAATGCCCGCTTGATACTGACACCAGGATACGAACGCCGCGCACCACGCGTATCCCCAGATGCCCTCAAGCTTGCAGAAAAGACGGTTATATTCTACAAAATTTCCCGAACCCTCAAGGTTCCATCCGTCCATATCCGCATCCGAGTCGCCCTCGTGATATCCGACTTGGGAAAGTGCGATGAGGATGACGTCGTAGCGATGATCGCCCGTCAGCTTTGATTTTGCTTCAAGCAAACGCTCGTAATAAACGCTTGTTTTGTATGCGTCACCGTATTGATAAGCATCGTAATTTGGCTTGATTGATGCTGCAGTGGGTAGCGAGAAAAGGGACACGAGCATCATAGCGCATAACAGCACGCACAATGCTTTTTTATTAAATGAAGAGAACATAAAATACCTCCTGAATGTGGTTTCAATAATACATAATTATACCAAAAAACAAGCTGTTTGTAAAGTCCTTTTTGCGAGGAATTTGAAATATAATTAATTGGAATAAAAAGTAAATTTAACGCGATTCATAATCGGATCACTAAAAAATATGTATAATTTTGCCAAAGTCGAAAAAAATTTTATGAAAACTCCAAAATATAAATAAAGATTTTTGAAAAAGCATTGACTTAAAAGAGTTTGTGTGGTATAATATACCCGAAAAACTTTCAAAATTAGAAAAGGAGATTAAACAATGAGAAAGTTTACAACAATTTTCATGGCAGTTGTTCTTTGCATTGCAGCTCTTACTGTATTTGCATTCGCTGCTGAGACCGATTGCATTAACGGCGAACACGACTGGACCGCATGGGTTCTCGTTAAGTCCGAAAATGGCAATAAGTACTATGAGCGCACCTGCGCTTGCGGTGAAATTGACAACAGCAGAGTTGATCACGTTCACCAGCTCGTAACCGTTAAGGCAAAGGCTGCTACTTGCACCGAGAACGGTAACATCGAGTACAAGTACTGCAAGAACTGTGATTGGGTAGAGGTTGCAGGTGGTGTAGCTTCCAACCTTAAGGCAGTTCAGACTCCCGCTGCTCACAAGCTCGTAGCAGTAGAGGCAAAGGCAGCTACTTGCGAAGAGTTTGGTAACATTGCTTACTGGTACTGCGAGAACTGTGACTGGGTAGAGGTTGAAGGCGGCGTAGCTTCCAACCGTCAGGCAGTTAAGCTTGCTCCCGCACACAAGCTCGTAGCAGTAGAGGCAAAGGCAGCTACTTGCGAAGAGTTCGGTAACATCGCTTACTGGTACTGCGAGAACTGTGACTGGGTAGAGGTTGAAGGCGGCGTAGCTTCCAACCGTCAGGCAGTTAAGCTTGCTCCCGCACACAAGCTCGTAGCAGTAGAGGCTAAGGCAGCTACTTGCGCAGAGAACGGTAACATCGCTTACTGGTACTGTGAGAACTGTGATTGGATGGAGGCTGAGGGTGGCGTAGCTACCAACAGACTCGCTGTTATCACTCCCGCAGGTCACGCTCTCGTAGCAGTAGAGGCAAAGGCAGCTACTTGCACCGAGGCTGGTAACATCGCTTACTGGTACTGCTCCAACTGCGATTGGATGGAGGCTGAGGGTGGCGTAGCTACCAACAGACTCGCTGTTATCCTCGTAGCAGATCACGCTCTCGTAGCAGTTGAGGCTAAGGCTTCCACTTGCTTCGAGCTCGGTAACATCGCTTACTGGTACTGCTCCAACTGTGATTGGGTAGAGGTTGAAGGCGGCGTAGCATCCAACCTTAAGGCAGTTAAGCTTCCTCTCGCACACGTTGTTGAGCACGTAGAGGCTAAGGCAGCTACCGCTACCGAGAACGGTAACATCGAGTACTGGTACTGCAAGGATTGCGGTTATGCATGGCTTGATGCAGCTTGCACCAAGAACACCAACCTCAAGGCAGTTATTCTCCCCGCTACCGGTGAGACCACTGATCCCGTTGCTCCTGAGACCGGCGACAACGCTATCTTCTTCGCAGTTGTTCTCGTAGCAGTTGCAGTTGCAGGCGTTGCAGTTGTTAGCTTCAAGAAGAGAGAGAACTAATCTGAATTAACAGATTAATATCTTACATAAACAAGCACCTCCCTCGGGAGGTGCTTGTTTTTTTATAAAAATCTATTGCAATTTGAAACGGAATGTAGTATAATAATTGTAGTAAAATTTTTGTGAGGTATAAAATGTCCAAAGCAGTTCGCATTATTGCGCTTATTATGGCAATTCTTCTGGGACTTTCCGCACTTGGAATGATCGCTATGTACGTTGCCGCAGAGACACCCAATGCCGTATCAGCTTGCAGCGCAGAGTACGCAAGCACTCTCAACGTATTTGAAACGGCACCAATATACTGCTCTCTTTCTCAAACGGTGTAACGCCTTGATATGAAAAGATCCTCCGCTATACGGAGGATCTTTTCATTATATAATAAGAAACCTGATATTAGAAAGAGTAACGGGAGAGTCGAGGGCACAGGTAGAAGGAAGCGAATTCTTTTGGGCGATCGACGTCGTGTCTGTGCGATATTTCTTGGCAACGTCCCAAAGCGTCTCATCCTTCGCGGGATAGCAAACGAGTATCGACGCACCCGACTCGTCTGCAAAGGAGCTTGATGTGAAATTTGCTTCCGAGAGCGCCGCGATCTTTTGCTTGTTTTCGATAAGCACAGCGGCACAGATCTCGCAATCACATAAGATGCTCTCTGCATCGATACGTCCCTTGACATCGCCAATGGTCAGAACGGCGGAAATAACGGGATCATCAAAGCCGACGGCTTCGCTGATATCGGCGCTGTATCGAAAATCTCCGTCATATTCTATCGGTATAAATTCGCCCCCGTTGTCTGCGATCGCAAAAATACGCATTTTGCCCGCAAGTGTCAGCTTGCCATTTGCCGAAAGCTCTTTTTCGATATCGGGGAGGATCTTTGCGGTAACGTCGCAAAGCTTCATACCGCTGTCAAGTCCAAGCGAGGATGGCTCGTGCGCGGCGCTGAAGGTTGCGTGAGCGTTGAATGCCGCAACGGGAGAATGAAGCACAAGCTCGGTGTGTGCAGTTTCGCAATCCGCGTTCTTTGAATAGATATCCTTGATATAAGTGATGGGGGCGCTCGACGCGACTTCTGCAGAAAGGAGAATTCCCGCCTCGAGTGCGATCGAGTCTCCGTCGAAGCTGTGAGAGACCGAAGGGCAGACGCCGTATCCGCGAATTCCGATCTGACTTGCGCCCGACGGAATGGGCGAGTCGAAAGTAAGCGTAGCGGTAAAAGGAAGCTTTCGGATAATTCTGCGTGGCCGCTCACCTTCACCCTCGCGGCATAATAGAAGCGTGATACTTACCTCGCCGCGGCAATCCGCGCTCACCTCTGTATTTTGAATCTGTGTTATCATAACCTCCCCGTGTGAGGATATGACGCGCACATCGTCATCGGCTGAAAGTCCTGCCTCAGCCCGTGAAATGCTGTCGCGGCAGATAAGGGGAATGGCTGTCGCAGAAGCACAGACTGTGCAGGATGCATTTCCGCCGAGCTTTCTGACCGAATTAGACGAGATATCAGCACCGTGCACGAGGGGTGAAAACTCATTTTTGGCGCGAAGCGCGGGACGAAGCCGTAGCTTGGATCTGATAGTTAGACGGCGCGGTGCAGTTACGCGTGCGCTGACGTTTTCAAGCAGAGCATCGCAGAGTCCCGAAACGTCCGAGGAATCCGACAATGATTTAGAATCTCGGTCGGGCGTGAGCATAACGTCGTATTCTCCGGGAAGACTTGCGCAGAAAAGCGAACCGTCTTCCGCGGATTCGTAGAGTAGGGAATAGCGCAAGCCGCCCGCGCATTCAGCACCACCGGCGCCGTAATAGAGCGTCGGCTGAGCGGCGGTGGCTGTGCAGGAGAGCACCTTGCCAACCGCGGGCATATAGTCCGGCAGAGTATAATCGTCCGAAAGATCGCAGATTTCACCGCGATCGAAAACATGTGTAGTGTAATCAAATTTTCCGCTGAAATTATCGAGCATTTTGTGTCCTCCGAAAGATATATTTCGCTAAAATATATGCTCCCCACTCGGAAACTATGCAGTAAAAAAACAGCCTTTTCGGCTGTTTTCTTATATGCAAGCGATAAATTCGCTGATGTTATGTACGGTTGATTGCACCGTGTGAGCATCTTTGCCCATAACCTCGTCGGAGAGATAATCGGCATCAACGCCGCGGCTTTTGAGGCGGTTGAGATATTTATCCGCGTCCTCGACACGCTTGAAGGATTTTTCAAAGACGGCGGGGAAGGGGAGCGTTTTGTAATCGTGCGACGATTTGACCGCACTCACAATTTTTTCTCGGATTTCGTCAAAAAGCTCGGAGTTATTGCGAAAATCAGCTTCATTTCTCGATATTTCGTGCTTGGTAACGGCGATCGTGATGCCGCTTATGGCGCGTTTTGCCTGAGCGCAGGCGATATCACCGGCGCAGTAAAATACCGAGGGCTTACCGTGCGCCGCCGCGATATATCCATCCATATCTATTTCACCGATATATTTGCCGTTCAGCTTATAGAACTGCACCGTTTTACTGCTCATAGTATGCGCGAGCACGCCGCCTAGTGTGCCCTCCATTGCGTGGTAACCGAAATAGCAGACACAATCGTAGTCATCGGCAAAGTACATTCTCGGCTTTGAGAGGTCGGGATCGAGGAGTGTGATGCGGGGATCGAGGTCAGCGGGGTCGATATTATGTCCGCCGCCGTGGTTGTCCCAAAGAGCGACAACATCCGCGCCCGCGCTGAAAAGTGCATCTGCTGCGGCATTGACTTCAAGTGCGCCTTGCTTGCGTGCGATCTTCCACTCGTCGGTGTCCTTGGAGAGTGCCTCGTAGGGGACGCCCTTAACGTTGTTCACGCCCTCAAGGTCGAGGGCTATCAAAATCTTTTTATACATATTCCACCTCTGAAGAATAGGGTGAAGGAGCGAAAACCACCCGAAAAGGGTGGTTTTACTCCTTCCAAGCGGGCACCGAGGGCGGCACCCGCTTGAAGCGCAGGGAATAATTCCGACCTCTGCGGAGGTCGGCTCAAGGCTCTGCCTTGAGAATCCGCAAACTTTGAAAAGTTTGATCAAACTTTCCCGCTATTATAAAAACTAAAACCGCATCTTTCTGTCCACTGTCCACTAACCACTGTCCACTTTTATGCGCCTTCGGCGCATCAAGCCCAGCTGATAGTTCTCGGCTTATCCTCGGTCATAACGATGGGAGCGAGGACGGAAATTGCCTTGCGAAGTCCCTCGTCTACGGTCATGATGCTATCCTCGTGCTCGATGGAGATCGCTCCGTCGTAGCCGCAGAGGCGAAGGTTGGAGATAACGTCTCTCCAATAGCTCTCGTTGTTACCGAAGCCGACTGCGCGGAATACCCACGCGCGGTTAAGCTCGTCGCTGTAATGCTTGGTGTCGAGAACGCCGTTCTTCGCGGTATTGTACTTGTCGATCTTGGTGTCCTTCGCGTGGAAGTGATAGATCGCGCCCTTGAGCTCGCGGATAGCGGCAACGGGGTCGATGCCCTGCCAGAGCAGATGGGAGGGGTCAAAGTTTGCGCCGATGACGTCACCGACAGCCGCGCGGAGCTTCAGGAGGGTTTCGGGATTGTATACACAGAAGCCGGGGTGCATTTCGAACGCTATATGCTCAACGCCGTGAGCAAGTGCAAATGCGCCCATTTCCTTCCAATAAGGAATTACCTTATCATTCCACTGCCATTCAAGGATAGCAAGGAAGTCCTCGGGCCAAGGGCAGGTTACCCAGTTGGGGTACTTCGAGCCCTCGCTGTCACCGGGACAGCCGGAGAAGCCTACGATGGTCTTAACGCCGAGCTTTTCAGCGAGAAGGATGGCCTCGCGGAAGTCCTTGTCAAAGCTCTCGGCGGTAGCCTTATCGGGATGCAGAGGGTTGCCGTGGCAAGCGAGAGCCGCGATCTCGACGTCGTATTTCTTAAAGGTTTCAACGAATGCGTTGTATTTTGCCTCGTCGGCAAGAAGCTCTGCGGGATTGCAATGAGCCTTTCCGGGGTATCCGCCCGCGCCAACCTCAACGGTATGTACGCCAAGGGATGTGAGAATGGACAAGGACTCTTCAAGAGTCTTGTTGCCGTAAAGATTTTCAAGAACACAAAGTTTCATGGTTTTTCTCCTTAGTTATCAAATCTGTAAATATCGCCCGTCTTTGCGGAGGTATAAATACCCTCAAGGATGCGGGTTACGGTGTACGCCTGCTCGGGGGTAACGAGGGGCTCGGTGTCGTTGATGACAGCTTCGATCCAAAGTCTTGCCTCGCGGTCTGCGGGGGATTCGTTGCCGTGACCGTCGAAGAATGCCGCGCCCTTTGCGTCGAGGCTGGGCTTGAACTCATACTGCGCGTTGTGTGCAACGCCGTTGATGCGGAGGCCGTGATCCATATCCGCGCCTGCGAGAGTACCGCAGAAGGAGGTGACCGCCTCGCGGGGATCGGCTACGTTGAGTGCCCAAGCGGATTCAAGATTGATGGTTGCACCGTTTTCCATAACTACGAAGCCGAACGCGGAATCCTCAACCGTGAACTTCTCGGGATCCCAATTGCCCCAAGCGTTGCCCTGATGCTCGGGATCTCCCTGAGAGAGCTTGTGATAAGCAGTACCGACGCAGTACTTGGGCTTGTAGTTGTTAAGCATATAAAGAGTGAGGTCGAGGGCGTGAGTTCCGATGTCGATCAGAGGACCGCCGCCCTGCTCGTATTCGTTAAGGAATACGCCCCAGGTGGGAACTGCGCGGCGGCGAAGTGCGGTTGCCTTTGCGTAGTAAATATCACCGAACATACCGTCGTCAACGAGCTTTTTGAGATATACCGCATCTGCGCGGTTACGGGTCTGATAACCGATAGTGAGCTTCTTGCCGGTTCTCTCTGCGGCGTCGAGCATCTTCTTTGCCTCAACCGAGTTGATAGCCATCGGCTTTTCGCACATTACGTGCTTGCCTGCCTCGAGGGCGTCAACCGTGATGAAGGAGTGGGAGCGGTTGGGAGTGCAAACGTGAACAACGTCGATCGTTTCGTCCGCAAGGAGATCCTTGTAGTTTTCGTAGTACTTTGCATCGGGAGTGCCGAATTTTTCAGCAGCCTTCTTCGCCTTTTCAACGATGATGTCGCAGAAAGCGACCATCTCAACGTGCTTGAGCTTTGCAAGGGAGGGCATGTGCTTGCTTGTAGCAATACCGCCGCATCCGATTATACCAACTCTTACCTTTTCCATAATAATTACCTACCTTATGAATTAATTATAACAAGTGGGATCAATTTCCGGAAATAGCGATGTCGGAGAACATTACGTCGGGCGCGCCGAAGCTTGAGCCCGTGCCGAAGCTGAGGTTATCCGCGATCGCGGTGACCTTAAAGAGGAGCTTGTAGAAGTTGTCCGCAACGGTGATATTCTTTACCGCACGGGTCTTCTTGCCGCCCTCAACGAGGAAGCCTGCCGCCTGAAGCGAGAAGTCTCCGCTGACGGCATTGACGCCCGCGTGCAGACCGTTGAGCTCAGTAATGTAAAGTCCGTCGCCGAGCTTTGCGAGAAGCTCTTCATCGGTGAGCTCGCCGGGCTTGAGATAAAGTCCCTGAACTCCGATGCCCTTTGCGCTGGTCGCGTTACCCGTGGTCTCGGTGTCGAACTTCTTTGCGTACATACGGTTGTAGAGAAGGGTCTTGAGCGTGCCGTCCTCGATGACGCTCTTGGTGTAGACAGCTACGCCCTCTGCATCGAAGGGGCAATGACCGAACTTCTTCTCGTGGAAGGGGTCGTCGATGAGGGTGACGATATCAGCCGCAACCTTTTCGCCTTCCTTGCCCGCGAACATCGTGGTCTTGAGGAATGCGGAACGAGCGGAGAAGAGTCCCGAGAAGACGCTGATGATGGATCTCATTGCGCCGCGCTCCATAATGATATTGTACTTTCCGGAATCAACGGGCTTGCCGCCGAGCTTTGCGAGTGCACCCTCGTGAGCGAGCTTTACGAGCTCGTCGTTGGTGATCTCGTCCGCAAACTTCATTTCGTAATTTTCCTCAGCGTCATCGCCGTCCTTGACAGCGGCAGCCGCGCCCTTTGCAACGTAGCCGGACTCATAAGCAAGGTCGAGTCCCGCCGAGTTGAAGAAGCTCGATTCGGATGCGGAGACCTGCATAAAGCTCTGCGAACCCTCGACAACCTTTTCCTGCGCCATCAGCTTGGTCTGGATATCCATAGTATCCTTGATCATCTCCTCTGCGGAGGGGATGATGACCTCTTTCTTTTCAACCTTTTTATATTCGGGAGAGCCCTCGAAGAGGGGAACCTCGTCTGCATCATCAACAACGAGTGCGCTCTCGCACGCGCGGCGAACGAGCTCGGCTGCCTCATCGGCATTGACGATGTTGCCCGAAGCGTATCCGCTCTTGCCCGATTTAACGCATCTTACGCTGATGCTTGTGCTCTTTTCATAAGTAACCGAGGAAATATCGTCCTTAAGCGCCTCAACAGCCGCGCTGGTGGAGGAACCCATTTTTACCTCGTAGCCTTCTGCGCCGTAAAGAGTTGCGGCTTCGGCTACTGCTCTTTTAATAGCTTCTTTCATTTCGATTTACTCCTTTCGCTTACTTGCTTCCGCCGACGGTGATATCCGAAACGCGGATGAGGGGCTGTCCGACGTCTGTCGGAACCGAACCGCTCGACGAGCCGCACATACCCTGTGCGGTCTCCATATTCTGACCGACCATATCGATCTGCATAAGGATCTCGCTGCCCGTACCGATCAGCGATGCACCCTTGACGGGCTCGCAGATCTCGCCGTTACGAACGATATAACCCTCTCTTACCGCGAAGTTGAACGCGCCGGTGAAGGGGTTGACCGATCCGCCGCCCATAGCCGCGGCGTAGATGCCGTTGTCGATCGACTTGATAATGTCCTCGTTCTTGTCGGGACCGTTTGCAATGTAGGTGTTGGTCATACGAGAGGTGGGCTCGTAGGAGTAATCCTGACGGCGTCCGCTCGCGGTTGAGGGCATATTCATTCTGCGCGAGCCGAGACGGTCGATCATATAGGAGGTGAGGATACCGTCCTTGATGAGGGTGCGCTTGATCATCGGCATACCCTCGTCGTCGATGTTGCAGGAGCCCCAACCGTTGGGGATGGTTCCGTCGTCGATCGCGGTGACCTTGGGGTTAGCGATCTGCTGACCGAGCTTGCCCGCCATCTGCGACATACCGATACCAACGCTTGTAGCCTCAAGCGAGTGACCGCAAGCCTCGTGGAAGATAACGCCGCCGAAGCCGTTGCCGATCGCAACTGTCATCTTACCCGAGGGGCAGGGGACAGCCTTGAGATTTACCATAGCCTGACGCGCTGCCTCTTTGCCGACTTCCTCGGGATTTACAACGCTGTCAAAGAGCTCCCAACCCATGCTACGGCCGGGGTTCGAGCCGCCGGTCTGGTTCTCGGAGCCGTCGGATGCAACTGCGGAAACGCTGATTCGGGTTCTTACCTGACGGTCGCCGGTGTAAAGTCCTTCGCTGTTAGCAACGATGAAGTTCTTCTCGTTCGAGGAGATACCGCCCGATACCTGAACGATCTCGGGAGCGTACTCGTAAGCCTTGGTGCAAGCCGCACGGAGAAGCTCGGCTCTTACCGCCGCGGGAACGTCGGAGGGCATAGTCTTGATGGGGTGAATATTTGTGGGAATTCTTTCCGTCAGATAGAAATCGGGAATTCTCTGCACGGGGCTGCCGACAGCCTGCGCAACTCTCTCCGCACACTGACGGAGTCCCGAGGGGGTGAGATCGGAGGTGCACCCGAAGTAGGTTTTAGTTCCGACAAAAGCGCGGATTCCGACACCGCCGTGTACGCTGTCGGCGACGGTCTCGATCTTTTTGTTTGAGTAGCTTACGCTGTTTGCCTTGGAGTATTCCGAGTAGACTTCGACGAAGTCCGCGCCGCCGTGAAGCACGATGGCGATAAGCTCGGACATTGTTTTCTTATCAAGCATTTTTTGTGGTTCCTTTCTTGATATTATAATTTATATGATTTAATTATATCATAATATCTTATTAATGTAAATAAGTATTTTGAGATTTAATAAAAAACTTGAATTCACTTTCAGCTGTTCGCACAAAAATACATTGCTTTTTTTGTGCAATTTATCTAAAACAAAAATCTTAAACCGAACATTCAAAATGTATATGGACAAATTTGAAATTTTCCTGAAAAATCTTAAATAAACGCTTGCAAAATCTATCAATTAATGGTATAATATTTCTGTGTGAAAACACGACCGAATTTAAAAAACAAAAATTTTTATAAAAAGAAAGGTGCTATCAATCATGGCAAAACACATCGTCGATTGGACCACAATTACCAACTTCGTAGTTGACTCTTTCGTAGGCTACGGCATTCCCCGCGAGGATGCAGAGATCTGTGCTGACGTTCTTCTCGAATCCGACAAGCGCGGTATCGAGTCCCACGGCTGCAACCGTTTCAAGCCGATCTACCTTGACAGAATCGAGGCAGGTATTCAGAACCCCGTAACCAATTTCGAGATCATCAAGGAGACCGAGACCACCGCTGTTGTAGACGGACATGACGGTATGGGTCAGGTTATCGGTTACAAGGCTATGCAGATGGCTATTGATAAGGCTAAGAAGTACGGTATGGGTATGGTTGCTGTTCGTAACTCCTGCCACTACGGTATCGCAGGCTACTACACCTCTATGGCTGCTTCTCAGGGCTGTATCGGTCTCACCGGTACCAACGCTCGTCCTACCGTTGCTCCTACCTTCGGCGTAGAGGGTATGTTCGGTACTAACCCCCTCACCCTCGGCGTTCCCACCGATGAGGCTTTCGACTTCAACTTCGACGGCGCTACCTCCACTTACCAGAACGGTAAGCTCGAGTACTACGCTCGTCTTGACAAGGACGCTCCCGCAGGCGCGCTCGTTACCAAAGAGGGCACCGCATACGTTGGTAAGTCCGCTGACGCTCTTAAGGATATGGCAAAGGGCGAGTGCGCACTCTGCACTCTCGGCGGCCCCGGCGAAGAGGGCGCAGGCTACAAGGGCTACGGCTACGCTATGTTCGTAGAGCTTCTCTCCGCAGTTCTTCAGGACGGTTCCTACGGTAAGGCTCTTACCGGTCTTAAGGACGGCAAGAAGGTTCCCTTCCACCTCGGTCACTTCTTTATCGCTATCGACACCGACCACTTCCTCGGCGAAGAGGCTTGCCGTAAGAAGGCAGGCGAGATCATTCGTGAGGTTCGCGGCGCAAGAAAGGCTCCCGGAGCAGAGCGCATCTACTCCGCAGGCGAGAAGGAATATGAGATCCGTCTCTCCCGTGAGTCCGGTGTTCCGATCAACGAGTCCGTTCAGGGCGAAATGTCCGCAGTTCGCGACAAGCTCGGTCTCACCCAGTACGTATTCCCCTGGGAAAAGTAATTTAAGAGGTTTTTGCCCAAATGAATTACAGAGAAGAATCTCTTAAAAGACATGCGGAATGGAACGGTAAGATCGAAGTTACCGCTCGTATTCCCGTAAATACCCGCGAGGATCTTTCTCTCGCATATACCCCCGGTGTTGCAGAGCCCTGCCTTGCAATTCAGGCAGATTATAACAAGTCCTTCGAGCTTACCCGCCGTTCGAACCTCGTTGCCGTTATCACCGACGGTACCGCAGTTCTCGGTCTCGGTGACATCGGTCCCGAGGCAGGTATGCCCGTTATGGAAGGCAAGTGCCTTCTTTTCAAGGAGTTCGGCGACGTTGACGCATTCCCTCTCTGCATCCGCTCCAAGGACGTAGACGAGATCGTCCGCACCATTTATCTCCTTTCCGGCTCCTTCGGAGGTATCAACCTCGAGGACATCGGAGCTCCCCGCTGCTTCGAGATCGAGCGCCGTCTTATCGAGATGTGCGATATCCCGATCTTCCACGATGACCAGCACGGCACCGCGATCGTAGTTGCTGCAGCTCTTCTCAACGCTCTCAAGATCGTTAAGAAGGATATGGCAGAGATCAAGATCGCTATGAGCGGCGCAGGCGCAGCAGGCGTTTCGATCGCAAAGCACCTCATCAACATGGGCGCAACCGCAGGCAACATCATTATGTGCAACAGCCGCGGCACCATCTATGAGGGCAAGCCCGGTCTCAACTCCGAGATTCAGGAGATGGCTAAGATCACCAACAAGGATAAGGTTGACGGCACTATTGCAGACGCACTCCGCGGTGCTGACGTGTTCATCGGCGTATCCGCTCCCGGCACCGTAACCGCTGAGATGGTTTCGACTATGGCAAAGGACGCTATCGTATTCCCGATGGCTAACCCCACCCCCGAGATCATGCCCGACGAGGCAAAGGCAGGCGGCGCACGTATCGTTGGTACCGGCCGTTCCGACTTCCCCAACCAGATCAACAACCTCCTTGCATTCCCCGGCATCTTCCGCGGTGCGCTTGACGTCCGCGCGTCGGTAATCAACGAGGAAATGAAGGTCGCAACCTCCCGCGCACTCGCTTCTCTCATCAGCGAAGAGGACCTTAACGAGGAGAACATCATCCCCTCCGCGCTCGATAAGAACGTAGGTAAGGTCGTTGCAGCTGCAGTTGCAGAGGCTGCGAAGGCAACAGGCGTTGCAAGAATTTAAGTTTAACTTAAATCATAAAACACACCATCCCGCCCGCGGGATGGTGTGTTTTTTCTGATTAATCGGGATAAACGTCGGCGATCGAGCCTTTTACGAAGGGAATCTCAGCCGAGATCGATGCGAGCGCGTCACACCAGCGGTCGAAGAGCTTTTCGTAAAGCTCGACGTCCTCGTCTAGGATGAGCATTGCCGCCATATAGTACGCCGCGGCGGGCGCGAAGCGGTCGGCAAGGGGAAACTCGGAGTCGAGGTCTATGTAGAGATCGTTGACCTCGGGTGCATTCTCCATTCCAAACGCTCGGCGGTAAGCGCGGTCGAGGGCGGATGCCTCGGTACAGAGCGCGGCACCGATATAGGGCGCGCGTTCTGCGAGTTCTGACTCGGAGGCGGTGCATTCAACCTCGCCGAGAAGCTTCAGCGCGGTATCGTAAATGTTTCGCAGGAGCATTTTTTACCTGCTCTTTCAGGTTACGCCGCGACGGTAAGGTCGAGTCTTACCATCTCGGAGGGATAGATGACCTCCGCACCGTAGAGGTGAAGACCCTTGACCGCATCGGCAAATCTCTTCTCGGGACGGTAAGCATCCATCTCGGAGAGCTGCTCTGCGAATGCGATCGCTCTCTTGGAGCGGGCAAGACATTTGTGAACATTGCCGCTTGTTACGATGTTGTTGGAGATGAATACCTTACAGCCCGCAACGGTGCCGATGCAACCGGTCTCAAGTGCGGTATCGGTGTTTGCAACGTTGATCTTGTTCTTGAGAATGAGCGCACCGACAGCGGGAGAGACCTCTACCACGATCTCGCCGGGATCGCAGACGTTGTTCTCGAGAAGCTTGGTGCGGGCATCAATGATGAGGGAAAGAATGTTCTCCACGGTTGCGGTGTCTGCGATATTGGAGCCTGCTCTGTCGCAGAGGGAGAAAATGTACGCATCGGCGGTGTTTGCGAGTGCAGCCGCGGCGTTCTTCACAGCCGCATCCATAAGCTTCGGATTGCTCTGCGCGCGGTCAACGTCGTCGATCTGGAAGTTGAATGCCTTTGCCTGATCGATCATAAGAGTCTTGACGGAGTCGGAAAGCTCCTGCGCGGCGGTGTCGAAATCCACATTTTTGGTGTAATCGAATACGTTGATGTCGCCGACACCGCAGATCTTTACGCGGTCGCCGCGACCCTTGATGTCGCCCTCAAACTCACGGTTGCAGTTTGCTACAGCGATGTACTTTTTGTCCATCTGAGAGAGAAGGGTTTCGCTCCATACGGTAGAGATAAAGTTAGTAAGTGCCATTATAAAATTTCCTTTCTTTTTTAAAAATGTGTTTTTAGCGCCAGCTCTTCATCGAGCGGCGTATCTTTTCCATGTTTTTTCTGACCTCGGCGGGCGGCATTGCGCGCACCTCGTCGGGGGAATAAAGACCGTCATCGGTGCCGCTTACTCTGCCGGAGGACATTTCGCGGGCACGTCTGTCGGATTCCTCGATCTTTAAGCGTCTGATTTCACGGCGCCGCATTTCAAGAGCATAAGCCGCGGCGGGCGGAATTCCGCGCTCAATATCGGCATTGAATGAATCGGGGAGAGAAGAAATATCGGCGTCGGGATAAAGCTCGGTGAATTCGCGCCATCCCGCCGAGATCTCGCGTGCGGTGCGTTCTGCGGTTTCGAGCCTTTGGCGCAGACTTTCAAGTTCGGATCGAAGATCAACGGCTTCTTCGATGTTCTCGGGAGGATCGATGGGTTCCTCGGGGACTTCGTCATTCATCATTTCGATCATCTCGTCCATCTTCCGCCTCCTTTCTGTGAGCCTCGGCAAGAGTTATACGATCGGGAATAAGCCCCTCGGGTAGTCTTTCGAGGTATTCTGCAAGCGTGATATGACCGCCGTCGAGCAGACGGTCGAGCACACTTTGCGTTCCCGATGCCGAATATCGTGCGCTGTCGCAGACGTCGATCTTGGCGCGGATCAGTGCGGTGTGAAGGCGCGAGGGAAAGAGCCTTCCTAAGCCTTCGCGTGTTCGGAGCGGTCTGCCGTCAGGGCAGAATGCGAGCGTCATATCAGCCCAGATGCGAGCCATTTCCTCAAGACAGAGATAGAGCTCACTCTGAACGTGCTCAAGCGCCTGCATAGATGCCTCGCGCAGAGCAAGGATCGCACTTGTGTTCGTCGGGTTGACGTTACCGAGCGCGGTGTCGGTTGCGCCCGAAAGCTCCTTAGTGGTTGCGATCGCATTTTCGATCAGTTCAAGGTATCCCGCCTCAAGCTGACCCGTGCCGACGACGGTGACAGCATCAGAGAGATTTCCGCCTCCGACAGCCGCGATTGCCTCACCGATCTCGTTCGTCCACTCGGGAATGCGGGTGCGGTCGTAGATGACCTTTGAGAATGCCGTGTCGGTCATGTGCTTCATCAGCATCGCGTAGGCACGGTTGATGTATTTTTGATTTGCGATCATCGACGTAACGGGCGTGTTGCCGAAAAAGCAGTTTTTCGCTGTCTGCCACGAGAAGTGTGCCACGGGATAGAGCTTGCAATCGGTCACGGCGCGGCGGATAAGACAGTCACGCGTGGATTTTTCAAACACTACTCGGTCTCCCTCGCGGAAGAATTTGATGAGATAGGTCGCGCGAGCCTCGCCCGCCTCGTATTCGGGCTCGTATTTTGCAAGCTCACCCGCGCCGCGTTCGTTGATGTCCGATGCGGAATCGGGCTGAATGCGCGAAATATCCTTCTCGCTTACACCCGCAGAGCGCGCCTCTCGGCGAAGTGCATCAACGCTTGCTCTTCCCGAGATTATCAGATAATCCTGCGACTGAATATCGGGATTCGTTACGTCGGCGGGAAAGATGTTTGCCGAGTCGATCGTTTCGGTGATAATATCACCGCGCCAACCGCCGCCTCCGTCGCAGTCGGTATCCCACGAGCAATAGAGAAGTCCGTCACCCGTCAGCGCGGCATCGTAGAGCAGACGGTAGATGAGCTTTTGCAGGCGTGCGTGTTCCCAACGGTACGCGGCATTGTCAGTCAGCACCGTAAGAGTGCTTTTGATCGCCTCGCCTTCTGCAGAATTTGCCGCGAAGGGAAGGTTTTCGTCGGTATAAGTGATCTTGACGTCACCCACCGCGGCGGTAGAAACGAGATAATCGACTATTCGGCTGATGACGTTGAAAACGGGTTTGGGAAGATCGCCGCCTCCGCGCCATTGATCGCCTCGATAGAAGCGTTCGTTTTCCTCGGCGCGGGAGTAGAGCCCGATCTGCCTTTTGTAATTTCGCCCGGCTTCGTACTGCCGCCAGGTCTTTTTTTGTGATTCGGTTGTCATTTTTACTCCTTTTACTTTGCGGATAAGATCAGGCTTTCAAACAAGGCAGGTGCGTCGGCTTCGAGTCGGAGGCGCAGCTGCTTGAATCTCGGAAGTCTGAGCCTTTCTGTGAGCGTTTTCTTTCCGCCCTCAATTTCGATGCTGAGGACTTCGCCGCGTTCGGTTTCAAAATGGATCATTCCGCAACTCTTCAGATCGTAGGAAAGAACGAGATCGACAGATCTTTTGTTCCTCTCGGGCGTACCGAAATCGAGAAAATGCGTGGCAAATGCGGTTTTGATCGCAAAAATCTCGTCGCCTTCCTCGTCGAATCCAAACCCGTCCGTGAATACGCAGAGTGCGTTTCCGCTGATAAATGCGGGACGGTTGCCGTAGCAGAGAAGCTTTTCTGCGAAAATACCCTTATAAGCCGTCCATGATTTGAGGCGCGTGTTGTAAACGAGCATTTTGCCATCGCCTTGCTCGGTGTCGGCAATATAGATGCTTTGTCTCCCGGGAATCGATATCATAGAAAGACTTTCAGCCTCTGCGGATAGCAGATCTGCCACGGTGTCTGAAACGAGCGTTGCGCTGCATTCATCGAGCACGCCTGATCTTGAGTGCCAGCGCCAGAGTGCGCCCGATGAATAGGTTATTGGATCGTTTTCGCAGTATGCCGCGCCCGAAAGTATCTCGGAACCGATTGCGGAATTCAGCATAAATACCTTAGGTCTTGAATATTCGGTGTTCTTTTCCTCACCTTCATAGTCAACGCACCACGCATTTGATTCGGTGAAGAGAAGAGCTCTGCCGTAGTGTTCAGCCATCCCCGTGATCGGATACGCTCCGCTTCCTATACAGATCTCTGTGCTTTTAGAAAAATACAGCGGAAGCTCGTTTTCTGCGGTCCTTGAAGAATACTCTTGCATATAGAGCTGAACGGGCTTTGAGCAGTAAAGCGATCCCGATTCCCCGGGTGAGTAAAAGCAAAGTCTTTCTCCACCGTTATTGCCGAAGACGAATGATCGGATGGGGCGCGCAAGCTTATGCTTTTTTGATGCTTCGGTGGCAAGCGTGAGCCAAAAATAGACCTCGCCGCTGCTGATCGATGAGCTTGATTTGATGATCGCTGCTCCATTTGAATCGTGCATGAGGGAAAACTCATCTGTATTCCGAACCTCAAGCCCGATCTGAACGCGGTCGATGGAAGCCGCCTCGATGCCGAGATAAAAGCTGTTGGTCGTCTGATTTACGGTGTACGAGATCAGTATGCGGTCGGAGAGATAGTTGATATGCTCGTTTACTGCTCCGCCGTAGGAGGGATTCCAGTTCATACCGTAATAGGGAGCGTACCCCTCGACGGCGGATAACTCCTTCCCGTCGTGTCGGTAGAGATTTTCACCGTCGTGAACATACATATCTCCGCCGAAGCAGAAGACCTCGGCAACTCCGCTATCGCTCGGAAGATTTCCGAGAACGGTTCGGGCACCGCTTGACGTGTCTGTTACCTCAAAGCTGTTGCCGACGACGGTGTAAAGCTTGTTGCCGAGAGTGAAATGACCGCGAAATTCGCCGTCAAGCTCGCGCATCTGGCGGTAACCGCACCGCGATACGAGTGCGCCGTCGGGGCGCACGTCAAGATTTTCTGCGGAAAAGAGCTTGCCCGCACGCCGCCCGTCAGCGGTTCGGTCGATGCCGCCGAAGCCGTCCTCATATCCGCGTTCGACTCCGAGCGCGGATTTGAATTTGATTGCTGCCATAGTTGTTCCTTTCTTTGAATTTTCAGATTTCGACGCGGTACAGACGTTGATTTTTAGTCGAAAAATGAATTTGAATGATTCTTTTTGAATCTGAATTTGTGCTCCGTAGCCTCGGGCGTTGCGAAACGGCTCATCAGCGCGTATCGCAATGCCTCGGGCGAGTGGGTGACCGAGTGAGGCTCACCCGAGGCATCCTCGGAGCGGTTCTTGTCGAAGAGAAGTGCGGGCATACAGCGTATCAGCTCGCGGCATCGGCGGCTGATGATCAGTCCGGGGAACCCGTCCTCTCTGTCTTTCAGGTGCTCGCGCATAAGTCTCCAACCGGGAATACGTCGGTCGTCAGCCGGACGCATCGGCGGCATACCGGGGGTCTCCTGCATTATCTCAAAGCCGCTTTTGCCCGTGTCCTGCCGACGGTTCCAAAGGTCGGGCGAGGCAACGGCAAATTCAACGTTCTTACCTCTGCAAAGCTCCGAAATACGAATAGCCGCTTCGCCGAGCGTCAGATTCGGCGCGCAGAATTCGTCGGTGACGTAAACTCTGCCGTCCGCATCGGAGATGCAGATATACGAGGCGAGCATATCGAAGCCGTAGTCGAAGGCAACGATCGTGTGTCTTGCGCGTGGGATGGCGTTTTCTGCGCAGACGTGCCTCGATTCGTCGAATTCGGTGAAGAATTGCCCTTCGAAAACGTCCCATTTACCGTAAAGCCAAGCCTCACGAAGTCTCGGCGGCAGAGTTTCGAGCCTGCGCACATAGTCGGGATCGGCGCGGGTGAGAACTCCGTTGTCGAAGACGGTCGCGGGGATGAAGGCGTAATCGTCGGGATCCTCGCCGCCGCGGTATTCGCGGTCGATGAAGAGCCGCTTTACCCAAGCGTGACCGACTCCGCCGGGGTTGCAGGTGAGATACATACGCCTCGGGCAGTCCCGAGTGCCTCGCAGACAAGCCTTGAAGATGGAAAACTGATATTCGCTCAGCTGCGTTGCTTCGTCGAGGGCTATTACGTCGTATTCCTGCCCCTGATAGCGAAGGGCGTCGCGCTCGGCGGCGGAGTAGCCGAGGGTAATGGTGCTTCCGTTTTCAAAGCAGAGTGTGCGGTCGCGCTCGCAGTAGGTGAGGATCTCACCGTACTCTGCGAGCAGAGGATTCAGATGGTTCGAGCGCAGCTCGGGGAGAGTTCTGCGCACAAGCAGGCAGCGAAGTCCGGGGTATCGCAGGCACATAAGCACCAGCTTTCGCCGAAGAGCCCAGGATTTACCGCCTCCGCGCGCGCCTCCGTAGGCGACGAACTTACACCGACAAGCGAAAAATTCGCGCTGACGGTCGTTTGGAACACCGCCGATGCGGAGCGCACGCTCGGGCGGACTATCCGCCGTCCTCGTAAGCGTCATGATCGAAGATCAGGCGGAGCTGTCCCGTATCGGTAACTCGCGACACCTCCTCACTCTCTCCCGCGTATCCGAGTCGGAGCTTGAGATAGACCGAGAGGATGGAGGCGGACATTTCCGAGTTGAGAGCTTCATCCTCAAGGGCGGCGCAAAGCGCACCGTGAACCTCGGGACGGGTGTGGCGGAGTCTTTCGAAATCCGAGAGGGTGGACTGAGTAAATCGGCAAAAGCCTGCGACGTTCGGTATTCTGCCCGCATTTTTGCGTTTGCTGTCCGAGCTCTCGTCTCGGCAGCGGAGAAGGTAGCCGTCGAAAAGCTCGACGATGCTGCCGTCATCCGCCGCCTCCTCAAGGGTGGTGCGGCAGGGTAAATTTGGCGGTAATGTCTCGTTAGCGGACAATCTAACCTCGCTTTCCCGTCTGTACCGATATTATTTTACCGCCGAAGAGAGTCTCAAACCGACTCAAGCAGTCTCACCGAGTCTCAAAAGTATCACGAATTTTGGCGAAAAAAGAAAAAACTCCCCGATTCCGGAGAGTAAATAGCCTCAAAACTTCATCTTTTTAATAAAAATGAAAATTTCCGCCCGAAACGGGCGGAAATTCACCTTCAACTAATAACTAATAACTAGCAACTAACTACTAATTATCCCTCAATTCCCATCATCGCCATAAGTCTCTTATTAAACTCCTCAGCCGTATTATAACCCATCTTCTTCTGACGGTTATTCATAGCGGCGATCTCAAGGATGATGGCGAGGTTTCGTCCGGGGCGGACGGGGATGGTCAGCGAGGGCAGCTCGATGCCGAGTATGTCGATCTTTTGCTCGTCAAGTCCGAGACGGTCATACATCTTGCCCTGAACCCAGGATTCAAGATTAATGACAAGGTCGATCTTCTCGGTATTCTTTACTGCGCTTATACCGTAAAGTCGCTTTACGTCGATGATACCGATTCCGCGCAGCTCAACGTAGTGGCGCAGGATCTCGGGCGCCTGACCGACGAGAGCCTTCTTTGAAACTCGCTTGATCTCAACCGCGTCGTCTGCGATAAGTCTGTGACCACGCTTTACAAGCTCTATCGCGGTCTCGGATTTACCGACTCCGCTGTCACCGAGTATGAGAATACCCTCACCGTACACCTCAACAAGAACGCCGTGGCGTGTGATGCAGGGAGCAAGGTGAACGTTAAGCGATGCAAAGAGCGCCGCCATCGTTGCAGAGGTCAGTTCCTCGGTGAGAAGAAGCGGAACCTCGTATTCGATACAATATTTGATAAACTCGGGGAATGGCTTGTTGTCGGATGTGAATATGATCGCAACAGGCTTGTGCGCAACGAAATCGCGGATATGCAGGTCGCGCTGTTCTTCACTCATTGCTGAGAGATAGGTATATTCCGCAATACCGATGAGCTGAATTCGGTAGTGCTCAAAGAAATCGAAAAATCCCGAAAGAGCAAGTCCCGGACGGTCAACCTCGGGAACGGTTACGTAGATCTCATCCGCCGCCGCGGGCAGGTATATTTCTTCAAATTTGAATTCCTTGATAAGCGATGAGAGCGATATTCTGTTCTTTACTTCCATGATAAACGTCCTCTCTGAAATTTATTATATATAGTATACCATAAAATGTGCTCCGTTGCAAATGGTTTTTGCAAATTTTTTTATGAAATTGAGAATAGGGTGACAAAAATAATCCGAACTAGTTTTTTGGCGACAAATATTCGCCATCAGTTCGTCAAACACCTCGAATGTATTAATATACTATCTTCGGTGTTTTCCTGCTGCTGACAAATATTTGTCAGCCAAAAAATCACCGACCTCAAAGCCTTAATTTTTAGGTGATTTTTGGTGCGGAGGACGACGCAAGGTATTAACCTTGCTAGGACGACAAGCCGAAAAGCGCCAAAAATTAAGACTTTGAGGCTAGTTCGGATTATTCTTGTCACCCTATTCATATCCGCGACACAAAAATATGATATCATTTAGTAGATTACTATAACAATAGGAGAATATTATGAATTTCAAGACCGTAAAGCGCATTGCGCTTGCTTTGGCGATGCTCATCTGCCTCACCTCCGTTCTCACTTCCTGTGGCGTAAAGCCGATTAAGAGCACGGAAGAGGAAGCTGCTGTCATCGGCACTATTGGTAAATACGAGGTAAAATATGAGGAGCTCCGCTACCTCGTTCTGAATTTCAAGAAAGATATGGCTCTCCGATACGGCGAGGATATCTGGACCGATCCCGCAAAGGCGGAGACCTATCGCGACGAGCTTTGGACACAGGTAAGCCGTAAGATCGTCAGCGACTATTACGCAGTTCAGGCTATGGCTGATTACTATTACGTTGGCGGCGGCTCCGAGGCTATGATGACCGAGGAGGCTATTCTCGATTCGGTTCAGGAAAAGATCGAGGAAGCAGTTGACGAGTGCGGCTCCAAGAAGAAGTACAAGCAGATGCTTGCGGAGCAGTACCTTACCGACAGTCTCCTTCGTTTCTATACCGCCGCGGAGACCTGTGCTACCGAGTTGTTCTTTATTCTTGCACAGGACCTTGGCGAGATCGAGAGCAGCGAAGAGTATATCACCGAATATATGCATTCGGATGATTTCATCCGTACAAATCATATCTTCTTGAAGGGTAAGACGGCTGAAAATAAGGCTTTGATCGAAAAGCTTTACTCAGATATCAAATCCGGCGACAATCCCCAGATGGAGCTTATCACGCTCAAGGGTTTCTATTGCGCGGATTATACTATGACCACTCTCCACGGCAAGTATTTTGCCCGCTATACCTCTGATTACGGCGACGAATACGAGCTTGCGGCGTTCGAGCTTCGCGAAAACGAGCTCAGCGATATCGTTGAGGCACCCGACGGATACTATATAATCATCCGTCTGCCCATCGAAGAGGATTACCTCAAGCTGAATTATGAGGATTTCAAGGACGATATTATGGGCTCGGAATTCAATAAGCGCCTTGCAGAATACAAGGAAGACCTTACCTTTGAGCTCAACGATTTCGGCAAAACTATAGATATATTGGAGATCGAATAAAATGGGAGGCTTCAGCGGCGGAAGGCGCAGGGCTTTCCGAAACCGCCACCACACTCCTATGGGTGAGGGCGGACGGTTGGCGGTAATATTCGTTTCGCTCGCGCTTGTTCTTTTCGTTATCGCCGTTATGCTTGGCAACCATCTTCGTAAGCTCGCCGAGAGCGGTGCCGTTGTTTCCGACGGTGATACAACCGAGGCGGAGATCTATTATGCAAACGCGCCGGATGCACTCATCGCGCGCGGAATAGTTTTCGGTGTGAATTACTCAGATGCCGCGGATATTACAGAATCTGAATCAACCGATGAAACCGGAGAAGAATCTCTTGTCAAGGACGATATTGAATACGATGCTGTTTCGGTTACTCTGCGACAAAAGCTATCGGATGACAGAATGGCGCTTGCATATTCCTCACCGATAAGTCTTGAATATTCGATTGATCAGGTTGGCGCCGTGCCGCTTGATGACGGAATTTCGCTGATAGCTGAAAATTGGGGCTCGAGAACGACCTTGTGCGGAGTTTTTGAGATAGATTATCCGAATCGCCCTGAGGAAACGCGCGAAATAATGCGCGCTTACGAAATCTCGCTTGTATGTGAGCTTGTTGAGGCGGGGATCGATGAGATATTGCTCGTCGGCTTTGCGGCAGATACGGGAGCAGGCGTATCATTTATCTCCGATGTTTATGAAAGAGTCGGCAGAAAAACCGTCATCGGACTTGCGCTGCCCTTTGATTACGTTAATCTCGCGGGAAGAGCAGGCCTTCTTGAGCTTTCAAAGAAGTGCGCGTTCCTTGCCGTTGATCTCTATACTCCGGCTGTGCCCGTGCTGATGACCGCCGAGTCCTTGATCGCGGACAGAGTGGCGCGAGTTGCCGATATGCGCAGAGAATTTGATCTCAGAATTCTCCTTGGCTGCGGTAACGATCCCGATACCGATAGCCAGACCCGTGCAGCACTTGAGCTCGGAGCAAAAAATACGATGGTAGGTCTCGGCTTGCCCGATATTAAGATGAATGCAGAAAAAACAACCGAGGTAACCGAATAAGGCTAAAGCAGAATCGCTTACATAATGCGATTCTGCTTTTTTTGCGTAAAATTTATTATTAACATATATTTTCTTGACTTTTGACTTATTATGTTGTAAAATATAAAATAGTGAATTATACTCTGATTTCGGAGGAGTTTATGTCTAAGTTCATTAAACCAAAAAAGAAAAAGGGTAAGGCGATACTCGGCTTTTGGCTTGTGTCGCTCACAACCACGGTCATATTGCTCAGTGCAGTTATTGGTGCGGCGTTTGTCATTGCTATGGGGCCATCGCGCTCGGTATCAGAGCGCCTTTGCGCAACGTTTGCAGAAAAAAACTACCCTATGGCAGGGCTGTTTTTCAGCGAACATGAGCTCCGCGATGCGGTTTTCTATATGCCACCCGAGGTTGTTCAGAGTGATTTAGAGCCGAAGAATACGAAAAAATACAAGATCGCGCTTCATTATATCGACGATGCATCCTATGCCTGGGATGCCGTTGTGATGACGGGCATCGATCCTGCGTCGCTTTCGCTTGAGCACGGAAGCCGCAGCGCGCTTGATTCCGACTATGCTTTCGGACTCTGCGGTGATCCCGATGCCTACATCGTCGGCGATTATCTTTCCTATCGCGGCGACGAGGATGAGATCTACTGCTTCTGCGCAATGAATGCAGAGGGGATACTTGAGGTCGGCGCGCGGACTGCATACGAGGCTGCAAATTCGGGTTACGTTTGGGGCATCTCGGTGGATCGGGTTCTTATGCAAAACTCCATGCCTGCCTCCGATCTTGGCGGCGGATATGCCTCGCGCGTGGCGATAGGTCAGGCGGCAGACGGTTCGATCATTCTGGTATTTGCAAATGATCGCGGAATTTATCCCGCGGGTATTACTTATGATGAGCTTGTCGCTATAATGTTCGAATACGGTGCGGTCAACGCCGCTGCGATTCGTGCCGAAGGCGCGTTTTATTCGGACGGAGTCGGTCAGCTTGGCTCAAAGAGCGAAAACGGCTTTACTTTAAGCGTAGAGGGAGGTGCTGATTGATGGCTGAATTCCCTAAAAACCGTCCTCAAGACATCGGAAGTAAAGAAAATATCAACTCGATGTCAGAAACGGGCGGATCCCGACGAGAAACGACCGATAGGATAGGTGTCGGCATAGATGCGAGCTTTGCGCGCGGAAGAAGAAGGCATCCAAGGTCGGACGGGCTTTTGAAGGCTCTGACAGTGTATTTCTGCCTCGGATTTCTCCTCGTTTCCTCATTGATCGTTGCTTTTTGGCATTTTATTGAGATCAATGAAGCCGGCACCGCGGAGGCTTTTGTTGAAAAGTATATTTCGGGAAAGGATATCGAGGCTTGGCGTCAACAGCTCAGACTCAATCTTCCCAATACTTATCCCGATTACGAGGATGCATCACGTCTTGCGTATGACGTCCTTTCGCCCGCTCTCGAGCTTGGTGAAATTACTTATCTCCGTCGCATTTCGCCCTCTTTCGATGGATATCCCGTTTGGGAGCTCTTTTCGGACGGCGTTCATTTTGCTTCTCTTGTTATTCACGATAAGTCGGTCGGATTTTTCACTCCCGGTGAATGGGAGGCGATGCGCATTGAATTTGACTTTGCCTACTTCGACAACGTTGAATTCCCTGAATATCGCGTAATCGTTCCCGCGGGAGCGGTTTTGAAGGTGAACGGAACAGAGATATCCCCTGATATGAAGGCGGATCTCACGGTTGCTTACCCCGCAATCTCCCTTTTTGAGTCGGGCAGCGCCGTCGCTCCCTGCGATATCTACGTATTTGACGATATTTATTTTCTCCCCGCAGTTTCTGCTACACTTGAAGGTGAGGTTCTCGGCTTCAAGCAGAACGGCGAGCATGAATTTTTCTTCTATTATCCTGAAATCGCAACTCATTCTATCAGCGTGACTCTCCCGGTCGGCGTTGATGCATACGTAAGCGGAATCAAGCTGACAGAGGAGCTTGCAAGCCGTGAGGAGATCGACGGTGAGCTCGGACAGCTGGATGACGGCGGTACGGGCACACTCCCGCGCCTCAGCGTATGGACTGTTGATAACCTCTTTGGCGAGGTCGAGGTCGAGGCGAAGATCGATGACAATCCCGTTGCGCTCATTTCAAGCGACGGAGGCAACTATAAATTCGACACCCCCGCAGAGTGCAAGTATACCGTAACCGTACTTGTTCCCGCAGGCGCAGAACTTTTTGTCAACGGACGTGCGATCGCGCAGAGCGAGCGTGTTCCCGGAGGCGCTACTGCTGAGGATATCGCATACGGCTTTACTGCAATAGGCAGATACGAGGTGTCTGAGCTTGGCGTGATCGAGGGAGCAGTTCCCGCTTTTGATAAATATATTCTTACGGGATACCTCGCCGAGCCGAACGTGACGGCTAAGCTCAATGGAGAAAAGCTCCCGCTTGCGGGCAAAAGTGCTTCGGGCTACGAGGTCAGATGTGATTTCGATTACAGCGTGGGCAATGTCTTTAATGGCGATCGCATAGCGGCGGCAGAGAAATTTGCCGATAGCTACCTCTCGTACATCTGCGGCGGCGGAGCTTGGAACGATCCCGCTAACGAAAAGGCGTTCAATGATAATTATAACGCTATCAAGGCGCAGATGATCGAGGGCACGGCGGGCTACGTCGGCGTTATGGAATCCTACCGCGACGTCAACCTGATGCCGAAATATGACAGCTTTATTATCGGCGATAAAAGGATCGTCGCTCCTGTTGCATACACCGAAAAGAGCCTATCCTGCCGCGTTGAGTTCATTGTAACGCGCACGCGAACCGTCGACGGCGCAGAGCAGACAGACACTCTCACGGGAAGCATCAGCGTTCTCCAGGTGCTTTATAAGGGCGAATGGAGAGTTTGGAGCTTTGTGTATTCTCCTGCGGAGAATAGTGGTCAGTGATCAGAAAGATGCGTTTGTTTGATTTAACTAAAATTAAATAATCAAATTTGTGCAATAATACAAAAAGCAAGTCAAGGATAAAATTTTCTTGACTTGCTTTTTTGTTTATGGTAAAATAAAATCAGAGAAATATTTTGAAAATATGTGACAAAATCGACTTGCTTTGCGACTGTATAAGTGAAGGAGTACTAAAAAAATTTAAATTATCCCAAAAACCTTACTATTTATCCCTGATTTCGTTTCGGGGCGAAAAATATGATATAATAAATAAAGACAACAGAAAAGGAGAAAATGTCTATGAAAAAATTAATGTCAACCATCCTCGTCTTCGCCTTTATTTTGGCTGCATTGAGTGCACTTGCGCCGAGTATTTCAGCAAAGAGCGCAACGATCAGCGAGAGCGAAGCAAGAGAATTGGTGGTACAAGCCTCGGATTTCTTTTATGACACCAGAGTAGAAGGATATAACGAAGATTTTGTGGATCGTAAATCGGAAGACCGCCGCAAGGTGCATTATCCCGAATATGACCTTAACGTGACGTATCTGCCGGTCTATGAAACCAAACTCCCCGGCGGATCATATTCCGCAATGTGTGAGCTCGCAAAGACGATCTATGCGGGTGACGCGGCGTCCGATTCCTATAGTCTTGGTATGTACTATATATTTGACGGAAATGATCAAAATGTAATAAAATACCCGAATTTTTACATTGATGATAGAGGAAATGTTTTTGCAAATCACTTCCTTGAGTATGGGTATATCAGCGTGAGGGAGGATACTGTAAATTTGGTTTCGAATATTCGCGGTGATTCGTCGGAAGCGAGCGCGATAATTGCGATCCGTTCCTATTGGGCAGACGGTCCGAGACCGTATTACCATTACCCTGTTGAGTGCAAGTTCGTAAATACCGATGACGGCTGGAGAATTGCCGAATCCGAATTCAGTATTCTTTTTGCGACAAATAAAGATTATCTTGATGCTTACAGAGAAGCTAATCCCGAAAAAGTTAACCCCGATGCTTTGAAGTTTACGGCTGCCGAGGCGAAGTATCTTGTTGACCTAACGGTGACGGATTGTTTAATTGACTATTATGTCGGTTACTATGAAAGATATCTTGAATACGTGCAGCGCAAAAAACTCGAAGTAAATGAAATAGTCAAAGAAGTAACCAATCCCGATGGTTCAAAGAGTGCCGTGAAGTATGTGGAGGATATCGAGTATATCGGGACAGATGGTTATGCGGGGATTTTTTTAACAGAAGAAGCTTCAGAATCCTTTATGAAAAAAGTGTATTACAACAATGATTTCGATAATTTTATAACTGAGGGAAATACACAATATATGGCGTATCTCGACGGTGCCGACGATCTTTCGTTTGTATATGATCCGAATGAGGTTGTCGTTGAAGTTATTGAATCCACCGATAAAGAGGCAACCGCGCGGGTATATTGCGGCTTGAAAAGGGATGGCAAGGTTATCCCGATATACATTGAATGCAAATTTGAAAAAGAATATTCACGGTGGTATATTGCGGAATCCGATTTCGTCGATATGCTCACCTCGGCTGACGGATTTGAATACACCGTCGGCGAAGCCCCCGCCACCGGCGACCGCGCATTCGACACCCTCACCCTCTGCCTCGGCGGTATGGCGATCGTGATGTCCGCGCTCTGCATTGTTCGCAGAAGAAGAGAATTTTAATCAAAACTTACCACAAAGAAAGGACGGTAAAACAATGAAAAAGCTTTTATCGATCATTTTAGTCCTCACCTTCTGCCTTGCCGCCTTTTCGGTACTTGCGCCGAGCGTTTCGGCGGCTGATGCAACGATCAGCGAGAGCGAAGCGAAAGAGTTGATAGCGAAGGCGTATAAGTTTTACAGTGATGCCATAGTTGACAGTTGGATAGATAACGATAATCTCGTTGACCATCAGTCCGATGATACGCGTAAGATCTATAATTCGGAGCTTGACAGAACTTTATATTATTATCCCGTATACGAATCAAAGCTTCCGGGAGGCTCGTATTCCGCGATGCTCGAGGTTGTTAAAGAGATATATACCGATGCTCTTGTCTTTGGCGACCACCAAATTTCGTCACATATGTGGCGTCAGGATTCCGACGGTTCATACTTGAACGATTATATATATGTACCTATATACCACGTTGCCGAAAACGGCAAGGTTTACGGTCAAGATCACAAAGAATATGCGGATTACAGCGTTTACATTTCGGGAACAAATGCCGATTATTACAATGGCTCATTCGACGGAGAGATACACCTTAAAATAACGTCGGGTGACTCAAAAAGCGCAACCGCGTTTATTATCATGGGTTTTTATCACGGTGACAGTGCACGTTCACAGTATCACGGAACTGTTGAATGTAAATTTGAAAATACAGCAGACGGATGGCGGATCGCGGAATCAGAATTCAGCGTTTTGATGGCGTCATCCTCGCTTGGACTTTCGATCTACCGACAGGTTAACCCCGAAGCAACCGACCAGGACGTTTACAAGCTTACCGATTTCGAAGCAAAGTATATTGTTGATGGTTATATATTCGATTACATATTGGAAAGGTATTGCAATTATTATCAGAATTACGTTGATTATGCCAAGAGAGCACAAAAAGAAGTTAATGAAATCGTAAAAGAGATCGCAGCTTCCGATGGTTCCAAACACACGATGAGGTACGTGGAATATCTGCCGCGGATTTATTTCCTCGATGACGCATGGGAATATTATCTGGATATTGATTTCGTCAAAGAACACGTGCTGAAAGCATATCGGGACAATGAATTCGATATGTTTATAACCGAAGGCAGTACAGAGTATATAGCTGTGCTTGATGCGGATGATCTTTTGTTTGTGTATGACCGCAACGAAGCAGTCGTAGAGGTTATCGAATCTACCGATACAGAAGCCACCGCGCGCGTATACTGCGGTTTGAAAAAGGACGGGGCGGTGATTCCGATATATGTTGAATGCAAATTTGAAAGATTCAACACTCTTATCCAATGGCATCTTGCCGATTCCGCGTTCGTCGATATGGTAACCTCGGCTGAAGGATTTGAATATACCGTAGGCGAAGCGCCTGCAACGGGTGATAACGCTTTTGACACCATCGCCCTCTACCTCAGCGGTATGGCGATCGTTATTTCCGTGGTTTGCTTTGCGCGACGTAGGAGAATAGAAGAATAAATATACAAAAATCAAGCCGCGAGGCTTGATTTTTGCTTTATATGAAACTTTTTGTTGGTAATGACTTGCAAATTTGATAAATTTGTTGTATAATGTTATATGTATGAGCAGATTTATCTGCAATCTATTCTAAATTGTGAGGCAAAACTATGAGCGAAGTTAAAAACGTACAGAAAACAGGCTGCGCCGTCATCGGCTACGGCGGAATGGGCGGCTGGCACACCAGATATATTCTTGAAAGTGACGTAGCGTACCTTTGCGGTATCTACGACATCAATCCCGTTAAGGTCGAGCTTGCAAAGACCAACGGCATCCGCGCGTATGAGTCCCTCGAGGAGCTTCTTGCGGACGACGAGATCAAGTTCGTTACCATCGCGACTCCCAACGAGGTTCACGCCGAGATAGCCATCAAGGCTCTCCGCGCGGGCAAGCACGTTATCACAGAGAAGCCCGTTGTTCTCAACTCGAAGGAGCTTGAGGAGGTCATCGCCGTTGCAAATGAGTGCGGCAGACTCTTCACCGTTCACCAGAACCGCCGTTGGGACATCGACTTCCGTATGATGCGCGAGACATATCTTTCGGGCAAGCTCGGCAAGGTATTCTCCTGCGAGTCCAGAATCCACGGCTCCCGCGGCGTTCCCGGCGACTGGAGAGGCAAGCCCGAGCACGGTGGAGGAATGATCTACGACTGGGGTGTTCACCTCATCGACCAGATGCTTCTCATCTTCGAGGACAAGAAGATCAAGCAGGTGCGTTGCCTCTGCGAACATATCACCAACAAGGAAGTTGACGACGGCTTCAAGCTCGACATCATCTTTGAGGATGACACCGTTGGTCACATCGAGGTTGGTACTCACCACTTTATCTCTCTCCCCAGATTCTATATGACGGGTACCGCAGGCGCGGCTATCATCAACGATTGGCGCGACCGCACCAAGGTCATCTCCTGCAAGACCGTCGAGGAGGGCGAGGTCAAGCCCGTCGTTACCGCCGCAGGTATGACCAAGACCATGGCTCCCCGCTCCGAGGACAGCCTTGAGGAATCCTACATCGAGCGTATGGACTCCGACGTTCACGATTATTACCGCAACTTCACCGCTGCAATCCGCGGCGAGGCAGAGCAGATCGTTAAGCACAACCAGATGCGCCGCGTTCTCCGCGTGATCGAGGCAGCCTTTGAGTCGGATAAGCTCGGCAAGACCGTTGATTTTGAGGAAGTATAATGACATATCTTTTCGATTTTGACGGCACTCTCGTCGATTCGATGCCGACTTATGCCTCGCAGATGCTCCGCATCCTCGAGGAAACCGGCACGCCCTATCCCGATGACGTAATCAAGATCATCACCCCCCTCGGTTATATCGGCACGGCAAAGTATTATCTCGAGCTCGGCATGCCGCTGAGCTTTGAGGAGATCACCGACCGAATGGGCAGATATATGTACGAGCAGTACGCGAGCAATATCCCCGCGAAGGATACCGTCCGCGAAACGCTCCTCGCGCTTCGTGCGCGCGGCGATAAGCTCAACGTGCTGACCGCAAGCCCGCATCTGACGCTCGATCCCTGCCTTAAGCGACTCGGACTTTACGATCTTTTCGATAACGTGTGGTCGTGTAACGACTTCGATATGACGAAAGCCGACCCGCAGATCTACGTTGAAGCCGCAAAGCGCCTCGGCGAGCGAGTCGAGGACGTAACCTTCCTCGACGATAACCTCGGCGCGTGCCGCACCGCCAAGGTAGCCGGCATGAAGGTCTACGGAGTCTATGACGATTCCTCTGCTGAATACACCAAAGAAATGAGCACCGAATTTGACGGCTACGTCGTCAAATTCAGCGAACTGCTTTAATAGCGGATAGTTTTGATCAAACTTTTTCAAAAGTTTGCGGATTCTTAAGGCAGCGCCTTAAGTCGCCCTCCGCAGAGGGCGAAACAACTTTTGCGCTTCGAGCAGACGGCGCCCCGCCGGCTGTTCGGAATAAAACGAGCCTCACCGATAAGGTGGGGCTCGTTTTATTCAATTGATAGTTTATCAAATAATAAGAATGACCAAAGAGAGCCTTTCCTAAATTCGGAAAGGCTCTCTTTGGTCCGAAACGGAGAAGCAAAGCTTCCCCGTTTCTAAAGCGGTATTTGGCGAGAGCTGAAGCTCTCGCATTAGTTCGAGGCTCTGCCTCGAGCTCCGCAAACTTTTGAAAAAGTTTGATCAAAACTTTTGGTCTTGTTAAATTTCGAGCGTGTCGCCGTCGTTCGGATGGAGGATCTCGAAGGGATATTTGCCCGATTTTGCGAGTTCCTCGATATCTCCGAATTTGCGCTCGGAGGCGTGGGTGAATGCGAAACGCTTTGTCTTTACGCGGTCGAGATAGGGAATAAGCTCGGGGATGCCGAAGTGTGCGAGCTCGCAGACGATGAGATCGTATTCACGTTCGAATGCAACCTTCGGGAAATCGTCCTTTGCAAGCTTCTGCGACATATCGCCCGTGAAAAGGATGCGCTTGCCCTCAAGCTCGATATCCATTGCCGCGCTGAGGTGGTACTCGTTTATGTGCTTGGTCGGGATATAGGAAAGCTTGATGTTATCGTCTTCGAATTTTGTTTCTGCCGTTGCAAGGTGCAGACGAATACGGTCTTCGGGAAATTTCGCTCCGGGGGATACTGCATTCAGAACTGCATGGATGGCGTCAATAACAGCCTGCGAGGTCAGATAAGCATCGTAATTCGAGTTCTTCCAATACCACTGTGAAAGATCAATGAAGTGGAAGATGCCGTTTATATGGTCGCCGTGGCAATGAGTGGTGAAGATCGCGCGGACATCCTCATACTTAATTCCCGCGCGCAAGACCTCGTCATAGATCGGAGCACCCGCGTCGATAATGTACGCGGAGCCGTTTGTCTGAAGCAAAGTCGAGGAGCAATGTCTTTCCGCCGACGGTACGCCGTGGGATGTGCCCATAAATGTGATTTTCATAGTAATTCTCCTATAAAAAGGGCTTCCGTAAAATTCGGAAGCCCTTGGTTTTATTCGGTAGTCACTCCGAAGGATTTGAGATTTTCGATGCCGAGCTTGATGCCCTCGATGCAGTCATTCGGACCCTCGTACTCAATCGAAACGTAACCGTCGTATCCTGCGCTCTTGAGGATCGCAAGGCAACGCTTGATGGGCATATTGCCCTCGCCGACGGAACAGCCGACGAGACGGCGGCATCCGCGGGTCTTGTATCCCGAGGGGAAATCCTCCTCGAATTCGTGAACGAGCCAATCCTTTGCGTGAACGTGGAATGCGTAAGGTGCGAGGATCGAAACCGCGTGCGCGCTGTCCTCGTCAACGCAAGCAAAGTTGCCCATATCAATAAGCAGACCGTAGTTTTCGTGACCGACCGCATTGAAAAGCTTCTCAACGCGGTAGCTGTCCTGCGCGATCTGTCCGTGGTTTTCGGAGCAGGTCTTGATGCCGAGAGTTGCGGCATATTCGGTGACCTTGCGTGCGTTTGCCGCGATGGTGGGGAGCATCAGTTCAAAGGAGCGTGCATCCGCCTCCTTACCGTAAGTCCAGCAAACGTCGTGGCGCATTACCTTTGCGCCGAGAATAGCGGCAACGTCGAGCTGATCGCAAAGACGCTTGATCTCACGTTCGGCGTCCTCGCCCTTCTTGAAGAGATTTGCACCGATGGTGTAGGCGTTGATATCCATACCGTACTTGTCAGCCTCGGCACGGATGAGCTTTGCGTATTCCTTCTGCTCGTCAAGGGTGGGAGCTTTTCCGAACTCGGGGCACATATCAATGAATTCGATCGCGCGCAGACCGAGATCGTAAGCTGCACGGACGGCATCAAGCTGCGAGAGCTTGCCCGCCTTTATATACTGTTGAAAAGAATAGGAACTGACCGAAATCTTCATTATCAAAGACCTGCCATGCTTCGCTTGAGGTGTTCAACTGCGATTCCGATGTCAGCCGCGGGATCTTCGCCGCACTCGCGCTCGATGGTGAGGAAGCCCTTGTAGCCGATATCCTTGAGAGCCGCGAGGTATTTCGGGAAGTCAACGCTACCCTGACCGAGCGGAACTTCCTGATAAAACTTCTTGCCCTGGAACTCTTCGGGAACGGGATGAACGACACGGTAAGCGATCTCGGGTCCAACGTCAAGAAGCTTTACGCCGTCCTTGGCGTGGGTGTGAACGATGTACTTCTGAAGATTGTAAACAGCTCCGACGGGGTCGTCGCCGGTTACCATAACGAGGTTTGCGGGGTCAAGGTTGACGGAAACGCCGGTTGAGCCGAGGGAATCAAGGAATTCCTTGAGAACAATACTTCTTTCGGGACCGGTCTCAATTGCGAACTTTGCGCCAACGCTGTCGGCATACATAGCGAGCTCGTGGCAAGCCTCCTGAAGGATCTTGTAGCGCTCGTGGTTCTTATCCTCGGGAACAACGCCGATGTGAGTGGTTACAACACCGGTTTCGAGGTCAGCGCACATATCAATGATGCGCTTGGACTTTTCGATTTTCTCGGGATTGAGCTCGGGATGAGTGAATCCGCCGCCGCCGAGGTCGCCGCAGATAGCGGAGAAGCGAAGACCGTGATCCTTCGCGAAGTTGAGAAGCTCGCGGCGGTCAGCCTTCGAGAAGTTCTCGGGAGCGTGAATTCCCTTTGTGCAGTAGATCTGAAGACCCTCGATACCCATCGAAGCTGCCTTCTTTATAGCCTCGTGTGTCTCCATCTTAAAGGAGTCAACGATAGCGCCAATAGGAAAATAACCCATAATATTTACCTCCAAAAATAATTATAGTTTGATTTCTTCGCCCTGCTCTGCAGATTTGTAAAGAGTATCAAGCAGAAGCATACTGTTAAGGATATTGTCGATGTGCGAACGGTTCTTTTCGCCGCTCTGGCAGGATTCGAAGAACGCCTCGTCCTCACAAACGTACATATTGGGAATGTCGTACTCAGGCTCGAAGGACTCGAGTGTGTCACCCGACCAGAAGGTGAACTTTCTGCCGTAGTCAAGGCGTGCACCGCCCTTGTCGCCCATAAAGTCGATGAAGGCTTCGCCCTTTCCGATGTTCTGCGCCCACGCGCCGTTGAAGGAGATCGAGGAGCCGGAAGTACGGATGAATCCGGTTACCATATCGTCAACGTCGTTGGTTCCCTCGGGATTCATGGTTTCCTCTGCCCACATGCTCTTGTAGGTGTAGGATTTGATATCCTTTGCCATCTCGTTGTAAGCGTTGGCGGTGAGGGTCTTGAGGTCGGGAGAGCCGAGGATGTAGAGAATGAGGTCGAAGTAGTGAATTCCCCAGTCGATGAGAACGCCGCCGCCCGATTCTGCCTTGGTGGTGAATGCGCCGCCGAGACCGGGAATGCCGCGGTGTGCGCGGAAGGAGCAGTAAACGTGGTAGATATTACCGAATTCGCCGCGCTCGTTCATCTCTCTGAGCATTTCAACCGACTTGTGATAACGGTTGCAAACGCCTATATTGAGGATCTTGCCGCGCGCGTTAGCCTCGTCAGCCATCTCCTTGGAGAGAGCGTAGTTGATCGTAACGGGCTTCTCGCAGAAGACGTGCTTGTCTGCGCGAAGAGCATCCATCGTTACGGTGTAGTGTGCGAAGTTGGGGGTGAGAACAAATACAGCCTCGACCTCGGGATCGGCGAGAGCGATCTGATAGTCGGTGATGGCATTCTCAACCATTTCATATTTTTCCTTCATCAGCTCCGCCTTTTCGATAAGAAGGTCGCAAGCGTACTTTACGCGAACACCTTCGATTTTAGCGAGAGCGGGGAAGTGAGCGTTCTGGGCAATTCTGCCGCAGCCGATAACAGCTATTACCATTGTTTTTGACTCCTTTCGGAATATAAAATATAATTAAATTTATTATAACATATTATTCATATTAAATCAAGCACTTTTGAGATATTTTCACCACATACGGCAATAAAATTCCCGCCCGAGAGGGCGGGAATGCGATATTCAGCGTGCTTACGAGAAAATGATTTGGACGTCCTTCCAGATTTCCGAGTAATTGCCCTTTGGGAGCTTATCCCACTCTTCCTTTGTGCCCGCGTAGACAATGGTTTTTACCTTACCTTGACCGTAGAAGGCGTTGTCCTCGATCACTTCGAGCGTGGAAGGAAGGTATAGGGTTTGGAAACTATATGCCAGACGTACGGAATTGGCTCCGATCTTCCGTATTCCCTCAGGAAATGCGATAGTTAAAAACTCGTTTTCGTCTGTGATCCTCATCTCGGTGATATTGATATCGACCTCCTCGGGGAGCGGGACGAAAAGATTTTTAAGCGTATATGCTGACTTCGGTTCATATGCCGTAATGATATAATTGCTTCCATCCTGTTGCTCAAGCCAATACGCGCAATAATAATCAATATCAATTATTTGAATGCAGTTGCAAACGGTGCATTGGCGCACACTTGCCGTTGCGAAACTTCCGTCGTGGCGGTAGGCTGCTCTTATCGGATACTCGTTTTTATGCCCGGGTGAAGGAAGAACTGTTTCATATCCGTAGTCGCAGTATTGGCAATCCCAAACCTCAAGTCCGTCGCTTGTGCACTCGGGCGGGTTGTTTACGGTGCGCACAAGATCGTGAACGCTCATAATACCGTTATACGTGAGATTTGCAACGTGATATTCCGCAAGTATCTCCTCGGTGAGCTCGTATGCGCATCCGAGCTCGAGGGAGTCGGTGTCACGCAGGTAGGTGAAGAGAATGTACGCCTTCAAGCGATCGTTCCAAACGTATATTTTGGAGACACTGTCTATGAGCTTTCTTTCCGTGCTTTTGAGAAGCGAAACGTATGAGCCGTAAAGCTTTTGCGCTTCGCTCATTATTTTGTCGGCGTGCATAAGCAGCTTGCCGTCAGCAGTCATATATGAGCTCAGATCGAGTCCCGAAAGGGTCTTCAACATATCGTTTGCCGTTTTGATCGGAATACCGCGGAAAAATTCGGTCAATTCATCATCACTCATATCAAAGAGCGAACGGTGCTCCGGTATTTCGGTGACAACTTTTTCAACCTTTCGGAGCATAAGCAACACAAGCTCAGAGGCGGTTTCCGAATCCGTAACGGTAAGATTGAGCTTTTCACCGTCAAGCTCACAAACTCCCGTAGCGATCTCGTTTTCATTCAGCTTGAGACTGTACGAGGAATCGGTTTTATTCAGCTTCAGAGAATAATCACGCGAGCCCTCGCTTTGTGACCATACTGTGAGGTCCGCCGTGATCTCGGAATCGGTTACGGTTTTGAAATAGGTGAGTTCGTATTTTGTTTTTCCAACAACACCGATTGCTTCCCCCGAGCTGTCAAAGGTGTAGATAACGTCTGCATTGAAGCCGTTTGCGTTGCGGTCATATAAAAATTCAATATCCGCTTCGATGGATTCGGATGATATTTGCGCCGATGTTATATATTTGCCGTCGGTGAGGTAAGTGAGAATAACGGTTTTTCCACCGATCGAATCCTTCATCGCACGGATCTGCTCTTCGTCGAGATCCGTGAAGAGACCGAGGATGCTTACGGTCTTATCGGCGTCAAGCGTACAGGTGAAGCGTCGGCAAAGCTTGCCTTTCGAAAAAGTGAAAGAAGAGGTCGGATCGACGGTCTTTATGATGTCTTTTACAATATCGGAAAATGCGTCCGCATCCGCCTCCCTGTCGGGATCAAGTGCCGAATCGAGTGCGGGGATGAGGCTGTTATACTGCATCATACTCATCGAATGCCTCGAGCCGCTTACGAAGTAAAACTTTGATTTGTCAAATGCCTCTTTCAGATCTCTGCGAGGCAGGCTGACGGGAGTGATTTTGTAGGCACCGATTCCTCCGAGCGCAACGGTTTCGGAGTCGTAAAGAAGATTTAGAGAGATTGATATATCGCCCACACCTAACGAAAAGGACGAGTTTCCGTTATCGTTGTTCCTATCGTGTGCCGAATTGAGGGCAAGGTGGAGATCTCCATCAAATGCCGTTTGCGTGTCCGGAATATTGAGCTCGGCAGAAAATTCAAGCGCGTTTCCGCTTATTATTTCCGAAATATCCGAGCTGTCGAAAAACAGAGCATCTGACGTGTTTTTTATATGCTTCACAGAGAAAAGCGGAAGTACTGATATAACTGCGAGAGCCGCGATGCCGATCACCAGAAGATCCGCCAAAACGAGCCAAAGCAATGTTTTGCGTGTGTTTCTTTTTGCTTTGTTTTCTGTCATTTTTCTGTCTCCTTTCCGTTATTGGGGCTTCCGTGTTCATTATATCATAAATATAGTCAAATTGCAATAATATTTTCAAAAATCAAAACTGCCGCTCGCGCGGCAGTTTTGCGGTTATTCGGAAATAAGACGGTTGATCCAGATGCCCTTTTTGATGAGGAAGTAGCCTACGATGCATTTCGTCAGGTCGAGGAGCTGGACGAAGAGGTAGAGGGTGAGGATCGACATACCCGTGAAGTTTGCGGAGATGAAGGCGAAGGGAATGGTCACGCCCCAGGTGAATCCGCAGTCGAAGATGAAGGTCAGCAGAGTTTTTCCGCCCGAACGGAGTGTGAAATATACAGCGTGCGCGAATGCGAAGATGGGCATTGTGCAAGCAACGATAAGGAGCATCGAGCCCGCCATCTCGCGGGTGTACTCGCTTGCATCATAGAATCGCGGGATGAGGCTTGAGCAAAGTCCGAGCGCGGTGCTTGCTACGGCACAGGAGGCAACGGAGAGAGTGAAGAGCTTCCACACGGAGTTCTTTGCCTCGTCTACCTCGTCCGCACCGAGGTGCTGACCGAGAATGATTGCGATCGCGCTACCCATCGAGAAGGCGATTACGTTGAAGAGGTTGAGTACGGTCGACGAAATATTAGCCGCGGTAACGCATTCAAGTCCGCGGACGGAATAGCACTGAAGCAGTACCGCCTGACCGAAGGACCAAAGGAATTCATTGATAAGAAGGGGAGAGCCCTTGACGAGCATATCCTTGCAGAGGGGGAGCGGAATCTTTGCGGTGCGGTAAAGTCCGACGAAGGAGGGATATTTATCCTTTCTCGCGTGAGTGATGATCACGAGCATTCCCGCCTCGACGAATCTCGAGATAACGGTCGCGATCGCCGCGCCTTTAACTCCCATAGGAGCGAAGGTAACGAAGGAAAGTCCGCATTCGTTTCCGAAAATGAGGAAATAGTTGAGAACGAGGTTTATAAGGATCGCAACAACACCGCCGATCATCGGGAGCTTGGTTTCGCCCTCCTCACGGAGAGTCGAACCGTAGACCTGCGAGATCGCAAAGGGAGCAAGTCCGATGAGCATTATGTATAGGTAGTCGAGCGACTGGCTGAGCATAAGGTCAGCAACCTCGGGGAGGGTATCCTCCGCGATATAGAGCTTGAGCAGCGGTACGGGGAACAAAAGGAACACCGTGATACCGATGACGAGCATTGCAAGCGAAAGGTAATTCTTTGCTCTGGTTGTGCGTCTTACGCCCGTGGGGTCGTTTGCGCCGGCAAACTGAGCGGTGAAGATTCCGATACCCGAAAGACCGCCGAAGATACAGAGGTTGAAGACAAAGAGAAGCTGATTTACGGTTGCAACCGCAGACATTTCGATCTCTCCGATTCTTCCGACCATAATGTTGTCAACGAAGCTGACGGCATTGGTGAAGGTGTTCTGAATTACAATGGGGATGAGAATGGCGACAACTCGCTTATAAAACGCGCGGTCGCCAACGAGGGTGTTTTTAACTTTTAAAAGTGTTCCCGACATAATTTTTCTCCATAAATTTTATACCTACGAATTATACCATAAAACGCGCAAACATTCAAGACCGAAAGGGATAAAATTTGACTTTTTGAGAAAAAATATTATAAAAATTATTGAAATTTCCTTCTATTTATGGTATACTGAAATAAATATGTTTTTGGAGGTGTATTTCCGTGAAATATAAGTGTGAAATATGCGGCGAGGTTTTTGAGATTCCCGCCGGTAAAGAAGTTGTTTGTCCCCTTTGCTATGCTTCGGGCGACGTGATCAAAAAGCTTGACGATGCCATCAAGGAGCTTCCCGTCGGTGACAAGAGCGCGGTCTACAACATCGGCTACGGTCTTTACGTAATTACCTCAAACGATGGCAAAAAGGATAACGGAATGATATGCAACACCGTTGTTCAGCTCACAAGCGATCCGATGCGCGTTCTTGTTTCTATCAATAAGGCAAACTACACACACGACGTTGTTAAGGAAACAAGACTTCTCAACGTCTGCCCGATCTCGGAGAGCGCACCTTTCTCCGTTTTTGAGCGTTTCGGCTTCAAGAGCGGCAGAGATACCGATAAATTCGACGGATGCGCATTCCTGCGCTCGGAAAACGAGCTCGCAGTTCCCACAGAGAACGTCAACTCCTATATGTCCCTTTGGGTTGAAAGCTATCAGGAGGTCGGAACACACGGAATCTTTATCTGTCTTTTGACCGAATCGGGCAAGCTGAACAATGAGCCCACAATGTCCTACGCTTACTACCACGCAAACGTCAAGCCGAAGAAAAAGCCCACGAAGAAGCAGGGATTCGTCTGCAAGATCTGCGGTTGGGAGTATGAGGGCGAAACTCTGCCCGATGATATCGTTTGCCCCATCTGTAAGCACGGCGCGGCGGATTTTGAACCCATCAAATAAACAAGAAGAGAAAATAAATGGACTGTAAACTCTATTCCGCATATCTGAATATTCTCCGCGAGGAGCTTCTGCCCGCTATGGGATGCACCGAGCCGATCGCGCTTGCCTACGCGGCGGCTTCTGCGCGCGCGTTGCTCGGCAAAATCCCCGAGCGCGCCTACGTTGAGGTCAGCGGAAACCTGATCAAAAACGCGATGGGTGTTACCGTTCCGAACACCGACGGAATGCGCGGTATCGAGGCGGCTGTCGCGGCGGGTATTGTTGCGGGCGACGAGCGAAGAATGCTCGAATGCATCGCGTGCGTTGATTGCGCCGATCGCGAAAATATCCGCGAGTATCTTGCGAAAAATATCATAACCGTTGAGCTTTGCGAAAGCGAGCTTGCGTTCGATTGCACAATAAAGGTTGAGGCAGAGGGAGAAAACGCCCTCATCCGCATCGCAAATGCTCATACGAATATCGTTCGCCGCGAAAAGAACGGTGAGGTCATCTGTGATACACCCGTCACCTGCGAGAGCGAGGACGGAATGTCGTCGCACGAATGCCTGACGGTTGAGAATATCATCAAATTCGCCGAAGAGGTCGAGCTTTCCGACGTTGAGTACCTTCTCACAAGACAGATCGAGTGCAACACCGCGATCTCGAAGGAGGGGCTTACGAATCAGTGGGGCGCTTGCATCGGACAAACCTTGATGACGGTTGCGGGAGATAATATTATGAACCGCGCAAAGGCGCGTGCCGCCGCTGGAAGTGACGCGAGAATGAACGGCTGCGCGATGCCCGTTGTTATTCTCTCGGGAAGCGGAAATCAGGGTATGACGGCGTCCTTGCCCGTCATTACATACGCCGAAGAGCAGGGCAGAAGCCGCGAGGAGCTGTTGCGCGCGCTCGTGGTGTCCGATCTTTGCACGATCCATCTTAAAACCTACATAGGCAGACTGTCAGCTTTCTGCGGCGCGGTCTGCGCGGGCGCGGGTGCGGGCGCGGGAATCTGCTTCCTTGAGGGCGGCAGAATGCGCGAAGTCGCGCACACTCTCGTCAACGCGCTCGGAATATCGAGCGGCATAGTCTGCGACGGCGCAAAGGCGTCCTGCGCGGGCAAGATCGCGCTCGCGGTCGAGGCGGGAATTCTCGGTTGGGAGATGTTCAAGAACGGAAAGCAGTTCTACAGCGGCGAGGGAATCATCACCAAGGGCGTTGAGAACACCATCCGCAACGTCGGCATCCTCGGCCACGACGGAATGAAGGCAACCGACCGCACGATCATGGAGATCATGCTCAAAAAAATGTGCTGATTAAGATTTAATAAAGAATACCTTAAGCCGATTGACTTTCAGCTCTTTTTGGTATATAATAGTACTGAAAGGAAGTGATATCAATGGCAAAAAGAATAATGACGGTAGCTTTGTGCATCTGCGCGGCGGTCGTTTTGACGTCCGCGGTGATGCTCTACCGTCATTTTCATATATATAGTGCCGAGGATTTCGGATTTGAGGATATAAAGAGCCCGAACGATGCCGACGGCGACGGGATCGACGATTACACCGATTTTGTCGAGGGCGCGCGGGCATATATCGCCACGAATCCGCAGTATAAGAGCGCGTATTACGCGGGCGGCTATCCGACCGACGGCTACGGCGTTTGCACAGACGTCATCTGGCAAGCCTTCCGTGCGGCGGGATATACCTTAAAGGATATGGTCGACGCCGATATTGATGCCCGCCACAGCGCGTATTTCGGGGAGGGCGAATATTCGGATTCAAATATCGACTTCCGCCGATGCCGCAATCTGCTCGTCTTTTTCCGCGAACATGCCACGGAGCTCACAACATCGACCTCGAACCCCGAGGATTGGATGCCCGGCGACATCGTGTTATATGACGGCCACATCGCAATATGCTCCGACCGCCGCAACTCCCGCGGTCTGCCCTACATCATCCACCACGGCAATCCGATCGAAAACGCAGTTGAAGCCAACCAACTCACCACCACCTACGGCGGCGAGATAATCGGGCATTTCAGGTTTTGTCCACAATAAAAGGAGCCGAAATTCGGCTCCTTATTTGATGCGGTCTGCAAAAGCTTTCAGATCAAACACCGAGATATCGCTGTCACCGATCTTATCACCGATCTGTAGGGAACGGTTTGAAAAGTCCGATACGACCGAGGGGAAGGTGTCGAAAACTATCACGCGCTGTGCATTGTCGGTTTTACATTTTGAAATCCATACGTCACCCGCGTGCTTGACCTCGGAGTATTTCGAGATCTTGGCGATATCGCGCCCGTTTCTGACCGCGCTGACCGTGGTTTTGTAAAGCTCGATGTGCTCCGTGCTCGCAAAATGATGCTTGAGATAGTCCTTCTTCCTTCTCAAAAGACAAATATCGAATGTTTCCTTGTGACTTTCGGCTGTTACATAGACCTTACCAAAGCCGAAGCGCGTGCGCTTGACTTGATATTTATTCTCTTTAAGCGACTTTTTAAGCTTGCCTGCAAGTATTGTAAGCTTGAAGAATCTGATCAGCAACACTAATACGGCAACGGATATAATGGCGATCAAAAGCTCCGGATTGCGGATCTCGGTGCTTCCAGATTCGGGGGCAAAGACGAGAAATCCGATAAAGGCAAGAAGACAGTAAATAAAGTATTTCATTTGATTCTCTCCAAGGCGTTCATATGAATACATTATATCACAATAATACCGCAAAGTCAATAAATGACGCGACGATTCTGCATATTGAACAAAATCATACGGCTTATTTTGGATATAATAACTAAAAAGCTGTCCGACACATCAGCGCGGACAGCTTTTTATCACTTTTTAATCATTCCTCTTAGCGCTTCAAGGGCGTCGGTCAGGCCGCCTACGGCGTCGATTATGCCGTATTTTACAGCCTCCTCGCCCGCGAGAACGCTTCCGACGTCGGTTGCGATCTGATCGGGGCGCATCATTAATTCGCGCAGAGTTTCGGGCTCGGCGCGAGAGTTGCGGCTGATGAAGCTGATGATCCTCTCCTGCATATCGCGGAAATAGGTGAAGGTTTGCGGTGCGCCTACAACGGTGCCGCTGATGCGGACGGGGTGGATCGTCATTGTTGCGCTTGGTACGATGAAGGATTTTTTCGCCGAAACCGCAAGGGGGATGCCGATCGAATGCCCGCCGCCGAGGACTATCGAAACTGTCGGCTTCGACATACTCGATATCAACTCGGCGATCGCAAGCCCCGCCTCAACGTCGCCTCCCATCGTGTTGAGAAGCAGAAGCACGCCGTCCGTGTGCTCGTCCTCCTCAAGCGACACGAGTCGGGGAAGGATATGCTCGTATTTCGTGCTTTTCTGATTTTCGCCCGCGAGATAATGCCCCTCGATCGTCCCGACTATGCACATACAGTAGATCGACTCGCGCGAATTTTCCATAAGCACCATCCCGTCGGGCACGTCACCGAGCAGACTTTCTTGCTTATTTATATCTTCCTTGTTTTCTTTGCTCATTTTAAGCTCCCGTTTTTTTAGTTATTATTTCCGAGAAGTGGGAATATATGCTTCAAAAAATTTTTTAATTTATATTGACAAATACAAACAGGTGTAGTATAATAATAATGTAAGATGATGCTTCATCTTTTGGCTTCGCAGTATGAGACGAGTGACGGTTCCGACTCGTCGGTAAACTAAAAACTGACCGACAATGATGATGTGTGACGGTTCTGACACATCGGTAAAATAAAAATTGACCGAGCGAAGTTTATAATGGGGTCGGCTGCGGTTGACCCCATATATTTTAATGCGGTGATATGTTATGCAAAATGTAGAAGTTTTAAGATTGTCTGCCCAGTTTTACAACGATTATCCGTCGGACAAATATCCTGAGTTGCTTAAAAAAGCTGAGCGTCCTTACGCTTGCTTGATGATCGCGGTGCGGGAATATTATATTTGTATTCCGTATAGAACACATATAGATCATCAGAATTCTTTCAGATTCAAGAATTCGGTGCGTTCAAAGTCAAATAAATCGGGCTTGGATTACTCAAAGCTTGCCATTATTGCCGACAGAGCTTATTTTGATGAATCTCCCGCTTTGATTGACAAAGATGAGTATAACGAGACGATGATAAATATTGAAAAGATCATCGCTTCGGTGCAGAAATATATTGATACATATATTGACCATATTGCCGGTACTGCAAAAATACACGAAAAAGAATTTGCCAGAAAATATAAATATTCCACGTTGCCTTATTTTTATAGGGAACTGGGGATTGAAGAGGAACAAATAATGAACATTTCCGAACTTAAACCCGCAAAAGTATTTGAATATTTCTCGCTCTTGTCGAGTGTGCCGCACGGTTCGGGCAATATGAAGCCTATCGCCGACATCTGCGAGAATTTTGCACGCGAGCGCGGACTTGAATGTATCCGCGATGCGGCGGACAATATCATCATCAAAAAGCCCGGCACCGCAGGATATGAAAATTCCGAGTCCCTGATCCTTCAGGGACATCTCGATATGGTATGCGCCAAGGATCCCGATTGCAAGAAGGATATGGCGACCGAGCCGATCGAGCTTTACGTTGACGGCGATTGCCTCCGCGCGCGCGGAACCTCGCTCGGCGGCGACAATATCATTGCGGTTGCAATGACCATGGCTATTCTTGATTCGGACGATATTCCCCACCCTCCCATCGAGGCGGTATTCACCGTCGATGAGGAGGTCGGACTGCTCGGCGCGTCTGCACTTGATTTCTCTGCTCTTAAGGGCAAGAGAATGATCAACCTTGACTCCGAGGAGGAGGGCGTTTTCACGGTTTGCTGTGCGGGAGGTGTTCGTGTCAACGCCACCATTCCGCTTACCTTTGAGGATGTCACCACCGACAGCGTTGCCTACAAGGTCACGCTTTCGGGTCTTATGGGCGGTCATTCGGGCGTTGATATAGACAAGGGACGCGAGAGCGCGAACAGACTTATCATCCGATTCCTTACCAAGCTTTACGAGAAGGTAGGTTTCGGACTTGCCTCTCTTGCGGGCGGTCAGCTTGATAACGTTATCTGCCCCGAGTCGAGTGCTATTATCGTTATCAAAAATGATAAAAATGATATCGCCAATCTTCTCGCCGAGGCAGAAAATTATGATGCGATCTACAAAAATGAGCTTGCTGCAGGCGACGGCGGTGTTACTGTGACTGTAACTGCTTGCGATCTTCCCACGTGCCGCGTTCTTCCCGAGGAGAGCGCAAAGGTGCTTGCGACAATGTATCTGCTCCCCTATCACATTCAGAAGATGAGCCGCGATTTTGAGGGCCTTGTTCAGACCTCGCTCAATATGGGCGTTCTGAAGCTTACCGATGAGGCAATGAAGTTCTCCTATTCGGTGCGCTCCTCAATCGCAAGCGAGAAGAACGATCTTGTTGACAAGATCAAGTGCTTGCTCACACTTGCTTACGATAATGCCACCATCGATCTTCACGGTGACTATCCCTCTTGGGAATACAAGCGCGACTCCTCGCTGCGCGAGGTTATTATGACCGCATACAGCGAAACCACAGGTGAAAGCGGCATCGTAGCCGGAACTCACGGCGGACTTGAATGCGGAATCTTCTCCGAGCGCATCTCAGGACTTGACTGCGTTTCGATGGGACCGAATCTTTCCGAGGTACATTCCCCTCGCGAAAGCCTCGATATCCCCTCCGTCGAAAGACTTTGGGAGCTTATGAAGGTTATTCTTAAGAAAATGAAATAAAATGAAAGAACCGCCCGCGGGCGGTTCTTTCATTTTAAGTATTCGGAACGTAAATTCTCAGATGACACGCTGCCTGAGCGTAGAGCTTGGAAATATCCGATTTGGGATTCGATGCGATATTCCATACGAGATATTTCATATCCTTGAGGAAACTTTCGTCGAGGACGAAGAAGTTCTGCGTTATCATACCGGGGCGTGTGCCCGTATACTTTGCGTTTTCGGTAACGAAGCCTTCAAGTCGGTACTGCCAGCCGTTGTCAACGATGAAGATCGTGCCAACGGGAACTTCGTCGAGAGTGTACTTTTTGTCACAGCAGACGTTTTGCTGATAAGTGCTTCCAGAAGCTTTCGGAACGGTCGTGGTTGCCTTGCTTGTGGAATTCCAATAGGTATTTTCGAGATAATTCCACTCGAGGAGCGTGTATTTCGAAAGATCAATGCTGTTCTGCGCTGCAAGAACGGTGTCCGCCTCGATAAAGTCTGCCGCGTTGAGCTGAATTGATGGGTCCTCGATGGGCGCGTCATCCTTGGGACGCTCTCCTGTGGTCACGGTCGACTTTGTTACCTCGAGAGGCTTTGCAATCGCTGTCTTTACCGCTTCCTTTGCCGCGCGGAGCATATCATCGTTGATCTTTGCGGTTGAGGGATTGTAAGTAATACCGTCAACCGAGCCTCCCGTGATAGCCGCATACCAGGTGAGTCCCGCAATGTATCTTCCTATATAATAATCAAGGTGATAGCCGTCGCGGGTGAGCGTGTCGCCCATAAAGGACGTGCGCGCGTTCTGGATAGAGGTCATACAGGGGATCATAACGTCGAAATTGAGGGGCGTGATAACGGTGTTCACGACGTCGATGATCATATTATACATCTTCATCTGATCCTTGCCGTAATTCGGGAAGGATGCGTGAGTGGAGTCCTGCTGATAAGCCCAGGTCATATTCCAGATGAGCTTTGCCTCGGGACATTTTTCCTTGACGATGGTGATCATCTCGTCAAGCTTGCTATAGGAATTTGCAAGTCCGCAGGTCTTTGAGGTCTGCTGAAGGGAAACGTAATCCCACTTTTCGTCGGTCAATGCCTGACTCATCTTGTAGCTTTCGGTCTTTATCCAGCCTCTGCCCGTTTGCTTGTAGTAGGTGTAGCTCGCGGAATCGTTTTTCGCAAACTGATAATGCTGATCGAGCGAGCAGCCGCCGTAGTAGAGGTTGCCGAGGGTGATCTCTTCGACACCGCCGTTCTTCATGATCTCATAAAGATACTGCATCGAGTCGGTGGAGAAGCTGTTGCCGATGGCGAGGATCTTGAGCGACTTCGGGAATTCCTTGACCTCTGTCTGCGCAGTAGTTTCCTTCGCGGTAGTTTCGTCGGAGGTGGTTTCGGGTGCTTCGGTCAGCTCGGGCGCTTTGGTAGTCTCGGGGACTTTTGTGGTTTCCTCCGCCTCGCCCGTGCACGCGGAAAGCGCGATGGGAAGGATCATAATAAGTGAAAGTATCAAAGTGACGTAGCGGATCTTTTTCATAGCTTATACTCCGTATTGCTTGCGTTCTTTTTTGGTCTCCTCAAATTTTTCGCGGATCTTTTCGTAGTTCTCCGCGGGGATCTCCTCGTGTTCGTTTACGGAGAAGGGGAGGGGCATATCTCCTGCGGACGCGCGGATCGAGCAGGAGGTATCGTTTCTGAACGCCTCGCGCTCTTCCTTGTTGCGGAAATTGGGGATATCCTTCGGAATGCTTCCGTCAAGCGCGGAAAGATATCCGAAGTGACCGACAAAGAACATATCGAGTGCCTCGTAAACGCCGATGATGTCGGCAGATTCGTCACCGACTATCGCCTTTACGAAGTTTTCCATACTGTAATAGTCCGAGCCCGCGTGACCGAAGGAGGTCTTTGCATCCTGACCTCTGTCAGATATTGCGCGGTACTCTCTTTTGCCTACCTTGCCGAAGCGACCCTCAAAGGGTTCGCCGCCAACGCACGGACGGTAGAATGCGAAATCGGTGGTTTTGTCTTCCTGCTCCGCCCACTCATAGAGCCAATGGATCGAGTATTTGTCAAAGCCCTGACGTCCCGTCTCCATTCTGCCCTTTGAGCCGTACATATTATACCAGGTATTGTGACCTTTCACGTTGAAATGAAGGCTCTTGAACACGCCGCCGTTTTCAAGTGTTACCATTTCGACAGCCGCGCCCGAATTCTGCGCGCCCATTTCGAGGTGGCGCTTTGCGTAGGGGAGCTCAAAGCCCGAAACCTTGACGGGGCGAAGTCCTGTTGTATGGATGATGGGACCCGCCGAGTGAGTGCAGTAGAAGAAGGAACTCATCTGGTTTCGCCAATGGTCGGGATTACCGTAGGTGATCCTCGGCCAGATGCTTTCGCAATCGTGGACGTATTCGCCCTCGCCGTATTCAAACTCACCGATCTTGCCGAGCTCGTATTCCTTCTTCATCTCGATCATCGAGGGGAAGTAGCAGTAATTTTCGCCGTAGGCGTAGATCTTGCCGTACTTTTCAACGGCTTCGCAGAGCTCGACCGCCTCCTTCATATTCGCGCAAGGCAGAACCTCGGAGAAAACGTGAAGTCCGCGCTCAAGGCAGCGGATGGCAAAGGGCGCGTGCTCGTTTGCAAAGTTAGCGAGAACAACGGCATCCATATCGTGATTCAGAAAATCCTCAAATCGCTCATAAAGAGTGCATTCATAATTGCTCTTTGCGAGCATATTTTGCACGTTTTCACGAACCTCGGGATTCATATCGCAGATGGCGACGACGTCGGCAAGCTCACGGTTGGTGACGCACCAGTTGATCATCGTTTTTCCGCGATAACCGCCAAGCACGCCTATTCTGACTTTGCTCATAGTGAAATCCCTCGCTGATTAATGATAGCGATAGAGGGTGGGGAGGATATCTTTATTGTAGCCTGCGATAGCTTCGGCAACGATTCTTCTTGCCTCGTCGGGACCGAAGAGCTCGCGGACTGCAGTCTGCTTGTTCTCAAGCTGCTTGTAGACCGAGAAGAAGTGCATGATCTCGTCGAAAATATGAGTGGGAAGCTCGTCGATGGTCTTGATCTTGTTGTAGTTGGGGTCGGAAACTGCGATAGCAATGATCTTATCGTCAAGCTTGCCGCCGTCGGTCATTCGCATAACGCCGATGGGGTAAACGTCGATAAGGGTCATAGGATAAATGGGCTCCATACCGATAACAAGAACGTCGAGAGGGTCGCCGTCATCAGCGTAAGTACGGGGAATGAAGCCGTAGTTTGCGGGATAGTGGGTGGATGTATAAAGAATACGGTCAAGGCGAAGCAGACCCGTGCTCTTGTCGAGCTCGTATTTGCACTTGCTTCCCTTGGGGATCTCGATCAGGGTTGTGAATACCTCGGGCGTAATAAGGGCGGGGTTGATGTCATGCCAAATATTCATTTTGGACCTCCAAGAATATATAATAAATTAATTATTTAACGTAATCGAATTCGAAATCGTAGATCGAAACAGTGTGTCCGTCGCGGCAGCCTGCGGCTTCAAGCTCCTCGAAAACGCCGCTGCGCTGAAGAACCTTCTGGAAGAAGTTGAGCGATTCGTAGTCTTCGAAGTTGACCTGACCGCAAAGGTTGAAGAGCCATTCGCCCTCGACGTAGAAGGTGTCGTTCTCGCGGCGGATGGTGGTCTCCTTGCCTCCGCCGACGTAAGCGTCCTCGGGCTGATACTCAGCCTCGTAAACGATCATGGGAGGAAGGGTCTGAAGCATCTGATCGGCAAGCTTTACAAGTTCGTCGAGTCCCTCGCCCGTCATTGCGGAAACGTAGATCACCTGACGTCCGAGTGACGCGCAGTATTCCTCAAAGCGGGGAAGATCTACGACGTCGGGATCAACGAGATCGTATTTATTCGCGACGATGACCTGCGGACGAGTCGCAAGCTCGGGGCTGTAACGCTCAAGCTCGGTATCGATCAGCTTGATATCCTCTACGGGATCGCGGTATTCGACCGATGCGATGTCAACAACGTGAAGAAGCAGACGGCATCTGTCAACGTGACGGAGGAACGCGTGTCCGAGACCTGCGCCGTCAGCCGCACCCTCGATAAGACCGGGAATGTCGGCAGCAACGAATCCTCTGCCGCCTCCGGGAGTCTTAACTACGCCGAGGTTGGGGGAGAGGGTGGTGAAGTGGTAGTCAGCAATCTTCGGCTTTGCCGCGCTGATCTTCGAGAGGATCGAGGATTTACCTACGCTCGGGTAGCCGATAAGTCCGACGTCTGCAAGCATCTTGAGCTCGAGGATAACGTCGCGTTCGCCGCCGCGCGTTCCGCTCTTGGCAAACATAGGCACCTGACGGGTGGGAGTTGCGAAATGACGGTTGCCCCAACCGCCGCGCCCGCCCTTGCAAAGGATGAAGTCCGCGCCGTCATCCTGGGACATATCGTGGATGATCTTGTCGGTTTCGGGGTCCTTGAGAAGTGTTCCGGGGGGGACGATGAGGATGCAGTCCTTGCCCGTTGCACCGTGGAATTTCTTTCCGCCGCCGTTTGCGCCGTCCTCTGCTTCAAACTTGCGGGTGTAGCGGTAGTCGAGCAGGGTGTTGACGTTTGTGTCAACGCGGACGATGACGTTGCCGCCGTGTCCGCCGTCGCCGCCGTCGGGACCGCCGTGGTTTACGTATTTTTCACGTCTGAACGAAACGGCGCCGTTACCGCCGTTGCCCGCTCTGACGTGGATAGTCACTCTGTCTATAAGCATTTTTGTACCTCCGAGGTGGGATTAATCGTTATCGTCGCCCTTTTCGCGGATGATCAGCTTGATGGGTGTGCCCTTGAAGCCGAAGGTGCTGCGCAGGCAGTTTTCGATATATCTCTGGTATGAGAAGTGGAAGAGCTCCGCGTTGTTGCAGAAGATGACGAACGTGGGCGGCTGAATGCCGATCTGCGTCATATAGTAGATCTTAAGACGCTTGCCCTTATCAGACGGCGGCTGAACGCGGATCATAGCATCGCGCAGAACGTCGTTGAGCATACCCGTGGTGATTCGGGTTACCGACTGATTGTAAACGTAGTCAATGTGCTCGAAGAGATTGGTCACTCTCTGTCCCGTCAGCGCGGAAACGTAGATGATGGGCGCGTAGGGCATATAGCCGAGAGCGATGCGGATCTTGTTATTATATTCGTTTACGGTGGAATTGTCCTTGTCAGTGATGGAGTCCCACTTATTGACTACGATGATGGAGGCTCTGCCCGCCTCGTGCGCGATTCCCGCGATCTTTTCGTCCTGCTCGGTGATGCCCTCAGCGGCGTCGATCATAATAAGGCAGACGTCGGCGCGGTCAACTGCGGTGTGCGAACGGAGAACGGAGTAGTGCTCAACCGAGTCCTTGATCTTTGCCTGACGGCGGATACCCGCGGTGTCGATGAAGGTGTAGGTTCCGAACTGATTGGTAACGACGGTATCGACCGCGTCACGGGTGGTTCCGGGGATGTTGGAAACAATGAGACGCTTTTCGCCTACGATGCGGTTGATCAGCGAGGATTTGCCTGCATTCGGCTTACCGATAACGGCAACCTTGATGCCGCTTTCCTCCTCTTCGCCATCGTCTACCTCGGGAAGTGCCTCGAGAACGGCGTCGAGCATATCGCCCGTACCGGTTCCGTGAACCGATGAAACGGGAACGGGATCACAATCGAATCCGAGCTCGTAGAATTCGTAGAATTCGTAGGGGAGATTACCTACGCGGTCGCATTTGTTGATGACGGGAACGATCGGCTTGCCGCTCTTTTTGAGCATAACGGCGATCTCGCGGTCGTTTGCGGTAACGCCGGTGTGAACGTCACAGACGAAGCAGATAACGTCTGCGCTTTCAATGGCGATCTCAGCCTGCAGGCGCATCTGCGCGAGGATGATATCGTCGGTCTTGGGCTCAATTCCGCCCGTGTCGATAACGACGAGGGATTTACCGTTCCATTCGGTCTCGCCGTAAAGGCGGTCGCGGGTTACGCCGGGGGTGTCCTCGACGATAGCGCGACGCTCGCCTATGAGCTTGTTAAAAAGTGTGCTCTTACCTACGTTAGGTCTGCCCACTATTGCAATTACAGGTTTTGCCATTTTCTTATTCCTTAAATGATTTTATTTTATTGGTGAGTAGTGTAGACAGTCGGCGACCTCGGAGAGCGGGATCGAGAATTCGGCGAAGAAGCCGTTTTCGCGGTTCGTTTCAACGACGAGAACAAGGCTGTCGTGAGTGAAATAGGTTTCGGGGAATGTGCCGTATTGGGCGTGATATTTATACTGGTCCATCAAGCCCTCGAGCGAGATTGCGGTTGTGAGAGAGGAATCGCCGCTTATCTGCTTGAATTTTCCCGATGTGAACAGCTCAATAACCCGTCCGAAGTCGGCATAGGTCTTTTTCAAAGTGATGTCTCTCGCGGTTGAGAGATTTATAAGATTACAATAGACGAATTCCTCGTCGTTTGCATCGTCAATATAGTCGATGATTCCCTCGGAGCGTACCGAAAGAAGATTGTTGCCGAGGTAAGTGACGGCGGTTTCCGTGATAACGTAGCTTACCGCAGTACCTGCGGGGATCAGCTCTCCCGCATTAGGAAGTCTGTTTTGATATTCAACTCCCGCTATCTGCGAAAGAAGATCGTTTACCTCCTGCTGCTTCGCCTTATCCTCAAGTCCCGTCAGGGCGGGATAGCGTATGATGGCGGAGCATTTAATGCCGCCTGTCGTACCTAGGTCTGTGACGCTTTCGATTACCTCAAATTCGTAGGTAACGATCACAGCGGGCGGCTCGGTTTCCTCGGGAGTCGTTTCGGGCGCGGTCGTTATGACGGGCGCGGAGGTCGTGACCTCGTCGGTCACCTCGGGAGCGACCGTAGTTTCGGGCGCTGTGGTTATCTCGGGTATTTCAGCCGTTGTTTCGGGCGGTACGGTCTCGATCGTGGCGGGAGCCTCCGTGCCCGTGCCAAGCGGCATCGTGCGATAGCCGTCCTCGCCCCAATCAACCTCAAAGCAGGCAGAAAACAGGGAGACGGTCAAGAGAAGACAGATAAATAGAGTTAACTTATTTTTCATTTTCAAATTTCATATCCGCAAATTGCGGCGACGAAGAGTGCGCCGTCTCCCTCGAGGGGTTTGACGGTAACTCCGAGCTCAAGCTCGAGGTCGGCAGGGGTGAGGTTGTCGAGGAAAAGATCTCCGTCGGCGCGGAGAGAGTTCCGAGGAACGAAGAGCGTCTCGCCGAGCTCCTTTCCGCGGCATCCCGTGATCATATCGCCGCCGGTGAGAAGTCCCGCGACCGTGACGGTCTCGCCGAAGAAATCATTGTCAATGCGGATGACGTTGACGCGGAGGCGTCCGTGCTTTTCTTCACAAAGGTGGGCGACCTTTGAAATTGTATCAAACGCCGCGTGTCCCGTGACTACAGAAACAACTCGGTCAGCCTCGCCCTTTTCGGTAAATTCGAGCTCACGAAGCGCATCTGCGGTGAAGGATGTCAGCATGCCGACTCCGTCCTCAAGCTGGGAAAAGCCGCAGTAAAAATCCTCGTCGGGAAGCGGAACACCGCCCTTGACGTAGAATTCATCGGCGCAGAGGAATACTCTCGTGCCGTATTTTTTCATACAGTAGTCGCCGTATTGGTCCACTTGCTTAATTACCGCGCGGCATTCCTCGGGGGAGAAAAGCTCGAGCTTGGGGAGATTTTCGCGGTATTTCGTAAGTCCCGCGGGAACGATCGAAACGCTGTCGAGGGCGGGGAGATACTCCATAAGATCGTGGAGAGTACGGTCAAGGTGTTCTCCGTCGTTGATGCCGCGGCAGAGAACGATCTGCGCGCAGATAGTGATGCCCGCTTCGGCAAATCGGCGCAGGTAGGATAGCTTTTCGCCCGCAAAGCGGTTGGAGAGCATCTTGCAGCGAAGCTCGGGATCGGTCGTATGTACCGATACGTTGATCGGTGAGATATGCATCTCTATGATGCGCTCGACCTCGCGTTCGCTGATATTGGTAAGGGTGACGTAATTTCCGTGAAGGAATGAGAGACGCGAGTCGTCGTCCTTGAAGTAGCAGGACTCGCGCATACCGGGCGGATTCTGATCGATGAAGCAGAAGATGCACTTGTTTTTGCATGATTGCTTTTCATCCATCAGCGCGGTTGCAAATTCAAGTCCGATATCAAGATCATTTTCTTCCTTGCGGAAGCGGTAGTTTTTTGTCTTACCTCCGCGCAAAACGGTCAGCTTGATCTTCTTTTCGCAAAGGTGGAAGCGGTAGTCGAGAATATCGTAAATTTCGTTCGAGTTGATCGAAATGAGAACGTCACCCGCCGTGATTCCGAGCTTGTCGCATACCGAGCCCTTTTCAACAGAGCTGATCGTTACCATATTCTCACCGTCCTTTCATAAATGTGTATCATAATATTATATCATTAAATAGGGTGTTTGTCAATCAATATATTTTGCAACGTACTCCTCGAGCGAGAGCCCCGATTCGTAAATGAGAGATGCGTGGAATTGACCAACGAAGCGCAGATGCACAGGCTCAAAATTGTATCCCGTGATATTGACCTTGTCCTCGGGATAGCGGAAGATGAATCCAAATTTATGTGCATTTTCAACGAGCCACTTGTATTCGTCGGTCTCGGCAAATTTGATGCCGGAATGACCGGGCAGATAGAGATCGAGCGCAAGACCCGTCTGGTGGTCTCCCGTTCCGGGGTACGCGGAATAGGACATTGCCACGCGCTTTGCATCATCTGCGGAGAGCGACGTCTTGCCCTTGGATATGTACTTTTCCTCAAGGTAGGATTTTCCCAGAACGGCGTAAGCCTCATCGCTGAACCATTTTCCGTTCTTTTCGTAATTTGAGCTGTAATAATAGCGCTCGTTGTATACGTAAACGTCGAACTGATGCTTTTGCTGCTCGTAGCTTCTGTAAGCAATAGAAACCTTCATATCGCGGAAGCCGAGGGCGTGCATTTCAAGGAAGAGTGCCTCAAGCGAGAGGGAGGCGTCCTTGCAGAGCGATGCGCCGTTATCATATCTTGGATTGGGAACTCCGACGAGATCCTCGGGTATATAAGCTTCGTCCACGGGATGAGACGGATTGATCAGCATCATATGCTTGTCGTAATCCTCGGGACACATATATTTGAAATAGCTTGAAATATCTGCGGTGAATTCATATTGCGGCGCATCATCGGGAAGCGTGACGGGCTCCTCGGGGAGAGTGATATTGGAAATGCCGTTTATGACGTGATTTGCCTTGAGACGGAAGCTTATCTCGGCGTATCCGTCCTCCTCCTCGGTGCGGGAAATGTTGATCTTGATAAATGGCGTACCCGTTTCCTTATCCTTGCCCTCGTTTACAACGACGTCTATGCCGAGGAAGTGTTCGCTGACGAGAGAGAGCGGCACCCAAAGCTCGTCATTGACGAGAATATAATCGTTCTCTGCCGTAACGGTGTTACCGTTTATAAGCACGGTACGCGCAGGCGGCGTAGCGAATCTTATCTGCTCGCCGCAAGGGGCGGTGTAGATCGTCACAGCCTTGTCACCGCTTTGCGAGAGCCTGCAAAGCGAGGCGATTGTTTTGAAATTGATATAGTAAATTCCGTCGCGAGCGATATCGCCGTAGTCTAGCCTCTGACTCTTGCCGTCGACCGTCAGCGTGATGCGATCGGGCAAAGCTTCGGGCTCGCCGTAATTTAACATACGGATAAGAATGAAAGCCGCACTTGCTGTGCAAAGTATCAGTATCAGGCAGATGAAGACGGCAAAATATGCAATCGCATCGCGGAATATGCCCGTATATTCTTTTCGGAAGACGTCAAGCTTTTCCGCGCTTTTTTGTGCAAGCTCTGCGCGCTTTTTCCTTTTTTCTGCCGCCGCTTTATCGCGTGCAATGCGATCCTCTGCCGCTTTCTTTCTCTTTTCAGCCTCTGCTTTGGCGCGAGCCTCTGCTTCAAGTCTTTTAGCTTCTTCGGCTTGTCTGAGACGTGCCCCCTCTGCCGCACGTCTTGCACGCTCCGCGTTATCGGGACGAGGCTGTGGACGAGGTTGGGGTTGAGGCTGTGGACGGGGTTGAGCTTGAGGCTGAGCTTGAGGACGGGATTGCGCTTGTTGTTCTGCGGCGCGGCGGCGCTCCTCCTCTGCTTTTTTAAGCTGCTCTCTGCGGCGGTTGGCAAGAGCGATCAGCTCGGCATTGCCGGGCATACCGTTGTTATTATTCATTTTTGCCTTCCTTTCCGCAGTAATTGCGTTGGTTTATTTTGTTTCTATCAAGAAAAAGTAGGGAGACGTGGGGGAGTTGACGATCTTGATCTTTGTGACACACAGCTTGAAGCGCGAGAGGGAGGAGAGGTATTCCTCGATCATCTTGCCCTCCGCATCGCCCTCGGGGTGTCCGGGGTAGACGGCAACGGTAAGTACACCGTCCGAGTCGAGAAGAGAAATTGCCGTTTCGATGGCGGGCATCGTGGTCTCTCTCATAGTGGTGATCGACTTGTCACCGCCGGGAAGCCAACCGAGGTTGAACATTCCGCCCTTTATCTTGCCGTCGATATATTTCGCGGCGTTGTGGTGCGAGTCGCAGATGAGGGTGTAGTTTTCGGGACAGCCGACCTCGGCAAGACGCTTTCTCGTTGAATCAACAGCGGCTTGCTGAATATCGAAGGCGTAGACCTTACCCGACATACCGACGGTGCGGGCAAGAAATTCGGTGTCGTAGCCGTTACCCATAGTGAAATCGGCGCAAGTGTCGCCTTCCTTTACGTGTGTAAGTATAAACTGCTTGTGCAGGGAGAGCAGATCTATCATTTCGATTGTTACCTTTCGGGGATGTGTTTATTCTTTATTTTTTCTTCGGAGGACGGTGAATGTCGGAATTTAGGAACGCCATCGCGCGCTCGACGGAATCCTTGGAATTGTACCAAGGCTCGTCGCCGTATCGGTAGTCGAACTTCTTACAGAACCACGAAACATCCTCGCGGAGCTGATCAAAGTAGGGAAGGACCACGTCATTTGCCGCCTTGGCGAAGGCGTAGTAATCCTTTTTGCTCAGCTTCGCCTTTGCAACTCCGAGCATCATCTCCCAATGAGGCAGACAGAACATCGGCTGTGCGGCGAATTTCTCGCGGAATTCGGGATCGGAGCTCCAGATGTAAACGAGGTTTTCAAGCAGATGCTTGAAGTATTCGTCGATGCGACGGCAGACGTAGCAGTCCTCCTCAAGCTCGACGATGCGCGCTCTCGCACGCGTTCCGGGAACCATCAGCGGCAGATCGCCGACCTCCTTGCGGAGCTGATCAAGATGGCTTTCAAGCGTCAGCGCCATAGGAAGGCGCGCGCGGTATTCGAACATCATCTTCATATGCGTGTCACAAAAGCCGAGCTTGTTCGTCTTCTGTCTGATATCGGGCTCCATCATCGAAGCGCCGAGTATGAGCTCGAGCTCATTTTCCTCAAGCATACGGTAGAGCGAGCAGACGGGACATCCGCAGGAAGCGTCCGCGCGCGAAGCGTCAAAATGCTCGTTAATATGTATCGTATATATCTGGTGCATCATAACCTCACTATTGACTATTTAATAATTTTAGTGTATAATTATAGATAATAACATTATAGCAGAAATTTTATTATATTTCAAGTGTATTGACAAAAAATGAGGGGAATTTACAAATATGAACAATAAATTTTACACCGAGTTCGGCATAAATGAGTCGTCTGTTCCTTACGCCCGTATCTGCGGAGTTGAATATTTCAGCACGGAAGCCGTCTTTGATTGCGGTCAGGCGTTCAGATTTTTGCCCGTCGAGGGTAGTGCGCACGAGTGCGAATACGGCGGCGTTGCGTTTGGAAGGTACATAAGCGTCGCGCAGGACGGTGATACCCTGACGATTTACGGCGCGACGGAGGATGATCTTGAAAAAATATGGATACCCTACCTCGGACTTGATTTTGATATCGATATGGCACGAAACGACATCCTTTCGCGCTCGGATAATCCCGCGCTCCGCGAGGCGGTGGAGTACGGCAAGGGGATTCGTATACTCCGTCAGGAAAAGTGGGAGACGCTCTGCTCCTTCATCATTTCGCAGAATAATAATATCCCGCGAATCAGAGGGCTTATCGGTACGATCTCCAAAGCACTCGGTAATCTGATCGAAACTCCGCTCGGCGAGATGTATTCCTTCCCGACTCCGGAAGCAATAGTTGATGCCGGAGTCGATGCCTTGCGCGAAATGAAATTCGGCTTCCGCGCACCCTACATATACGATGCCGCAACGAAGGTGGCATCGGGCGAGATAGACCTTGAAGCCGTCGCATCCGCTGAAACAACCTCAGAAGCCGCCGAAATGCTGATGAAGATCAAGGGTGTCGGACCGAAGGTAGCCGCCTGCACGCTCCTTTTCGGCTTCGACCGCACCGATGCGTTCCCCGTTGACGTCTGGGTCAAGCGCGTTATCGAAAAATATTTTCCCGCGCCATTTGACGCCGCATCCCTCGGCGCGTATGCGGGACTCGCACAGCAGTATCTTTTCTATTATGAGAGATATCTCGGCGGGCAGAAATAAATCTATTTAACGTCTTGAATTTCCTATGAAAAAGTAGTATAATAAAAATATCAATAAATTAAAGAGGTAACCGCTATGAATGAACTTCTCGAAAGACTTGATAATATTGCCAAGGAAAACGGCATTAATACATACCGCATAACAGTTTCGACCGCTGACGGCTTCGAAACCTTGAAAAGACTCCCCGGCAATCCCTGCCAGAACTGCTATTCGGTCGCGAAATTCTTCTGCGTGACCGCTATCGGTATGCTTTTTGATGAGGGCAAGCTGACTCCCGCTACCACTATCGCCGAGGTTTTTGCCGACGAGCTCGCCGCTTACGGCATTCCTTCGGAAAAGTGGGAGAAGGTAACTCTCGACTTTGTAATGCGCCACGAGATCGGCTTCGGTAAGGGCTTCCTCGACATCGACACCGAGGATATCACCAAGTACCCCACCGATGACTTCCTCTTTATGGTGCTCGATCGCGAGCTCGTTTACGCTCCGGGTGAGCAGAGAGTTTATTCCGATGCGGCATACTATCTCATCTCTCGTGTTGTGACCAAGATCTCGGGCGAACGTCTTGACGATTTCCTTATGGATAGACTTTTCTCCAAGATCGATTGCCGCGAGGTCGCGTGGTCGAAGTGTCCGCGCAAGTACCCCGTCGGTGCGACGGGACTCTATATCCGAAGCGACGATATGGTCAAGCTCGGCAGAATCTACCTTGACGGCGGCGTATGGAAGGGCGAGCGGATCGTTTCCGAGGAGTGGATCAAGATCGTTCTCGAGCGCGGCTACGAGCTTCGCAAGTTCGGCAAGGGATTCTCAAAGGGCGGTATGAGAGGTCAGCGCCTCTACGTCAACTTCGACGAAAATATTGCCGTCGCTTGGCATTCCTTTGATCCCGAGGGCAAGAATAAATTGCTCTCCGAAATACTTTGATTACCGTAAAAATGGGCAGTCTTGAATATCTGACTGCCGATATGATCAAAGCACCGCACGCGTTCACGACCCGTCAGGGCGGTGTCAGCGAGGGCGTTTTCGCCTCTCTCAATATCGCGATGCACCGCGGTGACGCGCCCGACAATGTGGAAAAGAACTATGCAATTCTTGCCGATACATTGGATTTTGACGTAAATAATCTTGTTTTGACACGTCAGACACACTCCGACATCGTGCGCGTAGTCACGAAATCGGATGCCCACGGACTCGATCATCATTCATATCCCGAATGTGATGCGCTGATAACGAACGATGCGGGCTGCGCACTCATTGTTTTTACCGCGGATTGCACGCCGATCCTATTGTGGGACAGCGTAAACGGGGCAGTCGGTGCTGTTCACGCGGGATGGCGCGGTACTGCCGCCGATATTGCGGGGAAGACCGTTCTTGCAATGCGGGAGCAATTCGGATGCGATCCCCATAACATCCGCGCCGCGATAGGTCCGAATATCGGTGCTTGCTGTTTTGAGACCGATTCCGACGTGCCCGACCTTATCCGCACGCAGTTCGGTGAGGAAGTTGAAGATTTCATCATTCCGTCAGCCGAAAAGATCGGAAAATTCCACGTTGATCTGAAAGCTGTCAACGCCCACGCTCTGCGCCGTGCGGGTGTGGAAAATATCGAAATATCCGACGCTTGCACGATGTGCGCCCCCGACCGATTTTGGTCACACCGTATCACGGGCGCGGCACGCGGCTCGCAGGGCGCGGTTATAGTTTGTAAAGGAGAAAAAACAAATGAATAAAATCATAACCTATGAAACCATCCGCAGCTTTGCCTATGTAAACGACAATGTCTGCAAAAAGCCCATCCGCGGGATCGTCGTTTATTTCTGCGGTCTCAATAACAAGGATATGTTCGACGAGGACACCAACGAGGGCGTATATTACGGCGAGGAGGGCGTGCTCTACGTTCATCCATACAACAATCCCTGGTCGTGGATGAACGCGCAGGCGGTTGCGTATACCGATGAAATAATCGATGTCATTTTTGAAAAATACGCTCTGCCCGAATCGACACCTGTAATATCAATGGGCAACAGTATGGGAGGCCTTGCGTCCCTCGTTTATACGAGATACGCAAAGCGTACTCCGATTGCTTGCATTTCAAACTGCCCCGTTTGCGATCTCGTCTATCATTTCACCGAGCGTCCCGATCTTCCGAGAACGATCTACAGCGCGTTCTGGAACGAGGAGGGCGAGCTGAACGATATCCTGAAAAAGTATTCCCCCGTTCACCTCGCGCCCGAGATGCCCGATGCAAAGTATTATATCTTCCATTGCGATAAGGACAAATCGGTAAATCTTGCTTCTCATTCGCAGAAATTTGTCGCTGCGATGAAGGAGTGCGGAAAGGACGTTGAGCTTGAGGTCATCCCTGACCGCGGCCATTGCAAGCTGACCTTCGCGGCAAACGATAAGCGGCTTCGCCTTGCACTTGACTATATCGGAGGCGCTGAATGATACCGAACGTATGCGAGCTTGAAAAAAGCGAGATAGTCGATCTTCTTTTGCGCGAGGAATACGGATACCTACCCGAGGCACCGAATTCGGTACACGCCGAGCTTGTTACCCGAGATAAGGGCTTCTGTGCGGGAAAGGCTGACCTTGAGGTCTATAATCTCGTTTGCGAATGCAGCTTCGGAAGGTTCTCATTCCCCATCCGAGTTGTGATTCCGAAGAAAAACAGACCCGTCCCCGCTTTCGTTCACATCAATTTCCGCCCCGACGTTCCCGATAAATATCAGCCGACCGAGGAGATAATCGACGCGGGCTACGCCGTGCTCTCCTTCTGCTATAAGGAAGTCACCTCGGATGACGGCGATTTCACGAACGGTCTCGCGGGACTCGTCTACAAAGACGGCAAGCGCGCACCCGATTCCTGCGGAAAGCTCGGACTCTGGGCGTGGGCGGCAATGCGAGTGCTCGACTATACGCTGACACTCGATTCGATCGATCCGAGCCGCATCAGCGTGACGGGACACTCCCGCCTCGGCAAGACCGCGCTCCTTGCGGGAATGCTCGACGAGCGTTTTTACTGCGCATTCTCGAACGATTCGGGATGCTCGGGCGCGTCGATCGCAAGGGACAATGATGGCGAGACCGTCAAAAAGATCGTTGACCGCTTCCCCTATTGGTTCTGCGAGAATTATTATAAGTACGCTGACAACGAGGAGGCGATGCCCTTCGATCAGCATTTTCTCGTCGCTGCAAATTATCCGCACCGCGTATACGTTGCAAGTGCAGAGGAGGATGCTTGGGCGTGCCCGAAAAACGAATTCCTTTCGTGCACCCTTGCGAGCGATTTCTACAAAAAGCACGGCGGCAAAGGTTTCCCCGCAGACTCTATGCCCGAATGCGGCAAGCCGATCACGGGCGGTGATATCGGATACCACATCCGCAAAGGATCGCACTACCAGAGCCGTGAGGACTGGAATTATTACATAAAATTTCTTGAAAGCTGAGGATACATAAATGAAATACGTATTTGACCACGATTTTCACATTCATTCGCAGATCTCTTCCTGCTCGCGCGACCCCGGACAGACCAACGAGCGTATTCTGCAGTACGCAGAGGAGGAAGGACTCCACACGATAGTTCTCGCCGACCATTTCTGGGATGAGTCGATCCCCGGTGCATCAAAGTGGTATTCAAAGCAGGATTACCCCCACATCTGTCAGGCAAAGCCTCTGCCGCAGAGTGAGAAGGTAAAGTTCCTTTTCGGCTGTGAGACCGAGATGGACAAATATATGACCGTCGGTTGCTCGGTTGAGCGAATGAAGGATTTCTCCTTTGTTGTTATTCCTACCACGCATTTCCACATGGAGGGCTTTACCCTTTCCGAGGAACAGCTCGAAACTCCCGGGACACGCGCAAAGGCGTGGGTCGATAAGTTTGAGGCTCTTATGGAGCAGGATCTGCCCTTCCACAAGATCGGAATCGCGCACCTGACCTGCGGACTCATCTGGAAGGGCGACCGTCCGAAGTATCTTGAAACCATTGATTCCATCCCCGTCGAGGATATGCACCGTCTTTTCGCCAAGGCGGCAAAGCTCGGCATCGGCATTGAGATCAACCCCGGCAATATGAAGTATGCAGAGGAAGAGAAGGATATCCTTCTCCGTCCCTTCCGCATAGCAAAGGAAGAGGGCTGTAAGTTCTACTGCGGCAGCGACGTCCACCACCCCGAAAACTTCGCAAACGTCCGCAAATGGATCGAGCGAGGAATCGATGACCTCGGACTGACCGAGGAAGATAAGTTTATACTTAAATAAGTTGTTAGTTAGCAGTTATTAGCTGTTAGTTGAAGGAAGATTTTCTCGCTGCGCTCGAAAATCAGATATTATAATTAAACTTGGTGTTGATGATCCATCGCTTTGTTGGATAATTCAGTGCCTGAATCAAAAAATCTCGGATATTAAGAAGTTTACGCTTCAAAATATCCGAGATTTTATTTAATTGAAATTTTCGCCTCGGCGAAAATTTACCTTCAACTACAACTTTCAGTTGTTAGTTAGTAGTTATTAGCTGTTAGTTGAAGGAAGATTTTCTCGCGGAGCTCGAAAATCAGATATTATAATTAAATAATTAAACTTGGTGTTGATGATCCATCGCTTTGTTGGATAATTCAGTGCCTGAATCAAAAAATCTCGGATATTAAGAAGTTTACGCTTCAAAATATCCGAGATTTCATTTAATTGAAATTTTCGCCTTGGCGAAAATTTACCTTCAACTAACAACTAATAACTAACAACTAATAACTTATTTCGCATAATAATATCCGTTGACAACTTTAAACTTATGCTCCGTGTACTTCGGTATAGAATCGAGAAAACGCGCGATTTCGTCGGAGAGGTCGTAGTCTTCGTTGTCGAGCGATTTTGTTTCGGTAATGCTTTTGTTTCCGAATTGTAAGGTGACCTTTATTTTGGCGGGGAAATATTTCATATATCCGCCGCCTTTTCTGTATACGTGTCGGTATTCACCCGGGACGAATTCGATAGCTTTAATATTTCCCCAAGGCAGAATATCAGCGTCGAGTATGAGTCCGTATGATGTCAGGTGTCCGTAACGGATAATATTGCGTTCTTCGAATTTTTTATAGTCGAGTATGAGCTTGTTGTGTTCTTCATCTGACATTGCGGAGAGAATTTTTGCCCCGAATATAGCTTCCTTTGTCGATGCGTATAATAAAAAGATCGGTATGCCGACGGTTATCGGCATCATACAAATACCAAGCCAAACCGAAGGAGCGAAAAAGAGAAGGGACAAGAGCGTCATCAAGGGAAGCATCATCGTGCCCATTATTATTGAACCCTTGAAGCGGTTTGTTATCCGCTTGCCAAACGGTGAGTATTTTATTCTTTCTTTATTGATCTTCATTTTAAGCTCTCCCAATTAAGTGATTTTATTATATCATAAAATAAATCAAATCTCAATGGGGGCGGAAAAAATTGTTTAAATATTGAAAATTTATCTCAAATATGATATAATTAAACCGATAAAGAAACGACTATGGAGGTTACTCATGGCAAATAAAAAGCAAATGGTCTTCATAATGACCGACACACAGCGTTGGGATATGGTGAACTGCTACCGTGAAACGGGGCTCGCAACTCCTTGCATTGATGCTCTCGCGGCTGACGGCGTTCGATTTGAGCGCGCATACACCACTCAGCCCGTCTGCGGTCCTGCGCGTGCGGGACTCTTTACGGGTACTTATCCCTCGTGGAACGGCTCTTGGGCAAACGGAATGGCACTCGGCGATAACGTAAAAACCATCGGTCAGCGACTTTCGGATAACGGCGTCAAATGCGCATATATCGGCAAGTGGCATCTCGACGGCTCCGATTATTTCGGCAACGGCTTCTGCCCCGAGGGGTGGGATGAGGAGTATTGGTACGATATGCGCACCTACCTCTACGAGCTTACCGAAGACGATCGCGTCAAGTCGCGCTCGCGAAAGACGATGAATTTTGAAGATATCCCCGATGATTTCACATACGGCTATCGCGTAATGAAGCGCGCTATCGACTTTATGGAAAAGCACAAGGATGAGGATTACTTCCTCGTCGTTTCCTTCGACGAGCCGCACGGCCCCCATCTTTGCCCCGAGCCCTATGCGAGTATGTATAAGAATTACGAATTCCCGAAGAATCCCGCAGTATGGGATACGCTTGCCGGCAAGCCCGAGCATCAGAAGGTCTGGGCGGCGGCGCGCGGCAACGCGGAGAAGGATCGCGACGAGATAAAGATCAAATCGCCGTACCTGTTCGGGTGCAATTCCTACGCCGATCACCTCATCGGCGAGGTCGTCAAATACGTTCCCGACAGCGCGATGATAATGTATACCTCCGATCACGGAGATCTTCTTCAGTCGCATTGCCTCTTTGCAAAGGGTCCCGCGGCTTATGATGACGTTGCGCGAATTCCCTTCATCGTCCGTCACCCCGAGGGCGAGCGCGGTGCGGTATATTCGAAGCATCCCGTTTCGCATATCAGCGTATGCCCCACCGTTATGGAGTTCTTCGGTCTGCCGATCCCGAAGGTGTTGCAGGGCGAGAGCATTCTCTCCGCTTGCCGCGATACCAGTGCCGAAGCCCCCGAGCTTGCCTTTATTGAGTTCACCCGCTTTGAGCAGGATCACGATAACTACGGCGGATTTCAGCCGATGCGCGCCGTGACCGACGGCAGACACAAGCTTGCGATCAACCTGCTTTCGGGCGATGAATTCTATGATCTTGAAAAGGATCCCTACGAGCTTAACAACCTGATCGACTCGGAGGAATACGCCGCAGAGCGCGATCGCCTGCACGATGCCATCCTCGACAGAATGTGCCTTCAGCGCGATCCCTTCCGCGGATATTATTGGGATAACCGCCCCTGGCGCAGTGATGCCGATGCACCAAGCTGGAAATACCGCGGCTATACCCGTCAGCGCGAAAATGAGGAATACGAGCCCCGACAGCTTGACTATGCAAACGGACTTACGATGAATCATCCTCAAAGGCAAAAGACCGCCGACGAGCCCGGAAAATTCAAATCCCTCGCGCACCTGATCGAGTACCTCAAGCATTACGATGACTGATAAATATAACAGCCTCATACCGCTTTTTCGGTATGAGGCTGTTGCTTTTTAATCGTAGAAAAATTCGTATTCGGGCAGAGCCTTCCATTCCTCGGTCTGCATCAGGAAATCTCGGATGGCAGTGCAGGTTTCGATGTATTTTTTGCACTTGCCGATATAAGCAATGCGCGATGCCGCCATATCGTCCACCATTACCGTTTTCGTTCTGCCTCCCGCGCGGACGGTGACGGTCAGCGCGGAAGAGGGGGTGCACATCGTATGCCGATCGGGATCGTATTCGTCGGGGAAGGATTCGACGTCAAGATCGCGGAGCAGACCGTAAAAATATTCAAGCGTTTGGTCCGAGAGGTGCAGATATGTCACGTATTCCTCGGGATTCGTCGCATCCGTGGTCTTGACAAGCTTGCCCGTGCGGCTGTCGTAGGAGCTTGTGCCGTAAGCACCCCATGTCAGCGAAAAGGAGAAATCGTCAGGGCACTCTTTCGGTAAAATCTTGTTGGCACAACCCGTAAGAGAGGTAAGCAGCATTAAAAACGCCAAAATCAAAGCAAACTTTTTCATTTTAATCACCCAATAGCATCAAATTCAGTGCAATTTGCGATCATAGAATCGGGAACGACAATGATGATATACCAGCCTGCGAGATCGGTGGTTACTTCTGTGGGATGCTTGAGCTCTTCAACGGAGACAGTGAAGCTCTCGCCGTCGCAATATATGCTCTCAACTCCGTATCGGTAGGTGCCGCTGTTAGCTTGAACGTAAACAACCATCAAGCTGTACGCCTTGAGGTAAGTTTCATCCGCGAACATCTCGACAGTGTCGTTAAAGGCTTTGACCTCGTCAAAGCCGTATTCGAAAGCCAGGTCATTTTCAAACGTGCTTCTGAAGGCTTCAACGTCGGCAAGGGTATCAAGCCGGTAGATCGGCAAATGCTTTTGGGAGCTTTGCGCCATTTTTTCCGTATTGAGTGCTCTCGTATATATCTCGTCGCTCTCCGACCATCCCGCGTACGCGGTGAAAATCGGAAAATCGCCCTGCGGCTTGGTGAATTCCACTTCAAATCCTTCCGTGATCCATCCCATACTCATCAGATTTTCGATGACCTCGGAGGGAATGTCGCTCGCATCGCCGCTCCACAGCTTGATTACCGCGTAAGCTCCCGTTTGAGAGGGGTATGATTGCGCAATCGCGCCATGAATAACCAGTATTCTGTCACCGCTCTCAAGACCGGCAAAAATATCGCGGCCACTTCTGCCCGACATTCTCATCGGAGAATTATCAACGATCAACATCGACGAATCGTTTTTCGCCTCAAGATAAAGTCCGTATGAGAGCCCCATACCCTTGATCGCCAAAAATCCGAGTGCCACCGCCAGGGCGATGATAACGCCCGCGAAGGAGAGTAATAAAATTAACCAAGTCTTGTTTTTCATCATTCAAATACCTTAAAAAATTCAAACAGATCGCGTGCCATAACGTAGAAATATCCGTCCGCAAGTGCCGCGCGAGCAAATTCGATTTCGATATAGCCGTCAAATAGCACGTTTTCGACCTCGACAAGCTCGTAGCCGTTGTAGGCGAGCAGGATATATCTGAACTTCAGATTGCCCGTGGTCTGATCGCTCACCGCAAGTCCGACGAGTCCGTTTTCGCGGTCGATGAAGTAGGATTTATAATCCTCGGAGAAGCCGAATCCTGCCTTTTCATAAGCGCAAAGCGACTCGACCTTGTTTCCGTCCTCTGCGTATACCTCGATCTTGAGGGTGGAGCGATTGTCGCCGTAGCCGATACCGAGGAGAGTGTTTTCGCCGAAGTCGACGAGCGAGGATGAATAACCCTCGATAACGCCCGTATCGGTGTAGGTGATGTTGCTCATATCCGAAAGGTCGAAGAAGTAAACGGGATCGGTGAAGGTGATGACCTCGGCGGTGCAAACGTATGCCTTCGTTCCGTCGAAGCGGACGGATTCAACGCTCTCGCCGTCGGGAGCAAAGCCGCTGACCTCGGCGACGACCTCAAAAGTCTCAATGTCGATGCAGTAGAGCGCGGCGTTGGTGGAAGCGTTTTCGATCATCACTACGTTGCTCATATCAAGCACGCCGTCAACTACATTGATCTCGCCCTCAGAAAAATAAATGTTGTTAGAGCTGAGGGTCGTGACTACTCGCAGAATTCCGCCGTATTCGTCAAGGCTGTACTGATTCTTTACGGTTCCCTCGACTGAAACACTGCCGAGGTTTTTAAATCCTTCTTCTCCGTAGCCAAGCGCGAGAATCTCGGTCATTCGCGGATACCTCGTGAACAAAACGCCGTCCTTTTCACCTCTTACGGCTTCCTTGGGGTCGTAAGATTTCGTGAGGAATACCTTATCCGCGGAAACGTAGACCTCCGTGGAGTAGCCGAGGCAAGCCGCCGCACCCTCGAACTCAAGGCTATCGCCGTCGAGCTGTGTGACTACCGTGTAAAGCTTCGAGGTGATCTCCTCGGGGAAGATAATATCCTCTGCAGCAACGGGCTCGAAGCCGTCGCCCGTGTTGATCTGCGGAACAAATCCGCCGAGCTCGGAATAATTGAGGCTGTTTGCGTTGAATTTGCTCATAAGCAGTATCTTGTTGCCGACGTAGCGCGCGGTAATGAAGCTGCCCGTGATCTCAAAGCGAGCTTTTTCGCTGATGTTTTCGGGATCTGAAACGTCAAGCGAGATAACGCTGACCGCGGAAAGAGATTCCTTTTTGGTTATTGTATCGTAGCTTATAACGTCGCTGTTGTTGCTGATAAAGGTCAAAGTCTTGCCGTCCTCCGAGAGGAAAAGCTGACCGGACCAGGTCATAGCAAATTTTGCATCGTCCTTCGAGGTGAGCTGATATTTCGAAACGAGGCGGCTGTCTTCACCCGCAACAGAGTAGACACGGATGACCATTTCGGTGTAGTCGAGGTAGAAAATGTGTGTCTTGGTGCGCTTGAAAAGGTCAGCCTCGATAACGCCCGCGACCTGATTGTCAGTCGTTTCGACGTAATTTTTGTCGCCCAAGGATGAATTTGCCGCTTCTTGGATGGGGAAATAATCATCCGCGTTGAGTGTTGGTGCGCTGTTGTAATAATAATCTCCGTCAGCTGATTCAGATTTGGTCATAAACGCACCGAAAACGTTATCGAGAACGTCCTCAACGTACTTTTCGTAATTGTTGTCGGGAGTGCGGACGTTTTTGCCGTTGTACTGATAAAAGGCATACATCAGGTCGAGATATTCGCTGTCGGAATATTCGCGCAGCTCGGTCGGAAGGTTGTTTCTGTCAAGCGGACCGTCGATCTCCGCCTTTTGATAGGGCACGAAGAGCCAAAGTCCCACAGAGGTCAGGACGAGCGAGATGCAAGCCGCGATTATTGCAAATTTGCGCCAGAAGACGCCGTGAGTTACCTTCGCCTTCGGTGCGGCTTCGGCAACGTATTTTTCATCAGCGAGACCTATAAGCTTCGCCATTTCGATTTTTTTCATATTATTATCCCCTCTTTCTCAAGATGCTCCTTGAATTGCAGGCGTGTCCTGTGGAGCGTTGTTTTGACGTTTGACTCGGTCATTCCCGATTCATACGCCACGCGCGCTATCGGCATCATATACCAATAACGGCGCATAAATACCGTTCTCGTCTGTTCGGGCAGCGAGGCAAGGAATGAATCGATCGCACCGCGCAGTATAAGCTCGTCGGTCACCGAAAGCCCCTCGGTATCGGGCAGACAGTCGGCAAGCTCGTCAAGCACCGCCTCGGTCGCAATATTTTCGCGTTCCCGACGCCGTGCGGCATATCTGTCGAGCGCAAGATTCCGCGCGATCTTTGCGAGAAACGCGCCGAGGCGCAGCGGACGTGCGGGCGGAATGGCATTCCAAGCGCGCAGATAGGTGTCGTTTACGACCTCCTCGGAGTCCTCCTTTGAGCCGAGGACTGAGTAAGCAACCGTGTGACAGTATCTGCCGTATTTCTTTTCGGTTTCGTCGAGAGCCTTCTCCGAGCGCTCAAAGAAAAGCTCTATGATCTTTCTGTCTTCCATTTTAATCACCTCTGCAGTAGGTCTTCACCCATATAGACGGTCAAAGAGGGGAAAAGGTTACACCTTTTGGGGGATTTTTTATAATTATACCATATTTTTTTCGGTTTGAAAAGAATTTTCATTGAAAACAATCTTTTTTCGTGGTATAATTAAATAAAAAACGGAAAATTTGATATGAAAAAGAGAATAATAATCACCTGTCTGATATTTATTCTTCTGCTCCCGCTCGCATCCTGCGGAGCTTCGGCAGAGGATGGAATCACCCTTATGATAGCAAATGACCTTCATTATATCTCCCCGAGTCTGCTCGGCGACGGAGATTTTTTCAGAAATCCGCAGAGCCGCGCGGACGGCAAGCTCGTCCATTACAGCCCCGAGATCACCGACTCCTTTATAGCGGAAGTGATAGAGAAAAAGCCGCAGGCTCTCATCCTTGCGGGTGATCTTACGCTCAACGGCGCAAAGCTCAGCCACACGGAGCTTTCCGCAAAGCTCAGGCAGATCAAGGATGCAGGTATAGATCTGCTTATCATCCCCGGCAACCACGATTTCGACAAGACGGCGGTCGATTATTCGGGCGAGGAGCTGAAAGCCGCCGAAGCGGCAACGGCGGCGGATTTTTACGGAATGTACGATCCGCTTCTCCCCGAAACGCTCAGCCGCGAGACGGGTACTTTTAATTATATTTATGAAGCAAGCGAAGATCTGTGGGTGCTGATGCTTGACAGCAATACGTACGCCGAGTGCTACGTTCCCGACAGCACCTTCGCGTGGATCGAGGAAAATCTCAAAAAAGCAAAGGACGCGGGCATCGACGTCATCGCGGTCTCTCATCAGAACGTATACGCCCACAGTGATATGCTTTCCTTCGGATATCAGCTTTATAACGGCTCAAACCTTCTCGCACTCTACGAAAAATACGGCGTGAAATGTAATTTCAGCGCGCACGTTCATATCCAGAGCATCACGGGTAAGAGGATGCCCGAGATCGTGACCTCGTCACTCATCGTAACGGGATTGCACTACGGCGAGATCGTGTCAAGGCGAGGCAAAATAACCTATACTGCGCAGTCGCTCGCTATAGATGAAGCCATCGAGGGCTTTTCCTCCTACGGCGAATACGCGACTTACTATTTTGAAAAAATAGCCAAGGATCAGGCGCACAAAGCACTCGCCGAATCGGGCTTGACGGCTGACGAGATCGAGCTGATGGCAAAGACCTACGCCGAGATCAATTCCGCATATTTCGAGGGCAGAAGGATCCGAGAAAAGGACTACGCCCGCGGAATCGAACTCTGGAGGACGCAGGGCGATGCGTTTATCTCGAAATACATAGAGTCAATGCTCGGCGCGGTGGATCGTGAACGGAGCATAAAGATCAAATAAAATTTAACCGACGGGATCAAAATCCCGTCGGTTTTTGATTCGTTTCGGTTGGCTTTAAGAAAATTTTTCATTAACGAAACCGGGACGATTTTTCTTGAATTTAAAGATTATCACGAAGATTTTTGTA
>JAFOEU010000068.1 GCA_017387685.1 Clostridia bacterium
GCTGCATGAATAAATGGTCATTAAGATCAGTTAGCTTATTCTTCATAATTCCGCCTCCCTCACCCATGCAAAGGCCTGATCTGCTTTACTGCTTTTACCGCGCGGACGGACTATATACGGCCGCCCTGTTCCCTCGATGCGGATAACATCACGGAGGTAACCGTGCACACGGCGCTCCGGATCGTCAAGTGCTGCCCTGGTATTTGCCGCAAAAACCCACGCAAGCGAACTGGTATTCCAGCTCATACTGTCATGCGGACCAAAATCACGATTATTATTTTCTGTCATTTTTAACCCCTTTATCCTTAATTGTTACCCTTTCACATGCTCCGGCTTTTTTCTCGATGCACTGAATTGTTAAATTGTCATTTTGGTACACGGTCGCTTTTTTCGACTGGTCCGGTGCAAGCCAGCAGCACAGCGCAAGCATAGCAACGAGCAGGATCAGTGCAGTGGCAACGTTCAAATTATCCAAATACCAGGGCTCCTTAGCTTTATTCATTGCCGGGTCCCTCCCTCATCTATAGAGCGCATCATAAGATCATACAGCTTATCTGCGACCGCCATTAGATCGGCCTCGATTGCCGCAAGTTCCCTAGCATATTCAGGGAATTTAGGCCCGATATCGCGCACTAGAAACGTGCGGTCCTTAAAAATTGATTGTGCTAAGCTCTCGAGCATAGCGCGCTTATCCGACCAGCTGAAAATATTAACCGCCATTACCGCCTCCGGTCATATGTGCCACTTTCAGCTTTTCCGCAAGATTTTTCAGATCTTCCGCCAAATAATCAAGCCGGTAATTAACTTCGGATAATTCCTGCGCATCGGGAAAACCCAGCAGATCGCGGTCATACCCAGCGGACTTAACGCTCTGGAGGGCCATTTCAGCGCACTGCGCCGCAAAACTAACCTCACGGACGATCTTCTCTATTTTGCTTTCAGTCATGATATTTTCCTTTCATCAATTCCCAGAATGTAAAAATACTGCTTGATCCGGAGGTAAACACCCAGCAGATCTTTTTGATTCTGTGCCCCAAGCACATTGCTGAAACGTGCACCCTCGCCGACAATGCTCACTCCGTCCGGCTCTCCCGTATCTGTCACGGTAAAATCTATGTCTATCCGTGGGACGGCGTAACTGTCAAAATGCGGGTCTTTGTAGAACTCCACGGATAACGTCAAATATGTTGTCATTCCCTCAAACTGAGCCTTAAGACTCGCCTGCGGGCGGTACCCATTAAGCGCGACCAGCCCGCGCGGTAAATTAAAAACCGTTAAATCTAGCATCTGTATTAATCCTTTCTATATCTGTAACCTTCAAACCCTGCGGCGCTCAGCGGTAACCCCTCAGCCCACACCGGCGCCGTGCTCATAATCTGTGCGAGTCCTTTTTCAGTATACGCCGGACTGTCCTCCGTTTCCGTGATCAACTCATCATGGACGGATAAAACAACCCGATAGCCCGCATCCTCTGCCGGCTGCATACTGGATACGAGCACGTCGCGGGCGATCGCCTGGATCGTGTTTTCGGTAATTTTTCCGCCGTACGTTTCAATGTAGCCCCACTTTTTTGTAATTTGATTAGCCCCAAAATACTTAAGTGTTCGATCAGTCAGCGCGATGGCCGCCGGATAACACATGTAACGGCCGCTAGGCAACCTCACGCGCAAATATCCGGAGTCCTTATCAATTACCACCGGGCCGATCTTCTGGCTGCGGGTTTCACCTCTCAGCACACTGCACGCCGCCACGGCCAGGCGGTCCCACAGTGAAACGATCTCTTTGTTTGCCGCTCTCCATGCAATTTTGACCGCCTCGATCGCAATGAACCACCGCTTATTGATATGCGATAAATCGCGGCCCTGTTCGATAAAAAACTGATAGTTAGCCGCGGCCTTTTCAAGAATTGCCGGATCGAGTGCCCGCTCGGCGTTATCTGCAACGCTCGAAAAATCCAGGTTTAACCCCTGGCCGTAAGCGATAAACGCACTTGCGCCGCCGCCGTA
>JAFOEU010000069.1 GCA_017387685.1 Clostridia bacterium
ACCTTCATCACCGACGGCGAACGCAGTATTTTGAAATACAAGATCGGCGACGATGCTTGGAAATACGCCGAAAAGACCGCAGAATCAGGAAAAGGCGAGTCGATCTACACCGACTCCGAGGGCAATTTCTACTACCCCATCGAGTTTGACGAGTCGCAGTACGAGTACGTCTACGGCGAGGGCGCGGACGAGAATTACGATTACGTCCGTATGGATTGCGAATATCAGAGCCTCGAGGCGATCCAAAAGCTTGCCGAGTCGGTCTACACACAGGGATATCTCAAGGGCGACAACTACAAAGAGGGCGATATGGCATACGGCGGAGTTTACGCCGCGATGTTCGACGGCTTCACAATGGGCACCGAGATCGTCTACGCCCGTTACCGAATCGACGATAGCATAGACGGCTTCTATCTGCTCAAATCCAATCAGTTTGAGCCCTATTTCACCGAACATAAGACCTACGATTATTCAACGATGAAGATCGTCCGCCCCTCGAAGGCAGAGCACGTCAACGTCGAGATCGTAGCAAACGGAAGATATCTCGACTACGAAAATTTCGAGGTCAAAACAGGCGAGCACACGGTCACCCTCACCTTCGTTTTCGAGGGCGGCGAGTGGAGACTTGATACGCCGACGTATTAAGGTAAGAGGTAAGAGGTCAGAGGGCAGAGGTAAGGAAAATTTCCTCACGCTGTTCGGAAATTATTTTAATAAAATCCTTTTCGAGCTTTGCGAGAAAAGTTACCGTACCTCTGCCCTCTAACCTCTGCCCTCTGCCCTCAAAAGGCATTGACATTGAACAGAAAATCTGCTATAATATTATAATAGACACATCTCCGAAAGGACGGTAAAATAAATGATCCTCTACAATTCTCTGACACACAGCCGCGAAGAATTCAAGACCCGCGAGGAGGGTAAGGCTTCGATCTACACCTGCGGCCCCACCGTTTATCACTATGCACACATCGGAAACCTCCGCACCTATATGATGGAGGATATCCTCGACCGATATCTCCGTTACTCGGGCTACGAGGTCAAGCGCGTTATGAACATCACCGACGTCGGACATCTGACCAGCGACGGCGACACGGGCGACGATAAGATGCTCAAGGGCGCGAAGCGCGAGAAAAAGACGGTTATGGAGATCGCGCAGTTCTATACCGACGCTTTCTTTGCCGACTGCAAGAAGCTCAATATCCGCATTCCCGACGTCATCGAGCCCGCAACCTCCTGCATCGACGATTTCATCCGCGTCATCGAGGCTCTTATCGAAAAGGGCTTTGCATACGAGGCGGGCGGAAATATTTATTTTGATACATCCAAGCTTGAATCCTACTACGCTTTCCACGATTTCAACGAGGAAGACCTCGAGGTCGGCGTTCGCGAGGGCGTTGAGGCTGACGGCAACAAGCGCAACCGCGCGGACTTCGTTCTCTGGTTCACAAAATCCAAGTTCGACGATCAGGAGCTTAAGTGGCCGAGCCCTTGGGGTGTCGGCTATCCCGGATGGCATATCGAGTGCTCCTGCATCGCAATGAAGCACCTCGGCGAATACTGCGACATCCATTGCGGCGGAATTGACAATGCATTCCCCCACCACACCAACGAGATCGCACAGAGCGAGGCTTACCTCGGTCACGAATGGTGCCGCCATTGGATGCACGTTCTTCACCTGAACACCAATTCGGGCAAGATGAGCAAGTCGAGCGGCGAATTCCTCACCGTTTCGCTCCTTGAATCGAAGGGATATTCTCCCCTCGCATACCGCTTCTTCTGTATGCAGTCCCACTACCGCAAGTCGCTCGTTTTCTCCTATGAAAACCTCGACAATGCAACTATCGCGTATAACAAGCTCGTAGCAAAGATCGCTCCCCTGCTCCGTCAGGATGACGGCGCTGTGGATGCAGAAGTATTTGCACAGCTCAAGAAGCGCTTCACCGATGCGCTTGATAACGATCTCAATACCTCTCTCGCAGTAACCGCGCTTTACGACGTGCTCAAAGCAAAGACAAACGCGGCAACCAAGCTTGCGGCTATCCGTGATTTCGAGCAGGTTCTTATGCTCGGTCTTATTGATGCCGCAGCAGCGATCAACGCCGCAGAGGATGCCGAGGCAGCAGCAAAAGCAGCCGCAAAGGCAGCAGCCGCAGCAGCTGATCCCGAGTACGCACGCATCGAGGCTCTCGTCGAGGCTCGTACTGCCGCAAAGAAGGCACGCGACTTCGCCGAAGCAGACCGCATCCGCGACCTCCTCGCCGCAGAAGGCATCACCCTCATCGACTCCGCAAAGGGTACCGAGTGGAAGAGAGGCTAATTAGCTTAATAAATGGAAAGATTCCGCTCCGCGAGAGCGGAATCTTTCCATTTGACTTGACACAGCGTGCGCGGGATGTTATAATATGTATAGTTTTTTAAGGAGAATGTTATGAAAACCGTTCAGAGCTGGTCTTATCCGCGCTATCTGCCTCTTCACGAAAAGGCACGGATGCGCGCGCCATATATTTGCCGTATTGCGCCTTGCGCGAATGGCTTTGAATTTGATTTTACCGATTCGGTTTCAGATGCAAAATACAATCTGATCTGGAGAGTAAGAGATTCGGAAGAATTCCGCGTTCTCGCGCTTGATTCACATTCGGGAAAGGTTGAAGGACTTGAAAGCGGGAGGGATTACGCCTTCCGAGTTGAGCGCGAGGACGGCGTTTCTTCAACCGAAAGACTCGTCCGCACGGGTGATGTACCCGGCGTAGTAGTCACTTATTTGCACCCCGATGACGAGGAATATGCTTTTTCGGGGCGCTACCTTTGCTCGCCCTCGCTTATCCGTCTTGAGAACGGCGATCTGCTCGCCTCGATGGACGTTTACGCCGGCGGTGCACCGCAGAATCTCACTTTAATATACGTTTCCCACGACGATGGCGCGACTTGGGAGCACCGCTCGGAGCTTTTCCCCTGCTTCTGGGGCAAGATGTTCCTCGCGGGCGGCGCACTCTATATGCTCGGCTGCTCGACCGAGTACGGCGACGTGCTGATCGGCCGCTCGGACGATGGCGGTAAGAGCTGGACGAATCCCACCGTCCTTCTGCGCGGCGGCTGTCACGCCCGACAGGTCGGTTGGCACCGTGCGCCGATGCCCGTGCTCATCAAGGACGGCAGAATTATGACCGACGTTCAGTACGGCGCGTGGTCGGAAAAGGTTTTCTGTGATGCCGTGCTTTCCGCACCCGCCGATAGCGATCTTCTTTGTGCTGAAAATTGGGTCTGCACCGAGCTTTTTGACGCCCGCGAGCATATTTCTCCACTCCCCGAAAAGATCTGGGGCGGAATCGAGGGCAACGTGATCGAAACGCCCGACGGCAAGATCATCGATTTCCTCCGCTTTGCAGACAAAACTGCGCTTGTTCTTAATTATGACCCCCACGATCCCGAAGCCGAGCCGACGCTTGATAAGGTCATCGACTTCCCCGCAACGGCGTCGAAGTTCAATATCGTTTTCGATGACGTGACGAAAAAATATTACGCCATCGTCAGCTACGCCATCGACGAGCCGCAGACGAAGCGCAATCTGCTCTCCCTGATCTGTTCGCCCGATCTCATCAAATGGGAGCTTTGCGAGCACCTGATCGACCGCCGCTATGATGATATTAAGGAGGTCGGCTTCCAATACGTCGATTTCTTCATTGAGGGCGAGGATATCCTCTACCTTTGCCGCACGGCAACGAACGGCGCGAACAGCTTCCACAATTCTAATTTCACCACCTTCCACAGGGTCAAAAACTTCCGCGAGGTACAAAAATGATATACGGTAAAATTGCAAATCTACCCATCTGGGGCGAAAAAGTCCCCTCCATCGAATATGCTCTGAACGAGGCTAAAAGAGTAGCGGACGGCGAATTTAAGATCGGCAAGACCGAGATCGACGGTGCGGCACTTTATGCATCGTCATCGGAATACCTCAGCGCGGGCAGAGAGGGGAAGATATTTGAAAACCATCACGCATACATCGACGTTCAGATGATGATCGAGGGCGAGGAGCAGATAGACGTTATCATCCCCGAAGAAGAGCCCGAGGGCGACTATTCGGAGGAAAATGACGTTGAATTTGAATCCTTCGATAAAGGCTATTCAACGGTCACTCTCCGCGCGGGCGACTTTTTGCTTCTACTGCCCGGTGAATGGCACCGTCCCGGCGTCGGTGACGGCGCAAAATGCCGCAAGACTGTCGTAAAGATCAGAAAATAAGGAAGGAAGATATAATGAAGAATTTCAAAGTAGTCCGCGGAGTGTATCCGACTATGATCACGCCGTATAAGAACGGCGTGATTGACGAGGATGCCGTCCGTGAGCTTGTAAGATTTTATTGGAAAAGCGGATGCGACGGCATCTTTGCCGCGTGTCAGTCGAGTGAGATAATGTTCCTCTCGGTAGAGGAACGTGCACTGCTCGTTCGACTTGTCGTTGCCGAAGCCAAGCGGCTTGCCGAAGTCGACAAAACCCGTGCGCCGCTGATGATAGTAGCATCCGGACACGTCTCCGACTCGATCGAGGATCAGGCGGACGAGCTCTGCCGTATTGCTGCAGAACGCCCCGATGCGCTCATTCTCATTTCAAACAGACTTGATATCGCGAACACCACCGACGAGGCGTGGATCGCGGATTGCGAAAAGCTGATCGCGAAGCTCCCGCCCGAGATGCCCCTCGGCATTTACGAATGCCCGAAGCCGTATAAGCGTCTGCTGACCGATGCAATGCTTAAATGGTGCATCGAAACCGAGCGTTTCTACTTCATAAAGGATACCTGCTGTGACGCCGATCTGATCGCGCACCGCCTCGATATCTGCCGCGGCACGCGTCTTGAGATCTTCAATGCAAATGCGCAAACGCTTCTTGCCACCCTCAAAAACGGTGCATCCGGATATTGCGGAGTTATGGCGAACATCCATCCCGAGCTCTACGTCCGCCTTTGGCACGCCGATTGGGAAACAAGGCAGGCATCCATCTTGCAGGACTATCTCGGACTTGCCGCGACCGCCGAGTCGCTGACCTATCCTTGCTGTGCCAAGGATTACCTCAACCGATACCGCGGAATTAAAATGGAAATCTACGCAAGAAGTGCCGACGAGCGGAATTACACTCCCTATCAGCGCGCGTGCATCGATCAGTTTGCCGAGCTCAGCCATTATGTGGCAAAGGGTAAGTTCTGAAAAATATAAATCAAGGTAATCAAAATGACTTTTAAAAAAATAATTATAGTAATTCTTATCAGTATTGCACTTTTATCGCTTTCGGCTTGCACCCCCGAGGATGCAGATAACCCGCCCGAATCCTCGGCGGAAACCGAAGCGGTTGCGGAAGCGGAGCTGCTCGTTTTGCTTGATAACGGCGCGACCGATTTCAAGATCGTTCGTGCAGAGGGGGCAAGAGGATTTCAGCTTGACAGCGCCGTTGCGGTCAATAACAGAATGAGGACAACTCTCAGCCGTGATTTCAAGATCATAGACGATTGGATGAACCCGAACGGACCCGCCGTGAACACAGATCACGAGATCCTGCTCTTTGAAACCAACCGCCCCGAAACAGCGGCGGCTTTGGAAGACCTCGATTTTGAGGGATATATCATTCGCGTGACCGACTCAAAGATCGTTATCGTCGGAGCTTCTCCCGCCGCTTGCAGCGAGGCGATTTTTCGCTTTATCGACCGACTGATCCCTGAGTACACAAAGGACGGCGTAACCGCATTTCCCGTCGGTCTTGAAGTCAGGGGGGAGTTTAAGCCGAGCGATCTTGACGTATATGCGGCTCTGCGTGAGGGCAGAAATATCTGCGCGGACTATAATGTGGTCTTCAAATATTCTCAAAAGGATGATTTTGATGCAGCGCAGGGCGCAGCTACCGACGGTAAATTTGCCTACGTTATTATGAAGAAAAATGTATCGGGCGTTGAGACCGACCGCGTTATCAAGGTGGATATGGAAACGTGGAGCGCCGTTCTTGAAAGTGATGAGATGCCGCTCGACCACGCCAACGATATGACTTACGATCCCGTGAAAAAACAGCTTGTTGTGGTTAATATGCTTGACAATCTCGTTTCGATCATAGATCCCGAAACTCTCACGCTCACAGAGCAGAAGCCGCTCTCCTACGGCACTTGGGGCGTTGGATATATTGACGGAGCGGGACAGTATGCCTTCCTCGCATACGGCTCGCCGAGCGGACTTGTTATCACGGACGGAGATTTTAACCCCATCCGTTCCTCCGCGCTTGCCGATACAACGGGTTACGTCGGTCAGGGAATGGATGCCGATGCGGAATACGCCTACGTCCCCCTCAGCCCGCAATCCGGCACGAAGGACAATATCATTCAGGTCTTTGAAATCAAGACGGGCAAATACATCGGAAAGATCACGCTCAATACCTTGATGGAATCCGAGTCGATGTTCCACGTAGGCGACGATTTCTTTCTTCACTTCAATAATCAAGGATCGAAAATAGCAACGCTCGAGTTTTACGAAAAATTTGAATAAAAATTTGAGGACTGACTTTCGTCAGTCCTCATTTTTTAGTTAATACATAGGCTTTTCGGTTTCGTAGGGGATCTCGGTGATCACGCCGTCGGTGCAGGTGATGCGTTCGAGCGCGGTGCCGTGGAAATCGTCGTCGTATACCGTTATTTCCCACCATTCCGCCACCGTTCCGCCGTAGACGATCTCGCGCAGACTCGAGCAACCGTTGAATCCGATATAGCTTATGCCACGAGGTACGTAGACCTTTTCGAGAGCTGTGCAGTTACGGAACAGAGCCCATCCGAGGCAGTTTGCATAGATCCCCTCGGGGATTGTGACTTCTCTGAGTGACGTGCAGTATGCAAACGCGTACATATTTATCATATTTACATTCTTGCCGAGCTCGATTGCCTCAAGTGCGGAGCATCCTAAAAACGCGCCCTCGTCGATCGTTCTGAGACTTTCGGGAAGCTTTACCTCGCGCAGAGAGGTGCAATTTGCAAACGCATTGAATATGATCTCGGTTACGCCTTCGGGAATGACGATTTTTTCGAGTCCCGCACGATTGTAAAACGCATATCTGCCGATGCTTCGGACACTTCCGTCGTTCGGAATAACGCTGCCGCTGCATCCGAGAACAAGCTCTCCGGTATCTCTTTCGATCACACAGTTGCCGACAGAATAGTATCTCGGATTGTCCTCTGCGACCGTGATCTTTTGGAGGTTTGGGCATTGATTGAAGGTGTATGCCCCCCATGATACGAACGTACTTGGAATGTGCAGTTCTTCGACGGATTCAAGGCCCTTTCCGTCGTACCAAAGTATCTCTTCAAGCCCCTCGGGGAGAATGAGCTTTTTGATCTCGAAGTCGATATCTCTGAATGCGAGCTCCTCGATATACCTGATGCTTCCGTCGTTCGGGAAGGTAGGCTCGCCGAATACGCGGAGAAGCATCTTCCTCTCGCGGTCGATCAGACAGTTGCCCGTGATAACGTAAACGGGATTTTCGGGATCTATCGTGATATTCTTGATATTATTGCCAAGGTCAACTCCCATTTCCGTGACGCTTTTCGGAATGTGAACGCTGTCGATCAGAGTTCCCTCAAAGCTGCGAAAACCGATAAAGGTCACGCCATCGGGGATAGCGATCTTTTGGAGCGAAGTACAATTTAAGAACGCATAGCTTCCGATTCTAAGAAGCGAATCGGGGAGCTCTATTTTTTCGATTAAAACGCATCCGGAAAAGGCATTATCTTCGATGAGCTCAAGTGACTTCGGCAGCTTGATTTCCTTGAGAGCGATACAATCGGAGAAAGCGTAGCGGTGGATTGCTTTGACCGAGTCGGGCATTATTACCTTCTCGAGTGCCATACATCTACTGAAGAAACCGTAGGGGATTACGGTTATAGAATCGGGTAACTTTACGCTTTTGACTGTTTTGTTATCCGAGCCTATGCTGTTCGTCAGCTCAAGCACGGGATAACCGTAGTATTCCGAGGCGATCACGATATCGGTATCCGTGCAGGTGCCGAGACCGGTGAAGACTGCGTAGAAATCGCCGCTGCTGCTCTGATTTATGCGGTAAGCAAGACCTTCGCTGCCGTTGTTCGTCTCGGGGTGAGGTGTGACGCTCACGTCACCGTCGATACAGTGAACGACCTCGAGTGCCGTGCCGTAATTCCAGCGCGACTGCTTTTCGATCTTTTCCCAAGCCGCCTTTGTGCCGCGGAAGGTCAGCTCCTTCAGATCGACACAACCGATAAAGGCGTTGTTTTCTATGACCTTGACGTTCGGACGGAGCTCGATATGAGTGACGTATGGGTTCTGCGCGAACGTTCCTTCCTCGACGGTCTCGATATAGGTGCTCATAATGATCGTACCAGACGATTTGATCTTGCTGAGTGCTCCTTCTGCAATGCTTGTAACGGGCAGACTGTTGTAGGAGGATGCTATCTCAAAGGAATCGAGGACGCCGTCCTTGAATCCGATAAACTGCGCACTCTTGCCGTCCGCGCTTTCGCGGTAGAGCAAGCCGTAGCTTCCCACCATCGGCTGAGTGTTGAAGTTTGTGAGGTCGCCGTCGGTGCAGCGTACGACCGCGAGCTTGCTTGCTCCGTCCATCCAGGACTCATGCTTTTTCACAGTGAACCATTCGTGGCGCGTTCCGCCGTAGACGATCTCCTTGATATTCGGGCATTTGACGAGGAAATTCTGCCTCAGCTCGCGAACCTTCGGACCGATATAGAAGCTTTCGAGCGACGTGCATCCGTAGAAGAGGGAACCGCTGAGGAAGGTGATATCGTCGTGCAGAACGATCGTTTTAAGACTTGTGCAGCCCTCCCACTGTCCGTTGAGGTAGGTAACGCTCCTCGGGACGCGGAAATGCTCAAGGCTTGTGCAGTATGCGAAGATATGTGAGTAGTCGAACTGAACTCTGTCGTCGAGCTCGACCGACTTAAGGCTTGTGCAACCGTAAAAGGCATAGTTTTTCAGCGTAACGGCACCGTCGATCTTGATTTTTTTAAGGGAGGTGCAATTCTTGAATGCATTCTGACCGATGGTCTTGAGCGACGATGGAAATTTGATCTCTTCAAGCCCCGAACAACCTTGGAAGGCGCTGTTTCCGATCACCTCAATCCAATCGGGCGGGGTGCTGAAGGCGAATCCACGAATTAGTGTTTTGGTGCTCTTGTCGCTCAGGCAATTACCCTCCGCCGTGTAGATCGAGTGACCGTTCGGGAAGAGAAGTGTGAGATTCGAGGTGCTCTCCGAAAAAGTATTGACGTCGATAAATTCGAGCGTCGAGGGGAGACTCAGCCTCCTGATAGCATTATTGTATTGCAGAGCGTTTGCTCTTATGGTGCGAACACCCTCGGGAATCGCTATTTCGACGCGCTCGAGTCCTGACAGAGCGTATTCGCCGATAACGCGGATGCTTCCGTCGGTAGGAATGCGTGAACTCTTGCAGGTCATTATCAGAACCGATCCTGCTGTTTCGATCAGACTGTTGTCAACGACCTTGAAGGCGGGGTTGTCGCCGTCGATCTCTATTTTGCCCAGCGATGTGCAGCCGACGAAGGCATCAGGATAGAGGAGAGTCAGGCTGACGGGAAGCATAACGGATTCAAGATTCTTGCAGTCTGCAAAGGCTCGCGAACGGATCGATACGACGGTCTCTGGGATTGATACGCTTTCAAGCTCGGAATAGCCGTCGAAAACGTTCGAGCCGATGCTCGTGACAGGGTAGCCCATATACGTAGATGCGATCACGATATTCTTTTCGGTGCAGGTACCGAGGCTTGAAAGTCTTGCCTCCGTGCCGCTCAGTCTGTATTCAAGTCCCGGGCTGCCGTTGTCCTCGGGCGTACCCTTGGGCGCGGTGGTAACCTCAACGCTTCCGTCATTGCAATGAACGTATTTGATGCCGCATTCCATATTCCAGAAATCGCCTATACCAACCTTTGCCCATTCCTGCTTAATGCCGCCGAATTCGAGGTCGGGGAGCTTGTAGCATCCATAGAACGCGCCTGCAAGAATGCGCTTGACCTGATTTCCGATGCGAACGTGTTGGAGTGCTTCGCAATTTGTGAAAAGCCCCGTGGATACGATCTCCAAGGAATCGGGCAGGATAATGGATTTAAGCGCGATACAATTTTCAAATGCGTTCGCACCGATCGTGCGGACGGTAGCGGGGATATAGATCGATTTCAGCTCCGTGCAGCTCTTGAAGGCGCCGATGCCGATAGAGGTAATGCTCTCGGGGATTTTTATGCGCTCATATTGTCCGCCCTCAAGCGCAGAGTCGCCGATAGCGATGACGGGCAATCCGTCATAAGTCGATGCGACTGTGACCGAAGGGTATTCACAAGTGCCTCGTGACACGAGAGTCACGGTCCTTCCGTCATCGTTGACGCGATAGATTAGTCCCTCCGAGCCGTTGTGCTCGTGCTTTTGCGGCGCGGTTGTTTCGGGCGGAGCGGTGGTTTCGGTGGGATCGTAGGGATCGGTCTCCTCGGGAACCGTCGCCTCGCTCTGCTCACCGCGGAAGAATGCGACGATGTCGGGGATGTGTGAAGTCATATAGGTTACTGCGGGGATGAGCGCGGCGAGAAGCAGAGTGCAGGCAACGAGCATTGCAACGGGCTTGAGCGAGCGCAGTATTCTGCCCTTTTTCGGCAGTGGCGCACCCGGCACGGGCGGGACTTTAAGATTGTCCACAACGTCCGCGATATAGGCTTCGTCGAGATAATCGAGTGCTTCAAGCAAACGACGGTCTCGGTTTATTCTGTTCCTTTTCATACCGTGATCCCCTCCTTCTTCAGTTCTGCCGCAAGCTTTTCGCGCGTGCGGTGAAGCGACATTTTGATCTTGCTGTCGCCAAAGCCTGTCTGCTCGGCAATCTGAGCGTAGCTGAGTCCGAGCCAGAAGCGCATAATGAAAATTCTTCTGTCATCACGCGATATCGTACCGAGGAAGGCGTTGATGACCTCGCCCGCGCGGCGCGATTCGTAGTCTGCCGCGAGGTCGGAGCCGTCATCGAGCGTGGAAAGAAATTCGTCGCTGACGATCTGTATCTCGCCGCCGCGTTTCCAGGCGTTTGCCGCGCGGGTCTTATTTATCGCGATGCGCCTGACGATCGCGGAGAGAAAAGCAGAAAGACTCCTCGGTCTCGCGGGCGGGATTGAATTCCAAAGCGCGAGCAGAGCGTCATTTATGCATTCCTCTCTGTCCTCGCGAACCGAGAGAAAATTCCGCGCAACGTAGTGGCAGAGGGAATTGTATTTTTCCTCCGTCTCCCGAAGCGCATTTTCATCGCGTGCAAAGAAAAGTTCTATAATTTTTTCGTCCTTCATTAATAAGCCTCCTTTCACTGTCCTTTCACCAAGTAAGTCACATTCTGCGCTAAAAATGTCACACAAATTCGGAAACTTTTTTAAAAAAGTGGAATTGCACAAAATTGGGAGGGAGAAATTGTGCAATTCCACGAGAATTTTATTTATAAAACGCGTTTCCGCCGATGAACTCGCGGATGATACTTGTCGGCGGGATCTCGTCGTCGACGTCCGCCTCGTGGATGTAGTTGAGAACCTTGACCATCGCGCGGACCTGCTCGTAGCAATCCTCGTGCGGCTCGATCGCGGAGAGAAGCGGGAAGATGTGCTTTTTCAGCACGGCAAGCTCGTAGAGGGTGGAGCTGTTGAAGATAACGTCAGCCTCCTCCTGGAAGGGGAGTATCCATTTGCCCTCGCCGCGCCTGACCGATTCCCACATCGAGAGCGTCTTCTGAACCGATGCTCCGCGCGTATCGTAATCACGGACGGTTCTGCGGAGCAGGCGCAGATAGCTTGTCGGGATTCGGTTGTGGTAATCAAGGCTGAGGGGAAGAAGCGGACTGATAAAGATCTTGAATATCGCAGATCTGTCAAGACCTTGCGGAAGAAGCACGGGATTGAGCGCGTGAATGCCCTCGACGATGATGATAGAGCTTTCGTCGAGCTTGAGCTTTTTGCCCGTCCATTCGCGCTTGCCCCTTTTGAAATTGAAGGCGGGAAGCTCGATCTCCTCGCCCGCAAGGAGTGCGGTGAGCTGTTCTCCGAAAAGGGCGGTATCGATGGTGTTGATATGCTCGAAGTCGAATTCTCCGTTTTCATCCGGCTCGATCAGGTCGCGGTCGATGTAGTAATCGTCGAGACTGATCAGTATCGGTGTCTTGCCGTGGGCGCGGAGCTGGGTGGCAAGACGGTTTGCCGAGGTGGTCTTGCCCGAGGATGAGGGACCGGCAAGCATAACGGCGTGTGCGCCGCGGGCGCATATCATATCGGCAACCTCACCGAAGCGTTTTTCGTGAAGCGCCTCATTTACGCGGACGAGCTCGCGGAGACGACCGCTGTCAACAAGCTCGTTGAGATCGGCAACCGTCTCGCACTTCATCAGCTCGCCCCAACGCTTGCCCTCGTCGTAAACCTCCATAAACTGTGTCATTTCGTGATAATCCGAAACACGGTCGGGATCGTTTCTGTCTGGGAAGATGAAAATAAATCCGTTTTGCGCGGGGATGATATCCCAAACGCGCAAAAATCCCGTAGAGGGTGCCATTTCGCCGTAATAATAATCAAAGAAATCGCCGTATCCGTAAACGTCAAGCGTGGGGGCGGCGCGGTAAGCGAGCAGACGCGCCTTATCCTCCTGCTCCTGACGGGTGAAATACTCGATAGCATCGGCAGTGGGAATTCGTCTGCGAACGAGAGGGATATCCTCCGCTATCAGCTCGCGAACACATTCCTTCAGCCGTTCTGTGGAAAAATCCTCCGCACCCGTGACCTTGATATAGACGCCCTCGCCGACGGTGCAATTCATCTTGGCTACCGCCTGCGGCCAAAGCTTGCGGATGGCGAGGAAGAGCACGAACTGCGCGGTTCTTCTGTAGGCATCCTTTCCGCTTGGATGGGAATAGCGAAGAAGGCTGACCTTTCCGCCCGATGCCGCCATCGCCTTGCGGATACTCTCACGCTCGTGCGCGGCATCCTGCATTCGCATTGGTATGTAATTCAGCGTAAAGACCTCGCCCGCGATCTTTGCCGCGATCGGGTCGGTTGAGAGCTTACCCGTGATAAGCCCGAATTCCTTGATTATATCGAGCAGACTCTGCTCGGGGCGCACCCAATAAACGTATCCGTCAATTATTAGTTTCATTTGTCCTTTCTCCTGTCGTTATTTTCATTATATTCTATTGTTAAAAAAATGACTACCGGCAACTACCGGTAGTCATTCAAATATGCAATACCGTAATTCAGTATAACATATTTTTTTCAGTATGTCAAGTCTTTTTTAAATATTCGCGGCAACGGCGACAAGTCTCTTTGCCGATTCGGCGAGAGAGGGAATGTTTGCGTATTCGGCGGGGGAGTGGATCTTTCCGCCGGTGACTCCGAGCGAGTCGATGCAAGCCGCGCCCGCGTGGGTGACGTCAGCGGCATCGGATGCTCCCTTGCGGCTTGCCGCTTCAAGGTGAATCAAACCGTTTTCCTCAAAGATCTCGTTCATTCGCGAAAGGAGAGCGACGTTCTTTTCGCTGTGCTCCATTGCAACGCGTCCTGCGGGATCATTTACCGTGCACTTGCATCCGGGAACGTGTACCGTCGCCGCGACCGCCTTGACGTGCTCGCGCACCCATGCAAGCTGCTCGGAATTAGCAAAGCGGATGTTAGCCTTGAATTCACAGTGACCGGGAACGGTGTTCGGCACACTGCCGCCCGAGATAACGCCGCAGTTGCAGGTGAGCCCCGCATCGTCCTTCAGCTTTTCAAGCTCAATGATCTTGTGTGCCGCGTCAAGTATCGCATTCGCTCCCGCAGTAGCGCAGTTCGAGCCGTGAGCCTCAATGCCCTCAACGGTAAAGGTGAAGGTGATCGTGCCCTTGCGGATAAGACAAGCCTTGCCCACGCTGTGTCCCTCAAGATTGAGGAAAGCGACCGACTCCAGAGCTTTTTCGCACATATAGCCGATGGTTGCCTTTCCGCTGATCATACTGCTGACCTCCTCATCCGTTTGAAGGATCAGCTTAACGGGTCTGCCCTTGAATCCGCAACGGTCGAGGGTGTCCATAGCGAGGAGCGCCGCGACCGCGCCGCCCTTGCAGTCGCAAACGCCGGGACCGTACATCTTATCCCCCTCAATGCGAACGGCGGGAGTGCCGAACGAGCCGACGGGGTGAACGGTGTCAAGGTGCGCGGAGAAAATAATGGGCTTTTCGTCCGCATCGGGATTGAGCGTGATATCCACAACGTCACCCGCAACGGGCTGACGGAAATATTCGACCTTCCATCCCTTTCCCCGGGCAAACTCGGCAAAATACTCGCCGCAAGCGTCCACGCCCTCCTTGAATTTGGTCGGACTTTCGATATTGCAAACGTCTTCCCAAATCTTTACGTAGCTTTCATTCAAACTGTCTATCGTGTTGAACATTTCGGTGCATTTCATATCACTTACCTCATTTTATATAGCATTTTTTAAAAGCATCTTCGATCAGCTCCGCCCAGATAGCCATACCCTCGGCATTCGGATGAAGCTTGCCGTCGCAGGTGTATTTGGCATAATCAAGACGGCTCATTCGGCTTTCGGTCAGCCGAACGATATACGCGCCGTAATGCGCGGCGCATTTTTCGATAATTTCGTTGTATTTGATGAGCAATTCGCTCTTTTCCTCGGTTCGCCACGCCATATTGAAAAGGAAAAGCTTGGCTTCGGGGTATCGCGCTGTGACCTTGTGAAGCATCACGGCGTATCCCTCGGCAAAGGTAGCAGGTACGAAATCCTTTGCGGTCACTCGGTTGAAAAGATCGTCCGTTACCTCTCCCGCAGGGCGCTCCTTGGTGAAATCGTTGTTTCCCATAAAGGAAACGATAAGATCAGGCTCTCTGCCGTCGGGGCGATGCAACTCGGTCGGACGGGTGTTCCATCCCGCCGCGGCGGGGTTGTCGTCAAGAATCTTGGAGCCGCTCCACGAGTTGTTTACGCAGAGCTCCATTCCGTACTTTTCGAGAAGAATACCCCAAAAGGTTTCATTCACCGAAAGGTCGCGGCACTTGACGTTTTCAGATTCGGCATTGCCGTAATATTGCTTATTCTCACCGATGGTGGGATTGTGCTCCGTATTGTTCGAATAGCCGTCGTAGGTGCACATACTCGCGCCGAAGACCGAGAGCTTTTTACCTTTTAATATATCAAACAATGTTTTTCTCCTTCCGACAGATGCAAGTATAGTAACGAAAGTGATGACCTCAGCCGCCATAACCAATAATACGAGCAATAACTTAAACCCACCGACTACCGAGAGCTCTGCCTCGAGCGGAAGACGGCTTAAGCTCACTCCGTAGACGTATCGGAACATCATATATATTTCAAAATGCAGATCTGAAAAAAGGAATATTCCACAACAGATCGCAGACATAATACATCCGATTATACCGAAAATCAGCGCCGGGCGGATCACGCGGACGATCAACACTATAAAAGTAATCGCAATAAGCGCAGCGACAATAATTGAGGGGATCGCCTCGTGCGTAACGCCGACAAATTCTGAGGTTACGTAATATTGGCCGTCAACCGGATTTACAACGATTTTTGAGCATAGCCTTTCGGCTCTTTCAATAAAAAAGTATAATGCGTGCGCCGCAAATATCGCAAAAGCTGCAGCTGAGATTGTGGGGAAAATACGTTTTTTCATCGTGTCCTCCTTAAATGCTCACGTAAAGCTTCGGCGCATCGAGTTCATCCGTTACGCCGCTGACGCGTTTTTCGTTGATGAGCAGTAAGTTCCCCTTTGAAAGTGCATAAAGTATCTGATAGGTCAGCGCAGCCGTGGGCTTGCAGTCGGCACTTGAGAAGAGAGGCGCGACTTCCCGACAGAGCTCCGAGAAATTTTTCTCGGTTGCAGAGAGGATCTCGCGTACTTTGGCGTATGCCTTGCAGATCAAAGCCGCATCTATCGGCGCAATGCTTGCGGCGCATTTTTTATATTTTACCGACTCAAAGCGATCGGCAAATACTCTGCCGGACGATCCCGCCGGGAGAAGCATCGGATCACCCGCATCCTCGGGGAAAGCAAGCGGAGTTGAGGCAAGATATGCACCGTGTTCGGCAAAAGCAAGGAACATCGGCATATTTATTCTCGAGTACGCGATCGAGTCGGGCTCATTGAGGCTCAAAAGCAGACCTACAATTTCGCTCGGCATCTCGCAGAATGCCGATTCCATTGCGGATGCGCTGTCCATACCGTCCTCAATATTTCGCAAAATCAGCTGACACATCGTGTCGCTCATGTGAACTGCCGAGCCGTCGGCGAGTGTTGGATATCGTTTTGTTTCAACTCCGAACGTACGCGAGGGAAAGGTGTATCCCGCCTCAGAGAGGCGAAGAGTCAGATCTGAAAACTCGCCGAGCCTTTCGGCAAAGCATCCGAGTGAGCCGTTTGCAACGTAAGCGATCCGTGCCTCGTCGCCGCGAAGACCGAGGAAGGGATGCGCCCATTCGTCGCCTCCACCCGATTTTGAACGCGAATGTGCAATTCCTATGTTGCCGAGGCAGGAAAGCGCGGGAGTTTCGCGCATAAGGCGTGCCGTATCGCCCGTCAGCTTTTCGCTGAATATTTTGCCGCCCTGCATCGTGGCAAGACCGCTGTAATATCCGCCCGCGAAGCCCTCTTCACGGTGGAGCATTTGGAGAATTATCGGTGCGGCATCGCGTTTGCCGACGTATCCCGCAATATTGCACATAGGGAAACCTCCCGATTATTTTTTTAATATTTTTCTATAAGGCAGTGCAACTATAACGCCGAGGGTGACAAGTCCGATCCAGACGAGGATGAGATTGCCCCATCCGATAGCGTCGATTGCGCCCGCGAAGGTGATATTCGCAAGAGCCGCGGCAGAATAGCTGAGAAAATCGAGAAATCCCGTAGCCGAGGAAACAAGTCCCGTATCGCGCAAGGACGGACAGTAACGGCTCCAGAGCATTGTTGCCGCCGCGTTCGAGGACATAATGGCAAGCACGATGAAGATTATATTGAGAACGGGGAGCTTGACGAAGTAAGTGAGCGTAAAGAAGATGACCGACGAGGTGAAAACGATGAGGATCGTCTTGTCCATGTCGTGGCCGAGACGCTCGTAGAGAAAGATCGCGATAAAGGACGTCATCGAGATTGCGAGTGTTGCGCCCGTGAAGATGCTTGCCGCCTCTTCGGGGGAGAAGCTGAGGTACTGCGCGATGTAGGTCGGCAGCCAGAAAACGACCGAGGTACGGACAATGCCCGTGAGTATCGAAATCAGCGAGAATTTAACGATCTGACGCTTGAAAAGTATCTTTATATTGCCCGCGCCCTTTTCCTTCGGCTTGTACTGACCGTATTTTACGATGCCTCGGCGCTCAAAAACGGTGAAGAAGGTAAAAACGCACGCCGCCATTGCAACGAGCACGCCCGTGCTGACGAAGAAAACGCTCTGCCAAGTGAGGAATACCGCAAGGATGCCCGCCGCAGGCGAGCCGAGGAGGGAGGAGAAGGTGTAGCCGAGCGAGCAACGGGTGGTGTATATCGGCTCGGTGTTCTCGGAAACAACCTTGGTCATCGGGCCGTAGATCATCGAAAGGAAGAATCCCGTCAGGCCGTAAACGATCATTGCCGCGTTCGGCTTGTCGATTATGACGGGGAGGAGGAGATTTGTCACTCCCGCGAAGAAGAGACCCATCGTGAGCATATATTTCGCCTTGATCTTATCGCCGATGGCGCCGTTGATGAGCTGACCGAAGGCGTAAAAGAGCAGATAGAGCGCCGAAACGCTGCCGATATAATCCTCGGTGAACCCGTCCGCGACCATTTGCGGCGTGACCGCGCTGAGGATGTTGCGAGCTATGTAAACGGCGAAATAAGCCACCGAACAGAGCGACCCGAGATAGATCGCGTTCTTCACGTTCTGTTTGAGTTTCACTTTAGTACCTCTATAAATGATGTCAGGATAATTATAGCACATTTCGGGGGATTTTTCAATTATAAATGAAAATTTCCGAGCCTTGTAGGCTCGGAAATTAAATTAATTTTCGTAGTACATACTAAACTTTGTCACACCCTTGATCGTCTCGCCGTCGATCTGGAGAGGGCGGGGGGAGTCGAATTCGACGGTGATGTGCTTGCCCGAACGAACCTCGACCTTCTTTTCGTGCTTGACGTGCTCACCCTTGAAGAGAGAGGGGAAGATCATAAGAGTGCCGAGCTTGCTCGTGTCGTGGAAGACGCAGCAGGAAACGATGCCTTCGCCGCCGAGACGGTCCTGATCGGGGCAGGGCATCATACCGCCGCCGTAATAGCGTCCGTTCATAGCGGGTGCGAGCCAGATTTTCTTGTAAGTTCGGCTTTCGCCGTCAACGGTTACCGTGCCGCCGCAGGTCTTGTATTTTCCAAGAAGACCGCCGATAGCGATCGCGGTGTAGTCGATCTTCTCGATCTTCTGCTCCTTCATAGCGTCGCCCATCATACAGCAATAGCCGTCGATGCCGTAGCCAACGCCGTTGAGGACCTTATACTTCTTACCGTTTACCTCGCAAACGGGGAGTTTTTCTATGTATTTGTTGATAAGGATCGGCTCGCTCTGCTCGGTCACATCGAGGTCGCGTAGAAAATCGTTGCCCGAGCCCGATGCCATGTAGTAAACGTCACCGTGCGCTACACCGTCTGCCTCGTTGATAAAACGGTTGAGAGTGCCGTCGCCGCCGCAAATGATGACGGATGCATCGGTCTTGTCGGCGAAAAATTCGGAATATGACTTGATATCCGTCATAGCAACGATCTCGGAGTTTTCGTATTTCGCAGAGCTTGCAAGCGACTTCGCCGCCGCCTCGCTCCCGCCGTTGCCCGCGTGGGGATTGTAAAGTATATAAAATTTAGCGTCCATTTCAGTTCTCGCTTTCACATATTTCCAAAGCATATTATACACGATAAACTTCAACTATCCGTCACACCGATATCAATTTTTGTTGAAAAAGAGAGATTAAATTACATTCTTGCCGATTTGAACAATAAAAAAATAAGAAGCCGTAGACTAACGTCAAACGGCTTTTTTAGCTTAATTTATCTTTTTTCCTACTGCTCCGCCCGGATGAATGAGAGCAAAATCGGAGAGGGCGTAGTCCTTTTCTTCCATAATTCCCATCATCAGCGCATCGAAGATGGCGATAGTTGCCGCGAAGCTTGCGGTGGACATCACGCCGTAGACGTCGCTTTCGGGTGAGTCGGGGAGGAGGAGCACGGCATCGGCTGACTTTGCAAGCTCGGAGTCGCGGTTTGCCGTGACGAGCGCGATCTTCGCGCCCTTTGCCTTGGCGATCGAAACGAGCGGGATGAGCTCGTCGGTCTTGCCGCCCTTGGAAACGAGAATGAGTAGATTATCCCGCTTCAGCGCACCCATGCCGCCGTGGACAGCCTCACTCGGCGGCACGAATTTTGCGGGGCATTCGACACAGCAGAGCGAATGCGCGAACTTTTTCGCCGCAAATCCCGAAGAACCGCACGCAGAGAGGACGACGAGGTCGGATTTTAGAATAAAATCAAGCGTTTTAACGAACTCTGCTTCGTCCATCGTTTCGTAAAGCGCATCGAGTGCGCGGCGTTCCGCGGCTACGGATGATTTCATAAATTCAAAGGTAGAGCTTTTCATAAAACCTTTTCCGCCTCACTTTCGCTGAAAAATACGTTAAAATAGAGCCAAAGGACCGAATATCTGTCCTTGAGATCCTTGGCAAACCAAACGCCGTTTTGAATTTTCTCCGCGCCGTACATTTTCTCAAACAGCGAAAGATCAAATCCGCAATCGGTCAGCATTTCTTCGCTCTCGGCGGCGGTGGGGCATTCGTTCAGGATAGCGAGAACGTCGCCCCATTTCTCGCGGTAGACCTCATTCACGGGATTTGCGTAGCGTCCCGCGCTCTTTTGCAGATCACTGACCTCTCCCGCGATCTTGCCGTAGATCTTTTCGTAGCACTTTTCTCTCGTTTCATCCGAAACCGATGAGAATTCGGGCGTTTGGATCGCGCGGAGCTCCGCGCGCAGGTGGGCGGTGACTATCGTGGAATATCCGACGTCGGTGCCGTGGAGGAAGTAGGGCTTGTCCTCGATCAGACCCGTGATCTCGAAATAGTGCGAGAGATGATGCTCGCTTCCCGAGCCGGGGCGGGTGGTGGAGAGGAGCGTGAGCGTGACGCCGATCAGTACGAGATCGCGCATCAGCTCCTCGATCGCCTCGGGCTTGCGCTCTGCAATATCTTTTGCAAGCGAGCGGATAAGGTTGGTCTTTTCGAGAACCAAATCGTAAACCTCTTGGCAGAGGTATTCGCCGTTGATAAGCCGGCTGAGCTTCCAATCGTTCAGCGCGGAATATTTGCCGATAATGTCAGCATAGCCCGAGCGGATCATCTCGGCAGGTGCGTTCTTGAGCACTTCGGTATCGCCGATGATGAGTGCGGGGGCGTGCGTGGTCTCGGTGACCTTCATTCCGCCGAGGATCATTGCCGCGCCCGACGAGGCAAAGCCGTCCATCGAGGGCGCAGTCGCAACGATTCCGCATTTGACGCCGGCAAAAAAGGAAACGTATTTGCAGATATCGTTGATAACTCCCGAGCCGATGCCGAGGATGAGGTCGGTTTCGAGCGTCATTTTCTCCCTGACCGCCCCGACCGCCGCCTCGTCGGGAACGAGCAAATCATCGGTCACGAAAAGGCAGAGACCCTTGATCTTCGTGGCAATCAAGTTGCAGACACGCTCGCCGCAGACGGCGTAAGTATTCGAATCGGCAACGAGGAGTATATTTTCAAATCTATTCACGCTCTCGGGCAGACGTTCGATCGCGCCGCGCCCGATGTCAACGAGGTCGATATCGCATCGGTGCGTTCTGCCGCAAGAGCAGGCAATATCGTGATTGAGAAGCTGTTTGAGGTCCATTTTACGCTCCTTTTGTTTGTTGTGTTAATTATATCGCAAATGCGCGGAAAATGCAAGAGGTAAATATACTTTGTTCAATCATTTGCTTTGAATCGGGGTGACAGAGCGCAATACTTCCCTACAATCGGGAAGTATTGACTCTGTCCAAAATCGAGAAGCAGAGCTTCACGATTTTGAAGTGCGGTGGCGAAGGGCTGAAATATTTGCCTTCGGCAAATTTCGCATTAGTCCGAGGCTCTGCCTCGTGCTCCGCAAACTTTTAAAAAAGTTTGATCAAAACTTCAACCTGTTAAAAATTGAAAATTTTCGAGCAAAGCGAGAAAATTCACCT
>JAFOEU010000070.1 GCA_017387685.1 Clostridia bacterium
CGCCCATGGAGGGGCAATCCGCAAATTTTAACGAGGACACTAAAAACCTTATCATTTTGGTTTTTTGCTGATTGTACTGCCACAGATTTGTATTTTTCTGCGACGCTTTCGATATTTTTAGTGTCCTCGTTAAAATTTGCGGATTGCCCCTCCATGGGCGGCACATCGTGTGTGTCCTCGCATCGAAGGAGCGCGTCGACGTCATTTCTCAGTTTGATGTCGATGCGGTTTTCGTAGACGATGATTCTGTCCACGATCAGGCTGATATCGCGCTTGTCGAGCTTCTCCTTGGTCAGCATATCGTGAAAAATATCCAGCACCGCCTTGGCGTGTCGGTTGGCACGGATGATGGTGTTTCTCGTATCTGCCGTCATAGCGATCTGGTTTTCGAGTCCGTGGATTCGGTTGGCGGCTTCTTCGATGAGCCCATCGTACATCTCCATGATCACGTCCTCGTTGCCCTTGGCACGGGCGAGGTCGCGAGTCTTTTGACGCATTAGAATCTTGAGAGCCTCCTTCTCCTGTTCGATGAGGGCGGCAAGCTCCACGGCTGCATTGGTGCTGTCTTGGATAGCACTCGGCTCGAAGCTGATCTCTGCTTCGAGGCGCTTCAGCATATTCTCCGAGGTTTGACAGAGTCTTTCCACGTATCGCTTCAGTTCTCGGTCAAGAACGTCCACTCTGATGTGGTGCGTGGTGCAACCCGCTTTTCCTCTTGCGTGGTAGGTGCCGCAGATGTAGGCATCGGCAAGGTCGGGACGGCTTCGCGAGAACATGGGCGAACCGCAGTCACCGCAGAAAAGGTATCCAGAGTAGTTGTTCTCGTATTTCTTCTGTCCACGGTAGTGGGTGGTGCTTCGCTGCTTCAGAAGCTCCTGTGCGATGGCGAAGGTTCGGTAATCGATGATCGGCTCGTGGTTGTTCTCGAATACGATGTGCTGTGTAGGATCGAGTTCCACGTCCTGACCGTTTATCTTTTTGCGCTTGTATTTGTGCTGTCGGAGCGTTCCGATATAGAAGTCGTTGCAGAGTATTTCCGAGATGGTGACGACGCTCCACGCTTCCTTCACCTTGCCCTTGTAGTCATCGCCCTGCGCTTCCTTGCGTGCCTTTTCTCGCATACGGGGCGTTGGGATATGCTCGTCGGTCAGATGGTTTGCAATTCTTTTGTAGCCCCATCCGTCGATATAGAGCGCGAATATCTTTCTGACGACCTCGGCAGACGGCTCGTCCACCTCGAACAGCATTTTCTTTGAGTTGGTTATCACGTAGCCAAACGGCACGGAGCATATCCACTCTCCCTTGGATTGACGGGAGGCGATAACGTCAAGTACCTTTCTACTCGTGTCTGTTACGGGCATCTCGTTGACGAAGAAGTAGAGCTTTATCTTCATCCAATCTTCAATGTGATCCTGATAGTAATCTACGCCGTCGCCGATGGCGATAATGCGAACGTCATGCTCCGAAAGCTCCTCGAATTCCGCAAGTCCTTTACCCGTTCTTCGGGAGAATCGGCTGAGGTCCTTGACGATAAGTATATCGTATTCATGATTGACGAGCATTTCGCGCATCCTCATATAATCGGGGCGTTGCTCGAAGGTATAACCGGATTTATCACGGTCTTCGAAATAATCCACCGTGCTGGTCGGGAAATGCAGACGGCAGTATTCGCCTATGATCGCTTTTTGGTTCTCGATACTTGTGTTATCACGATCAAGCTCAAGGTCTACCGAAATTCTGGTATAGGCGGCAATCTTAAACGTTTCAACCATATTGATACTAACTCCTTTCTTGATTGCTGATAACATTGTACCACAAAATCCCGACGGCGTCAATGTCATTTTTGTAAAGACATAAATTGTTATCATTTCCATTAAGGGCAGAAGGCTCACGCCTTCTGCCCGACGTTTTGAGCTTGTGCCTGTTCGGCTGCAAGCTCGGCTTTGATCTGAAGCTCTAAATTATGGCGGAGAAGCAGAACGGTGTCCGAGAACAGATCTCGCTCACCAGATTCAAATACCGACACAAAATATTTCTTCTCTTTAAACTGTTGATAATAAGGCTCAAGCGATTTGCGGAAATTATCGTTCCGCGCCTCGCTTCGAGTGAGCCATATGTCAACAGTTTTTTCGTCGTGATGAACGTTCATCTCCATATGACTCACCCCATTCAATGATTATTTTGTTTTTCTTGCGTGAACGCGCCCGTTGTTTTTCTCTGCGGTCTTGCTGTGTGCAGAAAGAATAAAGTCAAAGAATTCCTCCTTCTAAGGCAAAATTTACCCAAGCCCGAGGCTATGTTTATTTGTGCCTCGTGACCGTCTGTTAGGTATCGCCTTGTATGTTTAGCCCGAAGGCTATGTATGCAAGACCGCGCCCGTAGGCGTTGCATCACCCCTTTCATTATTGACAAGGCGGAGGAATAAGATGCAAATTACATCGTCATTCCCATGCCTTGATCCTCACCATCGTCAACGTCATCGGTAGGCGTCTGCTTTTGTTTCGTCAACTCAACCACAGCGCCTATGCCGAATCCCAAGACAGCACCGACAGCCTCACCTGCGTGTCTTGCTTCTCGCTCACGCTTTGCTTCCTCGGATTCCTCGTTGTCATCCTCGATGATGCTGCCTACATTTGCAATCCCACGTGCACCCATAAGAGTAAGACCAACAGCATGGGAACTGCCGTGAGAGCGAGTCGGAGCCACCACAGTGCCTCGTCCCGACGAATTCTTCTGTCGATAACTTCGGAAGCTTTCTCGCTCGCTTTCCCAACCTGTTCGGCCGCTTCCGTCGTCACCTTGCGCAGAGCCTTCTCCGTTGCCTCTTTCTGCTCCTCTGCCGCCCTCATCATCTTCTCGGTGTACTTGCTCGCCTCGCTCGCTACAACCGCTTTCTGCGCTGACAGCTGGGCTGACAGAGCCTCCATTCTGCGTATCGTTTCGCTCAGTCGCATCCATTCCTCTGCGCTGATCTGCACCATCGGAATCTCCTGTTCCGTCTGTTCCGCTTGCATTTCTTCCTGCATCGCTTGCTGTATTGCCAGCGGCATATTCTTCGCTTTGAGCTTGTCCATAGAGCTCTGACCTGATCCTGAATTCATATTCCATATTCTCCTTCAAGTATTTTTCATCGTTGAGCTTGATATCACGTACCTTGTAGGTCTTACCTTCAGCGGTCTGACAGATGTACGTGATATATTTTCGTTCGGGAGTCCACACCATATCGTAGCCGTATTTTTTCATCAGACTCCGGAACTCGTCCTTACTTCCGGCACGTGTCATGCAGAAATCAATGGTCGAACGGAGAGCCATCTTC
>JAFOEU010000071.1 GCA_017387685.1 Clostridia bacterium
AATAGGGCAGATACATAATCACCTCGAAATCGCAAGAAAGAGAGGTGATTTTTTTAATGGCTTGCGAGAAGTTCAAACAGTACGCCATCGTTCGGAGTGACTCGGCAGAGACGTTTGAGGACAGACTCAATGCAAGGATGTACGAATTGCGCAATGAAGCACCTGAGGTTCTGTTTAACGAACACGGTCAGACGTTGACGGCAACAATCGAGTACACCGTCACGAAAGACCTCGGAGTCGTCGAGAGGGATCCCGTTACAGACGGAATCATTCTCAAGTGCGCCGATTGCCCGTATTGCGAATTTATCACAAAGCGGGACGGGTCGCCGGATATGAGGGCAAAAACGAGAAATTGCAAGTTTGCAAAGTACGGGAGAGTTTACCCGAATCAAGACGCTTGCATCTTGCTATATCAGTTGATCATGAACGGAGGTGCGAGAATATGCTTAACAGAATCGGAACAATAATTTACGGCATCGGAATAGTTCTCTTGATGCTCGGAGCAATGGCAGCTGACAGCCCGTCGTTACTCGCTCCGTTTTCTCTGATCGCAGCCGGGGCGGGTTGCGTATTCGTCGGGAGGAGGTTCGGCAATGATGAAGATAGATAGCGTTAAGGATCTCGTCTATATGACACTCAGAGCGGAGCCAGCGACAAGGAACAGCGACAGGGCGCTTATATATTCCATTTATAAGAAGTTCGGCGTAAACGCTGGGGAATCATTCGAGGACGTTCTGTTTAACGAGGATCTCCCGAGTTTCGAGACAATCAGACGAGCACGTCAGAAAGCACAGGCCGACTTTCCGAATCTCAGAGCGGACGAGGCCGTCGAGGCGTTCAGAGCTGAAAGGGAGTCAGAGTTCAGAGAGTTTGCGAGAGGAGTATAACGATGAATTACGCAAAGACGAGAGGGATGATCCTCAACAATAAGAGAGATTACGTTGCAATGCTCGGTGAGGTCATGTCCGTTATGGACGATTTCGGTTCTATCGAGTATGCGAATAGCTATGTTACGGAACAGGAATATATAAAAATGAGCGACACGATCGGAAACGTCTGCTTTATGAACGTAACGGCGTTCTCGGAGTCAGAGATTCTGAGGGACGTCTGCAAGGTGATCGCTGCCGGAGATCTCCCGTTTTCGATAATCACGGACACGGCGACAAAGAAAAAGATTGCTCATTTATTCAGATAGGAGGGCACAAGATGAGATACGAAGTAAACGTTAAGTTCGAGGGCCGTTATTACGAGGATAATTTCTTTACATTCAACGACAGAGATGAGGCTTTTGATTTCGCAGAAACCGCAAAGATGAGGGGCGTAAAAATCGGTTCCGTATCGGTTTTACTCCTCGATGATATAAAGGAGGTCGACGCATGAGACGAGAACTCGAGGGCGATCCCCTCAAGATATTAAAACCTTATCTCGGGCATTGGGACGTGCCGGACGAGGGCGATCTCGTTCTCACTATCGACAAGATCTACGAGGACGAGGTCAAGAACCAGCACGGAACCGAGGTCAAACCAATCATTTAC
>JAFOEU010000072.1 GCA_017387685.1 Clostridia bacterium
AACGTGCTGACCGGTCTTGCGGCAGTATTCCGCGATGCGCGCGGGCATATCGCCGGGAGGCATAAATACGGGATCGTTTACGTTAATAAAGGATACGAAAGGCTTGGCGTTCATAGCAGCCTCTGTCATACTGTCATAGGTCACGTTCTTGCCCTCCGCCTTCCAAGCGCGGCGGCATTCCTGAACGAGCCAGAGTCCGACGTGATTCTTGAGGTAACGGATAGTACCGCACGCGCCGCCCTCGTTGGTGTAGTTGCGCTTTTCACCCTCCGCACAAATGAGAGGAGCTTTGAGCTCGCATCCCATCAGCGACCAGGTGCCCGAGCTTATGTAGATGAAGTCATCGCTATCCGCGGGGGTTGCAAAGACCGCGCTCGCGGTGTCGTGCGAGGGAACGGTGATGAGCTTCATATCGGATGCAAATTCGGGCTTGACCTTACCGATGATCTGTCCGGGATCAACGATGGGAGCGAATTTATCCTTCGAAATTCCGAGTGCGGAAAGTATCTCGGGCGAGAAATCGCGGGTGTAAGCGTCAACGATCGCGCCCGTGGACGCAACGGTATATTCGCTCACCTGCTCACCGGAAAGGAAATAACCGAAAAGGTCGGGCAAAAAGAGGATCTTATCAGTCTTCTCGAGTCTTTCGGGCGTGAACTTCTTCTCTGCCGCAAGCTGAAGAACTGTGTTGAACTCAAGATACTGAATACCCGTGATCTCGTAGAGTCTTGAAAGCGGCATAAACTGCGAGAAATACTCGCCGATATTTCTTGTGCGAAGATCGCGGTTGCTGTAAGGATCGCAAACGAGCTCGCCCTTCTTATCGACCAGACCGTAGTCAACGCCCCAAGTGTCGATACCCACGCTCTTCGCGCCCATAGACGCGCCGAGGCGGGTCGCATTCTCGATCTCCCTGCGGAGCATTGGAGCATCCCATACGAGCATATCGTCCTTGTAGATCGGCTTGTTTTCAAATCTGCAAATTTCTTCAATAGAAAGCTTTTCTCCGTCGAAAGAGCCGATAAGACCGCGACCGCTGCCACCGCCTATATCTATACCTAACATTTTAATTGTGCTGTCGGACATTTTTATTTCCTCACTTTTATTTCATTTCAACAACGGTCACTCCGCCGTCGCCCTCGCCGTACTGACCTATACGGAAGTTGGCGATACGGCTGTCGCCGCGGAGCTTCTGCCAGAGTGCCGCGCGGAGTGCGCCCGTGCCCTTGCCATGGATCAATCGGCAAGTACGAAGACCGCCCATTTGTACGGCATCGAGGTATCTGTCAACCTCGTACCACGCCTCGTCACCCGTCATACCGCGAAGGTCGATCTCATCCGAGCAGGCACGGCTTACGGTGGTTTTTGCAAACTCCTTGACCGTTTTCTTGTTGCCCTGTGAATCGGTGACGGTGATGACGTCGTCCATCAGCTTGAGGTTCTTAACTTTTGTCTTCGTTCTTACGGGACCGATCTGAACGCTTACGTTTCCGCTTCGGTCGGGTTCGGAAAGAACAACACCCTCCTGCGAAATATTCATCAGGTAGACGGCATCGCCCTTTTTGAGCGGACGCGGAAGAACGTAATCCTCATCTTGATTCTCGTCAACGGGATTGTACTTCTCCTCGTTCGCCTTCATATGCTCGCGGACTCTCTTACGAGCCGCATCAAGCTCCTCGCCGAGTCGCTCGCTGTCGCGTGCCTTGCGGACCTTGTCGAGCTGGGAGAAAACGTATTCACTTGAAATTCTCGCGCCCTCAACCATTTCGGCAGCCTTTTTCTGCGCGCGCTCGACCTCGCGTTCGGCGGCGGCGATCTTTTCCTTGATCTTCGCCTCAGCCTCGGTCTTGAATTTCTCGTATTCACGGCGCATCCTTTCGGCTTCCTCGCGGTAGTTTTCCGCCTCGATACGCGCCGCCTCGAGCTTATCTATGACGTCCTCGAATCGTCTGTCATCCGAGCTGACCTCGGCAAGCGCGCGGTCGATTATGTGCTTCGGAAGTCCGAGTCTTTCGGAGATCGCAAGAGCATTGGAGCGTCCCGGTGTACCGATCGTAAGCTTATAGGTCGGACGGAGCGTTTCGATGTCGAACTCGCAGGACGCGTTCTTTACGCCGGGAGTGTTGAGCGCATAAGCCTTAAGCTCGGCGTAGTGGGTGGTTGCCGCGCAGATCGCGCCCGCCGCGCGTACCTCGCTGATAACGGCGATAGCAAGCGCCGCGCCCTCGATGGGGTCTGTACCGACGCCAAGCTCGTCGAAGAGGACGAGGGCATCGTCGCGGAGATCGTCAACGATCGAAACGATGTTGACCATATGCGACGAGAAGGTCGAAAGTGACTGCTCGATGCTCTGCTCGTCGCCGAGGTCGACAAGGACTCTGCCGTAGATCGGCACGGTGGAATTATCGTCGCAGGGGATATGAAGTCCCGACTGCGCCATAAGCGCGAAAAGTCCGAGAGTTTTAAGAGTAACTGTCTTACCGCCCGTGTTCGGACCGGTAATGACGAGGGTATCGAAATCGCCGCCGAGGCGGATGTTTACGGGAACGACCTTTTCCTTCGGAATAAGGGGATGACGTGCGCGGCGAAGCTCGGTACGGCGGTCATCCGAAGAAATCTTCGGCTGCGTACCGTTCATACGGAAGGAAAGCTCGGCGCAGGCAAAGACGAAGGCAAGCTCGTCGATATTCGCGCCGTTGTAGCGGATCTTGTCGGAGATCGCCGCGACCTCGGATGAGAGGTCGTAAAGAATACGCTCGATCTCGTGTTTTTCCTTGGCTTCAAGCTCGCGGATCTCGTTGTTGGCGTCAACAACTGCAAGCGGCTCGATAAAGAGCGTTGCGCCGGTTGCGGAGGCATCGTGAACAAGACCCTTGATGTCATTCTTACATTCAGCCTTGACGGGAACAACGAAACGTCCGTTACGGATGGTAACGATATTTTCCTGCAGGCTCTTCGAATACGCGCCCGTGGTATATTTCGCAAGAATATCGCGCACCTTTGCGGTGGTCTGGCGGATCTTGCGGCGGATATTGTAAAGCTCGGGGGAAGCATCATCGGAAACAGCATCCTCGCTGATTATCGCGGTTCTGATCTTATCCTCAAGCTTTTTATCGGGAATAAGTCGCTCGAAAACCTCGTCGAGCACTGTCTCAAAACGGCGGTTGGTGCGGCTGTAATCGAGAAGCACGCGGCTCGTGCGCAGAATGTCCGCAACATCCATCAGCTCCCTCTGCGTCAGCATCGCGCCCTTTTCGGCACGCTCGCAATGCGGAGTGATATCTTTGACACCGCCGAAGGGAGGCTGACCCTTCTCTGCCGCGATGCGCTTTGCATCACTCGTCCGTCTCTGCATATTGAGAACGCGGACGAGATCGGATTCGGGCATCAGCGCAAGTGCCGCCGCACGCGCACCCTCGGTGCGTGCACAGTCGCAAAGCATCTGCCTGATCTTATCAAATTCAAGTAGTTTTATACTTTTTTCGGGTAGGTACATCATAACTGTTAATTCCTCAAAAATTATTCGCTCAATTCGTGGTAAAGCCTGAGCGATGCGAAGCCGCGCTCAAGATGGTTGAGTACATAGGTTTCAGCCGCGCGGCAGAATGTTTTTTTATCAACCTCGGAACTGATTCCGAAGGAAAGAAGACGTTTTAGCGGCGCGCTCACGACGTATCTCATCGCGGCGAGCACCGTGGGGCTTATCGGAAGGATTATCGATCGCATACCGAAAGAATCGACGGGAATCTCTGCCTCGGGCAATTCGGGAGACGAAGCTATACACTCCGAGCACACGATACCGCCGCCCATAACGTCGAGGTAGAATGCAAGTGAATCCTGCTTTTCGCATCTGATGCATTCGCCGAGCTCGGGGAGATAGCCCGATATCGCCGCCGCACGGAGTTCAAAAGCCGCCTTGACAAGCGCGCGGTCATATTTATCCGAGCATAGCGCGTGGAAGGTATTAAGCACAAGCGGCAAAAGCTCACCCGCGGGCTCGCCCTGACCGCTGAGTTCACAGCTTACGTCGGAAATATACTGCGCAAGATATATCAGCTCGATATCCTTTTCAAGCGCGGGAAAGGTCTTGATGACCGATGCATCGCGCACCCATGCCATATCCCCTTTATAATGGAGTTCAAAATTGCCCCAAACAAATGCGCGGCAGGGCGACATAAGCTTATTTCGGAGCGACCTCGCGCCCTTGGCAATAACCGTGATCCGTCCCTCTTTGGGACATAGCAAAGTGAGAAGTCTATCGTGCTCGCCCTGCTCCACGGCGCGGATAACGAGCGCGTCGGTCGTTATATCATAGGTTGCCATATCGGCTTACTGATCTATATCTTTCTTGTTATATCCGAAGTTCGAAACAAGTCCCTCGCGCTCACGCCAGTTTTCCTTTACTCTTACCCAAAGGTCAAGGAAGATCTTCGAGCCCGTGAGCTTTTCAAGCTCCTCGCGGGAATACATACCGACCTTCTTGAGCACTTCTCCACCCTTTCCGATGATGATCTGCTTATGCGATTGCTTTTCGCAGATGATCTCGGCGCGGATTTTGATGAGACTTCCCGTGTCGCGGTATTCCTCAATAACTACGGCGATGCCGTGAGGAACCTCGCGGTCAAGCGCGCGAAGGAGCTTTTCGCGGATGATCTCGGAAACGTACTGGCGCATGGGCTGGTCTGTTGCCACGTCCTCGGGGAAGAACCACTCGCTCTCGCGGAGGAACTTTGAGAGCTCGTCCATAACCTCGTCAACGTGCTTGCCCGACTTTGCGGAAACGGGAACCACCGCGTCAAACTCGTGCTTTGTTGCGTAAGCCGCGATCTTTTCCGCGATCTGCTCGCGGCGAACGGTGTCGATCTTGTTGAGAACGAGTATCGACGGAACGCCCTCTCGCTTGAGATATTCGATAACCTCAAGCTCGGTCTTTGAAACGGGCTTGTTAACGTCAACAACGAGCATAACTACGTCGCCCTGCTGCATTCCCGACTTTGCCGCGGTGACCATATAATCACCGAGGCGGTTCTGCGGGCGATGGATACCGGGGGTATCGAAGAAGACGAACTGATCCTCGCCCTCGGTGAGGATTCCGCGGATACAGTTACGGGTGGTCTGCGGTTTATTTGAAACGATGGCGACCTTTTCGCCGAGTATGCGGTTCATAATGGTGGATTTACCGACGTTGGGTCTGCCGACAATCGAGATAAATACTGTTCTTTTCATTTTATTTCTCCGTCACTTTATCTATAAATTTCTGCAAATCGTAGGATTTTGCATCTTCTGTGTACTGTGTTGCGTTCGGGTCAAGCTTTGCGGGATTTTTATGGAATAAGTAGATCTCCTCGCCCGATATGTGTGAAAGCATCATACTTTCGATCGCTCCGTTTTCGTCGATACCGATGGTAAACGAAAAATCACTCTCGCGCATCGGGAAGTAATAAAGCGGCATCTCGGACGAACCAAGAACTACGTACTCAAAGGGAGAGAATTGCGGCAGAGTAAGCTCTCTTGCGCTGTCGGCAAAATCAAGCACCGTGCCAAGGCTCATCATAGCCTTGTTTTTCTCCTCCTTTTTGCATCCCGTAAAGATGCAAAGCAAAAAGGTAAGCGCAAGCAATAGTGAAACTGTCCTTTTCATCATTTCACCTCAAGTCCCATTATTTTCATTATCTCTCGCTGACGGGCGCGCATATCAGCCTCGTCCTCTTCTCCCGTCTCGTGGTCGTAGCCGAGAAGATGGAGAGTTGAATGTACGCAGAGGAACGCGACCTCGCGCTCAAAGGGATGACCGAACTCCTCTGCCTGCTCGCGTGCTCTTTCAAGCGAGAGCACTATATCTCCGAGGCAGAGCTTTTCACCGTCGAAGGCTTCCTCAAGATCGCCATCCTCGGCAATCGGGAAGGAAAGAACGTCTGTGACGCGGTCTATACCTCTGTATTCCGCGTTGAAGCGGCGAATGCCCGTGTTTCCTACAAACGTAACCGAAACCTCACAATCGTCCTCGATCTCCTCAAAGGCAAGTGTCGTTTCAACGGCACGGCGTACAAGCGAGCGAAGCTCATCCGTTACCTTTTCCTTTCGGCATCTGACCGAATATTCGATATTCAGCATTTTGCACCTCCGTCAAAAATTCTTACGGCGGTAGGTATGACCGCCCTTATCTTTATTCTGATTTTCCTTTTCATATTTGTCATAAGCGAGAATGATCTTCTGCACGAGCTTATGACGAACTACGTCGCGCTCTGTGAACTGATGGATCGCTATATCATCAATTCCGTCAAGTATCTTGACAGCCGACCAAAGTCCGCTGACCTGACCGCCGGGGAGGTCGGTCTGCGTGAGGTCACCCGTGACAACCGCCTTTGAATTATTTCCGAGACGCGTCAAAAACATTTTCATCTGCTCAAAGGTCGCATTCTGCGCCTCGTCAAGAATGATGAAGGCATCGTCAAGTGTGCGTCCTCTCATATAAGCGAGCGGCGCGACCTCGATGATCTGCTTTTCGACGTTTCTCTGATAATTCTCGGGTCCCATCATCTCAAAGAGCGCATCGTAAAGCGGACGGAGATAGGGATCGATCTTACTTTGCAGATCGCCGGGGAGATAACCGAGCTTCTCACCCGCCTCGATCGCGGGACGTGTCAGGATTATACGGCTGACACGCTTGTCGCGAAGAGCCTTGACCGCCATCGCAACCGCGAGGAAGGTCTTACCCGTGCCCGCAGGTCCCGTGCCGAGGATGATCGTGTTGTTTCTGATAGACTCGATATACTTCTGCTGACCGACGGTCTTCGGCTTGATCGGCTTGCCCTTTGCCGTGACGCAGATGCAGTTTTCGTCAAAGGCTTCAAGCTCGCCCTCTCTGCCGTCACGCACCATATTGATAACGTAAAGCACCGTCTGCTCGGCAAGAGTTTCGGTTCGCTCGCCCATGCGCGCCAGAGTTTCGATAGCTCGCGCCGCGGCATCGACTCCTTCGGTATTGCTTCCGCTGACCGTCAGCACTTCACCCGAGCCCGAAATATCGGGGCGGTTGTGTACGGTCACGGCAAAAGCCGCTTCAACGAGCTTCATATTCGCATCGAACGCACCGTAAAGCTTTGCGGCAAGCTCGGCGTTTCCTATTTTTACAATCTTTTGTTCCATATTTTCTCCTCATTAGGATGGGTTTATATTAAACGGCTTGGCTTCGGCAATATCGCGGATGCAGTTCACGCGGCATACGAGTCGGTAAGCCGCGCCGTCCGCACTTTCCTCGGCGGCGTACGATCTTGAAAGTATCTCCGCATCGGGGAGCGCCGAGAGGATCTGTCGGTTGATCTCAAGATAGGCGAGATCGCGGGCTTCGTCGGTGCTTCGCATTTTCACCTCTTCGGTATAGATATTTCGCCGTCCGACCGACAGCCCAACGGGCAGAGTCTTATCGCCGTAAGAATATATATAAATATCCGAGTATATTATATCATAACTTGTACCCGAAAATCCACCCTTTTTGAATATTTTTTGCCTTAAAGCGAAAAAAATCAAAGAAATTTCGCATATTTCGCTTTCCACCGCCGATCTTGAGGTATATTCAAGTGGTATTTCAACCGAAAACACCTCTTCGGTGCGCGCCAAAACGCACCCTTCCGCTTCAACGGCGCGGTAACCGAAGCGTTTACTGTCATAAAGACCGCTGACCAAAAGATCTCCCTTTTTGACAGTCAGACCTATCTCCGCCACGGGTTCGCCTGCGATGAGTTCAAATCCCGTGATCACTCCGTCGCGAGATGCAACGAGGTTGACACCGTCATAAATCTCTCCTTCGGGCGGTGGTATCACCTCGGCGATAACCTCAACGTATGCAACAGTACCAATAACATTGACGGATATCCAGGCGATCTCCCTGCTCTCGCTCTCTATATCTGCCTGAATGCGCCCAATATCGAGATGAGCTTTTTTCGCGCCGGGATAAACACCGTGTGCTGCGAGCAACTCCTTGATTTCCTCCTCTGAAGTCTCACCATCGCACTCGATCCGGACGTCCCAGATAACCGTTCCCGAAAGACTAATTATAATGATCGCGGCAAGTATCCCCGCGATGATACCGGGACGCCGAACAACTCGGGAAAGCAGATACGGAATACCGAAATACAGTTCAACGTCCGCATTGATTCCATTTTCGCGGCATCGTGCGGCGACCTTTATCGCGGCGGGATAGGCAAGGTCGACCGAAGCCTCCTCATCATCCTTGCGGATATTGCGATAGCTTTCTCCGAGCTCAAGCAAAACGTTCAGAAGCGGAAGCAGATCGTCAGGCTTGACCGATATATGCGCCTCTCCGAGTATAGCTCCCTCAAAGCTTTTATTTCTCCTCTTCTCCACCGCACACTCCTCCGCAAAAATCAATCGAGTCAATCTCTCCGCCGACGGTTATCCGCCCTTCGGAATAAGACGTCATCGTCAGCCGTCTGCCCACCACGCATACTGCACACCTGCCCTGCAAGATCCTTATTCGCTCCCGCGAATATTCGTAAATCTCGCGGCAGCCGCAGAGCAAAAGCTCGTTTCTGCCGCGCATCTCGAGCGTCATACCGTCTGTAATATCCGCGGGAATATCCGCGAGGGTGCTCATAAGCTCCGCAAACGTCGGGCGCTTATGTATGGATTTTTTATTACTCATCTTTCCTCCGACATACCGCACACGGGCGGCGAATAAATTATATTGCCATAAATTTTATGCAAAAGGAAGGAACAGAATTACAATGTCACGTTTACGAAAGCGTTCGCCTCACGGGAGCGCAACTTTTGTCCTATGCTTCATCTTACTTTTTCTATTTTCGACACATAGCGACGTATGCTTTTCGGAAATGAAGCGTGGTCTTTCGGTATGCGCAGAAATACTTGTGCCTACTCTTTTTCCATACACTGTGATCTGCGAAATGCTTGTCCGCGCTGATCTCGGTTATTATATCGGAAAGCTCCTCGAGCGTCCTATGCGCCGATTTTTCGGCATAAGCGGATGCGGTGCGAGCGCCCTGACCCTCGGAATAATCTGCGGATTTCCTATAGGCGCCAAGGTAGCGGCATCGCTTTACGAAAGAGGGGATATCTCAAAGCCGGAGTGTGAGAGGCTTCTCTCATTTTGCAACTATCCTTCCGCTCCGTTCGTTATTTTCACCGTAGGAAAAAAGCTTCTCGGAAATACCCTGCTCGGACTTTTTATCTATGCGATAAACGTCGGGACGGGGTTGATCTTAGCCTCCCTTTCACACGGAAAAAATCAAAATAAGTATTTCCTCTCGCCGCCGCTCAAAGCAGTTTCAGACAAGTCCGTTTTCAAGATATTCACCGAATCGATAGCCTCCGGGGCAGGCGCGGTAATATCGGTATGCGCTATGGTGACCTTTTTCACCTGCGCGGTAGGCTGTCTTTCTGCCTTTAAATTCATTCAGAGTGCACCCATTATAAAAGCTGTTGTGTTTTCGTTTTTTGAATTGACCTCGGGCGTAGCCGCTTGCGCCGCCATCAGCTCGCGCTATCTTGCCGCTATACTCACTGCCTCCGCCGTCGGATGGTCGGGACTTTCGGTGCTGATGCAGATCTCATCCTGCTACAGCGGAGGCACCGCACCGTCGCTCATTCCCTATATAAAATCAAGACTCATCTCCTCTATCGTTTGCGCTGCATCTACAGCCGCAGTGCTGCTTTCCCCTGTCTGCCTCCCCGGCAAAGCATCCGACACCGACGTTTTTCTGGATCTTACTGTATTTCCGCCAAATATCATTTATATCGTAAATATACTTTTTATTCTTTCTCTGCCTCTCTGCTTCAATAAAAAACTTGACAGAAGACAAACGATTTGATATAATATTATCGCGGAAATCATCCGCGACCATTCATTATTAACACACGGAGCTTTTATTATGGATCTGAATTTACTCGATCTTGCCGGTGCAACGCAGTGGACGCTCGCAAGCACAATATTATTTTCAATCATTGCCGCAATAGCAACTTTCGTCCTTTTAAAGTCGGCACCGAGATCGCATAAGCTCACGGGATTTTTTGCGGTAGTTCCCACCTGCATCATCATAAATACCGTAGTATTTGCCGACTTATTTGACGTTTTTACAAAGCTTGTTCCTCACTTTGGCTTGTATCCGATAGTGGGATTTCTTGCCTCGGTTTGTCTGAGTATACTTGGTTTGTTCCTTATTGCCGTCTTTTGCGGAAGGAGCGTGATCAATAAAAAAGGCGCAGTGATCAATGCCACGTTCTCCCTCGTTTGCCTCTTCATCGACACATACCTTACATACTCCTCATGGAAATTTGCAAGAGATACATATAAAGCAGAGCTTTTCAGACATGACGCAGGGATGATCGATATCAAGGATGCGCTCCCTTATATCTCATCCGATTTTGGCATTGAGATTCCGATAGTCGCGGTGCTTTTTATCTTCTTGATCGTTTATTTCATTTCGCTGACGGCTTTGAAATCCCCCGAAGAGATTCGCAAAGACGACATCGCCCGTCGCGGTGCCTTCACTTACGGCTCAAAGAAGCAGCCCATCGCCGATGACAACGATTCTTTCGTTCGTTGCTGTGCTTATTGCGAGCATGCTGATTGCATTGAGTCAAGCCGCGCGAAAATGCAGTGCCACTACAAGGGCATCGTTCCCTCGTCAGGTGTGTGCAGAAAATATGTTTACGATCCGCTCAAGCGTAAGGCATTCCGACCTCGCATCGCCACTCTTGATACGTCGGATATCGACGTTGACCGTGAAATTTGATAAAAACTCCCGGCTAAAAATGTCGGGAGTTTTTTATATTCTCGGTAAAATTTTACAACCCACGCGTAAGATAACAGTCGATAAAGCCTGCGACAGTATAATTTTCTAACATAATTCTTGACAATTTACTTTAAATATGATATTATTATATTGAGTTATTATATATTCAGTGAGGAAAAACAATGAAAGTATTCCCATTCAAGCAATTATTGATGCTACTGATGGCGCTTATCCTATCGTGCTCCGCCGCATCTTGCGCAAGCTTCAGCGGCACGGAATATGCCGTCATCAATGAAAATATCACTTCAGCCGACGGATTTGTATACGACAAGTATGAAAACTCTACCGTAAGGATAACCGGTATGGAAAGTCTTCCCGCGATCCTCCGCATTCCCGAAAAAATCGACGGAATGCCAGTCGTTGAAATTACTGACGAGGCATTCGCGGACAACGAAAAGCTCTTTTACGTCGAATTTCCCAACACCTCGATCAAGCTCGGCGAGCGTGTCTTCGGCGGTAGCGTGGCACTTTTGACCGTCAACTTCTCCGGCGCGGTTACCGCTATCCCCGCTAACACCTTCGAAGGCTGCACGAATCTCGTTGCAGTTGAAAACGCGGAATCGGTAATCGAGATTGCTTCTCAGGCATTTGCCGACTGCTCCAGCCTCTCGCGATTCTCTATTCCATCAAAGCTCGAAAAGCTTGGCACAGAGGCATTCCGAGGCTGCACCTCGCTTGCTTCGGTTGTCATCCCCGAATCCGTCACAGAGATAGCGGAATCCGTATTTTGGGGATGCACCGCGCTCGTCAGCGCAGAAATACACAGTGAGACGGCAATCCCCTCCTACTGCTTCCTTAACTGCAACGCGCTGACACGCGTTCTTATCGGCGACAAGGTGACCGCAATCGGCGAAGAAGCCTTCCGCGGATGTCGCGTGCTATACAGCGTTGAGATCGGAAGCGGTATCACCGAAATTGCGGACTATGCCTTCCACGCCTGTGACGAGCTCACGGACGTTAAGCTCCCATCAAAAAGCAATATCAAAATCGGAGAGGGCAACGAATCCCTCGGAATTCAGGGCTAAGGAGGAAGTGAAATGATCAAGAAAATACTTTTACTTGTTCTCGCTCTTACTCTGACCGCATCTCTTATCGTTTCTTGCGGAAAGAATGAAGCAGACGGCTTCAAGCCTGAGAATTTTGATTTTACCCTCCGCACTCCCACCGACGAGATGGGCTTTGAGGCGGGATACCATTACTTCATTCAGGACGACGGAAGCGTGCTGATCAGCTCCGCCGACTTGTCGGGCGACGTAGTGATCCCCTCCGAGCTCGGAGGAAAAACCGTCACCGCCATCGGTGAAGGCGCGTTTTTCAAGAACGAAGCGATCACTTCAGTAGTAATCCCCGACACGGTCGAAACCATCGGTATTTACGCCTTTGCCGATTGCTCCGAGCTCAAAAGCATCACCGTCGGAGAAAAGGTTTGGCGTATCGCTCCCTTTGCCTTCGATAATACCCCTTGGCTTGCATCGCAGACCGATGAATTCGTCACTGTAGGTGACGGCGTGCTTATCGCCTACAACGGCACAAGCCGCACACCCGTACTCCCCGACGGAGTGCGCCATTTGGGCGGAGCCTTCTCGGGAAATCCCGATATTCGCAAGCTGACCCTTGGACGCGGAGTACTTACTATATCCGATATGGCGCTCTCGTTCTGTGCCGAGCTTGCTGAGGTAGATCTCGGACTTTCGCTCGTCTACGCAGGCGATCAGGCTTTCTCGGGTTCGGAAAAGATTACCGCGCTGGTCTTCCCCGACACGCTCAGATATCTCGGCAGTCAGGCAACGATGAATTGCTACGCGCTGAAATACGTATACCTCGGAAAGAGTCTGACCACACTCGGCTCGAACACCTTCGAATACGCTCAGGCTCTCCGCACCGTTTTCATCCCCAAAACACTTACAGACCTCAGAACATCACATTTTACCGACTGTATGTCCCTCAGCCTCCTGCTCTACGAAGGCACCGAAGAGGAATTCAATGCAATCGCTAAAAATGATAATATAGCTAATTTCCGAGATCTTGCCAAGGTCTTCAACTACAACGGAGGTGCAAATGAATAAGAAAAATATCCGTGCGATATTGCCGCCGCTGATATCGCTGATAGCATCTGCCGCCGCAGGCGCGGGAATGATCTATCTTTACGGCATCACAAAATATCTTCCCCTTTATCTTCTCGGTCTTCTGATCCTTCTTCCGAGCGGAATCAATATTTCTCTGCTGCTCTTGAAGATTCAGATCAAGTCAAAGGAGCGCAAACCCGTCCTCGCCGAAGAAGAAGCGGCAGAATCTCCTAAAGGAATCAAACGCATCCTTACTGCGATCGGACACTTCTTCTCCGGCATCGCGCACAAGATCGGCGCGCACGGAGTGATGAAGGCGATCAGGTATTTATCATACTTCATCGCCGCCGCATCCTTTATCGCCATCCAATATTTCTTCGCGATCTCGCTCAAAGCGTCTACCTCGCTTTACACCACAAGCTATGCATACGCGGTATTACTGATCGCACTCTTCCTCGTTTTCATCGTGCTCGATAAATGGATACTGCACAACGAGGATGCCAATGAATACGCTGTGGCACTCGGCGGCAACGTCCGTTCGATCCTCGCCCTCGCAAGACTTGCGCTGATTCTCATAATCCCCGCGACCTTTATCAAGCTCCTCGGCTTCTACGAGCTTCAGAAGTACGTTGTCATCGCGATCGCGATCATATTCTATTGGACTTCGCTCATAACCCTTCTCTCTTACGTTGCAAGAGCGATCCGACACGAGCTCGCCTCTTGTCCCGACATCCGCATCCCCACTCTCTTTTCCGGCGGAAGCGGACACGATATGGGTATTCTCTCCTATCTTGAAGAAAACACGGGTATCACGATGCGCGGTCTTTGGAGCGTCAAGCTCATGGGCAAGCTCATCGCGCCCTCTCTGATAGCCATCTTCCTTCTTTTTTGGATATCAACGGGCATCGTCGAGATCGGATCGGGACAGACGGGTGCGCTCTATAACTTCGGCAGACTTGCAAGCGAGCCCCTTGATCCCGGACTTCATCTCACACTCCCCTGGCCCTTCGGCAAAACCGTTATTTACAATACCGAAGAGGTCTCCTCGATCACCATCGGTTATCGCTCCGATACCTCGAGCGACAACGTCTGGACGCAGACTCACGGCTCGGAGGAATACGAGCTTCTGCTCGGCGGCGGTGAAGAGCTCGTTTCGATCAACCTTTGCATCGAATACAGAATAGACGACCTCAACGAATATCTTATAAATTGCGCCAATCCCGTTGCAATACTCGAAGCCTGCGCATACGAGCTCGTTGCTGACAAGACCATAGTAACCGATCTCAATACGCTTCTCTCGGTCGACCGCGAAGCGTTTGCCGCAGACTTCAAGAACGATCTCGTTGAGAAGATCGACGACCGCAACACGGGTCTTGAGATCGTCAGCGTAGTTCTCGAAAGCATCCATCCTCCGCTCGGCATCGCAGATATCTATCAGCGACTTGTCAGTGCAGAGATCGAAGCACAGACGCGTATTATGTACGCTCAGACGGTCGCATCGGTCCGAGTTTGCGAAGCTGAGAGTAATTATAATTCTACAGTTTCCACCGCCACAGCTGAAAAGCTCAATAAGATTGCGGCGGCAGAGGCAGAGGTAGCGGAATTTATGGCAAGCGTAGCCGCAGACGGCGAAAACAGCGATTCTTACAGATACTATAAATACCTCAACGCCCTTATTAATTATTACGAAAGCACAAAGCTCGTTATCGTCAGCTCGGATGTGGATCAGTCCCGCATTGTCGACAACACGATCAAAAAATAATCTCAGGTGATTACAATGAAAAATAACAAGATAAACGAAACTAACCAAAAGCCGACCATCTCGCACGAGCCGCGCGAGAAAAGCAGTATCGGCTCGCGAATTCTCAAAATTTTCATCGCGTTGGTGCTCGTTGTAGCCGTAGGCTATTTCGGTTTTACCTTTGAGCTCCGTGAGGGCAACTGCGCAGTCGTTCTCCGATTCGGCGCGCCCCGCGCAGAGCTTACCGAGGCGGGACTTTACTTCAAGCTCCCCTGGCCCTTCGAGAACGTAGTTCAGTACGAAAACAGAATGCAGTACCTCGAATCAAACGCACAAGAGACCGTCACCAAGGACAAGCGCAATATCATTCTCTCCTCCTACGTCGTTTGGCAGGTCGAAGAGCCCCTTCTCTTCCATAACAGCGTCGGCGCGTACGGAAGCACCGAGGCATACATCGATCAGCAGGTACGAAGCGCAACGCAGAGTACTATGGGTGCCTACAATCTGACCGAGCTTGTTTCCCTCGACACCGAAACCATCAAGACCGAGGAGATTCAGCAGAAGATCTTTGAAAAGGTCAAGGAAAACTGCGAGCGTAACTACGGCATCTCGATCGTTGACGTAAGCATTCTCCGCCTCAGCCTCCCCGATATCAACCTACAGAGCGTATTCGATCAGATGCGTCAGGACAGACAGACCGACATTGATACCATCCTTGCAAATGCCGATAAGGAAGCAAGCAAGATTCAAGCCGAAGCCGAGGTAAGAGCGGAAGAAATAATCGCTCAGGGTACCAACGAAGCAGCGGCAATCAAAGCTGAAACCGAAAAGGCTGTCGCAGAGATCTACGCAAACGCACAGGCGGCAAATCTCGATCTCTTCACATTCCTCAAGAGCCTCGACACCCTCGCGGCATCCGTCAATTCGGGTACCGTACTCATCATCAGCACAGATAAATATCCCTTCAACGTCCTTGAAAACTACGCAGATATGCTGACTACCGAGGGCGATCAGACCATAGTAAACGATCTTTCCTACATTCTCACCCAGCTCGATGAAAAAGACCGTCAGGCTCTCATCCTCGAGATCGGCAAGCTTCTCGAGGAAGCTCAGAAGGGTAACGCACAATGAAAAAGAATCTCTTATTTGAAGATATTCTCCGAACAGTGTCGCGCTACTTCGTGATAATAATCATCGCGGTAGTGCTGATCATCTGCTGTTCGGGAATAAGGTTTATCAAGAGCGGCGAGCAGGCGATCATCCTCCGCTTCGGAAAGATCGTCGGCGATACGCCCGATGAGCAGATCCACGATGCGGGCGTGCTCTTCGCATTCCCCTACATAATCGACGAGGTCATCACCGTCCCCACGGGCAGTATTCACGAATTTACCGTGAACACACACTACACCGAGGGCGAAATGACCACCTATGACAGAAACGGCTACGTCATCACGGGCGATGACAATATTGCCATCCTTTCCGCATCTGTCAAATACACGATCTCCGATCCCGTCGCGTACGCGCTTTCGGTCAAAGATCCCCAGTACATCATCAACGCCGCAGTAAGCAACTCGATGATAAACGTAGCAGCGGGCTACGCCGTTGACGATCTTCTCACAACGGGCAAGGACGCTTACACTAAATCCGTCCTTGAAATGTCGCAGAACAAGCTTGATGCAAACGGCATCGGCGTCAAGATCAGCCACCTCGAGCTTACCCGCGTAAGCATGCCCGAGGAGGTGCGCGATATGTACGAGCTCGTAAACTCAACTAACATTCAGGCAAGCACCCGCATCGAGCAGGCGCGTCAGTATTACGAAACGCGTATTCCCGGTGCAGAAGCTGAAGCTGATGCTCTGATCGCCGAGGCTCGAGCAAACTACTCCAACTTCACCGCCGCGGCAAATTCAGATCTCTATGAATTCTACGGCGTACTTGATGAATACAATGCAAATCCCGAAGTTGTCCGAATAAGGCTTTACAGCAACGCGATCACCAATATTCTCCGCAAGATCGGCACCGTCAGAGTCGTTGACGACTCCGATTCCTTGATAATTATAAACTGACGGGAGGAACTTCAATGGAAAATTTAGATAACATTGCGAAAAACAGTCTTGAAGCCCTCGCCAAGGACAATCTCAACGATAAAAACCGCCGCAGTCTGACGGTCAATCTCATCAGCGCCGCCGCGGCACTCGTATGCATCGCGGTCGGTCTGATATACTCAATCGTATTCCCGGACAAAACCACACTTCCCGCACTTTTTTACACGGTGGGATTCCTCATCGAGGGCATTCCCGTCTTCGCCGCGGCGCTCAACGGCATCTTCTCTCGCAACTTCACGAACGCGATGGAGATCCTCGTTGCGATCGCGATAACCGCCTGCTACCTTTCGGGCGATCTCATCCTTTCCGTCCTTATCCCGCTTATCCTCAACATCGCGCATCTTCTTGAAGAAAGAAGTATTATGGGCGGCCGCGAGGCTATCGACGGGCTTAGAAAAATGCGTCAGGACAGCGCAATTCTCCTCGACGGTGATAATGAAGTAACGGTCGAGGCATCCTCGCTTAAGGTCGGGCAGACGATCGTTGTAAAGCCCGGTTCGGGAATTCCGATCGACGGTAAGGTCATAGCGGGTGAAACGAACGTTGACCAGAAATCGCTGACGGGTGAACCCCTCCCCGCTCACATCAAGGTAGGCGACACGGTTTACGCGGGCACGGTCAACATAGACGGTCGAATCCTCGTTAACGTCGAAAAAGCTTACGTTGATACCTCATTCTCAAACATTCTTACAATGCTCGAGCAAGCGGAAAATATTTCGATACCCGAATCAAGACTTATCGACCGCTTTATGCGCTATTACATCCCCTTCGTTCTCGCACTCGCGGCGGCTGTTGCTCTGATCACATCCGATCTTTCAAAGGCGATCGCAATACTCGTTGTATCCTGCCCCTGCGGACAGATGCTCGTCAGCTCCGCGCCAATGATCGCATCGCTCTCCAACGCAACCAAACGAGGGATTCTTATCAAAAACTCCAAGTTTATCGAGGAGATGACCGAAGTCGATACCGTTGTATTCGATAAAACCGGTACTCTGACAGTCGGCGAACTTTCGCTGACAGAGATCATTCCCGCAGACGGATACGATGAGGATACTCTTCTCTCCATCGCGGCATCCCTCGCCTGCGGCTCCAATCACCCTGTTTCACGCGCCGTAACCGAAGCCATCGAAGGCAAGGATTACGAAGCGATCGACGGAGTTAAGGAGATTCCCGGTAAGGGTATGCAAGGCAAGGACGCGGAAGGACGCGACCTTCTGCTTGGCAACAAGTATTGGTTCGATGCGCTCGGAATCACAATCCCCGATGGCTTCGGCGAGGCTCTTCTCGGCTCTGTGAGCTACGTTTCTCGCGGCGGCGTACTTATCGGCTGTCTCGGATTCAACGACACAGCACGCGCTGAGGCGGCGCAGAGCATCACCACCCTCAAGGCGATGGGTATCAAAAATACCGTTATCCTCACGGGTGACCGTGAAGCGGCGGCAAGAAAGATCGCGAGCGAAGTTGGTGCAGATGAGGTCAAATTCCAACTTCTGCCGCAGGATAAGCTTGAAGCGATCAACTCCTTGCGCGAGGGTAGCTGCGTTCTCGCAGTCGGCGACGGTATCAACGATGCTCCCGCACTCCGTCAAGCAGACGTTGGTATCTCGATGGGAGCGATGGGCTCCGACCTTGCGATTCAGTCATCGGATATCGCTCTGATGAACAACAACCTCGAAAACATTCCCTTTATCATCAAACTCTCGAAGCAAACGAGAAAGATCATTTATCAAAACCTCATTCTCTCTGTTCTCATCAGCCTTACGATGATCGGACTTTCGCTCTTCGGCGTGATCTCCGCTCTCTTCGGCGCAGTTTTTCACAACGTCGGTGCATTTGTCGTACTGATCAACAGCTCGAGAATACTCAAAATTAAATAAATTCAACCGCACCGAAAAATCGGTGCGGTTCTTTTGTCACGTTTCGACATTCCTCGCCATATAATAAAAGTAGAAGGCAAAAGTCTTCAAATTAAAAAAGCGAGGCGAGGTAAAATGAGATATATAGCGGTTTTTCCGACACTCACGCTTGCGCAGAAGGCGGCGCGAGTGCTGAAAGCTGAAAATATTCACGTGGAGGTTGTTAAGGTCGACTCTACCAGAACAAGGCGCGGTTGCTCGTGGGGAGTTGCATTTGACGATAGCAAGCTTTTAGGTGTGCGGATGACACTTTCCAACAATTCTCTCTCCGAGCGCGAGATAATCAAGGAGTAAGCTATGATATACCTTGACAATGCCGCAACGTCATTTCCCAAGCCGCCCGAGGTTGTGGCGGAGATTGCGCGCTGTATGACAGAATACTGCGGCAACCCCGGGCGGGGCTCGCACAAGCTCGCCTTTGCGGCGGCTGAAAAGATCTTCGACTGCAGAGTTGCGCTTTGCAATCTCTTCTCTGCCGAGGCGCCTGAAAACGTGATTTTTACGCAAAACGCCACCCACGCGCTCAATATCGCGATACAGTCGCTTGCACGCGAAGGCGCGCACTTCATCTGCTCCGATTGCGAGCACAACTCCGTTCGCCGTCCTCTCGAATACCTCGCCCGCGAGCGCGGATGCTCCTATTCGTTATTCGATTCCCATATCAACGATTACTACCGAAATTCACAGAAGATCTGCAGCTCGATTGCTTCTTTGATCCGTCCCGAAACCGTTGCGGTTATATCAACCGCTTGCCCCAATATATGCTCCGCAAGAATGCCGCTTGACGAGATCGGAGCGCTTTGTCGGCGTTCAAAGCTCTTATTTATCGTTGATGGCGCGCAAGGCGCAGGTCACTTCGAGATAAATATGAAGCTTTCTAATATCTCTGCACTTGCCCTCCCCGGACACAAGGGACTTCTCGGTCCTCAAGGAAGCGGCGCATTGATCGTTTCAAGCAGCTTTCCAACCATGCCCCTTACCTTTGGCGGTTCGGGAACCGCCTCTCTCGACGCTGAGATGCCTCTTGAATTGCCCGAAAGGCTTGAGGCGGGAACACTCTCGACACCGGCAATAGTCGGCTTAGAAGCAGGAATCAAGGCTCTGAGTAGCATCGGCATAACAAAGATCGGCGCGCACGAGGCAATACTCTTTCAAAAAGCTCACCGCCTCCTCTCGGAAATTCGCGGTGTCACGGTTTATGCACCGCGATATTCAGGCTCCGTGATCTCCTTCAATATTGAGGGCATTCCTTCCGACAGAGTTGCAAATCTACTTTCCGAACGTGATATATGTGTGCGCGGCGGATTTCATTGCAATCCGTTAGCACACAACGTACTCGGCAGTCACCTCCACGGCAGCGTTCGCGCTTCCTTTTCCCCTTTCAACACCGCGGACGACGTGTACGCGCTTGCAGATGCCATACGCACCGTTGCGCGGGGAAAATATAGATAGAAAAAAGCCTACCCGAAATTCGGGTAGGCTTGATTCGTAAATTTAATTACTCAGCGTCCTTAGCCTTCTTGGAAGCCTTCTTTGCAGCCTCAGCAGCTGCAGCAGCCTCTTCTTCAGCCTTGGTGGTTACGAGAGTGATGAGAGCCATCTCTGCTGCGTCGCCACGACGGGGGCCGAGCTTGTAAATGCAGGTGTAACCGCCATTTACATCCTCGTAACGAGGTGCAATCTCATCGAACAGCTTCTTTACGACCTCATCAGAAGTGATGAAAGCGTAAGCAGCACGACGGCTTGCAAGTGTATTCTGCTTACCGAGAGTGATCATCTTCTCAGCAAGTGCACGGACTTCCTTAGCACGGGTCACAGTGGTCTCTACCTTACCGTTCTGAAGAAGGTAGGTAACAAGACCGCGAAGCATTGCTTTTCTGTGAGCGGTAGGTCTGCCGAGTTTTCTAGTTCCGGGCATCTTAATGCTCCTCCTTAATAAATCTGTGTTGTGAGAGAAATCGTCCCGAGCTTATTCCTCGTCGTTACGGAGTGTAAGACCGAGGCTTTCAAGCTTCTGGATGACTTCTTCAAGCGATTTCTTACCGAGATTACGAACCTTGATCATTTCGTCCTCGGAGCGGCTGACCAAATCTTCCACCGTGTCAATGCCTGCGCGCTTCAAGCAGTTGAAGCTACGTACAGACAGGTCAAGTTCCTCAATGGTCATCTCAAGAACCTTTTCTTTTTCCTTTTCAGGTCTTTCGACCATTACGTCGAAGGCCTTTGCTTCTTCCGACAGATCCACAAACAAGTTGAGATGCTCGTTGAGAATCTTGGCACCGAGCGAAATCGCTTCTTTAGCTGTAATGGTTCCGTTAGTCAGAACCTCAAGCGTGAGTTTATCATAATCGGTCGTGCTTCCGACACGAGTATTATCAACTACGTAGTTTACTTTGTAAACGGGAGTGTAGATCGAATCGGTGTAGATAAGACCTACGGGTGCGGAAACGCTGGTACCGAAGCTGTCTGCATGCAGAAGCTTGTTCTTGTCCTGCGAAACATAGCCGCGACCGTTCTCAAAGGTAAGCTCGATATAAAGATGCGCTCCCTCTGCAAGAGTTGCGAGGTGGTGATCCGAGTTGAGAATAACGATATCGGAGTCCTGCTTGATGTGTCCTGCGGTTACGTTGTCGGGGCCAACCGCATCGAGGATGACAGTCTTGGGAGCCTGAGTATAGAGCTTTGCAACAATGCCCTTGATATTCAGGACGATCTCTGTCAGATCCTCAGCCACACCGGGAAGCGAGGTAAATTCGTGTAATGCACCGTCTACCTTGATAGATGTAACAGCTACACCGGGAAGCGAGCTCATAAGAACTCTGCGAAGCGAGTTACCGAGAGTGGTTCCGTAACCGCGCTCAAGAGGCTCTACGATAAATTTACCGCTTCTGCCGTCTTCGCTTTCATCTACCGTTACGATATTAGGCTTTTGAATCTCTATCATTCCAGATTATACCCTCCAATTAATTTTGTGTCTGCGATAATAGTTTATGCGCATAAGTTTGTGCTCCCACGTATTACGCACACCCCCAAAGCCGGAGTGCAGCCTGTGGGAGAATGTGCGGTATTACTTGGAATAGAGCTCGACGATAAGCTGCTCGTTGAAGTCAAAGCCAACGTCTTCTCTGGTGGGAAGAGCGATAACCTTTGCAGATGCCTTTGCAGCGTCTACTTCAAGCCACTTGGGAGCGTTCTTGCTGCCCATAGCCTCTACGAGAGCCTTGATGGAATCCTTCTCAAGTGCGTTCTCTGCAACAGAGATAACGTCACCAACCTTGATGGAGTAGGAAGGAATGTTGACCTTCTTGCCGTTTACACGGATGTGGTCGTGGAGTGTGAGCTGACGGGACTGAGTTCTGGACTCACCGAAGCCCATACGGAATACTGCGTTATCGAGACGTCTCTCAAGAAGGATGAGAAGATTTTCACCGGTCATACCGGGCATACGGTCAGCCTTCTCGTAGTAGTTAACGAACTGACGCTCGAGAACGCCGTAAACGCGTCTTACCTTCTCCTTCTCACGGAGCTGTCTACCGTACTCCTGCAGTTTCTTCTTAGCAGCGCCGTGCTGACCGGGAGCTGCGGGACCTGCATTACGGTTACGGGAATTGGGATCGATACGGTCAAAGGGGCACTTGCCGGAAGTGCAACGCTCGCCCTTGAGGAAGAGCTTAACGCCCTCTCTGCGGCAAAGCTTGCATACAGGACCTGTATATCTTGCCATAATTGTGGTTCCTCCTTTTTTAGATCAAACGCGGCGGCGCTTGGGGGGTCTGCATCCATTGTGGGGTACAGGGGTAACGTCTTTAATCATTGTAATCTGAAGACCGACAGTCTCGAGAGCACGGATTGCGGACTCACGTCCAGCTCCGGGGCCTCTGACATAAACTTCAACCGACTTAAGACCGTGCTCCATTGCTGCCTTTGCAGCAGTCTCGGAAGCGGACTGAGCGGCGAAGGGGGTAGACTTTCTGGAGCCCTTGAAGCCGAGTTCACCGGCAGAAGCCCAAGAAATTGCATTACCCTCGGTATCGGTTACGGTAACGATGGTGTTATTGAAGGTAGCACGAATGTGTACCTGGCCGTTAGGAATATTCTTCTTATCGCGGCGCTTCTTGATAACCTTCTTTGCAACTTTAGCCATAACTTACGAACCTTTCTTCTTGTTTGCGATAGTCTTAACGGGACCCTTACGAGTTCTTGCATTGGTCTTAGTTCTCTGACCTCTTACAGGGAGTCCCTTTCTGTGACGGATACCGCGGTAGCAGTTAATTTCTACAAGACGCTTGATGTTGAGAGCAACGTCACGGCGAAGGTCACCTTCTACAACGTAGTTGTTCTCGATTTCGTCACGGAGCTTAGCAACCTCATCTTCAGTGAGGTCCTTAGCGCGGGTGTCGGGATTGATGCCGGTCTTTGCAAGGATGTCATTTGCACTCTTGCGGCCGATACCGTAGATGTAGGTAAGAGCAATCTCAACACGCTTGGAATTAGGAATATCAACACCAGCTATACGAGCCATTCTGTTAATCCTTTCTTTCTTTTAAATTCGCGATTAACCCTGACGCTGCTTATGCTTGGGGTTCTCGCAGATGACCATTACACGGCCGTGTCTTTTGATGATCTTGCACTTTTCGCAGATCTTCTTTACGGAAGGCTTAACTTTCATTTTTTAAGCATACCTTTCTGAAATAGTACTTATTTCGTACGCCAAGTGATTCGTCCCTTATTGAGGTCGTAAACCGAAACCTCAACGGTAACGTGGTCACCGGGCAGAATTCTAATAAAATTCTGTCTGAGCTTTCCCGAAATATGCGCGGTCACGATGTGGCCGTTGGGAAGCTGTACTTTGAAGACGGTGTTGGGCAGAGCCTCAAGGACCGTACCTTCAAATTCGATTACGTCATTCTTAGGCATAATTCTTTACCTCCATTCATATTCAGGGTTGAGTTCATACGATGGGCGCGGTGAGGATCACCGGTCCCTCGTGAGTTATTGCAACGGTGTTCTCGTAATGTGCCGAGAGCGTACCGTCAGCGGTCTTTACGGTCCAACCGTCGGAAAGCTGTCTCACTTCGCATCCGCCGACGTTTACCATAGGCTCGATAGCAAGTGTCATACCTGCCATAAGCTTTACGCCACGTCCTGCGGTACCAAAGTTCGGAACCTCGGGATCTTCGTGAAGATCGTGTCCGACGCCGTGACCGATATACCGTCTTACTACGCTGAAGCCTTCAGCCTCAACGCAGCTCTGAATTGCTGATCCGATGTCGCCGATGCGGTTCGACTCGATGCACTTCTCAAGACCGCAGAAGAAGCTCTTCTTCGTTGTCTCGATAAGATGTGCTGCCTCGTCGCTCACATGACCGACGGCAAAGGTTCTTGCCATGTCAGAGTTAAACCCCTTGTAGAACGCACCCGTATCTATCTTTACGATGTCACCCTCAAAAAGTATTCTCTTTTTGGAAGGAATACCGTGGATAACTTCGTCGTTGACGCTGATACAAGCGCTTCCGGGGAAACCACCGTAACCGAGGAAGCCGGGGCGGGCACCGCATTTTTCAATGTGTGCTCTGATAACCTTGTCGATCTCGTAGGTGCTCACACCCTCGCGGATGATCTCGCGCGCCTTCTCCATCGCCTCGTAGGCTATCCTACCCGCTTCTCTCATAACGGCTATTTGCTGGGGATTTTTGATCGGTATCATTATCTGCCGCCAACCTTGGCAAGTGCTTCACGCACGAGCTTTGTTGTGTCCTCAACCTCTTCCTGACCTTCAACGCGGATGAGCTTACCTCTCTCGTTATAGAACGCGAGGAGCGGCTCGGTCTGCGCGTGGTAGTTATGAAGTCTGGTGATAACGGTTTCTGCCTTGTCGTCGGCTCTGATGTAAAGCTCCGAGGAGCACTTATCGCAGATGCCTTCGACCTTGGACGGTTTATACTCGATGTGGTAGGATGCGCCGCACTTGCAAACGCGTCTGCCGGACATACGAGCTACGATTCTATCGTCGCTTACGTCGATCGAGAGAACAGCGTCGATATTGACACCCATCTGCTCAAGCGCTTCAGCCTGTGCGATAGAACGCGGGAAGCCATCAAGAATAAATCCGTTCGCGCACGCCTCAGACTTAAGATAGTCACGGACGATGCCGATTACGATCTCATCGGGGACAAGATTGCCGTTCTCGACGTAGCCCTTAGCAGTTTTGCCGAGCTCAGTGCCCGCTGCCATGGCGTCGCGAAGGATCTGTCCCGTCGAAATCGCGGGGATATTTTCTCTTGCGGCAATAATTTCGGCTTGTGTGCCTTTACCCGCACCGGGGGCTCCCATAATGATAAGATTCATTATTAAAAATTCCTCCGAAAATATCCGCGGGTCGGTATTAACCGAAGAGACCCTTAGTCTTGGAGCCGCTCATATTGCGGAGCGCAAGCTGTGCATCGAGGTCACGTACAGTCTCAAGAGCAACGCCTACTACGATGAGGAGCGAGTTACCGCCGAAAGCGATTGCAGAGAATGCAACGCTGTGAGGATCGATAGTAGTGATTACGATGTTGATGAGCATGGGAAGACCAGAGATGATGCAAAGGAAGATCGCACCGATAAGAGTAACTCTGTTAAGAATCTTCTTGATATACATGATGGTGGGCTTACCGGAACGAATACCAGGGATAGCGCCGCCATTCTTCTGAATGTTGTTTGCAACCTCAACAGGGTTGAAGGAAATGAGTACGTAGAAGTACGCAAATACAACGATCAACGCCAGGTTGATGATGAGGTAGAGCCAAGTATTATAATTGAAGTAATTATTAATGAAGTTGGCAAAACCGCCGTTCGGGAAGAACGCTGCGATGGTTGCAGGGAGGGATACGATGGAGCTTGCGAAGATAACAGGCATAACGCCGTTCATGTTCAGCTTCATCGGAAGGTTGGAGGACTGACCGCCGTACATCTTTCTGCCGACAACGCGCTTTGCGTACTGGATCGGAATTCTACGCTCGGATTCGGTGAACCAAACGATGAATACGATGCTTGCAAATACGAATACAACAGCGAAGAGTGCGATGAAGAGACCGCCAAGGTTGAAGCCGGCGAAAGCAGAGGGACCGTTGAATACGGTGGTCCAGAGCTGACCGAGCATCGAAGGAAGGCTTGCGATAATGTTTGCGAAGAGGATCATGGAAACACCGTTGCCGATGCCGTGATCGTTGATCTTCTCAGCAAGCCACATGATAATGGATGCACCTGCACAGTAGCAAGCTACGATAACTACCTTACCGAAGAAAGTAACGTCGGCAAGAAGCATACCTGCAGCTTCCATATATGCAAGGTAACCGATTGCAGTAAGAACTGCAAGACCTACCGTTGTGTAACGGGTGATCTTAGTGATGATCGCTCTTCCCTCTTCACCGTTCTTGGAGAGTCTCTCAAGTGCGGGGATCGCAACAGTGAGAAGCTGGATAACGATGGAGGAGGTGATGTAGGGAGATACGGAAAGCGCAAAGAGAGTTGCCTTTGCGAAAGCATCACCCGAGAGCAGGTTAAGGTAAGTGAAAATAGAGCCGGATGCACTTGTAGTGAAGTACGTATATGCATCGGGATCAATGAAGGGGACGGGAATCTGCGCGCCAAGACGGTATACGATGAGGATCAGCAGAGTAAACAGGAGTTTAGAGCGGAGCTCAGCTACCTTCCAGGCATTTTTGAATGTCGCAAACATCCTTATACCTCCTCGCAACTTCCGCCTGCTGCTTCGATCTTTTCCTTAGCTGCTGCAGAGAACTTTGCAGCCTTTACGGTGAGCTTCTTGGTGATCTCGCCATTGCCGAGAACCTTGAGACCGTCCTGAGCCTTGCGGATTACGCGAGCGTCAAGAAGAGTCTGGATATCAACGATAGCGCCATCCTCGAAGCGGTTGAGGTCGCTTACGTTAACGGTTGCGTAAACGGTAGCGAATCTCTTGTTGTTGAAGCCTCTCTTAGGAAGCTGTCTGTAAATGGGGAACTGACCGCCCTCGAAGCCGGGTCTTACACCGCCGCCGGAGCGAGCATTCTGTCCCTTGTGGCCCTTGCCAGCGGTCTTGCCGTTGCCGGAGCCGGGTCCGCGACCCTTGCGGAATCTTTCCTGAACGGAACCTTCAGCGGGTCTGAGTTCGTTAAGTTTCATTTCTGCTTCCTCCTTAGTCTACATCCTCAACGGATACGAGGTGGGAGATAACTCTTACCTTACCGTCAAGTACGGGACCTTCCTGATGAAGGACGAAGTCGCCGATTTTCTTGAGGCCGAGAGAAGCAGCGGTGAGCTTCTGATTCGGCTTAGCGCAGATGAGGGACTTTACGAGAGTTACTTTCTTCATTTCTGAGTACCTCCCTTAACGTCGTCTGCGGTGATACCACGAGTGTTAGCAACCTGCTCTACAGTACGGAGCTCGGAGAGACCGGTGAGAGTTGCCTTTACTACGTTGATAGGATTGTTGGAACGAAGGCACTTTGCACGAATGTTGTGAATGCCTGCTGCCTCAAGGACCATACGAACCTTGGAGCCTGCGATGATACCGGTACCGGGAGCTGCGGGCTTAAGGAGAACCTTGCCTGCGCCGAACACACCAGTAACCTCGTGAGGAATGGTGGTGCCCTTAAGGGAAACGGTGATCATATTCTTCTTTGCGTCTTCAACACCTTTGCGGATAGCCTCGGTAACTTCGGCAGCCTTGCCGATACCTACGCCTACGTGGCCGTTGCCGTCGCCTACTACCATAAGAGCAGCGAAACGAGCGATACGTCCACCTTTAACGGTCTTGGAAACACGGTTCAGTGCTACGAGGTTCTCAATATACTGCTTTTCCTCGTAATTATTGTTTCTGAATGCCATTTTAATCTCCTGAAATGTTCAATTAATTTTAGTTGAACAGTGTACAAACCGGAAGTCAGTCCGAAGACTCAGAACTTCAGGCCGCCCTCGCGAGCGCCGTCAGCCAGTTCCGATACACGTCCGTGATAAAGATAGCCGCCGCGGTCGAAAACGACTTCGGTGATACCCTTTTCGATTGCTCTCTCGGCAACGAGCTTGCCGACCTTCTTAGCAGCTTCCTTGTTGCCGCCAACTTCAAAATCCTTCTCGTAGGAAGAAGCACTTACAAGAGTGATGCCCTTGACATCGTCGATGATCTGTGCGCTGATATTGTTAGTGGAACGATAAACAGCGAGACGAGGACGCTCAGTGGTGCCGGAGATCTTTGCTCTGACTCTGGTATGTCTCTTAATACGAGCTGCGTTCTTATCCTTCTTAGATACCATTGTTCTTTACTCCTCTCTCTTAGTTCTTCTTCTTCATTTCCTTACGACGGACATTTTCGCCTGCGTAACGGATACCCTTCTGGTGGTAAGGCTCGGGAGGTCTCTTACCGCGGATAACTGCTGCGATCTGGCCTACAGCCTGCTTGCTGTTACCCTTGATGGTAATAGTGATCGGAACGACCTTCTCTGCAACCTCGAAGGTGATGCCTTCGGGCTGAGCGATAGTGAACTTTGCCTGGGGCTTTCCGTTTACGAGGGAGTGACCTACGTAAAGGAGAAGGTTGTTACCCTGCATGGTTGCTCTGTAACCGGTACCGTGAATCTCGAGTACGCGGGTGTAACCTTCAGTTACGCCGATAACCATGTTATTGATGAGGGTACGGGTGAGACCGTGGAGGCTTCTGTCAGCCTTCTCATCGGTGGGACGCTCAACAGTAAGAACGCCTGCCTCAACCTTAACAGTCATTCTCTCAGAGATCTTCTCAGTGAGAGTTCCGCGGGGGCCCTTAACGGTTACGAGACCGCACTCAGCCTTGACTTCAACGCCTGCGGGGAGGGTAATGGGGTTTCTACCAATTCTAGACATCTTACTACCTCCTAATTACCATACGAATGCGAGCACTTCGCCGCCAACCTTCTCTTTGCGAGCCTGCTTGTCGGTCATAATGCCCTTCGAGGTGGATACGATAGCGATGCCGAGACCGTTCATTACACGGGGCATCTCTTCACAGCCTGCGTAAATACGGAGACCGGGCTTAGATACTCTGCGGATACCGCGGAGAACCTTCTGCTTCTTGCCGGTGTACTTAAGGGTGACACGGATGATACCCTGCTTGCCGTCTTCGATAACCTCGAAAGCGGAAACATAACCCTCGTTTACGAGGATTTCGGCGATAGCCTTCTTCATGTTGGATGCCGGAATGTCCACAGTAGCATGCTTTGCATCGTTAGCATTTCTGATTCTTGTGAGCATATCGGCGATAACGTCTGACATTTGCATTTCAATTTTCCTCCATATGCAAGTTTAATTTATCTTGCTGCCGTTGGCAAACGGCGGCGTATCGGCGGTTAAATCGGGCCGTAGCTTAATTTCCTGCCGATAGTGTGGGGTTGGTAATTTCTTACCAGGATGCCTTTCTTACGCCCGGGATCTGGCCCTTGTAAGCCAGCTCGCGGAAGCAGATACGGCAGATGCCGTACTTACGAAGGTAAGCGTGGGGACGGCCACAGATCTTGCAACGGTTGTACTCACGGGTGGAGAACTTCTGTGCCTTCTGCTGCTTGTTAATCATTGCCTTCTTTGCCATTTTTGCCTACCTCCTTGATTAGTTCTTTGCGAAGGGAGCGCCGAGCGCTGCAAGCAGTGCGCGAGCCTCTTCGTCAGTGTTAGCGGTGGTTACGAAGCAGATATCCATACCGCGGATCTTGTCGATCTTGTCGTACTCGATCTCGGGGAAGATAAGCTGCTCTTTAAGACCGAGAGCATAGTTTCCTCTGCCGTCGAAAGCGTCGGGATTGATACCCTTGAAGTCACGTACGCGGGGGAGAGCGAAGTTGAAGAGCTTGTCAACAAACTCGTACATTCTCTCGCCACGAAGAGTAACCTTTGCACCGATGACCATGCCTTCACGAACCTTGAAGTTAGCGACGGACTTACGAGCCTTGGTGGGAACTGCCTTCTGACCGGTGATGAGGGTGAGGTCGCCGATGATGTTCTCGATGACCTTTGCGTTATCTCTTGCCTCGCTGG